>JBDTVP010000059.1:0-15192 GCA_040007175.1 Spartobacteria bacterium
TACTCCCACATCTGGTGATGCCAGTAGGGCCACTCGTGCCCGCCCTTCGGGCCCCAATCGTCCAACGAATGGTGAATGCCGCGGCTCTTGAGCACCTCGGACATGCGGTAGGTCGGGCCGGGCACTTCCCATGGGCCGCAGCCGGTCGCGAGATGGATGTCGCAGCTCCCGAGCTGATGAAGGAACCAGGGGTCACTTTGGTTGGCCATGTAGTCGACCGGATTATTGAAATAGAAATTGTCGTCGTACATCCCGTCCATGGAATCGCGCATGTCGTAAACGCCGGAGAGCGCGTAGCAGCGCTTCACGCGGTCGGGATGCTTGAAGAGAGTGTTGGCCGCATGAAAGGCGCCGAGCGATGCGCCGTAGGTCGTAATCGGGATGCCACCGGTCTGGCATTGGGAATCGATGAAGGGAAAAACTTCGTTCGACACGTAGTCATCGTACTGCGCCTGCAGCCAACTCCGATGGAACGGGTGCGCGCCTTTGTTTTGGAAAGAATCGTTGTTCACGCCGTTGATCGAGAAGATGCGGATGCGGCCCGCGTCCAGATACGGGCCGAGGGTGCGGATCATGCCCTGGCCTTCTTGCTCCATTTCGTCGCCGCCGCTGGTCGGGAAGGCGAGGATGGGCATGCCGTAATTCCCATAAATGGCGACGCCCATGTCGCGATTGAGACGTTGAGAATACCAGCGGTGATAGTCACGATGCATATTTCGCGAGGATACCGGGTTGTCGGCCGGGCTCAAGCCCGGTTTGAAGATGGCGCGTGCAGCGCTCTAGGCGAGGTCGTAGCGATCCAAGTTCATCACTTTGTTCCAAGCCGCCACGAAGTCTTGGACGAACTTGGTCTGCGAGTCGGCGGAGGCGTAAACTTCCGCCAGCGGGCGGAGCTGAGAATTGGATCCGAAAATGAGATCGACGCGGGTGCCGGTCCATTGCACGGCACCGGTTTTGCGGTCGCGACCTTCAAAGACCTCGGCATCTTTCGAGACCGGCTTCCACTCTGTGTTCATGCCGAGCAGGTTCACGAAAAAGTCGTTCGTTAGGGCTGCCGGACGCTGGGTGAAGACGCCATGTTCCTCACCTCCGACGTTCGCGCCGAGGACGCGCAGGCCGCCCACGAGCACGGTCATTTCGGGCGCGCTCAGGGTGAGTAACTGCGCCCGGTCGATCAGGAGCGCTTCCGCCGGCACGTTGTAGCGGGCCTTGAGGTAATTGCGGAAACCGTCGGCCAATGGTTCGAGCGGAGCGAAGGCTTCGACGTCGGTCTTCTCCTGCGAGGCATCCATGCGCCCGGGCGAGAAGGGAACCGAGACTTCCTGCCCGGCGTTTTTCGCGGCCTGCTCGACCGCGGCGCAGCCCGCGAGGACGATCAAGTCGGCGAGCGAGATCTTCTTGCCACCGGTCGCTCCGCTCTCGAACTCGCCCTGGATCTTCTCCAAAGCGCTGAGCACTTTCGCCAACTGAGCGGGTTGATTTACGGCCCAGTCTTTTTGCGGCGCGAGACGAAGCCGGGCGCCGTTCGCACCGCCGCGTTTGTCGGAGCCACGGAAGGTGGATGCTGAAGCCCAGGCGACCGAGACCAGTTCCGAGATGGAGAGACCGGCCGCGAGAATCTTGCTTTTGAGCCCAGCGATATCCGATGCCTCGACCAGCGGATGATCGACCGCGGGAATGGGGTCCTGCCAGAGAAGTTCCTCCGCCGGAACTTCCGGCCCGAGATAACGAGCGCGCGGTCCCATGTCGCGATGCGTGAGCTTGAACCAGGCACGCGCGAAGGCGTCGGCGAACTGGTCCGGATTCTCCAAGAAACGCCGCGAAATCTTTTCGTAGGCCGGGTCCATCCGCAGCGCGAGGTCGGTCGTCAGCATGCATGGCTGAATCCGCTTCGACGGATCGTGGGCGTGCGGCACGGTGCCGGCGCCCGCGTCGCCTTTTGGCTTCCACTGCTGCGCACCGCCGGGGCTCTTCGTTAGTTCCCATTCGTAGCCGAACAGGTTTTCGAAGTAACTGTTGCTCCACTTTGTCGGCGTGCTGGTCCAGGTCACTTCGAGACCGCTGGTGATGGCATCGGCGCCTTTGCCGGTGCCGTAGCTGTTCTTCCACCCGAGGCCCTGGTATTCCAGACCCATCGCTTCGGGTTCGGGCGAGACGTGGGAAGATTCGGCGGCGCCGTGCGCCTTGCCAAAGCTGTGGCCGCCGGCGATGAGCGCAACCGTTTCCTCGTCGTTCATGGCCATGCGGGCAAAGGTCTCGCGGATATCAATCGCCGAGAGCAGGGGATCGGGATTGCCGTCTGGCCCTTCCGGGTTCACGTAAATCAAACCCATCTGCACGGCGGCGAGCGGGTTCTCAAGGTCGCGCGTGTGCACGTCGCCGTCGGCGTCGTCATCGGAGACCAGCACGCCGCCGCCTTTTTCCACGCCCTCCGACCCATGCCCGTAGCGAACGTCGCCGCCCAGCCAAGTCGTCTCGCGACCCCAATAGACATCACGGTCCGGCTCCCAAGTGTCCTCGCGTCCGCCCGCGAAACCGAATGTCTTAAACCCCATCGTCTCGAGCGCGACGTTGCCGGTGAGAATGATGAGGTCGGCCCAGGAAATCTTGCGGCCATACTTCTGCTTGATCGGCCAGAGAAGGCGACGCGCCTTGTCGAGGCTCACGTTGTCCGGCCAGCTATTGAGCGGCGCGAAACGCTGCTGTCCGCGACCACCACCGCCGCGGCCATCACCGGTGCGGTAGGTCCCGGCGCTGTGCCAGGCCATGCGGATGAAGAGGCCGCCGTAATGCCCGAAATCCGCCGGCCACCAATCCTGTGAGTCGGTCATGAGCGCGGCGAGATCTTCCTTCACCGCCGCGAGGTCGAGGCTCTTGAATTCCTGCGCGTAATTGAAGTCGCCGCCCATCGGATCGGACTTCGCGGAATGATGATGGAGGAGTTCCACTTTCAAGCGATTCGGCCACCAATCGTGATCGGTGGTGGCTTCGGCGGTGGTGGCGGTGTGATGGAAAGGGCACTTGGCTTCGGTGGCTGTGTCGTTGCTCATTGGATTTTTAAAAACGGTGCTTGAATATAAGCACGAGGTCGCGGTTCGGACGAAAAATTGCTCTCAGTTTCTATTGCGCCCGATGACAGGCCGGATTCCGAGTCATCGCCGGTTTGGAAGGTCAGCTGCCTGTCAGCGTCGCCCGCAAAACGTTAGCCGGCATTGGTTAGGCCGTTTTTTTCTCGCCCTTCAAGGTCGCCATGTCGATCACGAAACGGTATTTCACATCGCCGCCCACGACGCGTTCCCAGGCCCGGTTAATCTCCTGCATGGAAGTCATCTCGATCTCGGGCAGGACGTCGGCTTTACTTTGCCCGCGGCTCAGCGACGGAGGTGATGTCTTTTCGTTAACGGGTAGTTTGAGCGGAGTGATCGAAAACAATGCCGACTGAATACGATGCCGTTGTGGTCGGCTCGGGACCAAACGGTCTGGCTGCTGCCATCACTCTGGCGGGCCAAGGGCGGTCCGTTCTGGTGCTCGAAGCGAACGATAGCCTCGGAGGAGGCGCTCGCTCGATGGAGTTGACCTTGCCCGGCTTCATCCATGATGTCGGGTCAGCGATTCATCCTCTCGGCGCTGGATCGCCTTTCTTTGCTACTTTGCCGCTCGCCCGCCTGGGACTGGAATGGATTCAGCCGGAAATCGCACTCGCGCATCCTCTCGACGGCGGGAGAGCGGCCGCGCTGCGCCGGGACGTCGGTGCCACGGCAGCTGAGCTGGAGGACGATAACTACCGCCGCCTGATGGATCCACTCGTGCGCAACTGGAAAAATCTCGCGGATGAGATCCTGCAGCCGATGCTTCATTTGCCGAAGCATCCCTTGCAACTGGCCCGTTTTGGCGCGGCTGCGCTCTTACCGGCGAGAATGCTGGCGAGACTTGTCCTAAAGCGCGAAGAATCCCGCGCGCTTTTCGCCGGGATGGCCGCGCATTCCTTCCTGCCCCTGGAGGCTGTTGCGTCGGCCTCCTTCGGTCTCGTCTTGGGGATGGCGGGCCACGCGATCGGGTGGCCGCTTCCGCGCGGCGGCTCCCAGGCAATAACGAATGCTCTGGCCGCTTATTTGCGCGAACTCGGGGGCACGATCGAACTCAACCGGCGCGTGATCGATCTTGGTGAGTTGCCGCAGGCGCGCACCGTCCTGCTCGACGTGACCTCGTGGCAGTTCCTCCGCTTGGCGGGCGATCGGTTACCATTGAGTTATCGCAGCCGACTCGAAGGCTTCCGGCACGCGCCCGGAGTGTTTAAAATGGATTATGCGCTTTCCGCTCCGATTCCGTGGACTGCGGAAACATGCCGCCGGGCCGGCACCGTTCATGTGGGCGGAACACTGGACGAAATCGCGGCGGGAGAGCGCGAAGTGGCGCAGGGGAAACATCCCGAGAGCCCCTTTGTGCTCGTCGCCCAGCAAAGCCTATTCGACGAGGGACGCGCGCCTAACGATCAACACACCTTGTGGGCTTACTGCCATGTGCCGCACGGTTCCGCCGTCGATATGAGCGAACGATGCGAGCGACAGATCGAACGTTTCGCGCCCGGCTTTCGCGATTGCATTATCGCGCGGACCTGCACCCCGGCGGCGGATCTCGAGAAGACGAACGCAAACCTCGTCGGGGGCGACATTAACGGCGGCGCCGCCAACCTCGCTCAGCTCGTCGCGCGGCCGATCTTAAGCGCCAAACCCTATCGGACGCCGCTCGAAGGCGTCTACTTGTGTTCGTCCTCCACGCCGCCGGGTGGCGGAGTGCACGGAATGTGCGGTTACCACGCTGCGCGCGCTGCTTTAAGGGACCGTTTCAACTAGTTGCGAGCGTTCCGCAGGGCCGAGCAAACGGTCGTCCGTCATACTTCGGAGTTGTAAGAAACGCCGCCTTATGATAATTATTTGGCCTGAGTGCGACCGCTTTTGCGAGGCGATGCGTTTCTTGAATAATAAATGTTCATCCCCGTCCAAACCCTACACGTGAAAAGTTGGTTTCTCCCTCTCATCCTATCTTTTGTCGCGGTCTGCACCTCTTCGTCCGCTCCGGAAAATCCGTCCGTCGGGCTGATTCCGGAACGCGCTGCTCACAGCTCGACGTTGTTGGATTCAGGCATGGTCTTGATCGTCGGCGGAATTAACGAGAGCGCTGATCTCAATAGCGCGCTTCTTTACGATAAGGCCACCAACACGCTGACCCCCACGGGTTCGCTCATTTCGGCCCGAGGCGATCACACCGCCACCAAATTACTCGATGGGCGCGTCCTCGTCACGGGCGGCGATTTAAGCAGCGGTCAGCAGTTGAGAACCGCCGAGATTTATAATCCCGCAACCGGCACCTTCACTATGTTTCCGAAGCTCATGGCGACCGCTCGAAGCAGACATACCGCCACGCTTCTGGCTGACGGAAATGTCTTGATCGTGGGCGGCAAGAACGCCGAGATTTGTGATCCGGTCAATCTGACCTTCACCGTGCTTGCGAGCACGCCTTTGAATCGGTCAAGTCACGCCGCGGTTAAGTTGGATGATGGCACCGTCTTGGTCACCGGGGGTTATGTAGGACAGGCGGCCTCGGCCACCGCCGAGATCTACGATCCCGCTACTCAAAATTTCACCCTGTTGGCGAGCCAAATGAAAGTCGCACGCGCCAATCATGAAGCGAAACGTCTACTCGACGGACGCGTTCTGGTGACTGGGGGATTTACGGGCACCAGTCCACAGGACGAGGTTGATTTATACGATCCAGTCGCGAGGGTTTTCTCTGCGACGACTCCGATGAATTTTCATCGTTCGAATCATCGCGCTGTTCGTCTTCCAGATGGAACGGTCATGGTGATTGGTGGCGTGACTTTGGAAAGCGGGTTCCTCGCAGTGAACGAGGTATTTGATCCGGCCACCCAAACGTGGACGAACACTCCCCGGATGAACGAAAATCGCGGCGGCGCCACCGCGACCCTCCTGAACGACGGCACTATCTTCGTCGCCGGCGGAGTCACCGGCAGTCTCACTTTGCAATCCGCGGAGATTCTCGATCCCGTCACGAAGGCCTTTACCGCGATCGCGGATATGACGGTAGGACGAAACCAGCATACCGCCACCTTGCTGCCAAGCGGCAAGGTTCTACTCGCCGGCGGAAGTCAGGATGCGATTTCTCTTAATTCGGTGGAGCTCTTTGACCCCGGCACCAATGCCTTCACGGCCCTCTCCAGCACTTTGAGTCAGGCGAAAAAGAGCTTCTCGGCAACCCTTCTGCAGGACAATGCCCGCGTGCTATTGGCCGGCGGCAAAACCTCTTCCGCCGACACCGTCCAAGCCGATATTTATGACATCGGCAGCCAGACGATTCGCCCGATTGCGGATATGAAATTTGGCCGGTCCCTTTTCCCAGCGATCTTGCTGGCGGATGGCAAGGTCCTTCTGGCAGGAGGACGTCACGGTGCAACCCCTACGAAAATCTCGGACATTTTCGACCCGGTAACCGAAACATTCTCTCCTACCGGTCTGCTCAACCTGCAGAGAAAGCGTCACCGCGGCACCCTCCTCCCGAACGGTAACGTCCTGATTTCGGGTGGCGCTCCGGGTTCCAACGGATCGGTTACTCCCGACTCTGGAACGCCAACCTGCGAAATTTACAATCCGACCACCGGGACTTTCACTTACACTGGCCAGGAGATGAACATCGGCCGCACGGAGCACGACTCTACCCTGCTTCCCGACGGAAATGTCATTATGACCGGCGGTGTCACGTCTCAAAATCTGGCTGACCTTTATCACCCGCCGAGCGACACCTTCAACCAGGTGGGCAGCCTTGAGAATGAGCGTCTTCGCCACGTTTCTATCCTGCTTACCAATCCCGCTTGGGGAACTTTGATGAACAAAGTGCTCGTTATCGGAGGAGCGACGGGCGGGACCGGGCCATTTGGTGGCTTGGAGCAGGCGATTCCTTCCGTCGAGTTATATGATCCTGCCACGGGGCTATTCAGCGACTTCGGCAACATGACGATTGCGCGGCAAAATCACACCGCCACCTTGCTGGGCGACGGTCGGATCCTGATCGCTGGCGGTGTCACCACTCCTTCTTTTAGCGGAACTGGCGAACTCCTGGGAGCTACGCCCACTCCTACTCCTACACCCACGCCGACTCCAACGCCGATCATCACCACCCAGCCGAAAGATAGAGCGGCTGCGATCGGGGCAACCGTCAAGTTCACCGTGGCCGCGACCGGCGAACCGCTTTTGTCCTACCAGTGGAAAAAGAACGGGACTGTTATCGCGGGAGCTACCGGAACCACCTACACCACGCCGCCGGTCACGGCCGGCGACGACGGCAGCCTTTTCTCAGTCGTAGTCACCAATCCGGGTGGCAGTGTGACCAGTAGTAACGCCACGCTGTCGGTCAAGGGCCCGCCCATGATCACCAGCCAGCCTTCCGATACGACTGTCCGGCTCGGGAAGTCAGCAAGGTTTATTGTCACGGCCAGTGGCGCGCCGCCGCTTAGCTATCAATGGCGAAAGAACGGATTGAATATCACAGGTGCGACGCTGTCAAAATACGTTACACCGCCGACCACTGCGGGAGATAATGGCAGTCTCTTCTCGGTCGTTGTCAGCAACAGTTTCGGAAGCGACACCAGCGGCAACGCGGTTTTGACCGTGCAGTAGCGCCAGTTCAGCCTGGCGCTGCTCGGAGACTTTGATTCTGGCACGGACTGGAATGGTGTTCAGTCCTTCATCCTCCACGTCTGTCCGGCTTTAGCGGAAAAGAAGTTTCCGCTGAAAAAGTGGCGAGTGACAGGCAATCGATCAGATTGGTTAATGGAAATTAGGCGAAAGAGCTCCCAGCCTTCATCAGGCGGACCTGCGGATTGGTTTTCTGGCACAGTCCGGATCGATCCACTCTTCGAGGCGCCCGCGCCGGCGCGAGTCCGCAGTGCCAGGGTCACCTTCGAGCCGGGTGCCCGCACGGCCTGGCATACTCATCCGTTTGGCCAAACACTGATTGTGACGGCCGGTGGCGGCTGGGCGCAGCGCGAGGGCGGTCCGATCGAGGAGATTCGTTCCGGTGACGTGGTCTGGTTTTCCCCTAACGAAAAGCATTGGCATGGGGCGACGTCTGCCACCTCGATGGAGCACATTGCCATCCAGGAAGCGCTCGACGGCGAGGCCGTTACTTGGTTGGAAAAGGTCAGCGACGAGCAATTTCGCGGGCCGGAGGCGAGAGGCCGGTAACCACGGGGATTTGAGAGCGACCGAGGGGAATGCGGCGAGCTTTACCTTCGCTCGAAGTGAAGGAGGATGGAGGATGGCTCCGATCATCGAAAAACGCCGGCTGACTTCACCGTGCGAAACGCCGCAGGCGCTGGCCTGGGATGGGAAGGAATTTTGGCTGAGCTCGCGCGATCTCGGCACGCTTTACCGGATGGACCGCGCAGCATGGAAGATCGTCGAGGAGATCAATTCACCAGGCGTGATCTGGGCAGCGGCGTCGTTAGGCGAGGAAATGCGCTTCACGGTCGGAGAAGGCACGGAAGACGATCGCTCCGTCTATCGCTACTCGCCGCGAGCCGGATTTGAGAAGCTTTTCGCCTGCCCGGAGTTTACCGGCTCTTATCTCAGCTTCGATGGCAAACATCTCTACCTGAGCCAGTGGTACAAAGGGCAGATCCATCAAGTTGATGACGCGGGGAATATTCTGCGCACGATCGACGTTGGCGCGGAGATCTGCGGACACACCTTTGTCGACGGCATGCTTTACGTGTTGCGCGGTCAGGAAAACAAGGATGCGCCTAACAAGTCGGAGGAGTGGCGCATCGCGCGGCTCGATCCGCGCGAGGATACGCCGGTCGGACAAGACCTTGCGTCGGTGCCGTTCGCCGCGCGGTCGCTCGCTTTCGATGGCGAGAATTTCTGGTCGAATCACCGCGCCGCGAACGAGACGCTGGCCTTCGCGCTGCCGCACTGAATGTTCCGCGGTCGCCCGCGCAGGATTTCTGGGAAAAGAGTCACGCGCACCAATGGGTTCCCGGATAACGTGCAGCCTGCACGCTGACGGCTGCGCCGGTCGTTAATCTCATCGATGCATCTTCAGTCCGCCGAATCTTCTCCCGCCGGGCACGGGATCCTCGGCGCCGGCGCGCGGCACATGCTGCTCGCGGCCCTGGCGTTCTCGGTCATGAACGTCTTCGTAAAACAACTCGATCGCATCCCGGCGATGGAGATCGTCTTTATGCGCTGCCTCGTCTCGGCCTTGATCTGCGGCGTCGGTCTGGCCCGGGCGCGCGTCGATTGGAAAGGAAATAACAACGCGCTTCTTCTCGCGCGCGGCACTTTCGGCACGATCGCGCTCTTCGCGTTTTTCGTCACGGTGCAAAATTTGCCGCTGGCGACCGCGGTCACGATCCAATATCTCTCGCCGATTTTCACCGCGCTGATCGGCGTCTTCGTGCTCGGAGAACACGTGCGGCCCCTGCAATGGGTCTTTTACGCGCTCGCCTTCGCCGGTGTCTTTGTCCTGAAAGGTTTTGATGCGGGCGTGCCGGCTTTCTACCTCGCGACCGGCATTCTCTCGGCGTTCGCCGCCGGGGTGGCTTACAACCTCGTGCGCCGTTTGCGCGAACGGGAACATCCCCTCGTGGTCGTGCTCCATTTCCAGCTTGTCGGTGCGGTCGCCGGCCTGGTCTTCTGTCTGTTGCGCTGGACTGCGCCGAGGCCGTGGGAATGGTTCAGCCTCTTGATGTGCGGCGTGCTCACGCAGCTCGGTCAGGTCTGGTTAACGAAGTCGCTGCAGGCCGAGAACGTGGCCAAGGTCTCGATCCTCACCTACAGCGGGCTGATCTACGCGCTGATTTTTGGCGTGGTGCTTTTCGGCGAACATTACTCCGCGCGGGCCTTGCTCGGGATCGCGCTCGTGATGCTAGGGGTGGTTTTGAGTGTCCTTTACAGCCGGCGGAAACGGGTGGCCGTGGCCAGCGCACCCATTTGAACCATCCGAGGAAATGCTCTTTCGAAGAGCATGTCGGATTACTTGTTGCGGCGGGTTCTCGCCCGAGAAAATATCGAACTTTTTTCCGGCCCCGAGATTCGCTGGCTGACAGTCAACGGAATGCTCGAGGCGGTGGAATTGGAAAACGTGCAGACCGCCGATCGCCGGACGGTGGAAACGCTCGCCGTGTTTTCCATGATCGGAGCTGCGCCTTGCACAGAGCGGTTGCCGCCGGAAATCATGCGCGACGAAAACGGTTTCATTAAAACAGGAATACAGGTCGCCGCCGCGCCGGCGTGGGCGAAGCCGTCGCGGTCGCCCACGCCTCTGGAGTCCAGTTTGCCGGGAATCTTTGCCGCGGGGCGATGTTCGCTCGGGATCGGTCAAACGCTGCGCCACCGTCGTAGGCGAGGGGAGCATGGTGATCGCGAGAGTTCACGAAGCATTGGCGGAAGCCTCCGCCGCGCGGCGTTAACGTGGCCCGCGGTGGCCGCGAACTGCTTCCACCCCGCGGAAACAAGTGTTGAAAACCGCGTAAAAGGTTGACACGATTCCGCGCATTCTGAGAATGCCCTCCATATGAAACTAGCTCGTCGCACACTCGCCATCAGCACTCTTGGAATTATTCTCATCATCGTCTTAATCCTCGCCCTCGGCGGCGGCGGCCTCGCGGGCGGTGGTTACTACTACGGCCCGGGTGGATTGATCCTCCTGATTTTGATCATCCTGCTCGTGATGGGCCGGCTCTAGCGCTTCGGGCGCTGCCGTCCGGTGAGCCTTGGGGCTCGCGTGGATCTGACCAGGAAGGTTCGTTAGGCTGTCCGTTCTCAAATTCCGGTTTGAGAACGGGCGCCTGAACGCGCCAGCCGCACCGCGCCGAACGCAACCGTTAGGCGAGATCGGTCTGGATGAACTGTGGGCTGGCGTGAATATCGATCTGCCGCAGCAGGCCGGTGCCGGAGTTTACAAAACGATGCGGTGTCTGCGCCGGGATGACCGCGATCCCGTCGGCTTGCAGCTCGCGGGTTTCTTCTCCGATCGTGATCATCGCCGAGCCTTCGATGACGAAGGCCACTTCGACGTATGGATGAATGTGCAACGGCGGGCCTTTTCCGGGCTCCGCTTTGACGAGGTACGCCGAGAACGGTGCGCCCTGGTCCGCCCCGACGAACTCAGAGGACATTCCGGCGAAGGGCAACTGCTGGAGATCGATGAAGCTCATGGCGGAAATCTACACCGCCGGAAAGCAAGCGCCCAGCGGCGCGCACTTTTCGCCCTAACGAGCTAGCGGTAGCAATGTGGGCAGGAGACGGACTCCACGTAGCGCTCGTCGGCCTGCTCGGAAATGGTGAGGGGAGACTGGCAAGCGAAGCAGAGGGCGGCGCCGGTCTCGCGCAGGGTGGCGTCGAGCGCGACGCGTTTGTCGAAGACGAAGCAATCACCTTCGTAATGATCGCCGCCGCATTCCGCGAAGTAATTCAGGATGCCGCCGTCGAGTTGGAAGACGTTGCGAAAACCGGCCAGCTCGAGCAAGGGCGCGGCTTTTTCGCAGCGAATGCCGCCGGTGCAAAAGGTGACGACCGGCGCCTCTTTTATTTCGTTAGGCAAAGCGCGGGCTGCGTTTGGGAATTCGCGGAAGTGATCGAGCCCGAGAGTGCGGGCGCCGCGAAAGGTGCCGAGTTTCACCTCGTAGGCATTGCGGGCGTCGAGCAGGGTGACCAAGCGGCCTTCGTCGAGCCATTGCTTGAGCTGGCGCGGCGCGACTCGCGGGGCGGGGCGGCGGGCGGGATCGATCCCGGCAACGCCAAAGGAGATGATCTCCTTTTTGATTTTCACCAGCATGCGATTGAACGGCTGGTGCTCGCTTTCGCTCACTTTCGGAGTCAGGCCAGCTAGTCCGGGAACGGAATTCAGCCTAACGAGCAACCGATCGCAGGCGGCCTGCTCGGCTGCGACAAAGAGATTGATCCCTTCCGGACTGAGCAGAATGGTCCCGCGCATCCCGGTTTGCGCGCCCATCTCCCGCAGCTCTGCCTGGAGCGCAGGCAGGTCGCCTAACGGGGCAAATTTGTAGACCGCGAGGTTAACGAACCGGGGCATGATTCGCGGAACATAGCGCAGGCTGTTTCAACTGCCGGATCTTCGGAGCGAGAAAACCGAGCTTGAGCGATGGGCACGCGGCCGTCATTCTCGCCGCAGCCCTTATCCTCGATGATTCGCCCACTTCTGATCGCACTCGCCGTCGGCCTGCTCGCCGGTTCGGTGCTGGCGGAGCAAAAGGAAGCACGGCTCCAATTCACGGAAGAGGATTTGCCCACGCTGGAAAAAGATCCGGCCGGTCCGTCGGAGATCGATGAAGCCGCGCGGGCCCGCGGCTTTCATTACGCCCGGGACACCCGGCGGGCGGCGCAGGGCGACACCAAAGCGCTCAGGAAGTTTTTCGAGATCGCCCAGGCCGCCGATGGCGCGGCGGCGGAAAGCATCAGCGGTGTGCCGACGGTCGTTTACCACCTGCTCGGCGACGAGAAGTTTGCGCAATTCCTCGCTTCGCAGCCGTTACCGTTTCGGATTCTGGTGCGGAATCGGATCCTGAGTGACGGCCTGCCCTCCCCGGCGACGGAGTATCTGAGCCGTTATTTTCCGCTCACGACCGGGATGCTCTTGCGGCGCGAGATGATCGGCTGGTTCTCGCCTAACGATCTCTACGCGATCCGCAAGGTCTTCAGCACGGAGCTGGAGCTGGCGGGATCAAAAGTCGAGCGCGCGGAACTGATCGAGAAAAGGACCGGGCGAGTCCTCTGTGACCTCGCGCCTGACGACATCGGCACCGGCCCGGAGCGCGAGGGCGAAGCTCTCTGGTTGCCCGATTCGAAGCGCGTCGCCTGTCTCTCGAGCGACTTGAGCGTGGAGCAAGGAAATCTTTTCAGCACTCCGCGTCCGGCGCCACTCCGGAAAAAGACCGCGGTTTACCAGCTCGCGGGTGACTCCTTCGCCCGCGTCGAGCTGTCGCTAGGCGAAGCCCCTGATCGCGCGAACGACGCGGAAATAAAAGGCGCCATCCTGGGCCATGATTTTATTGAACCCCTCCGCTGGCAGAAGCCGAACGTGCTCCTCCTGAGCCGACACGAATATTTTCGGAAGATGATGCCGACCGAGCTCGATGGTCTCACCTTTGACTCGATCCACGACCTCGCGCGGTCATACCAGATCAAGGTGACCATCGCCTCCGATGGGAAAGCGGTGGCGGCCTGGAAACTCCTCAAGGATGGATGAGCTGCTCCCGCCGCAAAAATTTCGCTCGCGCTGGTTAGGGCGATTTCTGTAAAGCATTGGCTGTGTTTGTGATGAAAAGACATTTTGCTGCTCTCTGCGCTCTCCCTCTGCTCGCGCTTTTGCCTGCCTGCAGCCGGAGCACTTTTCGCCCGCCGGAGCGGGAAGGTCCGCCCGCGCTGGTGCAGCAAGGGAGTGAGCCGCGGCTGTGGTTATTGCTGAAACGAGAGGAACAACGGAGTCGTCACCTCGGCGGCGGCAATCGCACGATCGGCCGCTGGATCACTGAGATTTATTTTCATTTCGACCTGCAAGCGCACGATCCGGCGACGGCCGATCGACTCTGGAAGAAACGTCTCCTCACGGTGAAGAACGAAGCCGGCGGGCACACATCGCAGGCGCGTATCCTCGGGCAGGATGGCGACGTGGTCTGGTTGTTTTTGCACGATCAACCGGTCGCTGTCTCGAGCAAAGACGGCAGCACGCTGGCCGATCGCGCCACGCTGGAGCGGCAAAACCCGGAGCTGCGCGAGTTGATTCCGAAGGAGCTGGATTTCTACGCCTACGATGGCGGGCTCGTGATCACGGCCGCCGATGCGCGCCGCTTCCGGATTCGCGGCGCCGAATTCCGGGCCGAGCCCTACCCCCCGCCTAACGACGACTACTTTCGGCACGTCGAATTCATGGCGACTCGCTGGAATGGCGGTTATCACACGCAGGATTTCCTCGCGCGAACGGTCCTGCGCGATGGCCGCTGGCTCGGATTTTACTCGGAAAAGGAGGCAGCCTCCGCCGGCGAGGATGAATTTGGCGACCACTTCGCGAAGCCGGATTCGGTCCACCACGAGGGAGCAAGAGCGCGCCGCACTTTCTGGACGGCGCGGATCGGCAAGACGCGAGAATTCTCCGAAGGCACGCACGACCGGCTCCTTGACGTGACCCGCGTGCCCGGCGCGCCGGAGTTTTTGGAAGCGGGCCTTCTCGTCCAGCAAGGCACGCGGCAAGCGCTTCGCATGGAGGACCCGGCGGGCGTCCTGGTCCTGCATCGCACCCGACTGGATGAACAGGGGCGGCTCGCGTTCACCCGGCTCGACGACAATTTGCAGAGGCAATGGACCGCCACGCTGCCCTTCCACGATCTGCGCAATCGTTACGAACTTCCGGGGCACCTGCTGCTTTACGGCATCGTGCAGGGAACGGAAAAAGGCGTGACCAGTTCGAGCGAGCACCTCGTGGCCCTCAACCTTCGCGACGGCCAGTTGCGAAAGTGGAACGTCCCGCTGGAGCGGCGCGAAGAATAGCTCCGCCGGCGGACGCGACGCGGGCCTACGCAAGCTCTTCGAATTCGCCGCGCTCACGATTTTTGCGGCAGCGATCCCAGGGAAAACATTTGCCGTTCATCGCGATGTAAACCCCGGCCGGTAACACCTGCACGAAGGAGAGCGCGCTCCCGAGATTGAAGAGACCATCAGAGCTGCCAAAGGCCCAGGGGATCATCGCGCCAGTCAGCACGACGGTTTTATCCGCGACCTCGCGCGCGATCGCAGCCGCGGTGTCCGTCATGGTGTCGGTGCCGTGCGTGATGACGATCTGATTTTCCTCCGCCTGCGCGCAATTTTGCACGACCAAGGCGCGATCCGGATCGGACATCTCGAGGCTATCGATCATTATGACGGTGCGAATGGAAACCGGCACGCGCGAGCGGCCCCGCTCCAGCATCTCCGCGAGGTGGGTATCCTTAAAAAAGAGCTGACCGGTGCGCTCGTTGTATTCCTTATCGAAAGTGCCGCCGGTCACAAGAATTCGGATGGCCATGGGATACGGATAAATGAAACGTCGCACGAAGCGAGCCGAAGATTAGCCGCGTGCGCGTCCCGCGAATCCATGAGCTGAGCAACGGCGAAAGCCATC
>JBDTVP010000060.1:0-14686 GCA_040007175.1 Spartobacteria bacterium
CGTAGGAAAAGAGAACGTTGGGATCCTCTTCGCGGCCGACCCGGATGAGCGTCTCGAGAAACTCGGTCACCCGACGCACCCCGAGCCAGCGCACCATCGTGGTCGGGATCTCGTTACCGACCAAATAACCAAAGATGGCGGGATGACCGGCATGTTTCGCGACCGCGACCCTCACCGACTGCACGATCTCGCGCCGGGTTTTTGCCCTAACGAGAAACTCGATATGTTTCGCCCAGGGGAGCGTGATCATGACCCGCACGCCCACTTCCGAGCAACAATCGAGAAACCAGCGCGGCGGCAGGTGATAAATCCGGGCGACATTGATCCCGAGCTCGCGCATCTGGCCGAGATCGCGCCGCGCCTGTTCCGGGGTGCCGAGATAATCGCCAGAGGCATCCGGACGGAAGGGCCCGTAAGTCGCGCCCTTGACGAAGAACTTGCGGTCGCCCTCGAAGAAGAACTTGGCGAGAGATCGAACGCGAACCGGTGGAGTCTGATTCACGAGGAGCATTTCCTAGTGCAGGGAGCTGGCCGACGCAAAATCTTTGCGTCGTTACGCCTAACGGCTGATCCCGGTAAGCGCCTCCCGCACAACACGGGCGGTCTCCTCAATCTGGGACGGCTGATGCGCCGTCGAGATGAACCCAGTCTCAAATTGCGAAGGCGCAAAGTAAACGCCGGCGTCAAGACAGTGGGTGAAGAAGCGGACAAATTTCGCCTGGTCGCTCCGTTTCGCGCTGCTCAGGTCGGTCACCGGTTCAGGAGTGAAGAAGAGGCAAAACATCGAGCCGATGCGATGAAAAACAGCCGCCGTTTTAGTTACGCCTAACGATTCCCGCGTCGCCGTTTCGAGTTGCGCTCCGAGCGCTTCGAGTTGTCTCCAGCCGTCGACCCTTTCCAGTTCGCGCAGCTGCGCAAGGCCCGCGGCCATCGCCAGCGGATTGCCGGAAAGTGTTCCCGCCTGGTAGACCGGACCGAGCGGCGAGAGCTGATCCATGATTTCCGCCCGGCCACCAAAGGCCCCGACCGGCAGCCCGCCGCCGATGACTTTGCCGAGCGCGGTGAGGTCGGGACGAATCCCGTAAACTTCCTGCGCACCACCACGCGCGACGCGAAAGCCGGTCATCACTTCGTCGAAGATCAGGAGTGCGCCGTGCGCGTCGCACTCGGCTCGAAGCGCCTCAAGAAAACCAGGCTGTGGGAAGAAGAGTCCGGCGTTGGCCGGGATCGGTTCCAGAATGATCGCCGCGATTTCGCCCGGACAATTCCGAAACGCGCCCCGCACCGCCTCGATGTCGTTGAACGGAAGCGCTATCGTTAGGCCAGCAAAATCTTTCGGCACTCCCGCGCTGTCCGGTTGTCCATGGGTGAGCGCGCCGCTGCCCGCGTGAACAAGGAGCGAATCGACGTGGCCGTGGTAACAACCCTCGAATTTAACGATCTTGTCGCGATCCGTGAACCCCCGCGCCAGCCGCACGCACGACATCGTCGCCTCCGTGCCGCTGTTCACCATCCGAACCTTCTCGATCGACGGCACCCAGCGACAGATCAACTCCGCCATCTCGACCTCGAGCGGGTTCGGAATTCCAAAGCTCACGCCCCGTCCAGCCGCGTCCCGCACCGCTTCGATCACCACGGCGGGCGCGTGCCCAAGAATCGCCGGGCCCCACGTGCCGACGTAGTCGATGTATTCCTTGCCATCGACGTCCCATATCCTGGCTCCGGCCGCCCGCTCGACGAAGAACGGTTCGCGTCCCAGCCCACGGAAGGCGCGCACCGGAGAATTCACCCCGCCGGGAATGCGTTCCAAGGCGCGGGCGAAGAGTTCGGCAGAGTGCGAGGACATTGACCTAACGTTCACGTCGGACCGCGAGCGCGCAACGACCCAATCTGACGACCCCCATGCGTTGACACCTTCCGGGCACGCGCCTACGCTCCGGTTCGCGATTTCGGCGGGGTAGCCAAGTGGTAAGGTCGGGGTCTGCAAAACCTCTATTCGCGGGTTCGATTCCCGCCCCCGCCTCTCCACAATTCTATTTGCGATGCCCGCCCTTGAATTTCCGCCGCGATGAAAATCAAAGCGCATCGCCTCTTCGAGGAATTTCGCAAACAGATCGGGGACGAACTGTTGCAGCCCTGGCGGGGTGCCGCCTACCGCGTGACCACGCTCGATTATCCCCGGCCGCAGGAGATCGTGCTCGGCGAGGGCAGTTATCTTCATGGCGGCCGCTGGAATGCGCCCGGCTCTTTCCGCGCCGTTTATGGAAGCACGGAAGACACGGTCGCAGTCGCGGAATCGCGCGCGACGGCAGATTACGCGCATGTGCCGCAGCCTTTTCGCACGCCGCGATTGCTGGTCGCGATTGAGTTCTCGCTCCAGGCGGTTCTCGACCTAACGGATAGTCAGATTCGCGAAAAGCTTGGTCTCACCGCGGACGAATTGCGCGAAGAAGACTGGCGAAAAACGCAGGAAGCCAGTCGGGAAAGTCTCTCCCAAGCGATCGGGCGCGCCGTTTTTCTGAATCACGGCGAAGGCCTTCTCGTGCCGTCAGCGCGGGTGCTCGAGGGAGTGAACGTTGCCTATTTCCCGGAGAACCAACGCGCCGGGAGCCGGGTCACGGTCTTGGAGGCAGAAAAGCTGGACCGTGTGCGGCTGGCATAATAAGTGCATGCAAATATGCATGAAAAATTGCTTGTGGAAGTGCGTAGAGAGAAGTAAGGTCGAGATATGAAAGCGAAGAAGAAAACATCGACCCGGGCCGCGGTTACCGCGCGGGTCAAGGAACCGGCGGCGGTTTATCACCCGGCGATGAAAGTCGCCGCCCCGCCGGCGATCGAGAAGATTGCGGCGAAGTTTGGCCTGCGGCAGGAGACCCTCAGCCGCATGACCGGCTTCTCGCTCCGCGCCGTCGCGGGCTGGAGCAACGGCAAAACTCCCTCCACGCCGGTGCGCCGCGCGCTGGTCGAGATGGATCGCCTGCTCGACAGCCTTTCCCGGTTGATGAAACCCAAGGAAGTCGGCCGCTGGCTGAAAGAACCAAACTCCGCGCTCGATGGCTCCACGCCGGTGCAGGTGATTGAGCGCGGCCAAACCGATCGCATCTGGCGCCTGCTCTATTTTCTCGAATCCGGCGAGCCGGGTTAAGAAATCCCGTTAAGCCCAAAGTGGCTGGTGGTTCCGACTCGCGCGGCGGTAAACATTTGCCTTCGCGGCCGAGATCGAGATGCTTAGGTAGAGTTCAATGCGAACGTTTCGCATCCGCGATACGTTTAACCAGTGATGAATGATCGATCGCATTCCCCGCATGGGAAAATCAACCTCCACGGCAACGGTCTTGGCGTTCCTTCGCCTGAGATGGTCGAAAAACGCGCGCGCGAAATCGCGATGATCGATGAACGCGACCCGAATGAATTTACCGAGTCCGACTGGCATCAGGCGAAGAACGAACTGACCGGCGTCGAAGGATCGCACGCCCCGGAGTTGGACGAAGGTGCGACCGACGAGACGACCGAACGCGACGAGATCGTGGGTGCGTCGGGTCACCGCGCGCCGAGGACCGGTTTCGATGAGGACGAGAACGTCGGGGAAGAACTTGTCGCGGGCGGCTTGGAAGAAGCGGCGCACGATCGAATGGTCGAGGCGCGACTGGAAGAACTCGAACACGAGCGGGAGGAGCAATGAGCAGTGCCGTCATCACTGAACCGGTCGCCCCCGAGGCGCACGCATCAAAGCCGAGCGCGGGTGAAAATCGTGCCGAGTCGTTGCTCGCGCGTTTTCGTCAGGTCCGCGACTTCTCCAGGAGCCTTTGCCAGACGCTCGAGCCGGAAGATTACGTGGTCCAATCGATGCCGGACGTGAGCCCGACGAAATGGCATCTCGCGCATACCAGTTGGTTTTTCGAGACTTTCATTTTGAAAGTTTGGATGCCGAGCTACGAGACGGTCGTCCCGGAATACGCCTATCTTTTTAACTCCTACTACAACGCCGCTGGCGACATGCATCGGCGCGACCTGCGCGGCTTGATCTCGCGCCCGACGGTGGCGGAAACTTATCGTTTCCGGGAATCGATCGACGCCCACATCGAGGAACTGCTCCAAGGTGCCGAGGACGAATTGCTCGACGAGATCGAACCGGTTTTCATTATCGGTCTGCACCACGAACAGCAGCATCAAGAGTTGCTCGTGACCGACATTAAAAACGTCTTCTCCCACAACCCGCTTCATCCGGTTTTTCGCGAGCACGAAAAATCGAACAAGGCGCCCGCAATCGCTCCGGCGGATTTCATCGAATTCGCCGAGACAACATTAGAAATCGGGTACGGCGGCAGCGACTTCAGCTACGACAACGAGGGGCCGCGCCATCGCGCCCTGGTCCTGCCGTTCTCGCTCGCGACCCGCCCGGTGACGAACGGCGAATATCTGGCTTTCATCGAAGCGGGCGGTTACACCAAGTCGGAATTTTGGCTGTCGTTAGGCTGGACGACCGTGAATGAGCAGCGCTGGGAAGCCCCGCTCTATTGGACCAAGCTGGAGGGCAAGTGGTGGAACTTCACCCTCTCGGGCATGCGGCCGATCGACGAAGCCGAACCGGTCACGCACGTTAGTTACTTTGAAGCGGATGCTTTCGCAAAATGGAGCGACGCGCGGCTGCCGACTGAGTTCGAATGGGAACGAGCCGCAGTCGGGTTGCCGGTCGAGGGCAATTTCGTCAATTCCGAGCGTTTTCATCCCGCGCCCGCCGGCTCCCCGCCTAACGGCAAGTTACAGCAAATGTATGGCGACGTTTGGGAATGGACCCGCAGCGCCTATCTCCCCTACCCCGGCTATCACGCCGCGCCAGGCGCGCTGGGCGAGTATAACGGCAAGTTCATGAGCAATCAGATGGTCCTGCGGGGGGGCTCCTGCGCGACTTCGCAAAACCATCTCCGGCCGACCTATCGCAATTTTTTCCAACCGGAGAAGCGCTGGCAGTTCACCGGCATCCGACTGGCGCGCGATCTGAAATGAACGGCGCCCCCAGCTCAGTTTCCGTGCTCGACCTCGAGCCGGCCGCCTCCGATTTTCTCGACCAGGCGCTGGCCGGCCTTTCCAGTTCGCCGCGCACCCTTCCGAGTAAATTTTTCTACGACGAAAAAGGCTCCGATCTCTTCCAGGAAATCTGCGAGCTGCCGGAGTATTACGTCACCCGCACCGAAACGGAAATCTTGCGCGAACATGGCGCCGAAATCGCGGAGTCGATCGGGGAAAACGCGGAGCTGGTCGGCTTCGGCACCGGCGCCGGCGTCAAGACGCGAATGCTGCTCGGTCAGTTGAAAAATCTGATCGCCTATGTGCCGGTCGATATTTCGAAACAACGCCTAACGGAATCGGCCGAATCACTCAGTCGCGAGATGCCGGACCTCGAGATCCTCCCGGTTTGCGCAGATTATCTCGCGCCGATCGAATTGCCGACGCCTTCGCGGGAGGCGGCGCACATCGCGGTCTATTTTCCGGGCTCGACGATTGGTAATATGCAGCCCGAAGTGGCGCGTCATTTCCTCAAACGCGTCGCGCGACTCTGCGGAAAAAGCGGCGGCCTGATCATCGGCGTCGATCTGCAAAAGTCACACGAAGTCCTGGAAGCGGCCTACAACGACAGCGCGGGGGTGACCGCGGCGTTTAATCTCAATATGCTGGTCCGCGCCAATCGCGAGCTTGGTGCCGATTTCGATCTGGCTCGGTGGCGGCATCGCGCAGTTTACAACCGGGACGACGCGCGGATCGAGATGCACCTGATCAGCAAGGACGAACAGATCGTCCACCTCGGCGGTCAGGAATTCCACTTCGCGCCCGGCGAAAAGATCATCACGGAATTTTCCTACAAACACACGGTGGAGGGCTTCTCCGCCCTGGCGGCTTCGGCCGGCTTCCAGCTCGCGCGAGTCTGGACTGATCCGAAAAAACTTTTCGCCGTTTTTCACTTCACGACGTTGTAACGCTTTGCCGGGGACAGCGTCCCCGGTTACAACTGCGAGCGTGATAGAGCCGCTAGTTCAACTGATCGGCGTCAGCAAGAAATTCAACGGCGCGACCGCGCTGCAGCCGACTGATCTTGCTTTTCGTCCCAGCCTAACGACGGCGCTGATCGGCCCGAGTGGTTGCGGAAAATCCACCCTCCTGCGCCTCGTCATCGCCCTCCTCCAGCCCGACAGCGGCAAAGTGCTCTTCGACGGCACGGAGGTGACCGAATCCAATGCCCAGGAGATTCGTCGTCGGGTCGGTTACGTCATCCAGGAAGGCGGATTGTTTCCGCATCTCACCGCGCGCGCCAACGTTCTCCTGATGTCGCGACACCTCGGCCGGCCGGTGTCGGAAATGGAAACCCGGCTGGAGGAGCTTTGCGCGCTTTCCCAATTTCCGCGCGACGCGCTCGATCGTTACCCGGCCGAGCTCTCTGGCGGGCAACGGCAGCGCGTCAGCCTGATGCGCGCGCTCATGCTTTCACCGGAAGTCCTGCTCCTCGACGAGCCGCTCGGCGCGCTTGACCCGCTCGTTAGGTCGGCCTTGCAGCGCGATTTGAAGGAGATTTTTGCGCGACTGAAACAGACAACTTTGCTCGTCACGCACGACATGGGAGAGGCCGCCTATCTGGCCGACGAAATCGTCCTGATGAACGAAGGCCGCATCGTCCAGCGCGGCAGCGCGGCCGACCTGCGCGATCATCCGGCGAGCGAATTTGTCTCCGATTTCATCAACGCGCAGAGGAGCGCCGCGTTTTGAAAATCTGGATTCTGCTCCTCGGCTTTGTCGCGACCTCCGCGCTCGCAGCCAAACCGATCGTGGTCGGTTCGAAAAAGTTTACCGAATCCTACGTCCTCGGCGGCATCGCGAAGACGGTCCTCGAACGCGCTGGCTTCTCCGTCGAGGAACGAGCCGGGATGGGTGGGACGATCATCCTTTGGCAGGCGTTGCGCGGGGGACAGATCGATGTCTATCCGGAGTACACCGGCACGATCGGCGAGGAAATTCTCAAGACGAAGGAGCGACTCTCGAGTGGCGAGATGCGCGCGGCGCTAAAGAAGTCTGGCGTCGGCATGTCGGCAGATCTTGGGTTCAATAACACGTATGCACTCGTAATGCAGCGCGCGGTTGCGACCCGGTTCGGCATCCAGACGATCAGTGATTTGCACGCACATCCAGAGCTGAGAGTCGGGCTGACCCACGAATTCCTCGATCGGCAGGACGGCTGGCTCCCACTCACAGCCGCGTATGGGCTAACGATGCCTAACGTGAGCGGAATCGATCACGCGATCGGTTATGCGGCCCTGGTCCGCGGCTCGATCGCCCTGAAGGATGCCTATTCCACCGACGCCAAAATTCAGGAAAACGATCTCGTCGTCCTGCGTGACGACCGACATTTTTTCCCGGAATACAGGGCCGTCCTTCTATACCGACTGGGACTCGATCCGCGCGCTGTCTCGGCACTCAACCATTTCGGCCGGATCGACGAAGCCAAAATGATTTCGCTCAATGCCGCAGCCGAGCGCTCGAAGGATTACGCCTACGCTGCTTCGCTTTATTTCCATCCGGCGACCAGCGATGGCGTGCCGCATCGCGAACTCTGGCCGAAGCTGGCACGCTGGATCGGACGCCATCTGCAACTCGCAGGGATTTCACTTCTTCTTTCGGTCTTGATCGGTTTGCCGTTAGGCATTGTCGCCAGCCGCGGCGGCGCCGTTGGGCAGGCGATTCTCGCGATCGTCGGGATGATCCAAACCATTCCGTCGCTCGCCCTTCTCGCGCTGCTGGTTCCCGTACCGTTTCTCGGGATCAGCGCCACCACCGCAATCGTTGCGCTTTTCCTTTACGGGCTGCTGCCCATCGTGCGGAACACTGCGACCGGCTTGCAGGATATCCCGCCGGCCTTGCGTGATTCCGCGGTCGCGCTCGGCCTTGAGCCGGGCGCGCGGCTGCGGAAAATTTATCTCCCACTGGCTTCACGCACGATTCTCGCCGGCATCAAAACGAGCGCGGTGATCAACATCGGGACCGCCACTTTAGCCGCGTTGATCGGCGCGGGCGGATTGGGCGAACCGATCCTGAGCGGGCTGAACCTGAACGATCACGCCACCATCCTCGAAGGCGCCATCCCGGCGGCTCTTCTCGCTCTTTTGGTTCAGGGATTATTCGACCTGCTCGATCGTTTCTTGATCCCGCGAGGACTGCGACTTTAGAAACCGCCCGATTCGTTAGGCCAAAGTCGCAAACCGGCTCGGGACCAGAATCGCGTCGGTCATGCCGTGGAGCAGTTTTTTGTCCGCCGGGCAGATCGTCGCGAGCGCTCCGCGCAGGCTTACGCCACCTGTTTCGACGAAATAATACGGACAGAGTCGCACCCGGCCGCGCATCGTTTTCAATTCCTCCGTCTCCGCATCCCAATACGGATGATCGAATAAACGCCCTTTGTGAAACCGCTGCATGATCGTCGGCTCGCGTTCGAAATTGGTCAGCGCATCGGTGATCCGCTGCTCCCATTCCGCGTGCGGGAGATCGGCCCCGAGCGCGACGCCGCGGCTGCCCCAGCCTAACGGCGAGAAGCCGCTCACTTTGAGCAGGAGATCGCGCTCCTTCTGGCTGAAGCGGGCCGCTTCGGTCCAATCATGAATCTCGAGCCGCGGGATGACGGCGTGCTGCGGCAACGGGGTCGGATCGAGAATCCAGGTGTAGGGAATGATCTTTTGAAACGTCCGAAAATATTTGTCGCCCAACTCGCGCCGCCAGAAATCGCGCAGCGGTTGGAGCCAAAATAAGGCGAACCACATTTTCTCCTCGAGATACGGTTTGAAAGGCGGCGTGACTGTGAGTTCGCCACGACCCGCGGCTTCGATGAGCGCGGTGATGCCGGGCAAGTTTGGCAGATCGAACAACTCGAAGAAGCGATAGACATCGCGGCCGGCTTGCGGCTCATAATTTTCCGCCGCCTCGACCTTCCACGAGCGCTCCGGAAAACGCTCATTTAAATGCCTAACGATCCATTCCATCTCCGGCCGGTAGGTGGCGGATTCCTGCGAGACGACAATGTCGCCGCCTTGCGGCAAAACGGTGGCGAAGCCATCGAGCATGCCATCCGCGCCGCCGATCACGTCGGAGCCGAGGCCAGCGTAAGTTTGATTCAGCCACGCGGTCAGGCCGATCCCGCCGGGGACGGAATCGACTTCGGCGATCGTCCAGCCCTCATCGGTTAAGACAAGATCGGGCCGAATGACGCGCGGTAGTGCGTCGCGAAATTCTTTTCGGCGCGAAAACTCGATCAGCTCGTCCGGTTTCCCGATGTCGAGATAACGCGCGACCCAGGCCGGCTGCTTGCCCTTCACGCTCTGCTGGTAAAGCTGATTACAAGCGCGCTGGAAGACGAAAAGCTGGTGCCCGAGTCGCTCGAGGTCGGTGCGGACTTTCTCATCAATAACAAACGGCTCGGGGGAAAGGAGCCAGTCCTTTTCCGCGAAGAGACTTTCGTCCGGGCGTGCCCCGCGGATGGCGGTCAGGCGATCGATTTCGGTGATCATGAAACGGTCCGGAACTTTCAACGCGGAGCCCGTCACGTCCAACCGGGAATCTCCGAAAAATGCCAATGCGTCAGGCCGGCGGCGCGAGTTTGGGCAGGGTCGCTTCGATCGAGGCGCGGTCCGATTCCAACCAGGGCGGCAGAACGAGCTTCTCGCCCAGATTGGCGGTCGCTTCATCGACCGCGAAGCCGGGGCCATCAGTCGCCAATTCGAATAGCACGCCGCCCGGTTCGCGGAAGTAGACCGACTTGAACCAGAATCGATCGATCACCGGAGTCGGCTCTGCACCATGCTCGGCGACCTGCTGGCGGACGGCGAGCTCGTGCGCATCGTCCTGCATCCGCCAAGCGAGATGATGGACGCTGCCGGTGCCCCAGGCCCCGCGGCGCGATTCGGGCGCCGCCCGCAGCTCGAGATATTGTCCGGAACCGCCCTCGCCTAACGCATAACGAGTCCATCCGTTCTCTTCGCCCTGCTTTCGGAACCCGAGCCCGTCGCTCAGGAAGGCGACGGTGGGCGCGAGTTCCTGCTCGACCAGGCGCGCGCTTTCCAGGCCACGAATCTGATGCTCCACCGAGATCGGGCTTTGCTCCCAGGGAGTAAAGAGTCTGGTCAACGCGCTTTCGCTTTCCGTTAGGGCAAGCCGCAGCCCGTGCACATCGACCAGGGGCAAAACGGGCTGTCCGAAGCGGACTTCGGGCGCGAAGAGTTTGACCCCGTAACGAGCCAACCGCGTGCTCCAGAAGGCGAGGCTGCCCGGCGGAATGGCGAGCGATACTTCGGTGCTCAATCCGTAGCCGTCGCGATGGGGCGCGAGTTGCGCCCACGGGAAAAACGTGATGTCGGTTCCCGGGTGCCCCTCTGCGTCGGCATAGAAGAGGTGATAAGTCCCCGGGTCATCCTGGTTGACGCTTTTTTTGACCAGCCGCATGCCAAGAACGCCCGCGTAGAAATCCAGATTTTCCTGCGCGGGCCCGGCGATGGCGGTGACGTGATGAAGGCCGACGATCGGTTGCATTCCGAAAGATAATCCGCTTTCGAGCGAACACAGTATTGGGACCGGTCGCGGTTTCCGCCTCACGACGATTGCCTGCGGCGCTGCGCAGCGCGAAACGTTCTCCATGAGAATCTTCTCTCTCTTCGCGCTCGTTTCTTGTTTGTTGCTCACTTCTGCCCTCGCCGAGCCGGTGATCTTTCTCGTCCGGCACGCGGAGCGCGCCACGATCAGTGGTCGCGTTCCTTCCGACACCGGGCTTTCCGAGGCGGGCCGCGCGCGCGCGGAATCGCTTGCCCGAGCGCTCCGGGCCGCGCAGATCACCGCCATTTATACGAGCGAATTCAAACGCACACAGGAAACGGCGGCGCCGCTCGCGAAGTTGTTAGGCCTGCGCTCCGAGATCGTCCCGGCCGACGATCTCAAGGGGTTGGTGGCAAAATTAAAAGCCCAGCCAGGCAACGCGCTGGTGGTCGGGCATTCCAACACCCTTCCGCAAATTCTCAACGCGCTCGGCGTTTCCACCCGGGTCGCGGTGCCGGAATCGGATTACGACAATCTGTTCCTGATCGAGCTCGGGCGGCCGCCGCATTTCACCCATCTCCATTATCGTTAGGCAATAATCGCCGATCGCTAGAGCATCGGGCCCGCCTTCGCGAACGCGAGATCGACCACCTTCTCCGGCGCGATGTCCGAGACGAGGGCGCACATCACACCGCCCTCCGGCCAGAAGACCACGGTCAGGCCCTTGATCTGGTAGCGGTAGAACATGATCCCCTTGTGTTCTCGCCGGATCGCTCCGGCGGGCAGGTCCTCGGGGCGCCCCTCGTACATCTGGCAAAGGAGCGGATGATTCCCCTTTCCGCGGTAAACGAAGAGTGCGCTTTTCTCACCGCGCAAGCGTTGCACCCGTCCACCGACCAAGTCGTAATTCATCATCGCAAGATCGAAGACGCGGGTTGCAAAACGGACATCGTTCTCATGGAAATAGATCTCCATTTGCTTGACGTCGCGGGTCGTCATCTCCAAGGCGAGCGTCTGCGCTTCATAGGCCTGATAATTGCGCGCGAGCGACGCGGGCAAGCTTGGCCGGAAAAGAAAATAACTGCCGGCCACGAGAGCGGCCACCGCGACCGCCGCCGCCCACGCCAGCAAGACTCGGCCCTTCGACTGCCAGATAGCCGGGCGAATGATTTCCGAACGAGCCTGCGCGCCATCCGCTCGGAGCGCCTGCACGATGCTCGCCTCCAGATCGGCCGGCGCGTTCGTCACAGCGAAGTGTTGCGCCGCAAAATTCTTCGTCCAGCGGAGCGCCGCGAGCTCGCGCTGACATTCGTCGCAAACTTCCAGATGCTCTTCGACGACCGAACGCGCAGCAGGGTCGAGCCTGGCGTCGAGCAGGTCCTGAAGTTCCTCCTTAAAATGGCGGGATGGTGTCGGCATGTCAGTCAATGATCCGTGCGCGGGATGATTCCCGTCTCCTGTGCATAACGATGCAGTTCCACAAATAACAATCGGCGGGCGCGGAAGAGACGGGAGCGCAGCGTGCCGACGGGACAGTGCATGGCCGTCGCCGCTTCTTCGTAGGTGAGACCTTCCACATCGATGAGTAAAACGGCCGCGCGAAAGCTTTCCGGCAGGTTTTCAAGGGCGTGCCGCACTTCCGGCTCCTGCCAATCCGCGCCGGCATCAGTGAGGGCGGCGAAGTCTGCCTCCCAATCGTTTGTGGAAAGAGTTTGATGAAAAATTCCGTCGGACTGATCGAGTGAGACCATCTCGGGCTCCCGCTGTCGTTTGCGATACCGGTTTATAAAAATCGAGTACAGAATGGTAAACAACCAAGCCTTGCAATTAGTTCCCTCCCGGAAGCTAACGAAAGTGCGATAGGCGCGAAGATAAGTCTCCTGCACGAGATCACGCGCCTCTTCCGGACGCCGGACGAGAGAGAGCGCCTTGTTATAGAGCGCGCCGGCAAAAGGCAGCGCCACCGCCTCGAAACGCGTGGCCGCATCCCCATCCTCAACGACCGAGTCCGGCACTTTATTTTTTTTTTCGATCAAATCGGGAACTTCTTCGAACCGCAGGTTGTTAGAGAGAGAAGCCACGCGTTCTCACCGCGGCCACGAGAGAGACAGATGCTTCTGCAACGTGCGCCGTTCCCGTTAGGAGAGACGAACTGCGAAATTATTTCCTTGGAGTTAGAAAAAAAGAAAGTGAACCGAAAAATGAAATCAAAAATAAAAAATGCAGGAATGCTGGCCGTCTTACTCGGCTTTGCGATCGGAGTCCCGAACGGGTTCGGGCAAAGTGGTGGCATCGCGAATCGCGGTGATATCCGCGCTCTGCCCAGACCGCTGAAGGAACGAATTGTCGAAATGGCACGCCGGCCCCTCACCTATCCGCCGCAGACGGCTTTCTCCGAAGCAGATGATCTCAGCCAGTTAGTGCAGTATTTCCTGCTCGATTCGAGCCAGTTTCAACCGAACATCTTCACCACGATCATTCCCGGGATAAACGACGGCACCCGCCCCACCGCCGCGAATGCCGCCAATCACCAGCTGCCAACGATTGGCTCGGTCCGTGTCGTGGTCGAGCCGAAGCCGGGATTCCCGACTGACCCTAACGATCCGCGCGCGCTGATCGATATGTTCACCGACGTCTCCGGGCTCTTCGTGATCAATAATGAATCAGGTTGGTACGAAGGCTGGACGATCCGCGACATTAAGGTACCGGGCGTGCTCCCACCGCGCGCCAGCGGACGGGCGCAATACGGCGCGATGACCGCGGCTGACCAGGCGGCTAATGCCGCCCGAGGCGCGGGAAACAACGCGATCACCGGTAACTTTGTGACCACAGACGGCAATCAATTCCGACCCTTTAGCCCAAAGGATGTCTTCCCCGACATCCAGTCGAACGGCGTTCCTATTCCCGTTAGTCTGGGCAGCTTCAATGCGCTGCAGCAGAGTGATGTGCATGCTTACTGGGAGTTTAATCCAGGAACGAACTGGATCTTCCCGCACTACGAGCTGCTCTTCACCGGCGGCGTGCCGGAGACTTTCGAAGCCGGAATGGTCGGTGGCATTACCTCGATCGTCCCGGGATCGGGTCCGAGTGGCACGGGGCCTTTCCCATTCCGCAGCATCCTCGATGGCAACGATCCGCTCGTCTACGGGGATAACCCCGACAATCCTCGCGATCCGGACCGCGCCGAGCCGAGCAACGTCAGAGATCCCGATCGTCCTATGCCCGGCAACACCGCGCATCTCGAAACCCGGCTGCGCTTCATCCCCAGCCGCCTGACGGAAGAGATCCTCTTCGACGTGATGGTGCGGACGGCTTCCTTCGAACCAGAAGTGACCGATGTGGCCCAGCGCTTTTTTGACGCTTACGCCTACGAGGTGTCGTTAGTCGACCAGAATGGCGATGGCGTTCTCTCGTTTGTCGAAGCAAACATCAACGGTCGATCGGATGGCGGCTTGCCGAACACCCGGCTTTATCTCCCGGTCACGGCCTTCAATCGTTATGCCATGACGCGTGAGCTCAACGATGGATTACTCGCACCCCGCTTCGCCCCCGGTCAACGCGGCTACACAGTCTCGGGCGACTCCGTGCTCGTTAGTCCGTCGGTTCCGGCCTCGGTCGCCGAGCGCGACGCGGACGACCGCTAAGAGCGAACGCGGAATATTTCCGCAGGGTAGACGACACGGCGTCCTGCGCTTCCTGGTGAAGCGGGGACGCCGTGTTCGTTGCGGAACGAATCCTAAAGCTCCACCCCGGTCGTGAGCTGGAGCAGATGCGCGTTCAAAGTGAACGACGTCTGCGAAAATACTCCGGCGAGCAGAGCGCTCCGCCCCACCCGTTGCGTGACCGGCAAGCGCCACTGCCAGGCAAAGTCAGTCCGGAAGCGGCCCCAGCGATAGCCGAGCCCGGCGGAAACCGAATGCTCGAAGATCGCGCCGGTCAGCGGCGTCAGCGTCTCGTTAGGCACGGGACTGCGCGCGTAACTGTAGCCAGCCCGCGCGGAGAGCGTCTCGGTCACGGCGAACTCAAAGCCCGCGCGAAAGTCAGGATCTCCGTCCCTTTTCCGCTGCGCGTTCATTTGATTTTGCTGCACGCTCTGCGCGATCAATTCGGCTATCTCGCAACG
>JBDTVP010000061.1:0-14073 GCA_040007175.1 Spartobacteria bacterium
TCGCCTCCGGCAGCCGTGACCTGAATGGCGACGGCAAACCGGACTTGGTCGTCACAAGCACTCTCGCTTCCTCCGGCACTAATCAGGCTTCGGTGTTTTTAAATTCCGGGGACGGCACCTTCGCCGGGCACACCGATTACAGCACCGGACAATTACCGGGCGCGCTCTCTTTCAGCGATGTGAATGGCGACAATGTCGATGACATCGCGGTCGCCAACCGAACCGACAACTCCATCAGCATCTTGCCCGGAAACGGAGACGGCACCTTCCTGGCGCGCCAGGATTTTGCGACCGGCACGTCGCCGCAATCAATCGCGGCCGGCGATCTGAATGGCGATGGTCCGGCTGATCTGGTCACCGCAAACAACCTCGCCGAGGGCACGTTGAGCATTCTGCTCAACGCAGGCAACGGTTCGTTTCCCGCGCACACGGAACTGTCGGCCGGCCCTTATCCCGGCACCGTGGCGGTGCAGGATTTGAACGGGGATGGCAAACTCGATCTGGCGGTCAGCTACGCACAGACTAACGGATTGGGGGCGATGCTCGTGAGCGTCTTTCTCGGCCAAGGCGACGGGACTTTCCAGTCGCGGGTCGACTATCCGCTCGGCGGGACCCCGACCTCGGCCGTGGTTGGTATTTCCGATGTGAACGGCGATGGCAAACCGGATCTCGTCGCGGTCCGGTCGGATCAGGTGACGTCGGTTTTCCTCGGTAACGGTGATGGCTCGTTTCAACCGGCCGTCGCGAATCCGGGGATCGCGCAAGCCGCCACGGTCGGCTTCGGCGACCTGAACGGCGACGGCAAACAAGATCTCGTGGTGGCCGGGAACGCGTTCGCTGGTGCTTCCGGGGTCGGCCTTTTCTCCGGGAACGGGAACGGAACTTTTCAGGCGCCGAGTCGGCCGCTCCTTTTTCCGATCGCCTCCGCGACGGTGGCTGACTTCAACGACGACGGCGCGCTCGACGTCTCCACGGCCAGTGGTGGAGCGGTGATCATTTTGCCGAATACGGGAGGCAGCCAAGTCGCGTTGACGTCATCCAAGAACCCGTCGCGCGTGGGACAGCGAGTCACTTTCACTGCGCAGATTGAGCCGACATTCGACCTGACAGCGCCCAGCGGGCTCGTTCAATTTTTGGACGGGGATCAGGTGATTGGTTCGGGAAGTGTGACCAATGGCCAGGCGGCGTTTTCGACCGAGGCGCTCAGTTCCGGGCGGCATTCGATTCGCGCCAACTATTTGGGGGACGACACCTTCGTTCCGCGCCTTTCGCCGATCACGTTGCAGCGCGTGCGCCGGTAGGGGGCGCGATTCCGATCGGCTGCTAGATCACGCCCGACGAGGTCTTCGCTTTCGCGCGATCGAGCAGCCTAACGGGCGAAATTTTCACCACGTTATCGGGGTCGTAGTCGATTAGCTTGAGCCAGTCTTCCGTGATGTCGGTCGCGGGCAGAATTTCGTTCTCGAGGTATTCGGCGTTGTAGGCGACCTGCAGATCGGCTTCGCTGATGCCTTCATCTTTGCCGCTGGCGATCGAACGTTTAATTGCCATTCCCTTCGCCCGTTCCACGATCGAGGCGATGATCGCGCCGCTCAAAACATCGCTCCGGAAAAGCGCCTCTTTGCGCCCGCTGCGCAGAGTGACTTCGAGAAGGCGATTGTCTTCCTTCTTGGAAAATTGCGGCTCAAGCAACCGGCCAATGAGCGCATCGATCGCGGCGGCTTTCGATTCCGTGCCTTCGAGCAGCGCGGCGTCGTAGGGCAGGTCGTCGGTCAGGTAGATGCGATAAATTTCGCGCGCGCCCTCCCTGTTCGGCCGGGCCACCTTGATTTTTCGATCGATCCGGCCAGGGCGCAGGATCGCGGGGTCGATCAAGTCCGCGCGGTTCGAGGCGAGGATGATGACGACTTCGTTCAGCGAATCGATCCCGTCCATCTCCGTGCAAAACATTGGCACGAGAGTCGAGAGAATGCTCGAGTAACGGGACGCGCGGCGGGTGCCGAGAATGCTTTCCGCTTCGTCGATGAAGAGAAACGGCATGTAACCTTCGCGGCGTTTCTCGCGCGCGGTGGCGAAGATCTCGCGCACCATCCGCTCCGATTCGCCGACCCACATGTTGAGGATCTCGGGCCCCTTGATGTGCATGAAATACTCGCGCATGTCGGCGCCTGATTTTCCGCGGAGCTGTTTCGTCAGGTTGTAGGCAGTCGCTTTGCCGATTAGCGTTTTGCCGCAGCCGGGAGGACCGTAAAGCAGGAAACCTTTTGGGGTGGCGTGCTGGAATTTCGCGAACAACTCTTCGTGCAAAAGCGGCAGCTCGATCGCATCGCGAATGGCCTGGAGCGCTTCCTGTTGGCCGCCCACTTTTTCCCAGGGCAACTCCGGCACTTCATCGAGGTAATGATCGCGCGATTGCGGGCTGGCCAGCACCTCGAGAGCGACCCGGTAATTCGCGTCTACCCGCACGTCGTCGCCGGCCTTGAGCGGCGCCTTCTCGAGCTGCGCGGACCGCTGTAAGACTAACGACTGCGTTCCGTGCTCGGCGCCAACGCGGATCCGATCGGTCCCGAGAACTTCCGCCACTTTGGTCACGGGCCCGGCGGTTTCAAACCCAAGATCACCCACCACGACGTAGGCTTCGTTCACGAGGACGCGAGTGCCTTTTCGCAACTTCGCGAGGCTGACTCGCGGATCGACGTTGCAATAGTAATCCGCGCCGCCGACCACGATCTGCGCGGTCTCGCGCGCCGGGCTGCCGAGAAAAGTGCCGATCCGATTGGCCGGCGAGGTCACTTTTTTGATCACCTGCTCGAGCTTCTCGATCATGTCCCGGGCGTCGCCCACCATTTGTTCCTGCGCTTCGATCTCGGCCCGGAGAGCGAGAAGCTGTTCGCGCGCAAAGTCGTCCAGTGGGAGGAGCGCGATCGCGCGGTCGAAGGCCTCGAGCAAAGTGATCGCTTCCCCGTCGTTAGGGAAGTTATCGTCGGCCGGATTTGGAATCGATTGGTCGCTCATGCCGTCTCATCGCGTGGCTGCGGTTGGCAAAAAATAATACGCGTGCCGGATTCAGGCCGCAAACTTCGTGCCGGAGGAACTGGCAAAAATCGGTTGAAGCTGGCGGGGGTGCGCCCTACGGTGGCCTCTCTTTTCGAGGAGTCTTAGCTCAATTGGTTAGAGCGCCGCCCTGTCACGGCGGAGGTTGCGGGTTCGAGCCCCGTAGACTCCGGTTTTTTTGAAGCCCACGCCCCTGTCGGTCGAAATCGCCCACGGACCGTCAATCCCGTGACGGCTACGCCTTCCACCAGCCCCTTTCCTTAGGCGCGTGCCGCGCTTGTTCGATTGGGGTTCACAAAGCAGGAATGGTTTTATAGCATCCGGTATGTCCCAGATGCACCAACGCGTAGTTTATTTTGGCCTCCTTGTTTTCGGATCGATCGGCTTGGCCACGCCGGCCAGCCAAGGCCAGGCAGTTTTTACCGACGTAACTTCCTCCACTTTGGGCGCCGCCCTCCACTCCGGCGGCTCGCTCCCGGGCGTCCGAATCGGCACCGGCGCGGCTTGGTTCGATTACGATCGCGACGGCGACCTCGACCTCTATATGACCAATCGCACCGGGGCGAACCGGCTTTGGCGCAACGATGGCGGCGGGGTTTTCGTCGATGTCGCCGCGGCCTTGGGCGTGGCGGACGCCGCGCACGACGGCTCGGGTGTCGCCGCCGCCGACTTCGATAACGACGGCGACCTCGATCTTTACCTGGCGAACGGCGACAACGACGTCCTTTTTAAAAACCAGCTCACCGAGACTGGCACCGCGACTTTCGTTGACGCGACGGCGACTGCGTTCCCGGGCATCGCTACTCCGCAACGGGGGACCAGTGCTTCCTGGGGCGATTACGACAAAGACGGCTTCCTTGATCTTTACGTGACCAACCACACGGAAATCCAGCAGGGCGACGGCAGCCAGGACCGTTTCTTTCATAACAATGGAAACGGCACTTTCACTGATGTCTCGTCCCTGCTCTTGGCCGGTGACGCCGATGGCGACGGCACGGATGACAACCTGGGCGGCTACGGGTTTATCGCGAGCTGGACCGATTACGATAAGGATGGAGACCTAGATATCTTCCTTATCAATGACTGCCCATTTGGGCCGGTCGGAACCAAACTCTTCCGGAACGACGGCGGCAACAACCCGCTGACGTGGAACTTCACGGAGGTGGGCGCGAGCGTCGGCGCGGCTGATTGTCGAAATGGCATGGGCATCGCAGTGGGCGATTACGATCGCGATAGCTGGCTCGATTATTTCTATACGAATATCAAGAGTCCACTGCTGCTGCACAATGGCGGAGGGACTTTTAGCGATGCGACGGCAGCGGCGGGTCTTATCGAGGATCTCGTGCCCGGAACGAGTAAGAAGAGAGTCACCTGGGGTACCATCTTTTTCGATTACGACCTTGATGGTTTCCTCGACCTCTGCGTCGCCGCCGGTTCGCTGACGGCCATCGGGGTGGACAATGATCCCCAGCCAAACCTGCTCTACCGCAACGACGGCAACGGCACCTCTTTCACGAACGTAGCTACCAGTAGCGGCATCGATAATTCAGGGCGAGGCCGCACGATCGTAATGGGGGATTACGATCGCGATGGCGATCCTGATCTCTTCCTCGTCAATTACGGCGAGAAAGGGTTTCTCTTCCGAAACGACTACGCCAATACGACCGGTCGTCACTGGGTGATCCTGGATCTGCAGGGTGCGGGGCCACCTTTGAGTAACCGCGACGGCATCGGGGCGAAGATCAAGGTGACAACGCCGGATGGCGTCGTGCAACACTGGGAAACGCGGAGTGGCGATAGCTTGGGAGGAGGGAGTGACCTGGGCGCCTACTTTGGTCTCAACGGCAATACGCTCGTCTCGCAGATTGAGGTCACCTGGCCCAGCGGTACCATCCAAACAGTGACGGGAATCGCGGCCAACCAGCGCAAGACCATCGTGGAGGAAGCATCGGCTCAACCGAAGATCACGGTTGTCAGCCCTAACGGCAAAGAGAAATGGACGAAAGGCAGCACGCATACTCTCGCCTGGACAGACAACATCGCGGGCAACGTCAGAATTCGGCTCCTAAGTGGCCGAACCCCGGTCGCAACCGTCGCCGTGTCGACGCCCAGCGACGGCAGCTTCGATTGGACAGTTCCTACCTCGCTGGACGACAGTAACACTTACAAGTTGGAAGTGGTCAGTCTTGAGGACCGTGCCGTCAGTGATCAGAGCGATCGGCGTTTTACGATTACGGACGGCGCCGCGAACTCACTGCCCTGACTTAGTTGCGAGCGAAAGCGGAAAGATCGGATGCCTCCTTCGGGAGGGGTGAGATCGCAGAGAGCAGCCGCGGCCGGCACTGCTCCGGGTGGCGAGTGATCACTTTCGAGAATTCTGTGAGCAAGTGAACGCCAATCGCCTGCAGATCGGGCGAGTGACCGAGATAATGTTGCGGAACCGGTGTGCCGATGTGGAGCGAAAACTTCCACGGGGCCGTTTCTGCGATTAGACATGGAATTAACTCGGTATCTGCCATCTGCGCCAACCGGATCGCACCGGTCGCCATTCGGAAGATACGATTCTCGAATGGGACTTGAAATTGGAGCCCGCGATCGACATCCACTGTGACCACGAGCCGCCGGCCGGGTCCGAGGAATTGCCCGACGCGAGTGAAACGAGGCAGCGGGGTCATTTGTCCTAAATCCATGAAGACCGGCACGTCACCCGGTGGGCTAAGAGCATGTTGGTAGCTGGTGAGGCTCCGTAGGAAATCAGGGGTAGGCCCTCGCAGCATGGTTGTAACGATGCCGTGTGCGCGCAGCCAGTAGGGGAGTAACTCGAACGGTCCGAAATGAAGTGACGCCAGCACCACTCCACGGTCATTCACGCCCATTCCGATTAAGTCCCGGCCACCTTCGAGGCGGCAGCGGCTAATCCAAGGCGTGGCGGAGAGGCGATCCGGCCAAAGGTAAATCGTGCGGGCCTGATAGAGGCCAAGACTTTGCCGGGAAAAGAACCGCCAGGGATTAGGACGCAAGGACTCCGGGAAGCGACGCCAGGAGGTTAGTAGCTGGCGTGGGCGAAGTTGAGCCAGACCCCAAGCTGCGGCGAAAGGCCAGAGGAAGATGCGCAGCACTCGGATCGGCAACCAGCGCTCGCACCATCGCAGGAGGTAAAAGCCACACCATAAAGCTGTGGATTTAAGCCAACTAAACATGTTCTGCGTACTCTCGTCGCTGGGGGAGTCATCGTGGAACTACCTAGGTTAGATGAGGATCAGGTTGGTGCGCGCACCACCGGAAAAAAGTGGAGGAGCTCCCAAACAAGTCACGAGTGTCAGGGTTTGTCAGCGCCCAGCGGAAACCGCGTTGGGCATATCCCACGTCGCGCTCCGTAATGTGATCGTCTTCCTTGATCCACCCGGCCCTGGTCATGGCATCACGGCGAATGACCACCGGGAAAGGATAGTGATTAGCCAGGTCAAAAATACGGGAAGAGGTTTCGGACGCGGAAAGGTTTTCGGATTCGAAGGCTTCAATGAGTTCCGTGGCTCCGGCGAAAAACGCGGCATAGTCCGGGTCTTCGAAATTCGAGAAGGCCGGATTCTGCGTCCCACCGGAGATGAAGCGTTCGTCGCGAGTGCGGGCGTAGTCAGCCAAGGCATTCATGGCCCGGAATTCGGTGATTAACGTTCCCAGGCCCCAAACCCGAAGCCAGGCGTTCCAAAGATCGAAGTCCGCCCAGGAAATAAACGCGCCGTTCACGAGCCGATCGTTATAGTCGAGGACGCGCTGTTGCAGCGGTTCGATGTGCGCAAAGCGGTCTTGGTCGAAATCGTCCTCGGCCAAGGCGTTGAGCAACGGATCGAGGAGGGCATGGATCACCTCGAGCGTGTTGATCATGCCGCGCGAAAAAAGCGGATCAACCGCGCCGGCGGCGTGCGACATCATGCACCAGCGGTATCCGATCGTTTGTTTCGAGGAGTATTGCAGGCGGTCGGTTGAGATCCACGGCCGGACTGCTTTGGCGTGCACGAACTGTTCCGCGACGCTGGGAAATTTCCGCAGAAAGTCTTCAAATTCTTGAGCCGGAGACCCACTGCTCTTGGGATAACGCCGAGGGTCCAGCGTCAAGCCGATGCTGATCAGCGGGTTGGTCGAGCGCTCGTGGTTATTGAAAGGGATGACCCAAAACCAGCCGCGCTCGAAGCAGTGATGCAAAGTGCTTTGATGCCAAGAAACCGAAAGCGGGTTCTTCTCCTCGTCGAACGGCGGCACGTCCACCATATGAGTAAAGAGGGAGCGCGAATGATGCTTCAGTCGGGTCGGTTTCTCACGCAGGTCGTAACGTTCCGCCACCACGCTCCGGAATCCCGTCCCATCAATGAGATAGCGGGCGTGGATCTCTTCGCCGGTGGATAGCCCCAGCTGCACACCTTGTTGATCGATCTCCAGTGAGGTGACTTTTGTCCTCTGTCGCGGAACTGCACCGTGGTGGATGGCGAGATGAAAGAGATAGGCATCGATGTCCTGCCTGAACCAATGATGTTCGTCCTTGGCGCTGGTTCCGAACTGGAGACCTTCGCGGCGGTCATAAGCCTCGCCGGGACGGTGATAGGCGAAGCCAAACGTTCGTTTGACTCCGCAAGTCGTGCAGACCTGCTCGGCCAGGCGGTCTGGGAAAATCGTATGTTCCAACTCTGGCATGCCGTACTTCTCGGCCAGGAGCGAGATCAAAAGAGAGGTATGCGGGATGGTCGATTCGCCAACAGCAAAGCGCGGATGCACTGCACCGTCGAGCAGGAGCACGCTGACCCCTTGTTTCGCGAGAATGGCGGCAATGATCGAGCCGGACATGCCGCTGCCGAGGATCGCTACATCGAAGCTATGAATAGAGTCTTGCAGGATCATCGGTTCAGGCTGCGTCTTAGTGTTGGATAAGTGCTGCTCCCCAGGAGAATCCAGCGCCGTTGGTCGTCAGCATGACCAGGTCCCCTTCTTTGATGTGGCCTTCATCCATCGCGTCGACGTAATCGAGGACCATGTCGGTTTCCTGCAAATGACCATGACGCTGTAAGCCGTCGGTGAAGACCTTCTCCGGCGGAAGCATGAAAGCCTCACAGAAGGCTTTCTGGTCCCAGGTCGAAAATGTCGGGTAAATGTAATAGGCGACTTCCGGCTGTTTGCGTCCGGCAAGGCTAAGGGCTCCACGCATGACTTTGCGAAACATGAAGAGATTCATCGGAATCACTTCCTTATTAAATTTCGGAATATCCGCTGTCATGTGTAACCACTTGCGGTCTTTGTCCGCCGGATCGCGCCGATGAAAACCGGGGATATACCAGACGTCGTGCAGCTTTCCCAGGGTGGAGACTTCGATGGCGAGAATCTGGCGTCGGTCGTACCCTTTCTTCAAGATGACCGCGCTGCCGCCATCACAGATGACTGTGATGGGATAGTAAGTGTGGTTAAATTCTGGAACTTTATCGCCGGCGAAGAGGAGCGCGGTCTGATAGCGATCGTTCGACGCCATCAGCGCGCAAGCGACCTTGAGAGTCGTATGGTAACTGGCGCAGCCGCCGGTGTTGACCGCGGTGGCGAAGGCCTTCGTCGCGCCGATCTCTTTTTGGATGACTCCCGCCGCAGACCAGGTGGGCGCGACGTACTCTTCAGGAATACTGGTGAAATCGATAATTAAATCAATCTCGGAGGGATTCGTCCCGGTTTTTTCGAGAACGCTTAGGCAGGCGTTCAAGCCTAGACTGGTCGCAGTCTCGTCGCCCGCCATGTGGACTGCCTCGATCCCGATATCGCGCTGGAAATCGACGTTTGCGGCCAGTTGCTCGGCCGGGATTTGTTCGTCACGAAAGACTTCGGTTACTGCCTTCCGGTTTGGCGGCAAGTAATAGCTCGCTCCGAGAATTCCGATTCCAGTAGTCATCGCTTCATAGCCTTAGTAGTGAGACCCCGGCCAGGAAACCCGTTCCATGCGAAGCCGCCAGAAAATATTGCCCTTGCCCAACGGAGCGATTCTCGAGCAACGAAAGATAGTTGACCACGAAATCCGTCCCTTGGAGGTGGCCGTGTGACTTCAGGTTATCGCGGTTGATTTGGCGCGCGCTGAAGCCCATCACCTCAGCAAATTGCTTCTGGTCTTCGCTCGATAAGTTTGGATAAAGACCGAAAACAACGTCGTCGTGTTTCACCCCGACGCGTCCGAGAAGAGTCTCGAGCATGGTCTTGAGTTTTTCGCTTTTCGGTGCGCTCTCGTAGCGATTCTTATCCAACTCCATTCGATAAAGAGCCGGATCATCGGGGGACGCCAAGGCTCCACCCGGGATGTAGCAAATGTCGTGATAACTCCCGTCAGAGTGCAACTCGGTGTCGACGATCACGCTGCCCGTCGCGCCTTTCTTCAGGACAACGGCGCCAGCCGAATCGCCGAGGATGCTAACCGGATCCGCGGGATGTAAAATCCGGTTGCCAGGGATGGTGACGTCCGCGGCCACGAGCATCGCGGTGGTCAGTTTCTCGTTCGCCTGCAACAAAGCGGCGGCCGAGCTGAGCGCGACGAGGAAGTTGGTCGCGCCTCCGCCACTGAAGCCGACGGTGAAAGCCTTTTTCGCGCCGAGCTCGTGTTGGAGCTTGTTCGACATGTTCCAGGCGGGCACCAGATATTCCTGGGGAAGAATCGTGTAATCGACGATGACGTCGAGTTGTGCGACGTCCAGCTCGGCCCGTTGCAGAGCTTCCTGGCACGCTGCCATGGCTAACCCCGAAGCTGACTCGCCGTCACAGATCGGCACTTGGTCAATGCCGAGGCGCGCCTCGATAGCTGGATCGGACGTGGCTGATTCTTCCGCAAATAGAGACCGCGCGTCCCGTCTCCCGGCGGGCAGCGCAACGGCGGCGGCCGCAATTCCGACTTGGGTTTCAGGATTCGCCATCTGTTTTAAGCCTGCGCTCTTTCTTCCTCCCCCGTCCGGGCGAGGAAATGAAGCCGGACTGAGCAGCCGGTCTCCGGCTGGTTGGTGCGAGGCGTCTTGGGAGTTCAGGGCTCCGCATCGCCATCCGTCTAGCCGAGCTTGCCGCTGACGAAACGCTCAATGTCGTTCAGACTCTGAAAGTTCTCCGGCACCATGTCCGATTCTTCCACCGTCAGCGGAAACGTGTCTTCAAGGAATGCAATCAGGCGAAAGACGCCGAGCGAATCGATGACATTGGTCTGCAAAAGGGCATCATCATCCTTCACTTCGGTAACGCCTCGGCCGGCTGAGTATTCAAGAACAAACGCCCGAATCGGCTCCTTCACGTCTAACAAAGTATTTTCCATGGCTTCATGTTATTGAGCCGTGACGATCTATGTCGAGTTTTTTCGGGCGCTTGAACCATCTGCCCGGGGCCGGGGTGCGAAAATTTTAGGCACGACGCCTAACGACGGACCAGCTAGATTGGACTCGGCCGATGGAAACGAGCAAGGCAATCCTCCTGCGGAAACGCAAACTGAGCGATACCAGCTTGATTGTCTCGTGGTGCACCGATTCGTTAGGCCGGGTCGAGACGGTGGCGAAAGGGGCGCGCCGGCCGAAAAGCGTTTTCGCGGGCAAACTCGACCTGTTTTTCGAGGCGGAAATCCAGCTCAAGCGCAGCCGCAAAACCAACCTGCATACCCTGACGGAGGCCGTCCTGCGCAATCCTTTCGGCGGCATCCGGACGAACTATCTGCGGACTCAGACCGCCTCCTATTTTGTCGAGCTCATCGAGCTCACGACCGAGCTCGATCATCCGGCACCGGAATTGTTTCACCTCCTGCAGCGCGCCTTCGGTTTTCTCGACGCGAACGACGCCAGTCGGCGCGCGGTGCGACACTTTGAGACTGAGCTGGCCCGAAGCGCGGGCGTGCACGACGACGCCCTACTGAAGAGCGATCCTGCCGTTGCGCTCGGAAATCTTTTCGGCCGGCTCCCCCGCGGGCGCGCGGCTCTGCTCAAGGCGCTGGCGTAACCTTTTGGCCAATATATTTCCTCGCCCCGGTCCTTCCCCTCGTTAAGGTCGTTGACGCGATGAAAAAACACCTGCTCGTGATCGCCGCTCTCTGTGGCGTTGCCCTGACTGCTCACGCCGAGGACACCTACAAGATCGATGCCGTCCATTCCTCGATCGGTTTTAAGGTGCGCCACTTCTTTAGTTTCGTGAACGGCAGCTTCAAAAAATTCGAAGGCACGATCAAGGTCGATCCCGATCACCCGGAAAAATCTTCCGTCACGGCGACGATCGACGTGGCTAGCATCGACACTCAAAACGAAAAACGGGACGCAGACCTGCGCGGGACCGATTTCTTCGACGTCGCGAAATACCCCACCATCACGTTCAAAAGCAAAAGTGTGAAGCAGACCGGGGCCGACAGCGGCGACATCGTCGGCGACCTGACGATGCACGGAGTGACCAAGGAGATCGTGTTGCACGCCAAGTTTCTCGGCAAAGGCAAAGGGATGGGCGGAAGTTCCATCAGCGGCTGGCAGGTGACCCCTGAGCCGATCAAGCGGAGTGACTACGGCCTGAACTGGAGCAAAGCGGTCGAAGGCACCGCGGTGGTCGGCGAAGAAGTCACGATTTCGATCGACGTCGAGGCGGACAAAGGGCCCTAACGAATTACCAGAATCGGAGCGGCGGTCGGTGACCGCCGACGGCCAGCGGCATTTGCCGTCTGCCGACGTGCCGCGGCCTGCCATGTCATTTACCTACCAGGAAAAAGACCTTCTCTGCGAAGGCCTCGCAGTTGCTGAGATCGCCGCCCGGACGGTCAAACCTTTCTATCTCTATTCCGCGCGGCAGTTGCGCGAGAATTTCCGCGCCTATCAAACCGCCTTCGCAGACGCGGACGCGACCATCTGTTTCGCGGTCAAGTCGTGTTCCAACATCGCGATCCTCCGGTTACTGAACGCGGCCGGCGCGGGTGCCGACACCGTCTCCGGAGGAGAGATCCAGCGCGCCTTGCGGGCCGGAATCGCGCCGGAAAAAATCATCTTCTCCGGGGTCGGCAAAACGCGCGACGAAATTGCCTTCGCGCTCGAGTCCGGGATCGGCCAGTTCAATCTCGAATCGACCGAGGAACTGGAGATCGTCGCGCAGGTCGCTGCGGCGAAGAATACCAAAGCCAGGATTTCAATCCGGCTAAATCCAGATGTCGACGCGGGCACGCACGAAAAAATTTCGACCGGCCGGAAGTCGGACAAGTTCGGAGTTCCCTGGCCGGAAGCCTGGAGCACCTATCAAAAGGCGCGGACCTTGTCACAGCTCGAGGTGGAAGGGGTGGCCTGCCATATTGGCAGCCAGATCACGGAACTGCAGCCGTTTCAAAACGCGTTCGCAAAAATCACCGACCTCGCCCGCAAGCTGCAGGCGGATGGGTGCGCGCTGAAACGGATCGATCTTGGCGGCGGCCTGGGGATTCGTTACCGCGATGAGACACCGCTTGCGCTCTCCGATTACGCAGAGTCAATCACGCATGTCATTAGGCCGCTTGGGCTCCAGCTTTTTCTCGAACCAGGCCGCTCCATCGCCGCCACGGCGGGAGTCTTGATCTCGGAAGTGCAGTTTATCAAACAGGCCGCCGGGAAGAGTTTCGTCATTCTCGATGCCGGGATGAATGACCTCGCCCGGCCCGCCCTCTACGGCGCTTATCACGAAATCGTGCCGGTGCATCTACGTGACGGCGAGGAGACCTATGACCTCGTCGGGCCCGTCTGTGAATCTTCGGATATTTTCGGGACGAACCGCAAACTCGCCCGACTGCAAGCCGGTGATCTTGTCGCCATCCTCAACGCCGGGGCCTACGGTGCGGCCATGTCGTCGAATTACAACACGCGCCCGTTGCTCGCGGAAATCCTGGTCGACGGCAACCGGTTCAGAACGATTCGCGAACGCCAGAGCTTCGAGGATATCGTCGCGCTCGAGCGCTCCTAGCCTCTCGCCTAACGTTTTTTCTTCTTCCGCGGCGGCGGTGTCGGAGAGGGCTTGGGGCCGAAGAATTTCTTCAGCGTGTTGCCGATTTTACCCATCGCGTTCGGGGTGGGTGTGGGCTTGGCCTTGCGCGAAGAAGAAGAGGAAGAACGACTCTTTGTCTTGAATTGAAAGGCGAGGGTTGCCGGCGTGTCCGCGGCCACCGTCACGGTTTGGCTGCGCTTCGGATAATCGGAATGGCGCGCGCTCAGGGTCTGTCTGCCTAACGGGAGCTCGATCAGCAACGGGGTACGGCCGAGCGAGTGTTCGCCGAGGAAAATTTCGGCGCCGTCCGGGCTGCTCGTGATCTTCGCGCTGCCGTGCGGATAGGTGTAATCGACCGGCAAAGTTTCACCCGCCTGAAGCGAAATTTCCGTGTGATCGTCCGGCCAGCCGTCCTGTTGAAAAAATACCGTGTAGGTCCCGGGCGGGAGATCGGCGATGTCGCCGGGGGCAACGCCGGTGCGGAGTGCTTCCGCTTCGGGCGCGTTCGGACCGGAAATGGTTCCAGGATACACGGCGAAACGCACGCCCCCCGGAGTGGTCGTTAGGCGAACGCCCGCCAGAGCCGGCGCCGACGTGGACGCTGGAGCGCGCGCCGCCTCGCGCGCTGGCGCGACGGCCGGAGCGCTGACACGGGCCCTCGCGGGCGGAGGCGCGGGTGGCTGCACCGTCGGCTGCACCGGCGCGGCGACGACAAGTTTGGCCGGTTTCTCAATTGCGTAGCCATGCGCGCTTGGCGGAGCCGTTGCTACGACCGGAACGCTCTGCGGAGCGGACTGCGTACCGAAATGCTGCAGGATCAGAACCGCGACCTCCGCCTCGAGCGAGTGGCGGCGACGAACAAATTTCCCTCTGTCCTGAGCGAGAAAGTGCACGCCCAACTCGGCAGCCGGATCGGCTCGCGGCCGCTCGGCTCGTTCCCGATCAAGGGCTTGGAAGGCGAGCATCCGCTCTTCGGGTGCTGAAAATGCCAATGGCGGTGAGGGAGGGATTCGAACCCTCGGTACCCTTTTGGAGTACGGCGCTTTAGCA
>JBDTVP010000062.1:0-13976 GCA_040007175.1 Spartobacteria bacterium
GTTGCAGGAAGCGGCGAACCTCGGTGGAGTCGGGCTGATTGTAGCGCGTCGCAAAGTCGATGGTTGTTCCGGCCACATCGTCGCGGTCGTGCCGGAAACTGAGACGGAAAAAGCGAAAAGAAACGCCGACGGCGAAGTGATCGCGCCGCTCCAGAGCCAGGCTGGAACGAGAAATTTTTCTTATGGCTGCGGGGGCGCGAACTGGTGGCGAGCCGGGCAATTCGCCGACAGCGGCTTTTGGATTCACGCCTGAGAAACGACGCCGTTTTTCGCGCGAAAGTGCCGAATGAGGTCGGCGCCCGCGAAGGGCGCGTAGAGGAGGGCGAAGAAAAGGAGCGCGAGCCCTTCCAATCCGAGGAGATAAAGCCAGCGCGTATCGGACAAGTAATCGAGGATGGAAGGCGCTTCCGGTTTGTGGAGGAGGAAACCGTAATTTACGTTCGTTAGGCGATCGACCAGGAGCGTGGCGACGAGATAAAGTTGCGACCAGGCGAGGATCCGCCAGACGGAACCGAGGGTGGGGCGGAAGCGGCGCGCGAGGAGCAGATAGATGACGCCGGCGACAATTCCGCAATGGCCGATGAAGAAGCTGATGAAGCGGATGTCGGGAAAACCGACGCGCAGGTTGGGAGTGAGGATGGCCTGGAAAGTTCCGCCGATTCCCCAGAAGTAGGCGACTTCCGTCCAACCGCGTCGCCTGGTGAAAAGCGCCACGATGATCGTGAACATCGCCCAATCGCAAAGCTGAAACGGGAGCGCATTTCGCCAGACGAATAGTTGATGGCTCCAGAGGTAAACCGCGTAGCCGAAGTAGTTCGTGGCCAGGAGCAGCGCGAGGCAAAACGCGACCGCTCGATCGATCCGCTGCGACCCGGAAAGGCGGACCGCAAAGCCGAGCCCGAGCGGGATCACGATCGTGAGCAGAATGACGACGAGATGCGCCGGCCCGAAAAGTTGAAAAGTAGATCCGGAATTCATGCGCAGCACTTGCTTCGATCGACGCAGTGCGATCAAAAGTGTGGTGGCAGTTTATCCGGGTGCGTCGCGCAAGGGCAACGCTCGATCCGCGTTCGACACCACCGCGAGATTATTCCCGCGGCTCGATTTTGCCTGCGCCCGTGATTCTTTTTTCCACAGATTTCGGATGGCCGCTGTAGGTCACTTTGCCCGCGCCGGTGATCGCGGCCCGAAGCGTATTGGACGCGGAAACTTCCGCTTTGCCCGCGCCGGCGACGGAAAGCTCCACATCTTCGGCGGTCAACTGCGCCGCTTCCAATTTGCTCGCGCCGGTCAGACTGGCGAGGAGACGATTAACTTTGCCGGTGAGGGTGACTTTGGACGCGCCACTGGTTTCCAAGGCAAAGGTTGCGCCGCTCAGATTCGCAGCTTCGAAGTGAAGCGCACCGCTCAAGGTGGCGCCCGCCAGGGCCGGGCTCGTGAGCACGACTTTGATCCCGTTGGTCGGGGCGACTGTGTCCTGGATTTCGATCTGCAAAACGTCGCCTTCCATTGTCGTCTGGATGTGGGAGAGGAGGTTTTCGTCCGTCGTTAGGCTGCAGGAGGGAGCACCAGGGCGCCATTCGATTTTGTAGAAACCGCCCGCGTCGATCCGCGTGAAAGCAGTGACCGGTCGGGCCTCGGTTTTGCTCCGGCCATTGCCCCGGACGCCGCGCCAGTCGCAACCGGCCGGGAGAAGAAAGAGGAGTGGCAAAGCGGCTGCGAGAAGAGTTTTTGTTTTCATGATGGGCTTACCGGTGAGATGCAGCGACGGATCATTTTGGATTCGAAAAAATGCAATGGTCGTCCCCCTAACAAGAAGTCGGCGCGCGCTGGGCCAGGGCAACGCCATGCGGGATCGCGCCTGCCACAAAGCCAAGACACTCGACCGCGCCGCTCGGTTTGCCGGGTAGCGCGATGATGAGTGACTGCGCCACGACCGCGGCGAGATTACGGGAAAGAATCGCGTTCGGGGTGATCTTCATCGACTCCGCGCGCATCACTTCGCCGAAGCCGGGCAACTCGACCCGCATCAGGCCGCGGATCGCCTCCGGGGTGATGTCGCGGGCGGCGAGGCCGGTGCCGCCAGTCGTTAGGATGAGGCCGCAGCCTTGTGCGGCGAAGGAGCGGATCGTTTCCTGCAAGCGTTCGATTTCGTCCGGGACGATCGCTTCGCAGAGGACGCTCCAGTTGTTTTTCGTGGCGACTTCATTTAAGGCCGGGCCGCCGAGGTCGTCGTATTCGCCGCGGCTGGCGCGATCGGAAACGGTGATGATGCCGACGGTGATTTGCATTCTTGGACAGGATTAACAGGATTTACAGGAGGAGAGAAGAGCGCTGCGATGTTTGTCTTTTCTCATCCTCCTCATCCGGTAAATCCTGTCCAACTTCCTTCTTCGTTTTGCGGACGAGGTGCACGTCGCCGATGCGCATCTGTTTATCGACCGCTTTGCACATGTCGTAAATCGTGAGCAAGGCGACCGTCACGCCGGTGAGCGCTTCCATTTCGACCCCGGTTTGGGCGGTCGTGCGCGCGGTGCAGGTCGCGGCCACGCCGGTCGCTTCGCTCGTTAGGTTCACTTCGACGTGGCTCAAGCCCAGCGTGTGGCAGAGCGGAATGAGCTGCGCGGTTTGTTTCGCGGCCTGGATGCCCGCGAGACGCGCGGTGGCGAAGACGTTGCCCTTCGCGATGCGGTCGGAGGCGATCAGATCGAGGGTGGCGGGTTGCAATTCGATCCGTCCGGCGGCGATCGCTTCGCGGTGGCTGAGCGGTTTGGCCGAGACGTCGACCATCTTGGCGCTTCCGTCGCTCGCGATGTGGGTCAGGCGTTCCATTCCTTAGCCGCCGATCGCGACCATTTTGCGACCCGGTTGATAAGTGGTGCGAAAATCGTGCTGCTCCGGTTTGCGTTCTACGACGTCGAGAAAAAAGCGCCGCAACTCTTCGTCGCTCGCGCCGTCCCGGAGCGGTTTCATGATATCGAACTCGAGGTAACTGCCGAGGCAGGGCCGCAGTTTCCCGTCGCAGGTGAGACGCAGTTTGTTGCAGCTCTCGCAGAAATGCAGGTTGGTCATCGCGCCGATGAATCCGATCCGTTGCTCGCGGCCGGGGAGCTGATAATAGCTGGCCGGGCCGTTCGTCTTGAATTCCGGCTGCGGGATGAGCGCGCCGAATTTTGCCTCGAGCGCGCGCTTCGCTTCGGCTACCGGGAAAAAATTGCTCTCGGTCAGGACTTCGGTCGTGGTCACCGGCATCAGCTCGATGAAACGCAGGAGCAGATTGCGTTCAGCCGCGAAATCCACCAGCGTCGCGAGCGATTCGTGGTTGCGTCCTCGCATCAGGACGCAATTGATTTTTACCTGCGGAAAACCCGCGGCCACGGCCGCCTCGATGCCGGCGATTGCGTCCGGCAAAAGATCGCGCCCGGTGGTGCGCGCATATTCCTCGCGATCGAGCGTATCGAGCGAAATATTGACCGAGCGAAAGCCGCAGGCGCGCACCGCTTCCACCATCGTTAGGCCAGGTTCCACTTCGCGGGTCAGAAGAGTGCCGTTGGTCGAAAGGCCGATGTCGCGCAGATTCGTTAGGCGCGGAAGTTGCCGGAAAAGCTGGATGACATCGCGACGGGTCAGCGGCTCGCCGCCGGTCAGACGGAGCTTGGTAACGCCGAGGTCGCTCGCGATCCGGATGAGGCGAAGAGTTTCCTCGAAGGTGAGGATGTCCGTGCGGGGGAGCCATTCCTGCAACTCCTGCGGCATGCAGTAGGTGCAACGCTCGTTGCAGCGGTCGGTCAGCGAGACGCGCAAGTACGAGATGCGGTGGCCGAAACGATCCTCCATGGCCGAGGCTACGGCGAAGCGATTCCCGGCGCAAGATGAGGGGGGGGCGGCCGGTTGATTGTTGGAGGCCGCGTTTTATATTCTCGGCATGAAGCGTCATTTGTCTTCTTGGGCGCGGTTGGCGATCGTCGCCGCTGGCGCGTTGGTTCTTGCAAGCTGCAGCACGGTGGGAACCCGGATCGACTCGAATCGCGCGTCGTTCGATCAACTTCCGCCGAAGGAAAAAGCGCTGGTTAGCCAGGGTCAAATCAATGGCGGGATGTCGCAGCAGGCGGTTTACATCGCGTGGGGACAGCCGCAACAAAAAGCGACCGGGATGGTGCGCGGGGTTCCGACGGAAACCTGGGTCTATACGCTTTCGACGGCAGCGTATGGACCGTACGGCGGTTACGGGGGCTACGGCGGTTACGGCCGGTTTGGTTACGGTGGATTCGCGGGCCGCGTCGGATTTTACGGGCGCCGGGGCGGACATCGTTTCTACGGCTCTTTCATCGATCCTTATTGGGATCCGTTTTATTATCCGTTCCCGGCAACGGTCAGCTATCCGGTGAAGACGGTCTCCTTCCAACGCGGCCGGGTCATCGCCTTCCAGTTCCTGTCGCCGAACGTCTATTGAGCGCAGGCGTCAGGCGCTCTGGACTAGACGCCTAACGAGATCTTCGACCGTCACGATGCCGGTCAGTTGATCGCGCTCGTTGGAGACGGCGGCGAGGGTGAGACGGGCGGCGCGGAGCCGCCGGATGATTCGGTAGGCGGATTCATTTTCACCCGCGGAAACGATCCGCCGGGTGTAATGGCGGAGCGATTGGGTTGAGGCGGAATCGACCAGCACGTCGAAGATGTTAACCAGCCCGAGCGCGGCGCCGTCGGCGGAAATGATCGGAACGCGATCGACTCCGGTGCGCTGACTCAGCTCGAGCAACTGCGGCACGGTGGTCTCTGGCGGGGCAGAAACGATCTTCGGCAACGGGATCATGACGTCGGAGACTTTCACGGTCCGGAAATCGACCACGTTGTGAATCATCGCGCGCTCCGCCGCGCTCAGAGCGCCCTGACGTTCACTCTCAACCGTAAGCTGTTTTAAATCCTCGCGGGCGGCGAAAAGGCGGGGCGGCGCTTTGAGGCGGTGGAAGAAAGGCCGCCCGATCTGCGCGCCGAGCTCGAGGATGGGCCAGAGAAGCCGGGAGGTGAAGACCAGAATCCCGGCCAAGGAGGCGAGAGCGCGGTAGGGGAAGCGGCGGAAGAGGGATTTCGGCAGCACCCCGAGGACGAAAAGATAAATCGGTCCGGCCACGAGCAACGCGACCGGATAACCGGCTGTGCCTAACAATGTGACAAGACGCCGCGTGAGCAGCAGGAGGGCCGAGATATCGGCGAGATTCGTGACGAGAAGAATGGTGGCGAGAAGGCGCTCTGGTTCCTTGAGCAGACGATCGAGGCTGATCGCGGCGTGATTATGCAGCTTCACCTGATGGCGCAGGCGCACCTGGTCGAGCGAGAGCAGGCCCGCTTCGATCCCGGCGAAAACGAACGAGACCACCCAGCAACAAAGAATGATGAACCAGGCGATCATGCTTCCAATTCCAACTCACCGGCCGACTGCCCCTGTGCGCCGGCGCCGGTTTTCTCGAGCAGGATTTCCTCGATTCGCTTGCGGCTAACCCGGCGCACGGTGAGCGCGAGATGCGGGATCTCGAGGGTCGCGCCGGCGTTAGGCAAATACCCGAGCCGATTAAAAACATAACCGCCAATCGTGTCGATCCCGTCGGCCAGAAGCGCAAAGCCAAGGTGCTCGGTCAGATCGTCAAGGCGGGCGTTGCCGCTGACCAGGAAACGCCCGTTCTCGATCGGCTCGATGTAGAGGCCGGCGTCGCCTAACGGCGCGGCGTCGCTGATGATTTCCTCGATGATGTCGTTCAGCGTGATGATTCCCTCTGTCCCGCCAAACTCGTCGACCACGATCGCAAGCCCCTGCGGATGGGAAAGAAAACGGCGAAGCAAATCGAGCGCCCGCATCGTCTCGGGGACGAACGAGGGCGGGATGAGCGTCTCGGTATAATGGCGGGAGGGATCGAGCAGAAATTGTTTCACGTCGACGATCCCGGCGATCTGATCCGGCGTCTCCGCATAGACGGGAACGCGCCGGTGCCGCCGCTGCTGGAAGAGCTTGATCGCCTCTTCGTTAGGCAAATCGTCCGGCACGACAAAGGTATCGACCCGTGGGGTCATGCAATCCTTCGCCGTTTTGTCCCCCAGCTTGATGATTTCCTGGATCATCTCGCCTTCCGCTTCCTGCAGGGTGCCCTCGGCTTCGCCCATCTCGACGAGAGTTTCGAGTTCTTCGTCGGTGATCCGCGGCCGCACCCGCAGGCGCGCCGGGGTGAGGCAATCGATGACCAGGGTGCTGGCGTGCTCGAGCCAATGCCCGACTCGATCGAGCAGCGGCATCATGACCTTGAGGGTGAAAACGCCGACGGCCGAGATGCGATAGGCGGTGGAGAGCGCGAGCAGTTTGGGGATCAAGTCGCAGAGCACGACCACGAGCGCGAAAATGACAAGCGCCGCGACCGACGACGGGAGATGCGTGATGAGCGGCCCTTCCCAGACCAGAACGAGGCACAGAACGACGAGCGGAACGTTAACCAGGGTATCGCCGAGGAGGAGAACATTGAGGACACGCCGCGGATTCTCGCGAAAGGTGCGCAGGAAATCAGCGAGCGAAGGATGTTGTTCCTGGAGGCGCTGTAGCTGGTGACTTTTGAGCGCGAAGAGCGCCGTTTCCAAGCCGGAGAAAAGCGCCGAGCAGGCAACCAGGGCAACAATCGCGCAGAGGAGAAGGGTGAGCCCGACTGCCGTCATCCGTCGCTTGTGGCCGTGCGCACCCCAGCCCTCCCATGGAAAACAATGCGTGCTCGGTTGCCGGTCATCTCTGCCGAAACGAGAGTACGCTTTCCGTGAACAAAGGCCAAAGAATTTCCCGGCTGGTCGAGGAGCTAAGCGGCGCGCCGGCCGGCGCGTCGACGAACGAGATCGCGGAAGATCCGTGTTATCTCGGATTCTTTCGTTGCTGGAACGAGCAGCGTTACTACGAAGCGCACGATGTGCTCGAACACCTTTGGTTGCGGACGAAATCGGAGGAAGCGAATTATTTCAAGGGTCTCATCCAGGCGGCCGGCGCCTTTGTCCATCTGCAGAAACAGCATGCCCGGCCGACCCACCCGAAAGATGGGCGGCGGATGTATCCGGCGGTGCGTTTGTTTCGTTTGGCGGAAAAGAATCTGGAGCCGTTTGGGCCCGTCCGGCATCAATTTGACGTGGCCGGATTTCTGCGACTGCTGCAGCGGCAAGTGGAGGCGATCCTGGCGTCGGAACACCAGAAAAATCCCTGGAATCCAGCCAGCGCCCCGCAGCTTGCACTCGTCACACAGGCCTCGCCGCCGAACGTCAGCGGGTAAAGATCAGCTTCGTCCCGGCGATCACCAGCACGACCGCCAAGACTAACGAGATGGTGCGAACCGGAAATCGCTTGCTGCCGAAATAGGAGCCAGCCGTACCGCCCATCACCGCGGCCCCGGAAAGAACGAAACCGAGCGAAGAGATGGACCGGTGCGCGATGAAATAACCAGCGAGACCCGCGATCGAATTGACCAGAATGAAAAGCGCCGAAACCGCCGCCGCTTCCCGAATCCGAGCCCACTTAAAAAAGAGCAGCAGGGGAGTAAGAAATATTCCTCCACCGGTCCCCGTCAGTCCGGAGAGCAGGCCGACTACTCCGCCCACACCGATCGCCGCGGGAGGCGAAGGAAGCTCGACATCGGGAGGATCGTTCTTTCGAAAAAACAAACGGGCGGCAGAGAAAAGCAGGACGAGGCCGATCAGGATGCGCAGGATCGCGACCGGGAGTTGCAGGTAACCGCCGAGATAAGCTGCCGGAATGGAGAGCACGGCAAAGGGCCAGAACAACCGCCAGCGAAAGTAACCCGCTCGCGCGAATTGAATCGAGCCGATCGTCGCGACCAGGATATTGAGGATCAGCGCAGTCGGCCGAATCGTGGTCGCCGCGAGCCCGAAGAGAGTCATCACTGCGATGTAACCAGAGGCGCCGGCGTGGCCGACGGAGGAGTAAAGAAAAGCGACGACCCCGATGACGACGAAGAGGAATGCGAGATGGGTCGTGTCCATATCAGGTTGGGTTTTCGGATGCACGCGGTTGGCTCAACTTGCAAACACTCTCCCTCCTAAATCCTGCTCTTGCTTCTGATCTTGATTCCGCTGGACGAACGGCACAAGCACGAGCGCGAAGCACGATTGGGAGCTGGGTTTTGATCTGAGCAAGTTGCCTTGTAGGGTGACGGCGTGACACCGACGCCACCTGCCGTGACCGACACGCGCCCCGCGCACATTCAGCACACCAATCGTCTCGCCAGCGAAAAATCACCGTACCTTCTTCAGCACGCCCACAACCCGGTCGATTGGTATCCGTGGGGCGAAGAGGCTTTCGAGAAAGCGCGCCGGGAGAAGAAGCCGATTTTTCTCTCGATCGGATATTCGACCTGCCACTGGTGCCACGTGATGGAACGCGAATCCTTCGAGAACGAAGAGATCGCCGCGATCATGAACTCGAAGTTCGTGAACATCAAAGTCGACCGGGAAGAACGCCCGGATGTCGATCGCGTTTACATGACTTTCGTCCAGGCCACGACCGGCGGCGGCGGCTGGCCGCTCAACGTCTGGCTGACTCCAGGCCTGAAGCCGTTTGTCGGCGGCACTTATTTCCCGCCGAAAGATCGTAACGGGCAGCCCGGTTTTCCTTCCGTGCTCTTGCGGATCTCTCAAGCCTGGGAGGCAGATCGGAACAAGATCACCGAGAGCGGTAACCAGATCGTCGCGGCGCTGGCTCGATCCGCCAACGCCCCGGCGGAACCGGGCAAACTTTCGCCGAAATTAATTGAGACCGCGTATCAGCAAGTCGCGCGCAGTTACGATGCGCGCGAAGGCGGATTCGGCGGCGCGCCGAAATTTCCGCGGCCGGTGACCCTCAATTTTCTCTTCCACGTTTACCACCGCTCGGCCCCTGACTCTGAGGTGGGCGGTGCGGCGCTCGGGATGGCTTTGCAGACGCTGCGCAAGATGGCGGCCGGCGGAATGCACGATCAATTGGGCGGCGGATTCCATCGTTACTCGGTCGATGCCTTATGGCGCGTCCCGCATTTCGAGAAAATGCTCTACGACCAGGCGCAACTGGCCGGCTCCTACCTCGACGGCTACCAGATCACGGGCGACCTGCGTTATGAAGCGATCGCGCGCGACACGCTCGACTACGTCCGGCGCGAAATGACCGACGCGAGCGGCGGCTTCTATTCCGCCGAGGACGCCGATAGCCTGACGAAGCCGGGCGGGAAAGAAAAAACGGAAGGCGCGTTTTACGTTTGGACGAAACCAGAGATCGACGCTGCGCTGGGCGAGAACGCGGAGTTGTTCAATTACCAATACGGAGTCGAAGCCGACGGCAACGCGCCCGACGGGAGCGATCCGCAGGGAGAATTCGAGGGCAAGAACATCCTTTACGAGCGGCAGACCTTTGCCGAGACCGCGAAACATTTTGGGAGAAGCGAAATCGATGTCGACGAATCGATGCGTTACCGCCGGGCGACCCTGCTCGAACTGCGCGCGAAACGGCCGCGGCCGCATCTCGACGACAAGATTATCACGGCCTGGAACGGGCTCATGATTTCCGCCTACGCCCGGGGCGCGCAGATCCTGGGCGACAGCTCCTATCTGGAGACGGCGACCCGCGCCGCGCAGTTCGTTAGGGAAAAACTTTACGACCCGAAGACCCACACCCTGATCCGAAGCTACCGCGGCGGAGCCTCGGAGATCGGCGGATTCGCGGAGGATTATGCCTTCTATATCCAGGGCTTGCTTGATCTTTACGAGGCCTCTTTCGACGTGCAATGGCTGCAACTGGCCGAGCAACTCCAAGCGACCCAGGACCGTCTTTTTTGGGACGAACGGAACGGCGGCTACTTCACCAGCACCGGCGACGACGCGACCATTCTTCTCCGGATGAAAGAGGATAACGACAGTGCCGAGCCGGCTCCGAGCTCGATCGCGGCGCTGAACTTATTTCGTCTCGGGCAAATCCGCGACTCGAAGGGGTTGCGCGACCGGGCCGGAAAAACGATCGCCGCTTTCGGCGCGGCTTTGAATCATTACCCGAGCGCGATGCCGCAGATGCTGGTCGCACTCGATTTCAGCCTAACGAAAGCGAAGCAGATCGTGATCGCGGGCCGTCCCGGCGCGACCGACACGCGCGAATTGCTCGACGAAGTGCACCGGCATTATCTGCCGAACACGATTGTGCTCCTGGCCGACGGCGGCCCGGGACAGAAATATCTCGCCGGGAAACTGGAGGAAATGAAAGCGATGCAGCCGGTCGACGGAAAAGCGACGGCTTACGTCTGCGAGAATTTCGCCTGCAAAGCGCCGGTCACGTCGGTCGAAGACCTGCGCAAGGCTTTAAAGTAAAGCGGGTCGCCTAACGACGGTAGAAGCGGGAGGCTACCCCGAGGTGGGAGTAGCCAGGGCGCGGCGCCAGGACGTTAGGCATCGGTCGGATTTTTCGGGAGCGTTTTACGCCGGCGCAGGCGCATCCAGTTGTTCCAGGTTTTGCGCACGCTGTCCTTCGGCGTCAGGTATTCCTGGTTGAGCTCGTTGCTTTTCAGGATCTGCGCGAGGATGCCGCGGAGCGAAAGATCGTCGGTGTTAAGGATGGTGTAGGCGGTGCCGATGGCCGCGTGATGATGCGCGTCGCTCGCCGCGGTCATGGGCAGGCCGCGGAGCTGGGCATACTTAAACGCAAAAGTGTTGTAGCGCCGCAGAGTGGTGGCGGCGTTGAAGACTTCGAGGGCGTCGATCGGCAGTTTCTCCAGGGTGGAAAACCGAATCCCGGCCCGGAACAAATCGTAAGGGTGCGGCGGAATGGCGAGCCCGCCCCGTTCGTGAATGAGATCGCACACTTCGCTAGCCGGCCGGCCTTTCAGGTAAGGAAGCGACGCGCCGATGCAGAGGAGGTGCCCTTCCGCGGTCGTCACCTCGACCCCCGGGATGATGAGGAAATCATCAACCGGCAGGCCGTCTTCGCGGATGAGACCCTTCTCAAGCAAGTAGGTGACGCCTTCGTTTGTGTTGTGATCGGTCAGGGCGAAACCGTGCAACCCCTTGGCCTTGGCTGCGGCGATGTTCTCTTCCGGGCTGGAGACACCGTCGCCCGAGAAGAACGAATGCGTGTGCAGGTCGATCTTAAAGGGCATGCGCGGGAGCGTAGTTTGCGCAGGGTTAAAAGAAAAGGCGTCGTTTCGGGGAACGAGTGCACCGCAAGTTACCGCGGCAGATTGCAGGGGAGCCGGAGCGATGAATAAGGAACGCAGGAAAGGGGCGGATGGATCTCTGGGCGAGTTGATTGGAGGGACGGGCGCCGTCCCGTCGGCGTCTCCCCTGCTCGCGCTCGACTCCGTCGTGGGGGAATCGGCCAGGAGCACGAGCACGAGAGCAGGAGTAGGGCACGAGTTTGGGGTTTTGCTGGCTGGGAGGGCCGTGGGTCTGTAACTTCCCGCCACGGAATGGAAGCGATTGGGTTCAAGGAATGGGCGCTGGTTTGCGAGGCGCTGGGCGAGGGGAAGCAGACGGTGATGATCCGCAAGGGTGGGATCGCGGAGGGCCGCGCCGGGTTCGCTTTTCAGCACCGGGAGTTTTTTCTTTTCCCGACTTATTTCCACGAGCAACTCGCCCGGGTCCGGCTGCCGGGCGCCGTTCTGCCGGAATCACGCCCTGGGGAAATTGAGATTCGTTATTGGGCGCAGATCTCCGAGACGCGTTTGCTCACGGATTGGGAGGAAGTGAAGGCGTTGGAACCGCTCCACATTTTAACCGAGAGCGTGGTGCGGGAACGATTTGATTATGGCGGTGCGCCGGGCGTGCACATCGCTTTTGTGCGCGTTTCGCGGCTGAAGAGCCGCTGGCGTTTTCCGGACACGAAATCTTATGGCGGGTGTCGGAGTTGGGTTCCCTTACCCGCGCCACCGGCGGATTTGGGATTGGAGTCGGTCGGTCGCGGAGGTCTGTCATGACCACGCGAATCGAGGGCGGTTGTTTGTGTGGCGCGGTGCGTTATCGGCTGGGCGCGGCGCCGACGCGGGTGAGCGACTGTCATTGCCTCGATTGTCGGCGTGCGAGCGGGGCGCCGTTTGTGACCTGGGGTGAGATGCAACGGCATGCGGTCCAAGTGCTCTCCGGTGAAGTGCGCAAGGTGCGGCACGCGGAACGGCTGCGCTCGTTTGCGGGATGCTGCGGGACGCCGCTTTTCTTCGAGGACGACGAGCAGTCGGAGACGGTCGATGTCACAATCGCGTCGCTCGATCATCCAGAAAGTTATGCGCCGGAAGTGACCATCTGGACGGAGGATCATTTGCCGTGGGTGCCGTTGGATCCGGCGCGCAAAACTTTTCCCGAGAAGGCCGCGGAAGGTCCGGGTAGCGCGGAGACGCGCGGCGGCTAGACGGTCACGCCGGCGAGCAATTCGACTTCGGCGCCGGGCTCTTCCGGGTTGCGGTTGAATTGCAGGTCGTAGAGGCGCCGATAGTAACCGGAGTTTTCCAGCAATTCCGCGTGCGTGCCGACTTCTTTGATTCGGCCTTTTTCCATCACCACGATCTGGTCGGCGGATAAAATGGTGGAAAGCCGATGCGCGATCGCGATGACGGTGCGGCCGTGGGCGAGCTCTTCGAGGGCGAGCTGGATTTGTTGCTCGGACTCCGAATCGAGCGCGGAGGTCGCTTCGTCGAGAAGAAGAATGGGCGCGTTCTTAAGCAAGGCACGGGCGATGGCGAGACGCTGCTGCTGACCCCCGGAGAGGAGGCAGCCTTTGTCGCCGACGATTGTCTCGTAGCCTTGCGGCTGCGCCGTGATGAAGTCGTGCGCATAGGCCGTTTTGGCCGCGGCGTAGATTTCTTCCGGAGTCGCGTCGAGCCGGCCAAACCGAATGTTTGCGAAGATAGTGTCGTGAAAAAGAAAGGTCTCCTGCGAGACGAGCCCGACATTTTCCCGAAGCGATTTTTGGGAAATGTCGCGCAGATCCTGGCCGTCGAGGCGGACGATGCCGCGCGTGGGATCGTAGAGGCGCAGAATGAGCGAGAGGATGGTGCTCTTGCCCGCGCCACTCGCGCCGACGAGAGCGTAACTCTTCCCGGACTCGATCTTCAGGCTGAAATCTTTCAGCGCGTCGTCGATCCCGCCGACATAGCGGAAGCTGACCCGTTCGAGCTCCAATGCACCGCGAGAATGGGTCAGAGCGATGGCGTTGGGCTTGTCCTGCACGCTCGATTCCAAATCGAGGATGCGAAAAATTTCCACCGTGGCCTGGATGGAGCGCTGCATCATGATGTGCATGCGACTGAGGGTTTTGATCGGATCGTAAAGAAGGAAGATGCCGGCGATCAACGCCATGAATTTCGCCGCCGGCAGGTGCGCGAAGTAGACGTAAAGCAAAGCAAAGCCGACTCCGATCGCGGCGATCGACTCGACCAGGGGCGAGATCGCTTCGGTCGAACGGGTGATGCGCATCATGTTGTCGAATTGGATCCGATTGCTGCGCCGGAAAGATTTCTCCTGGTGGTCTTCGCGGGCAAATGACTTCACCACCCGGATTCCCGCGAAAGTCTCCTGCATCGTCACGACCATCTGGCCCATTTCTTCCTGCTCGCCTTTGACCGCTTTCCGGGCGCGTTTGCCGTACATGGCGAGGGGAACGAGGCAGCTTGGGAAAAGCACCAGCGTCACGATGGTGAATTTCCAATCCATGTAGAGCAGCACGCCGATGCCGCTGATGATGGCGATCGGCTGCTTGAACAAGTCACTGCTAATGCTGGCCAACGCGGTCTGCATCATGCGGGTATCGTTCGTGATCCGCGACATGAGAAACCCGGATTGCATCTTGTTAAAGAAATCCATCGAGTGACTCAGCATCTTGCCGAAAAGCTGGGTACGGATATCGGTCAGCACCTTGGCGCTGACCCAGGTGGTGTAATAGGAGTTGCAGTAGCCGCAGACGCTGCGCGCGATCATGACCGCCGGGATGGCGA
>JBDTVP010000063.1:0-13871 GCA_040007175.1 Spartobacteria bacterium
ACCCGCTCGCTCACCTGGGAGCGCGGCTGCATTCTGGCCAGCGCGGTCGGCTCGATGCAGCGCCTGCTCGAGAAGTGCATTCGTTACGCCAACGAACGCAAGCAGGGCGGGCAGTCGATCGGGAAATTCCAGCAGGTCGCGGTCAAGATCGTGGAGATGAAACTCCGCGTCGAAAGCGCGCGCCACATGCTCTACCACTTCGGCTGGGTCGCGGGGAAACGGAAAGCGGTTTACCTCGAAGCGGCCATGACCAAACTTCACATCGCTGACGCCTGGGTGAAATGCGCCGAGGACGCGATCCAGGTCCACGGCGGTTACGGCTACATGACGGAATACGAAGTGGAGCGCGAACTGCGCGACGCGATCGGGGCCAAGCTTTATTCCGGCACGAGTGAAGTGCAACGCAACATCATCGCTTCTCTCATCGGCCTGTGAGTTCGCCGCTCGCAAAAATCCTGGTCGCGTTCAAGAGCGTGCCCGACCCCTATGCGGGCGGGGGCGAGGCGAAGTCGGTCGTGAATCCGTTCGACGAAATCGCGATCGAGGAAGCGCTCCGCATGCGCGAACGCGGCGAGGCGACCGAGATCGTGGGCGTGACGATCGGACCGGCGGCGGTCGACGAACAAGTCCGCGCGGCGCTGGCGATGGGAGTGGATCGCGCGATCCGAATTGATGACGCGCGCGCGCTCGATCCCTACGCGGTGGCGCGCATTCTTCGTGCGCTGGTTGAGAAGGAAGCGCCGCAGCTCGTCCTCATGGGGAAACAGGCGGTGGACGACGATTCCAACCAGGCCGGGCAGATGCTGGCCGGTTTGTTAGGCTGGCCGCAGGCGACTTTTATTTCCAAGATTGAGCTTCTGGACGGCGGCGCTCGCGCCCGTTGCACACGCGAGACCGATACCGGTCTCGAAGTGATCGAATTGCAACTCCCCGCCATCGTGACGAGCGATCTGCGCCTGAACGAACCGCGCTATGTTTCGCTTCCTGGCCTGATGAAAGCGCGGAAAAAAGCGATCGAAGTGCTATCCTGCGAACAACTGGGCGTGACGGTGCAGCCGTTGACCTCGGTTCTTTCCACGACTCGACCTCCGCGTCGCTCCGCGGGCGCGCGGGTGGAGTCGGTTGAAGAACTCGTCCGCAAACTCAAGGAAGAGGCGAAAGTGCTCTGATGACCGCGCGCACCCTGATCCTGATCGAACACGACCGCCGCGAGGTGAAGCGGCCCTCTTTGCACGCGATCACCGCCGCCCGGCAACTCGGGGGCGACTTCGCGCTTCTCCTCCTCGGCCAGGGGCTGGACGAAATGGCGGGTTCGTTAGTCTCGTATGGCGCCTCCACGGTCCTGGTGGCAGATGGCGAAGCGTTGGCGGAGCCGCTGGCCGATCGTTATGCCGCAGTCATCGCGCAAGCGGCGCAGAAGCTGGGCGCCACCACGCTGCTCGCGAACTCTTCCACTTTTTCCAAGGACATCCTGCCGCGCGCCGCGGCCCTGCTCGATGCGCCGATGTTGACCGACGTGGTCGCGATCGAGGAAAAAGACGGCGCCACGACTTATCAGCGACCGGTCAGTGCCGGGAGCATGCTCGCGACCGTCCAGCTCGCGGGCGAGAAACGCGTGCTCATCGTTAGGGCCTCCGCCTTCGACGCGCCCGCGTCGGATTCCGCGGCCAGCCCGATCGAACGCCTCGAGTTCGACGGCGCCGTTTTGCCTAACGGCACCCAATTCGTTTCGCGCGAAGAAACCGTCTCCGATCGGCCCGACCTGACCGAGGCGCGCGTCGTGATCGGCGGCGGGCGTCCGCTCAAGGACAAGGAAAGTTTCGACCGGCTCGTCGTCGGCCTGGCGGATCTCCTCGGCGGAGCGGTCGGAGCGACCCGTGCCGCGGTCGACACCGGCCTTGCGCCTAACGATTGCCAGATCGGCCAGACCGGCAAAGTCATCGCGCCCGACCTCTACATCGCTCTCGGCATCTCCGGCGCGATCCAGCACCTTGCCGGGATCAAGGACTCGCGCGTCATCGTCGCGATCAACAAGGATCCCGAGGCGCCGATTTTCCAGATAGCGACCTACGGCCTGGTCGGCGACGTCCATCAAATTGTTCCCAAGTTGATTGAAGCCCTGCGCAGCAACTAGCTGTGCCAACGATTCGGCTTTGAAACTTCTTCGTAGCCGGGAATGCTTTCGCCGATGAACGGGCACACTGTGAACGAGGCCACGCGCGAGGTGTTCGGCAACATCTCGGGCTGGATGCAGATCGTGTTCTTTATCATGATCGCGATCAGCCTCGGCATTCTCGCGTGGCAGGTCTTCGATCACTTCCGGCAATGGCGCCAAGGGCGGCCCGGCGGGTTCGAGCGCAGCCCGCGCGTCTGGCTCCAGCGGCTGACCGTTTACGCGCTCGCGCAAAAACGCGTGCACAAAAAAACACTCGGCGCTCTGCTGCACGGCGCGCTCTTCAGCGGGTTCCTCGTTCTCACCATCGGCACCACCCTCCTCAGCATCGCCTATGACGGGCCTTACTATTTCCATCATGGCTGGTATTACCTCATCTACGAGCTGACGATGGATGTCTTCGGCGTCGTCTTTTGCCTCGGCTGCCTGCTCGCGATGTATCGCCGCGCCTTCGTCCGCAAAGCGAGCCTCGGTCATAACTGGCGCGACTGGTGGCTGCTCGGAATTCTTCTCGCGCTCGGTCTCACCGGTTTTGCGGTTGAGGCGCTGCGCATGCATTACACCCAGGTCGAGCCGTGGCTCGCGCGATGGTCGACCGTCGGATGGCTGATCGATATCACCTTCCTGCGCGGGATCGACATCGAGTCCGCCAAAACGATGCACCTCGCAACCTGGTGGCTGCACACGATTCTGGTGGCGGGCTTTTTCGTTACCATCCCGGTGAATCGTTTTCTCCACGTCATCACCGGCCCGCTCAACATCGCCGCCCGGCCCGAGCGTCCGATGGGTGCACTGGTGCCGTTGAAAATGGAGATGGTCGAAGAGACCGGCCTCATCGGTGCGGCCCAGATCGGTGATTTCAATCAGCAGCAACTCCTCAGCCTCGATGCCTGCATGGAGTGCGGCCGCTGCGAGGACGTCTGCCCTGCGACCGCCTCCGGCAAACCGCTCTCGCCTAAATTTATCGTGACCGATCTGCGCAGCGTGATGGCGCACGGTGGAGAATTGCATGGGGTCGCGATCAATCCCGACACGCTCTGGTCCTGCACCATGTGCCAGGCCTGCGTGCAGGAATGCCCGGTCCTGATCGGTCACGTCGACTTGATCAGCGACATGCGGCGTTACCTCGTCGGCGAAGGTAAACTTTCCGGGCCGCCGGCGCGTTCGCTCCAACAGATCGGCAACCAGTTTAATCCCTACGGCCGGCCTAACGGCGAGCGCCTGGCCTGGGCGGAAGGGCTCGATGTGCCGACGGTCGAATCGAATCCTAACTTTGAGTATCTTTTTTGGGTCGGCTGCGCGGCCTCCTTCGATCCGCGGGCGCAGAAAGTCGCCCGTGCCACGGCCCAACTGCTCAAGAAAGCCGGCGTAAATTTCGCCGTTCTCGGCAAAGAGGAAACCTGCACCGGCGATCCGGCGCGGCGGATCGGCGACGAATTTCTTTTCCAGGAGCGCGCGCAAACGAACGTGGCCACACTCGACCGGCGCCAGGTGAAAAAAGTCGTGACCGCCTGCCCGCATTGTCACAACACCCTGCAGAACGAATACCCGCAGTTCGGCGGGAACTATGAAGTGCAGCATCACTCGACCTTGCTGGCCGAGTTGATCGAGGCGGGTCGCCTAACGAACGATGCGGGCTCGAGTGAGAGCGGCCCGATCACCTTGCACGACCCTTGTTACCTGGCGCGCGTCAATGGGGTGGTCGACGCACCGCGCACCGTGATCGGCGCGGCCGAGGATGAAAATTTTCGCGAAATGCCGCGCTGCGGGAAGAAGACCTTCTGCTGCGGCGCAGGCGGCGGGCGGATGTGGTTCGACGAGCCGCCGGCGGAACGCGTTTCGAATCTGCGCGCGCAGGAAGCGGTCGCCTCGGGCGCGCAGACGCTTGCTACCGGCTGCCCGTTTTGCCTCAACATGATGAGTGCCGGCATGGCCGACACGGCTGGAGGCGAGAACGTTCGGGTGATGGACATCGCGGAAGTGCTTCTCAGCCGCCAAGACAGCTCGGCAGCAATTTTACCGGACGCTGGGAATGGCGCCTAACGGTTGCGAAATTCCCGTTGGCCCCGCGCCTCAATGCCCGCGCGCGGACTTCGCTTATCGTTTCAGGAATTCCACCTTGCCCGTGTCGAGATCGTAGTAGGTCTCGACCACCTGAGTGCTGGCCTTGAATTCCCCGAGCTCTGATTTTTTCCGGATCTTGGTCGCCACGAGATCGATGTTTTTCTTGATCGAATTCACGAGGACGTCGCCGCCCTGTTCGCGCACCGCTTCAAAAGCGGGGCGGATGCTGCGCACGATTTCGCCGACATTTCCAGGCGCGGTTTCGTTCGCGACCGCAGCCGCGACCGCGCCGCAGCGGGAGTGACCCAGCACCACGATGAGACGCGCCCCGAGGTGCTCGACCGCGTACTCGATGCTGCCCAGGGCGTAATCGTCGACCTGTTCGCCGGCTGTTCGCACGACAAAGAGATCGCCGATGTTTTGATCGAAGATCATCTCCGGCGGCGTCCGCGAATCGGAACATCCGACGATAATAGCGAATGGGTGCGGGCCCTTCGCAGTCTCAACGCGGCGCGCCCGCGTTGGCTGCGCGCTGCTCGTGTCATTGGCGGCGAAATGTTCGTTGCCGGATTTTTGTTTGGCCAGGGATGCGTCCGGCGCCACTGGCGGAACGGCGCGATCGTCCGCCAACAGTTCGCTGCCCGCGAGCAGCGAACGTTATGATTTTGAAGAAGTTATTCTGCATCCGCTGAGTATGCGCGGAAGCAGTTCCTCTTCGAGCCTAAATTCCCGCGGGCCGCGGGGCGCGACTACTTGCTCAGGAGTTCCTGAGGAATCTTGCCGCCATTCTTGGCCAAATGCTGCATCACTTCTTTGTGCAGCCAGATATTCATGGCTGCGGAATCGCCCGTGTCTCCGGTGTAGTGTAGGTCCTGCGCGAGCTCTTTGCGCGCGCCAAGACCGCTGTCCATCCCGACGAGTTTCATCAGATCAACGATGGAATGTTTCCAATCGAGCTTCTCGGAGTTTTTGCTCGCGAGCTGGTCGAGAATGGCGGCCACATCCACTGGTTGAGCCGGGGCGCTCGGCGTCGCCGGTGCGGTGGCGCCAGCCGGTTGTCCGGTCGCGGTGGGCGCTGGCATGGCGGGCGCAGACGATCCCTGCGTGACGGGCGCGCTTGCTGGCGCCGGTGCTGGCGCAGAGCCACTCGTGGCGGTGGCGATCGGCGCGTGGCTGAAGATTTTCGACATTAAAGTATTGAAGAGGCCCATGATTTTTTTCTTTCGGTTTGGTTGTTGCGTTGCGGTTTCTATTGAATCGGGTGTGGGAGCCAGATCGCGTGCCCGAGCCGGCCAACTGGTGCCACGATCAGCCGCCAGTTGAATCGTCGTCGGCGCTCGAGCCGTCTATTTCCGGGAATCGTTAGGCTGACTGGGAAAGATCGCGCTCCAGGGTCGGGCGGAGGTCGAGGTACGAATCTGAAGGAAACCAACCAAAGGATTCATCATGTCAAAAGCAGCATTCATTATTCTGGCCGCGGGCGATACCCACGAGAGCCTCGGCCGCGTGGTCAACGCCTTCATGGGCGCCCCCAGGCCTATCGGGCCAGGATCGAATCTGCCGGGTAAACGATCCCGTTCTTGACCACGCTCTGGATGTCGGAGGCGTGTGCGATGTCGTCGAGCGGGTTGGAGTTCAGGATCACGAGATCGGCCAATTTGCCGGGAGCGATGGAGCCGATCTGTGCTCCGGTCACGCCCCCAAGCGCCTGCGCGGCCGTCGAGGTCGCGCTTTTGAGAATTTGCATGGGCGTGAGACCGGCTTTTTTCATTAACTGAAATTCCCGGAAGAGCGCCGGACCATGAATCGTGCCGATGTTGCCGGCATCCGTCCCGGCCGCGATCGGGATGCCCGCGTCCTCCAGCGTTTTCAGGTTCTTGAGGGCGATGTCGTAGGTCTCGCGGATCCGGTCGAGCACGTCCTCGGGTTCGGCGCGCGCCGTTTTAATCCGTTCCGGCACCTTCTCCGCGGGCAGCTGCGTGACGTCGAGCGTGGCGATCACTTCCGGATTGCCCCAGGCTTTTTCTTCCGCAGTCAGAAGCAATTTGTTTGCGAAAGTGCGACCGTAGCGCTCGAAAACGACCAGCGTCGGGGTGAGCATCGTCCCATGCTTCTGCATCAGCCTAACGAACGCGTCGTCGACCGGTTTATCGGTTACGCTGTGCACGAGGAGGTCGGCGCCTTCCTCCACCGCGGCGCGGGCCGCTTCCAGTTCCGTGGCGTGAACAGCGACGCGCAATTTGCGGGCGTGACTCTCCGCGATCACGGCTTTGACGATCGGGCGAAAGAGCGCAGCGCGTTCAACGTCGCTCTGTGGGGGTGCGGGCGAGGGGGCCGGCGGCGGGACGATGTACCAGATCTTGATGTAATCCGGTTTTTCGGCGGCCAGTTTACGGACGAACTCACGGCCTTCTTCCGCGGTCTCGATCTTCACGATCGGCGGATCGCCCAGGTCGAGCTGCGGGCGCGCCACGCTCGAGATGAGCGGCCCGGCGACCGCGACGCGCGGCGCTTTGGCGGTCGCGTTCGCGATCTTCCGCACCTCGAAATTCCAGAGCGGCCCGCCGACATCGACCACGCTGGTGATGCCGCTGCGGAGATAGCGCGCAAAGGTGTCCGCGAGGTGCGCCTTGGTCGAGGCGATCTCGTCCCGGTAAGGCCGCACGCTCGTCAGGTCGACCACGTCGGGCCGGGCGAAAAGGTCGGCTGATTGAAAGAAATGGACGTGGGTGTCAATGTAGCCGGGCAGGATGAATTTGCCGCGGCAATCGATCCGCCGAACCTCGGGCGCGAGCTGGGCGTCGTTAGGCGAACTGAGCGCAATGATTTTGTCGCCATCGACCACGACCGTCGCATCTTTGGTAATTTGGCCGTCGGCGGGATTAATCACGGTCGCGCCGGTCAGAGCCAGCTTTTCCGCGTGTCCGCTCGTTAGGCAAAGGAGCGCCCCACAGGACAGGGCCGCGAGCGTTGGAGTGGTTCGTGACCGGTGCATTGCAAAGGCATAGTCGAATTTAGCCTCCGAGCGCAATCACGACCCTCCTTTTGCGCGGGTCGTTAGGCGAGGGCAGGGGCTGGCTGCGCTTCGTGCGCCACGGGCAGGCTGAAGGAGAAAGTGCTGCCGCACCCGGGCGCGCTCTCCAGCGCGAGCACGCCGCCATGCGCTTCGATCACTCGCTTGCAAAAGGCGAGGCCAATTCCGGTCGAGCGTCGCGAGTCGGCCGTTGCATCGAGACGCACGCCTTCCCTGAAAATGCGTTGCTGGTTGCCCGGCTCAATCCCGATTCCGGTATCGGAGACTGCGAAATGAATAAGATCGATTTCATTCTCGTTCGCCTCCCAGACCCGGACCGTGACCCGGCCGCCGCGCGGAGTGAATTTCACTCCATTCGCGATCAGGTTAACGAAAACGCGGGTCAGATCTTCGGCGTGCCCGGAAATGGAAGGGAGCGGCAGGAAGGAATCGTCTTCCAGGTGGATGCCGGCCTTTTTCGCGAGAGCTGCAACCTGATCGAGTGCGCGATTCACGAGTTCGTGCGGCGGGCAGGCCACGCGGCCGGTTCCCTGTTCCGCGCCGGCCCCGAGCTCGATCAACTGTTGCAAGAGATTGCGCAAGGCATCCGCATTCTTGCTTGTTAACTCGAGACAGTCGCGCTGGTCCGAATTCAATTCCCCCATCGCCGTCATCCCTTCGAGTCCGAGGGAGAGCGCGTTCAGCGGAGTGCGCAGATCGTGCACGATTTGCCGCATCTCTGTGCGCCGGGCGTCTTCGGAAGCGCGCAGGATTTCTAACTCACTCGCACAGCGTGCGACGCGCGAGCGGAAGGAGATCTCGACCATGATCTGGTCGGCGAAAACCCGGAGCGTATCGAGTTCGACCGACGTCCAGTGGCGCGGCTTGTCGTCGATCGCGCAGAGCGAACCAAGGGTAAAGCCTTCCTCTGTCATCAGGGGCATGCCGGCGTAGGCGATCACGTCGATCTCCTCGACCGCGAGATTATCGTGCACCAGCGGATGTTCCCGTGCGTCCTCCACCACGAGCGGTTCGCCCAACATCGAGACGAATTGGCAAAACGAATGCGAGAGCGGAGTCTCGCGCCGTTCGGCCCAGGGTGGTGGCAAGCCGCACTGGCTTTTGAAAAACTGTCGATCCGCATCGACCAGAGACATGAGCACAACCGGCACGCGGAGCGTCTTGGCCGCGAGGGCCGTGATGAGATCGAAAAGATGTTCCGGAGGCGTGTCGAGCAGACCGGTCCGGCGGAGCGCCGTCAGCCGCGCTTCTTCCAGAGCCTCCATCTTCTCGCTTGGGATCATCGAGGTCATCCTAACCAACTGCGCCGAGGATTGCCAACCTCGGAAAAGACCGAGACCGTTCTGAGGCGCCCGCTTGTGAAGTAGTTTGCGCCGCGTTGCTGGCTGCAAGCTCCTCCGGGTAAAACATCCAAATGCGTTCGCAGGCGCGATCTAAATCCGATGAAACACACCACAACACTCCGACGATTCACTCTCTGCGTCTTTGCGACGGCAGGATTGCTCACTTTGGCCGCCTGCGACTCGAAGCAGGAAAACGCCCGCGAGGACGCGGTTGAGAAAAAAGCCGATAATATGGAAAACAAAGCCGACGCGGTGCGCGATGCCGGCGAGCGCAAGGCGGACGCGATGGAGTCGAAGAAATCAATGTCGAACCCCGGCGCCACTAACGACAGCTTGGAGAAATCCGCCGATGCGACGCGCAATGCGGCTGACGCGACGGCGGACAAGATCGAGGACAACGCGGACGCGGTGCGCGATCAAAGCCCGGCTCCGACTCCCTAACGAATAAAACTGCACTGCGCGGTCGCACTCTTCGGGGTGCGACCGCGTGGGCATCCTTCCCTCGGAGTTCATTCTCCACCTCCTCGGTTCCGGAGGTCGCCCACCGCCTCCGCTTAAGCCTTACAAGTCGGGGCGGTTTTCTCGCGTCCGCCGCTCCGCTTCGCGCCGGCGCCAGGCCGCGATCTCACCGTGATGACCGGAGAGAAGAACATCGGGCACTTTCCAGCCGCGGAACTCAGCCGGCCGCGTGTATTGCGGTGCTTCGAGCAGGCCGCTGCTAAAACTGTCGTCCGCCGCCGATTGCTCGTGGCCGAGCACGCCGGGCAATAGCCTAACGATCGCATCGACGAAAACGACGGCCGCAATCGCGCCGTTCGTCAGGACGTAATCGCCGATCGAAATCTCGGCATCGACCAGGTGCTCGATCACGCGGTGATCGATCCCTTCGTAATGCCCGCAAACGATGATGAGATTCTCCCGGGTGGAAAACTCCTGCGCGACCGGCTGCGCCAGGCGCCGGCCCTGCGGCGTCATCAACACGACGTAGCTCGATTCCGTGCGGAGTGCTTCGACCGCGGCGAAGATCGGCTCCGGTTTCATCACCATGCCCTGGCCACCGCCGAAGGGCGCGTCATCGACCACGTGATGTCGGTCGCTCGTCCAGTCCCGCAGATTGTGAATGCGAAGATCGAGCGCACCCGCTTCCTGCGCGCGGCCCATCATGCTTTCGCCTAACGGGACCCGGCAGATCTCCGGAAAAAGCGTGATGATGTCGACGCGCACGCGCTTAATGTTCGTCCTGTTCGACGGGCACGACCGGGGCCGGCTCGTTCCGAAATTCGCGATGGCGAATCTTCCCTCCCGCATGGGCGATGTAACCTCCGACCCCAAGGACGGCGAAGGAACCGAGCAGCGTCACGAGCGCCAGCGCGGTCGCGGTCTTGGGCCATTTCATCGGTGCAAGTATGGCCACGGCGGCAAGGCCGGCCAGGACGTAGAAGGCCCAGACTAATTGATCCGCACGATGTTCATGCACCTTCAGCCAAGCCTGCCCCTGGTCGTCCGACATCGAGAGCACGCGGTCGTAACCTTCTTCGCCGTAATGCACGACCGGCCAGGCGATCGCGCCGCAGAGAACGATCAGCGAAAGAGTCGCGATCTGCGCGCGCCGACTGCGCTGGAAGAGCGCAATGATGAGACCAATCACGCCCATCGCCAGCCCATAAACCGGCAGCGGGTTAATCAGGACGTGGAGGTATTCGGGTTGGCTGAGATCCTGGCTGAGTGTGGCAATCATAAGAGTTGTTCTGTAGCAACGTTGTCACCGCCTAACGGCGATTCCATCCGTCGAATTCGCGCTACAATAGCGCGAATTTCGCCATTTCTAATCAATCCGCTTCGCTTCGCGCATCGGCGCGAACTTTTTCCAATCGTAAGCGACGAAATGCCACCACTCGGTGCGCATCCCGTAAAATCCGCCATGCCGCATCGCCGATTGGAGGATCTTGAGATGTGATTTTACGACGGGGTTGCCGCCCTGGTAGTGCAGCTTGGCGGCGGGAGTGAACTCGTCGAAGGCGCTCGGCATGGCCACTTCGCGCCCCTGCTCGTCGACCAGCGTGGCATCGACCGCCACGCCCCAGGAATGGAGCGAGCCATTCCCGGTCAGCGGATCGGCCACGTAAGCGCCGTTGTGGCTGCGTTGCCAAAGCTCGGCCTGGGCCGCGACCGGCCGGTAGGCGTCCCAAATCTTGAGACCGTAATGACGGGCCCGGAGAAAAGCCTGCACTTTGGCCAGGCGCGCCGCGGTCGTTGGCCTAACGAGTGCAGGTGTGCCCGGCGGATAAAGCGCGCGGCCGGTGATATTATCCGGCTTGGCGTAGCGCAGCTCGACCAGGATCGTCGGATCAACCGTCTTGAGGTCGACGAGATTATCGTAGCGCGCGTCCGCGAACGTGACCGGCGGGAGAAAAGTCAGCAAGAGGAGCGCGGCTATCCGCGTGCGGGACTGACGGTTCACAAATTCTCAGGCGGCTGGACCCGGGCCAGCCGTTGCAGAAGCAAACGCGCCGCGCCTTCCGGGACGTCGAAACGGAGGTCGAGGTTGTCGTCCTTTTGTTCCACCTTCGGCGGTTCGGTCGTGAGCACGAAATCGGAACCCGGAATGGTCAGCCAGCGGGCGGGCTCGTTTTGCAGCGCAGCGGCCAGGTTTTTCGCTTTCGCCGCATCGCTCATTTGCACGATCAGGTGCGCCTTGGCCGGAGTGGTCAGGTTCAACTCGAGACCGAGCAAGGTGGACGCATCGAGAAATTCCCGGGGAAGAATGGCGCCAAACAACGTCGCCAGATCGGCCGGGTCGCGCGCGACGAGTCGCAGCGCGCTGTCGGCGTCGAGCGCCTGGAAACGTTTCAGCAGCGGGTTATCGATTTTTAGATCGGGTTGCGTGCCGAGACGGACCTGGACCAGTTGATCGACTTCGCCTAACGACCCAACAGCCAGGGTTCTCGGCCCGACGCGGGCCACGGTCACATCTGGCCGCTGCCAGACGACGAGCCCACTGACCGTGCTTTTTGCGAAGCTGTCGTCCTGGTTGATGGTGCGGACGGTTGGAGCGAGATCGCCGCGTGTTTCCACCAGGACGTATTCCTGGGACTTGTCTCTATCCTTGAGCGCGAAGGCGCGCGTCACGCGGCGGGCGTCCTGGGCGAGATTCAGAGCCGGGGCGTGGGCCGCCTGCCCGAGCAGGCCGACGCCGACTTTTTGCCAGAGCTCGGGCGCTTCCTTCCGCCAGCGCAGGGGGAGTGGGCCGGTGTTGAACTGTTCGATATCGAGCGAAAGAATGGCCACCGTCTCAACCGGCAGCCACTCGCGCTTGGTCGGCGATTGCGAGATGAGCGGGAGGATGATGGCGAGCAGGGCGAGGAGGGAAAAGATCGTGAAATAAAACTTCCGCAGCTCCTGTTTATCGATCTGGCCGGAAAGTTGGGCCAAGGCCTGTTTATGTTCGGTATGACGCTCGGCCGCGGCCCGCCGGCGTTGGACCTCGGTGAGTAAATGCGGCGCGCTCGGCGGCGCGATTCCCTGCGACGCGAGATGCCGCCCGATGTTCAAATAAGCCGGGTTCTTTTTCTCCTCGACCGTCTGATGTTGCTGGCGCGCTTCTTTGACTTCCTCCTGCTGGGCCCGTGCGTTTTCGTTCAGGGCGCGGTCGCGGGCTTCGAATTCGCCCCGCACTTTCGCGATGTTCTTGTTCGCCTGCGCGACGAGTGCCTCCTCCTTGCCTAACGATTCCCGCGCGACCCGACAGGCTTCGACGCTCCCGAGGCGCGCTTGTTCGAGTTCGGCCTTCTCGCGTGGCAGACGGGCGCGGTTCGAACTGAGGCGATCCATCTGGTCCGAGAGATCGGCCGGCGGGGGTTCGACCGCCTGCAAGGTCGAGACCTTTTTCAGCAACTCTCGATCGGCCTGATCGTTTTCCTGGAGGCGGCGATCGACTGTCTCCTGTTCTTTTTCGCAGCGGTCTGAAGCGGTCTTGGCGGCGTCGCGTCGCTCCACCAGTGGACGTATTTCTTCTTCGAGCTTGGCCAGCGCTTGCGCCTGCTCTTTCGAGTTCTCTCGCCGTTGCGCGTCGATCTGCTTGAGCGCTTCTTCGATCTTGGCGATCCGGGACGCGACTTCTTTTTGCTCCTGTTCGAATTTTTTCAGTGCGACGATTTCGTTCCGGACTTCCGGAAACTTGGCCGCCTCCGCGGTGCCTTCGCGGCCGAGCGCAATCTCGGATTTTTGGAGGAGCCGTTTTTCGTGTTTGAGCGCCAGGCGGGTGCGCTGGCGCCGCACTTTCAACGTCAGTTCGCGAAATCCGGTGGTGATGAAACTCACGGCCTTAAACTACGCGTGCTTACTCCTCGGCGCTTCCCAACTTTGCCAGCACGCTGAAATCCTCCAGGGTGGTGGTGTCGCCGGTGACGGTTTTGCCGCTCGCGATTTCCTTCAGGAGCCGACGCATGATTTTGCCGCTGCGCGTCTTCGGGAGGGCTTCGGCAAAACGTACTTCGTCCGGTTTGGCGATTGCTCCGATGTGCAGGCCGACGTGGGCGCGCAGCTCATTCTTCAGGCTCGGGGTCGGTTTGACTCCGACCTTCAGCGTTACGAAAACGACCACGGCCTGGCCCTTAAGTTCATCCGGTCGCCCGACGGCGGCGGCTTCCGCGACGGCGGCGTGACTAACGAGTGCGCTTTCGATTTCCGAGGTTCCGAGACGATGGCCGGCCACGTTAAGGACGTCATCGATCCGGCCGACGATCCAGAAATAACCGTCCTTGTCCCGGCGCGCGCCATCGCCGGTAAAATACTGGCCTGGATACTCGCTCCAGTACTGTTTTTTGTAGCGCGCCTTGTCCCCATAGATGTTGCGCAGCATCGCCGGCCAGGGTCGCCTAACGATTAACTTCCCGCCCACATTCGGCCCGACTTCTTTGCCCTGGTCGTCCACGATCGCCGGATCGACCCCGAAGAAGGGGAGCGTCGCGCTCCCGGGTTTGGTCGGGATCGCGCCGGGTAGCGGAGTGATCATGATTCCGCCGGTCTCGGTTTGCCACCAGGTATCGACGATCGGGCAACGACCGCCGCCGATCGTTTTGTGATACCACATCCAGGCCTCGGGATTGATCGGTTCCCCGACTGTGCCTAACAATCGGAGGGAGGAGAGATCGTGTTTCTTGACCCATTGGTCGCCCCAGCGGATGAAGGCGCGAATCGCGGTCGGCGCGGTGTAGAGAATGCTGACCGCGTATTCCTCGATGATCCGCCAGAAGCG
>JBDTVP010000064.1:0-13772 GCA_040007175.1 Spartobacteria bacterium
TTAGCTTTCAGGCGGTATTTACCGTCGCCCCGGGTCTGCATCGTCCCGAGGATTTGACCCGAACTCGTCACCTTGACAGTCAAGATCGCGGCTGGGTTGCTATCGGTCGCCAGCACTGTCAGCTGGCTGCGCGAGACGGAATACTGGGCCCTGCTAATTGTCACCGTATCGGAGGTAGCCCCGCAGGTACCAACCTTGAAGCTGCCGACACGCGTGCGCCAGTTGAACGAGCTAGTGGAGTCGTAGTACTCCGAGGTAAACCAGAAGGTACAATCGTCCACCGGGTCGACGCTCATGTCGCTGTAATCGCCCCAACGGTTGGAGGTGTTGATCTGCGCTCCGGTGCCAGCATGAAGCGTGGCCTCACCCTGCGGGAGGGTGTTGAGCGGATCACTCGCGAGACGGCCCGTGTAACGGAGCTGCGGAAAAATCGTCGAGCTCGAGGCGCTATAACCGAGGGCCATGTCGCCCTGGCCGTTCATCGAGATACTTCCCATCCAGCGCCACGTGGTGTCGGGCTGATAGGTGCTTTCCTGGAAGGTCTGCACCGGACCTGCGGTCACCTTACGCAGCTCGAACCAACGAATGCCGGCGACGCCGCCCGACAAAACCGAGAAGTTGCCGACCAAGGATTCATGGTCGCCAAAGTTCCGATAAACCAAGCGGAACATCGGACGATCGCCGAGTCCATCGAGATTCTGGGTCGACGTCTGCCCCAACTGCGGAACGCAGGCGCGGGTGAAAGGGCAAAGTTCGCTGAATCCAGCCGCCGGCGAGGTTCCGAACAGGCTGAAGGTCGAGTTCGCCGGAACGGCGAAATCGGCGTGGAAATGATAGACCCGATAGGTCCCGGTGTCCGGCCAGAGCACGAACGAGTTCGGCGCACCAGCGGGCGGCAGGGTCGAGCCTTCGATATCAGCCGGAAGCATCGGCGGGAAGGTGTTGCCAAGAATCGGCATGATGATGATCGACGCCGGCTGGCCCAAGAGCATTTTGGCCCGGTCCATCGCGTAGGCCTGAGGTCCGAGATAAGCGGTGCCCGAGGAGTTGAAGATATTGGCGCTCATGTAGTAAGCGTCCGGCCACACGGAGATCTTCTCGTAATCAAAGAAGTTACTGCCGATGTGGAAAGCATAACGATTATAGGTGCCAGTGGCATCGCTCGTGGTCGAAACCGCTACGCATTCGTCGGTTGGGATGCCGCCGCCAGCGAACTGGCTGATCACCCAGCGATTCGCGAGCTGGTCATAGAGGACGACGGGATCGCCGAAACCGCTGGTTTGGCAAACGCCCCCGAAACCACTCCAGAGCGAGACGATGCTGTTCGGTCCGAGAATCGAAGCGCCGGTCGCTTTGTCGAAGACCTGATAGCCTGTGTTGACCATCTGGACGAATTGGGTCAGGCCGACTTCGCCGTTGGTATCAGGCGGAGCACAATTACAACTCACACCCGGGAACTGGATGCCGGCGAAACTGAGGATCGGTGCCGGAATGCTGGGCGCCAACTGGCCGAGCAAAGCTCCTTTTTGGACCACTAGATCGGTTTTGTCCTTATGCAGGCCGGTCGAGACCTTTGGGTTTTCGGCCGCTTCGTGCTCTTGCAATCTTTGCACTGGCCACGCTTCCACATCACGCATCGCTGGCGAAACGTCGTTATGATAGGAATTGATAACGGTGACGCCGTTATTTGGTTTCGCCCCGGCCGCGATGGCCGATGAGCTTGAATAAAGGCTCAGCGCCATAAGTGCCATAAAGACACCGACGGAACTAAGGACGAACCCGAATAAGACGCGCAAACTAAAGTACGCGTCCTGTGAAGCTGACTTTTTAATCATATATATTTGGTGTGATGTGTGTTGTAGCTAGGTAAACGTTTTACCTGTTATGGAGGTTATCAATTTGCACGGCGAGATGTCACGAGGTTTAACATTACGATTTAGTCACCTCTAGTTAACGCCGCTTTTAGACCCACAAAAAAGGGGCGCTCAGCTTGCGCTGAACGCCCCTTTCACGCGGATTTTCCCCCGCAGCCTGGCCGGGAGCCGGTTCGGACGGCTCCCGGAGGCAATTTCGATTGCTTATTCCCTTACGGCAGCGAGGTGCCGAGCTCGGACTTCAAGATGGACCGATCGCGACGATTGATGTCACCGTCGTGCTTGATGTCGGCGCGGAAGCTCGTGCCGTCCACTGGATTGCCGAAGGCAGATTGGAGAGCAGCTCGGTCGCCGCTGTCGACGGTCCGGCTCGAGTCGATGTCACCAATCAGGAATCCAAACGGGACATCGCCCGCGCTCGTTCCGCTGCCATTGACGTTCTCGACCCGCAGAGTGACGACTTGGGCGTTATCGACGCCGGTCAACGGGACGGTAATCTCGTTGCCATTAAAGGCCGGTGTGCCCGCCGTGGCAGTTCCGCTCACCACGGAAACATCACCTGAAGTGACTGCCGTGTCGAAGGTGAACACAGCCACGTAGTTGTTCGCCGCCCGATCCTCGACCCCGGAGGTGCCGGAGAGAGGCATGGGAACATCGAAGGTGCCGACATTGTTATGCCGCAAGCGCGAAGCCGCGCTCACCAGGTTGGCTCCGCCGCCGCCGCCCGTCGCAAGCTTGAAGCTCCCGATGCGGGTGCGCCAGTTGAACGAGCTGGTGCTGTCGTAATATTCGCTCGTGAACCAGAAAGTCTGGTCGTCGTCTGGATCCACCGTCAGGTCGCTGTAGTCGCCCCAGCGACTCGAGGTGTTGACTTGCGCACCGGTTCCCTCCCAGAGCGTTGCTTCACCCAAGGGCAGTGTACCGAGCGGATCAGTCGCCATGCGGCCGGTATACCGGAGCTGCGGGAAGATCGCCGAGCTGGAAGCGCTGTAGGCCACGGCGATGTTGCCGGCGCCATCCATCGCTGCACTACCCATCCAACGCCAGGTGTTGTCAGGCTGATAGGTGCCTTCCTGGAAGGTGGTCACCGGACCGGCACTAACGCCGCGGAGTTCAAACCAACGAACGCCGGAAACGCCGCCCGAACTAACGCTGAAGTTGCCAACCAAGGATTCGTGGTCGCCAAAATTGCGGTAGGCCAGACGATACATCAGACGATCGGCGAGACCGTTGAGGTTTTGCGTGGAGGGTTGGCCGAGCTGTGGGACACACAGGCCAGTGTTGGGGCAGAGAAAAGAAAACCCGGCCGTCGGAGACGAGCCAAACAGCGTGAAGGTCGAGTTCGCTGGGTTGGCGAAATCCACTTGGAAGTGATAGACCCGATAGTTATTCGTATCCGGGAAAAGGACGAACGAGTTCGGCGCGCCCGCGGGCGGCAGAGTGTGTCCGTCGAGATCGGCCGGTTGCATCGGAGCATCGTTTGAGGAAAGACGCGGAGCGACAATCAACTCCGCAGTCGGATCACCGGCGATCATCTTAGCGCGGTTAAACGCGAACGCCTGCGGACCGAGGTAGGCGGTGCCAGAGGTATTGAACACGTTCATGCTCATATAATAGGCGTCTGGCCAAACCCCGAGGTGCGGGTAGTCGTAAAGCGCCGACCCGGCGACCGCTGCCAGGTTGTAATCATAACGAGCATAGGTGCCAGTGGCATCATCAGTCGTGGAGACCGCGACGCATTCGTGGGTCAGCCCACCTGCAAACTGCGTGATCACCCAGCGATTCGCGATTTGGTCGAAGAGCACGACCGGATCACCATTACCGGCAGTCTGGCAGACGCCGCCGAAACCAGTCCACACTGAGACGATGCTGGCTGGCCCGAGCAGAGAGGAGCCAGTCGCCTTGTCGAAAACCTGGTAGCCGGTGTTCACAATCTGCACGTATTGGGTGGTGCCCACTTCGCCATTGGTGTCGGGCGGCGCGCAGTTGCAATTGACTCCCGGGAAGGGGATGCCGGCAAAATTCAAAATCGGATCCGGAATGCTGGGCGCGAGTTGACCGAGCAAAGTCTTCCTTTGCACCACGGTGTCCGGCGCGTCCTTGTGCGCACCAGTGTTGATCCTCGGGTTCTGCGCTGCTTCATGCTCTTGGACCCGCTCGGTTGGCCAGGGATCGACATCACGCAGCGCCGGCGAAATATCGCTATGATCGGCGCGGATTGTTTTGAAGCCGTTGTTAAATTCACCTTTTTGCGCCACCACTGTGGTGGCTAGCGATAGATTGAATGCAACCAGCGCGAGAGCTGCGCCGGCAGAGCAAATACTGAGACCTAAAAAGACGCGCGGGTTAAAAAACGCGTCTCGAGAAGCTGACCTTTTTTTCATGTTTATTCTCCTTGGTGTGGGTTAGTCGCGTGCAAAAGAATTTCGCCCGCCTTGCGAGGCTACCGGAAGGCCAAATGGCGTGTCACGCCATTTTACGTGACTATTTGGTAATGTCTCCAGTTGCGCATCTGCCACTGCACCCATTCCGTTAGCGGAAGGATTTTGAGAAATGACGACGCCCTCCCTAGCGACGGGACGGGATGACCAAGAGGAGGCCGGCAAGAAAAAAGGTCACGGCCGCCGAAAACAAGCAGAACGGACAAAAGGCGTGCAGGACGAACGCCTGCAAGTACAGAAAGTACAACGAGGCCAGGAACATTACTCCCACGACACCTACCAGCAACCTTCTGGCCCACTCATAACCAGACGCGGCCAAGATCGCCAGACTAAAAGCCGTGAAGTAGGCCAAGGCTCCAAACATCGCTGTCGGAATCCCCAAGATCGTTGCATAACGACTCCCGAGCACCGTCGAACACCCGACAAGAGAACCGCAAACCGCGTCGTCGCCCGTCAGGTGAGCGACCGTCAGGAAGGTAGCATCCGCCAGCCCGAGGAGCGCGATGCCCGCCATGATCCAGTAGACCACTCCCGACGGACGCTTCGGGCCGCTTGTTACCTGCTGGCTGCGTGATTTCTTTCCATTGTTCGCCATGACTTAGGGCGCCTTCTTCTCCGCGAGGGCTCTTTTGAGCGCTGCCTCCAGATTTTCTTTCGTGAAATTGCCGCGGAACTCAGTCCCGTTAAAGAAGATCGTGGGCGTGTTCTTTACCCCGCGGGCAGTTCCCGCCTCGCCTTGGGCGACGATACCTTGCTGGAGATCCTGGCTCAGGCGATCCGCGCGAAACCGCGCCACGTCCAGGCCGATCGCCTCGGCATAATTATCGAAGAAAAAGCCCACATTCCGGACCTTGCTCCAGACCGTCTGGAATTCATAAAGCTTGTCGTGCATCTCCCAGAACTTCCCCTGCACGGCAGCCGCCTCCGCCGCCATCGCGGCCTCGACCGCGTGCTCATGCATGGCGAGCGGAAATTCATAAAATATGACCCGAAACTGCCCGTGATACTCCGCCTCCAGCTCCTTGGTGATGCCCGCCGCGTGGCCGCAGGAGGGGCACTGGAAATCGCCGTAAACTTCCATCGTGACCGGCGCATTACGCGGGCCCCGGACGTGAAGTGAAGGATCTTCCTTCTCCTCGACCGGTGCGGGCGTCGCCTCGGTCGCCTGGCCAGCTGCCGAAGCGGCGGCACTTGGGGCCGGAGCCGGTGGCCGTTTCGCAGTGGCCACCACCGTCGGGCGCATTTTTGCACGGTAAATCGCGGTCGCGATCCCGACCGTTAGAAGCGCGACAACCGCGATCAGGATGAAAGGAAGGAAGCGCTTCATAATGAGCAAAGACTGATTTGCATGGGCGGCGACTTTAGTCATTTCTTCGGCCGCTCAAAATAAAAAACGCCGCGCCGGGTTGTCACCTCGTCGTTAGGCGGGTCACTTCCGCGCTTAACCATCCCATTCTCGCGCGCCTCCTCCGCGTTGCTTTTCCAAGGGTGAATGTTAGCGTCGCCGCTCCGCGATGAGCCAGAATTACAAGGACACCCTCAACCTGCCGAAAACGGATTTCCCGATGAAAGCCGGCCTGGCCACGCGCGAACCGGAGATCCTCCGCGGCTGGCAGGAAGCGCGGCTTTACGAGAAAATCCAGAAGGCCCGCGCCGAGGCCGATCTTTTCGTCCTGCACGACGGTCCGCCTTTCGCGAACGGCGACGTCCACATGGGCACGGCCCTGAACAAAATCCTCAAGGATCTGGTCGTGAAATCGAAAACCATGGCCGGGTTTCGCGTTCCTTTCGTCCCGGGCTGGGATTGCCACGGCCTCCCGATCGAATACAAAGTCGTTAGGGAAACTCGCGGCCTTTCGCCGCTCGAAGTGCGGCAACGTTCGGAGGCCTTTGCGCGAAAGTTCGTCGATATCCAGCGCGAGCAGTTCAAGCGCCTCGGAGTTTTCGGCGACTGGGAGCACCCCTACCTCACGATGAATCCGGCCTACGAGGCCGAGATCCTCCGCGCCTTCGCCGTTTTCGTGGAAAAAGGTCTCGTCTACGAATCGATGAAACCCGTCTTCTGGAGCACCGGCGCCCAGACCGCCCTGGCCGAGGCCGAGGTCGAATACCAGGACCGCCAGGACACGGCGGTCTACGTCAAATTTCCGATCGTGACCGGCGCGTGGAAGGACAAGGCGAGCCTCGTCATCTGGACGACCACGCCGTGGACCTTGCCGGCGAATCTGGCCATCGCCGTTCACGAAAAAGAACGTTACGTCGCCCAGCGCTTCACGCGCGGCGAAGAGTCGGAAACGCTTATCCTCGCGGAAAAGCTCGTCGCGCCCTTCAGCGCCGCGACCGGTTGGCAACCCGCGGACGAATCGCCCCAGACTTTCCCCGGCTCCAAACTCGAAGGCATCGGCGCGCAGCATCCTTTCCTCCCCCGCACCGCGATCGTGCTCACGGCCGATTTCGTGACCATGGACACCGGCACCGGCGCGGTCCACATCGCGCCCGGCCACGGCGACGACGATTACTCGTTAGGGAAAACCAACGGCCTCCCGATCCTCTCTCCGGTCGACGATCTTGGCCGCTACACGGAGGAAGTCGGCGTGCCCGAGCTGGTCGGCAAATACGTTTTCGACGCCAACGCCGACATCGTTAGGCTGCTGCGCGAGCGCGGCATGCTCGTGGCCGAGAACGCCTATCAGCATTCCTATCCCTACTGTTGGCGCTCCAAGACCCCGATCATTTTCCGCGCGGTCGAGCAGTTCTTCATCAGCATCAACGACCTGCGGAAAGACGCGCTCGAGGCAATCAGCAAGGTTACCTGGCTTCCCGCCTGGGGCGAAAATCGTATCGCCGGCACGGTCGAAGCGCGCCCCGATTGGGTCATCTCCCGCCAGCGCAGTTGGGGCGTGCCGCTGCCCGCTTTTTATTCCGCGGAGGGCGAAGCGCTTCTTAACCCGGAATGGATTCGCAAGCTGGCCGACCTCGTCGCGCAACGCGGCTCCAACGTCTGGTTCGAGCTCGATGACGCCGCGCTCGCGCGGGAACTCGGCCTCCCCGAAGGCACCCGCCATCGCAACGACACGATCGACGTCTGGATCGATAGCGGCGTTTCGCACCAGGCCGTCTGCGCCAAAAATCCCCTCCTCCGCGATCCCGCCGACATGTATCTCGAGGCGACCGACCAGCATCGAGGCTGGTTCCAATCCTCCCTCATGACGAGCGTGGCGCTGCACGATCGCGCGCCTTACAAGACCTGCGTCACGCACGGCTTCGTGGTCGATGTCGACGGCAAAAAGATCTCCAAGTCGAGCACCTACAGCAAGCCGATGGACGCGGGCCATTTCGTCGGCCGGCACGGCGCCGATATCGTTAGGCTCTGGGTCAGCAGCGTCAACTACACCGACGACGTTCCCTTTTCGGAAGAAATGTTCACCCGCCTCGGCGACACCTACCGGCGGATTCGTAACACCCTCCGCATCTTGTTAGGCAATCTGGCTGACTTTCCCGAGGACGCGCCGGAAGCGGAATTCACCCTTGTCGATCGCTGGATTCTCGATCGGCTTCAGCAGGTGATCGAGGAGTGCACCGAAGCCTACGCGGCTTACGAGTTCCACAAGGTCTACCACACCCTCAACCAATTTTGCGCGGTCGACCTGAGCAGCCTCTACGTCGATATCACGAAGGACCGCCTCTACTGCGATGTGCCGGATGCGCCGCGCCGCCGCGCCACCCAGGCCGCGATGCGCCAGATCTTCGAGGCGCTCTGCCGCTTGCTCGCGCCGATCCTCGTTTTTACCGCGGAGGAAGCCTGGGGCTATCTCGGCGGGGATGAGTCGATCCATCTGCGCATGTTCCCCGAGGTCCAGGGCAACCTGCGTGACGCGAAGCTGCGAGAGCAGTTCGAGGAATTGCTCAAGCTCCGCGGCGTGATCGGCCAGGCGATCGAAAAAGCGCGCCAGGAAAAATTGATCGGCAACGCGCTCGAAGCCACGGTCGTGCTCCGCTGCGACAAGGATCTCGTCCGCTCCATCCCGCGCGAGGAACTCGAGGAATTCTTCATCCTGAGCGATCTCCAACTCGAGCCAGCCGAAGAACCGAGCGCGTCGATCAGCCAAACGCCTAACAAGAAGTGCAGCCGCTGCTGGCGCCATCGCGCCGCCGTCGGCACGGTCGCCGCCCACCCCGAGCTATGCGAGCGCTGCGCGTCCGCGGTGGAGGCGCGCGCGTGAAGATTTTCTTTCTGCTCAGTCTGCCGCTCTACGCCCTCGATCAGCTGACAAAATATTTCGTCCTGCGGTTCATCGATCCCTACGAGCCGCGCATCGTCGTGCCCGATTTCTTCACCCTGGTCCACGTCACCAACAGCGGCGCGGCCTTCGGTTCGTTCCAGAACAGGAACGGCTTCTTCATCGCGATCTCTTGCGTCGCGCTCGTCGTAGTCTCGATCCTTTTGCTCCGTCCCGAGCCGCGCGACCCCTGGCGGCGCGTCGCGCTTGGCCTTCTCATGGCCGGGATTCTCGGGAACCTGACCGACCGATTCCTCCACGGACACGTGATCGATTTTCTCCTCTTCGATCTCCACCTTCCCTTCGCGCATCCCTGGCCAGCCTTTAACGTCGCCGACTCCTGCATCTGCATCGCGGTCGTCTGTTTCATGATCTACTCCTTCCGCGATTCAAGAAAGACGGCCTGAGTTGGAGGGACGGGCGCGGTCCCGTCCACGTTTCTTGAGTCATGGACGGGACGGCGCCCATCCCTCCACCGTGCTCACCGGCATCCACCCCGCCCCTCGACAGCGCCCGCGCTCGCGGCGACGTTAGGCGGTGAGCCCGATGACGCCAATGGAAACGACCGCGCGATCCCTCGCCGAGCGGCTGCGCGCGGCCGGCCACATTGCCTATTTCGCCGGCGGTTGCGTGCGCGACTTGCTCCGCGGGAAAATCCCCAAGGATATCGATATCGCAACCAATGCCCGGCCCGAGGAGGTGCAAAAACTCTTCACCCGCACCTATGCGGTGGGCGCGCATTTCGGCGTTATCGTTGTCCTCGAAAACGGTTTTCAGTTCGAGGTCGCCACTTTCCGATCGGACGGCGCTTACCTCGACGGCCGGCGCCCGACCGAAGTCCATTTTTCCTCGGCGGAGGAAGACGCGCGCCGGCGCGACTTCACGATCAACGGCCTCTTCTTCGATCCGCCTAACGACGCCGTAATCGACTTCGTCGGCGGGCGCGAAGATCTCGCCGCGAAAATCATCCGCGCGATCGGCGAACCCGCGCAACGCTTCGCCGAGGACCGGCTGCGGCTCCTGCGCGCGGTGCGCTTCGCGACCACGCTCGAATTTGAGATCGAGCCTGCCACGTGGGCGGCAATCGTAAGCGCCGCGCCCACCATCCGGGAAATCAGCGCGGAGCGGCTTCGCGAGGAGCTCGTCCGGATCTTCCTTTCGCCCCATCGCACCCGCGGCTGGGATCTGCTCGACGCCAGCGGGCTGATGCGAGAAGTGCTGCCCGAGTTAGAGGCAATGAAAGGCTGCGAACAACCGCCGCAATTCCATCCCGAGGGCGACGTCTTCAAGCACACCCGACTCATGCTCGGGCTTTTGCCTAACGAAATTTCCCTTCCGCTCGTCCTCAGCGTTCTCTTTCACGACATCGGCAAACCGCCAACCGCGAGCGTCGACGAAGCCGGCCGCATCCGGTTCAACGGGCACGACCGCGTCGGCGCGGAAATGACCGAAGCGCTAATGCAACGGCTCCGTTTTTCCCGCGCAGAGATCGACGCCACGGTTGAAGCCGTGCGTCAGCATATGGTCTTCAAGGACGTGCCGAACATGCGCGTCGCAAAACTGAAACGCTTCATGGCGCGCGCGACTTTTCCCGACGAGCTCGAGCTGCACCGGGTTGACTGCCAAAGCAGCCACGGCATGCTCGACAATTACGAGTTTCTCCAGCGCAAGCGGGAGGAGTTCGCGAACGAGCCGATCATCCCGCCTCCGCTCGTGAAGGGTGACGACCTCATCGCGCTCGGGATGAAGCCTGGCCCGCGCTTCAGCGAGATCCTCGAAGCCGTCGAGACCCGCCAACTCGAAGGCGAGCTGCGCGACCGCGCGGAGGCGCTCGCCTGGGTGAGACAGGAATATTTAACCGCCGAGGACGCCGAGAGGACCAAGGAATAAGTTTTTTACAATAATCTCTGCGTCCTCGGCGCTCTCTGCGGTTAAATTCTCCTCATGAAAATCCTCATGCTCAGCAGCGAGGGCTGGCCCCTCGCCCGCTCCGGCGTGCTGGCCGATGTGCTCGTCGCCCTGCCGCGCGAGTTGAAAGCGCGCGGCCACGAAATCGCGCTCGCCATGCCCTACTACCGCGAGATTCGCGAGAACAAGAAAATCAAGACCAGGCCGCTCCGGGTCAGCCTTGACATCTCGTTAGGCGAAAAAGTTTTTCCCGCTGATCTGCTCGAAGGACGGACCGCCGAGGATCTCCAGATCTTCTTCGTCCGCTGCGACGAGCTCTACGACCGGCCCGGGATTTACCAGGAGAAAGGCGAGCCCTACCCGGATAACGCCGCCCGCTTCATCTTTTTCAGCAAAGCCGCCGTGGAACTGGCGCGGCGCATGACCCCCACCCCGGAGATTCTCCATTGTCACGACTGGCCCGCCGCCCTTGTCCCCGTGCTGGTGCGCGAGCAGGGACTGCCCTTCGCCACCGCCCTTTCCATCCACCATCTGGCCGAACAGGGCAGCTTCGACGCCTGGGATTTTGCCCTAACGAGTCTGCCCGGCCGCTATTTCGAACCGAAGGGCGTCGAGTTTTTCGGCCGGCTCAATCTCCTCAAGGCCGGCCTCCTTTTTGCCGACCGCATCATCGTCCCGAGCGAACCCTACGCGCACCAAGTCCAGACTCCGTCGTTAGGCGAAGGGCTCGACATGGTCCTGCGCGAACAGGCGCCCAAGCTCTCCGGCATTCTTGGCGGAGCCGATTACCGGCGCTGGAACCCCGCGACTGACAAACTTCTCCCGGTCCGCTACGGCCCGGCGACGCTGGAACTCAAAGCCACTTCGCGCAACGCCCTCCTCGATCAACTCCGGCTCGCGCCCGCACCCCGTGGCCCCGTCTTTGGCATGGTCACCCGGTTAGTCGGCGCGAAAGGCTTTGACATTCTCCTCCCCGTCCTCGACCGCCTTCTGGCCGACGACGTGCGCCTCATCATCCTCGGCCAAGGCGACCCGGCCTACGAGACCGCGCTCGCCATCGCCGCGCGCAAGTATCCCGATCGTCTCGCCTACCGGCACGACTACGACGAAACGCTCGCCCATTTGATCGAAGGCGGGAGTGACCTCACCCTCATCCCTTCACGAGTGGAACCGGGCGCCTTCAGTGCGATGCACAGTTTGAAATATGGCGTCCTCCCGATCGCTCGCGCTAATCGCGGCGTTGAACAAATCATCGCCGATTACGATCCCTCGACCGACTCCGGTTACGGCTTCCTATTCTACGAATACGGGAGCGAGCCTTTCTGGGACGCGATCAAGCGTGCGCGGGAAATCTTCGCCGACCGCCCCGAATGGGAACGCCTCACGAAACGCGCCGTTGCCCTCGATTTCTCGTGGGCCCAGGCCGCGGAACATTACGAGCAGCTCTACGGCGGACTGGTCGCACATTCCGCCGCGGCCGCGTGATGGCCAACTCCGCCCATCAGAGGCGAGGTGTGCTCAGCGCCCTCTTGTCGTCGCGCGGCGCGGCGGGTTCCGGGCGACTGACTACCGTCGTTCGCTCCAGGGCCGAGCGATAATTCGGGTCGCGCATCCAATCGCCGGAACGCTCTGTCACCGGCGTAAATCGCCGCTTTCGCCCACGCTGCCGTCGGTGAAGATGATGAGGTTGCCATTGCCATGCACGTTGCCAGTCTCGATAAACCAAGGCTGGCGCGGCCAGCGATGGGGCGTGGTCGGCTTGTCGTCGAAACTCATCGGGAAATAATCGATCCGGGCATTGGCCGACTGGAGGTAATCTGGATTTTGCAGGATTTCTTGCACGGCGGGGCAGATCCAACTCTGACGGGTCGGGCCGAAAGGGGCGAGAGCGTTGATCCAAGTATTGGCAAAGTCCTCATCCGCGGTGTCATCCGTCGTGCCGCGCGCGATCTGCGGCCAACTCCCATTGCGCTGCAGAAAGACGTCGGCCGCCAGGTAAAGGTTGTGCAGATTGGCGATGCACTGGACGCGTTGCCCGCGCTTTCGAATCCCGGAGTAAACCGGGACGAGCATCGCGCCAAGGATGCCGATAATGACCAGAACGATGAACAGTTCGAGCAGCGTAAAGGCCACGATGCGCCGGCTTCCGCGGCCGCTCGTTTTCACCGGTTCGTGAGTCTAGGCCTGTTTGAACCCGAGCACCGTGTAGGTCACGGTCGTATTGTCCGGGAACCCCGGGAGATACTGCTGTGCCCCGGGACTGGCGGAAAAGGTGATGTTCGAGGTTCCGGTGATGCGCGTGGAGAAGCCATTCTTACCCGGGACGATCTTGTTTCCATCCAACTTCCCATTCGCCAGATACGCATAAATCAACCTTTCCGTATCCGAAATCGCAACGGTGATATCGAACTCCATGTTGAGAATCGCGTAGAGCTTGGCGGTCTTCGGATCGGCTGCACCCTGGACAGTGCCAGTCATGGCCGCGCCAAAGCCAAACATGGTCGCATTGCCAGTGGCCAAGCCGGTAGAGGGGACGATGAGTGTAAACAAACCGAGGGTATTGCTGCCAACGCCATTGCTCTCCGGAAGCAAAATCCCGGCGAACGTGCCGGTGGTTGTCACCTGCCCTTTTCCTCCGCCATCAAACGGCCCACCCTTCAAGGCAAAGCACTGCGAAGCGAAAAGAATGTAGCAGAGCAGCGAACCGAGGATGGCTTTCATCGCCGGGGAGGCTATCGGGTCAGCGAAGCGGCCGTCAATGGGAATTTTTCGGCCGTTTCTTCCTGCGGATCAATCTGCAGCCCGAGCTCGCGCAGGAGCGTCACGTCGGCGTCGGCCGCCGGGTTCGCCGCGGTCAGCAGTTTGTCGCCGTAGAAGATCGAGTTCGCCCCGGCGAAGAAGCAGAGCGCCTGGCCTTCGCGCGAGAGCCGGGTACGCCCTGCCGCCAGCCGGACCCGCGCCTTCGGAAGCGCCAGCCGCGTGACCGCGATCAGCCTAACGAGATCGAAAATGTCGATCGGCGGCTGCTCGGCCAGCGGCGTGCCCGGCATCGCCATCAGGCAATTGATCGGCACGCTCTCTGGTGCCGGATCGAAGTTGCTCAGGACCTCGAGCATGCGGAGCCGGTCGGTGACGCTCTCGCCCAGCCCGACAATCCCGCCGCAACAGACGGACATCCCGCTTGCCTGCACCGCCGCGATCGTCGTGAGGCGATCGCCGAAGGTGTGGCTGGTCACGATCTCGGGATAAAATTCCGGCGAGGTATCGAT
>JBDTVP010000065.1:0-13232 GCA_040007175.1 Spartobacteria bacterium
TGATCCCACGGCGCATCGGCTCCAGTGATCGAAGCCCGAGGCACCTAAGTTAGAGCAAGAGGAGCGCTGGGTTTTCCAGAAGGTGCCGGAGCGCTTTAAGGTAATCGGCGCCGATCGCGCCGTCGACCACGCGGTGGTCGCAGCTCATCCCGATCTTCATCCGGTAGCCGGCCACAATCGCGCCCGCTTCGCTCACGACCGCTTGCCTAACGATGGCGCCGATCGAAAGAATGATGGCCTGCGGCGGGTTGATAATGGCGGAGAAATAATCGATCCCGTAGCTGCCAAGATTCGAGACGGTGAAAGTACCGCCCTGGAATTCTTCCGGCTTCATCCGCTTGTTCCGCGCGCGGTGAGCGAGGTCTTTGACCGCCGCGCTGATCTCACGGATGGATTTGTTTTGCGCGCCGCGAATGACCGGCGTGACGAGGCCCTCGTCGATCGCAACCGCGACCGCGAGATTGACGTCTCCATATTGGATGATCGCGTCACCATCGAACGCGGCGTTCACTTTCGGCTCGCGCAGGGCGGCGGCGACCGCGCCCTTGAGGATGAAATCGTTGACTGTGATTTTGCTCGCGTCGTCTTCTGCAGCGCCGGATTTGAGCTCGGCGCGGACGCGCATCAGCGGGCCGGCGTCGATCTCGATGTTAAGGTAAAAATGCGGGACCGGGCCGAGGCTCGAGACGAGACGTTCAGCGATCACTTTGCGCATGCCCGTTAGGCTGATTCGAGCGGTTTCGCCGGCGCTGATTTCTGGAGCGGGTGCTTTGGTTTTGGTCGGAGATTTGTCCGCTGCAGAGGCGCCCGGGGCGGCGGTCGACACGGCGGCCTCGACATCTTTTTCCACGATGCGACCGCCCGGGCCGGTGCCTTTGAGGCTCGTTAGGTCGACGCCTTTGGCTTCGGCGATTTTGCGGGCGAGCGGAGAGGATTTGATCCGCTGAGTCTCTCCAGGCTGCTCTTCCGCGTCTGGCTTTTTTGCCTGGGCTGCGGGCTTCTCTGGCGAGGCCTCAGGCGACGCGTCCGCGGCTACCGGTTTCGCCTTCTTTTTCGCAGGCGCTTTTTCAGGTTCTTCGGCCTCCTCGCTCTCCCCGCCTTCGCCGCCTTCCTCTTCGCCTTTGCTGGAATCTTCCGGCGCTTCCTCGCCATCTCCCGCGATGAAGGCGATCGGGTCGCCGACGTTCACTTTGCCGCCTTCCTCCACAAAAATTTCCTTCAAAACGCCGTCGTCGGACGCTTCCCACTCCATCGTCGCCTTGTCGGTCTCGATCTCGGCCAGGACTTCGCCCGCGGTCACTTCGTCACCGATCTTTTTCTTCCAACTTACGAGCGTCCCTTCGGTCATGGTGTCGCTCAGCTTCGGCATTTGGATCTCAGGCATGACGGAAATCTCCTTGGTTAGGGCCTAACAAATTTTCTTTACGGCCGCGACGATCTTCTCCGCGTTCGGGAGGACGGCCTGTTCCAGCGCTTCGTTGTAGGGCATCGGCACGTCTTCCTGCGAGACGCGCTGGATGGGTGCATCGAGCTCGTCGAAAATTTCCTGCTGGATTCGGTAGGTGATCTCCGCGCCAACTCCGCAAAAAGGGCGATCCTGTTCCGCGATCACAACCCGGTGCGTTTTGCTGACCGACGCGAAGACCGCGGGCCAATCGAGCGGTTTGATCGAGCGCAGGTCGATCACTTCGGCGTTGATCTTCTCGCCCGCCAACTGCTCCGCCGCGGCCAGCGCCATCGGGACTGTCTGCGCGTAGGAGATGATGGTGACGTCGCTGCCTTCGCGCTTGAGCTCGGCTTCGCCTAACGGAATCAAAAGATCGACGTCCTCGTCTTCCACCATTCCCTTGTGGCTGTAGAAAAGTTCGCACTCGAGGACGAGGACGGGGTTATTGTCGCGGATCGCGGTCTTGAGCAGGCCCTTCGCATCGCGGGGTGTGGCTGGGGTGCAGATCTTAAGGCCGGGGACGTTTGCGTAGAGGCACTCGGTGGCGTGGGAATGGGTCGCGCCGAGCTGGTGGGCCGGTCCGTTAGGCCCGCGGAAGGTGATCGGGATGTTGAACTGGCCGCCCGACATGGTGAGCATGTTGGGCGCGTTGTTCACGATCTGGTCGAACGCGACTAACGAAAAGCTGAAGGTCATGAACTCGACGATCGGCCGCAGGCCGACCATGGCCGCGCCGATCCCAAGCCCGGCGAAGCCGTTTTCGGAAATCGGTGTATCGATGATGCGCTCGGCGCCGAAGCGGTCGAGCAGACCCTGGCTGACTTTGTAAGCGCCGTTGTATTCGGCCACTTCCTCACCCATCAGGAAAACATTTGGGTCGCGCTCGATCTCTTCGGCGAGCGCCTCGTTCAACGCCTGGCGGTAGGTGATTTCTCTCACGCCTTGTCTCCGTTGGTCGAGGGCGCGGCTTCCGCCGGACGGCGCGATTTTTTGGGACCGGCCGACGCGGGCTTGGTCGCACGTTTCCCGGCCGGCGGCTCGGCCTCTGGGACGTCCTTCGCGTAGGTGTAATCGTAGAGCTCGTCGAGCGGCGGCTCGGCACTTTTCTCGGCAAACTTCACGCTCGCCATCGCCTGGTCCTTGGCCGCTTTGTCCATCTTGTCGAACTGCTCGTTCGTTAGCTTCCCTTCCCGGGTGAGCTGCGCGCGGAAACGGGTGATCGGATCGTCGAGCCGATATTTCTCCAGCTCTTCTTTCGTCCGATAACTCGCCGGGTCCGACATGGAATGACCGCGGTAACGATAAGTGCGCGCCTCGACAAAGGCCGGGTGCGGATCTTTCCGGATCGAGGCAATGATCGCGCCCAGTTTGTCGCGCACCTCGCGGAAGTTCATCCCGTCCATCACCTCGCCCGGCATGTCGTAGCCTTCGGCACGATCGACGATTTCCTTGAGCGAGGTCGAGCGTTTCACCGAGGTGCCCATGGCGAAAAAGTTGTTCTCGCAAATGAAGATGACCGGGAGCTTGAAAAGCCCCGCAAGGTTAAGCGCCTCGTGAAAGCCGCCCTGGTTAATCGCGCCGTCGCCGAAAAAGCAAAGCGTGACCCGGTCTTCCTTGCGGTATTTGGAGGCAAAAGCCATCCCGGCCGCGAGCGGCACGTGCGCGCCCACGATGGCGTGGCCGCCATACATGTGGTTCGCCTTGTCGAAATAATGCATGGAGCCACCGAGCCCGCGCGAGCAGCCGGTCGCCTTCCCGAAAAGTTCCGCCATGCAGGCATCGGCGCTGGTTCCGCGGGCCAGGGCATGGGCATGATCGCGATACGCGGTGATGATGTAATCATCCGGGCGAGTGGCGGCGACCGCGCCGGTCACGACTGCTTCCTGCCCGATGTAAAGATGGCAAAAACCACCGATCTTCTGCGCCTGATACTGCTGGCTCGCGCGCTCCTCGAAGCGGCGAATAAGCAGCATCGTCGCGAGCATCTCGACTTCGTCGCGTTGCTCCGGCGCCGGCATCTCGATTAGTTAGGGAGAGGACGAGCGACGGCGCGAACCGGGAGCGCGGCCTGACGCCGGCTGAAACTCATGCAGGCCACGAAAAGGAGAGTGAAAAGAAGGTCGCTCACGAGTGAGTTGCGGAAAAACATCCAGGTCGGTGTCGCGCCGTATTGCGGCAGCCCGACGGTCAACGCCTGGATCAGGCCGGCGAAACTTTTGACGTAACCGGGATCGGTCAGCCAGGAAAAAGCGTTCGTCATCGCGTAGAACAAGGTCGAGCCAGCGAGCGAAGCAGGCACGATCGTCTTTAGTGAAGGGCGCCGGCTGATCGCCAACCCGAGCAAGCCAACAAGCGCGAAGGCGAGGTAGCGGCAAAGGATTAACGGCTCAAAAAGCGAAGCGCCGTAGTAGAAATCGAGCACAACATCCGAAACGAGCAGGGCCGCGAAGGGCACGAGGAACTTATAATTCCGCGGGAAATAAATCGCGCTGCAAAGTGCAATCGCAGCGAGCGGGGCAAAATTAGAAAGCCAGGCGCTTCCGCCTCCCTGGACTACGACGGCGGTGGCGATCCGATAAACGACCGCGAGAATGACGAGAAGAAGCGCAGGGATCATGGGCAAAACTCAACTTTTCTGGACGAGATGCAATGCCGTTTCTTCGGGACCTCGCTGGCAATCCACATCCGGCCGGAGCGATCGGGCAACTCTAGGAGGAATGGGAGGTCTTGGCGGCCGCTTTGTTCAGCCGCGCCTTGCGCCGATTGGCCACGTTCTTGTGGATGACTCCGCGTTTCGCGGCCTTGTCGAGCGCGGAAACGAGCGTCTGCCGGTCTTCCGCCTTGGTGCTGCCCGCGGTTTGTTTGGTCAGCGAACGAAGATGAGTGACGACGCTGCGGTTACGCAGAGTGCGGCGGGGATTTTGGCGGGCGCGTTTGGCAGCGGATTTTGAGTTGGCCATTGAGTCAGTTTTTTGTGGACGGGCAGGGTCGCGGACAACCCAAACCTTGTCAAGGAGTGGTGGGGTTCGAACGGAAAATTCCGTGACTATGAAGCTCTGCGATGGCCGGCGCCGGCGACCCCGGCTACAGTGCGCGCGATGGAGCTTTTTTGGTGGAGCGTGACGCTCATTCTGATGGCGGTCGGCCTCATCGGCACGGTGCTCCCTATTTTTCCCGGCACCGCGATCATTCTCGCGGCCGCGATCCTACACCGGTTCATGCTCGGCGCTGAGAAGAGCATCGGCTGGGGGAGCCTGATCCTCCTCGTCTCCCTGACTTTAGCCTCCTACGCGATCGACTTCCTCGCTGGCTGGCTCGGTGCCCGGCGCTTTGGTGCGACCCGCTGGGGTACGTTGGGCGCAATCGCCGGGGCCATCGTTGGCCTCTTCTTTGGATTGCCCGGCCTGCTCGTCGGTCCGGTCTTGGGCGCGCTGGCTGGGGAAATTTTTAGCGGCAAACAACTGGTCAAGGCCGGCCGTGCGGGCTGGGGCGCGTTGCTGGGAAATCTCGCCGGGATACTCGGCAAACTCCTCATCGCGCTGGCGATGGTAGGATGGTTTCTGGTCGCCGTGCCGGCGCCGTTCTAGAAGCGGCCGCTCGCGGCCGAGGTCTTGACGTAAACACCGATCAACGGTCGGCGCGAAGGAGTCGCTGCGCGGAAATCGCTCACAAATCCACGCGGAGTGCGAATCTCGACGTGACCAGCTGCGCGGCCGGAACCGTAGACCAACACCGAACCAACCGGCGCCTGATACGGATCGCGCACCGCGATGCGCTTAAACCCAAAATCTCGCACTAATTCGTCGCCAGCCTGGCGGGCGAGAGCCGTCTTCGGGTAGGAATCGACCGCGCCCGCGGCGAGCAAAGCCTGTTTCACATAACGCCAGCAGCGCGACTTGGAATGGGCGTTGGCCCGCTCCTCGGCGATGGTGGCGGCCCGAGCCAATTTCGGATCGAGATTCGGGAAAGCGACCTTCATCTTGCCGGTGTAACGCGTCATGACTTCGGTCGATTGCACCTTGCCATTGGCGTCCACGTAAACAAAACGGGTCTCCGAATTAGAGAGACCCGCAGCCTGCGTGCTCGAGAGAGCTAGCGTGCAAAGAGTGAAGAAGAGGCAAAAACGAAACACGCGAAGGCCTTCTATGTAGGCAACTCCAGTGCCGCGCAACCACAAATGTCGAAATCGAGCAACTTTTTTCTTCAACGACCGTTTTTATTCCCGCGGAAATTTTCGACTGAATGCCCGTCCTTGCGACGGGCTTTCTTTCTTAACCAACGATCCGGCCAGTCACCTCGCCGAAACCGACCCGGTAACCCTCGCCTTCGCACCAGCCGCTGATCGTTAGCCGATCGCCTTCTTCCAGCCATTTGCGCGATTCGCCGCCCGGCAGTTCCAGCGGATTCGCTCCGCGCCAGGTCAGCTCGAGCATGCTCCCGCGGCCGTCCTCGCCCGGGCCGCTGATCGTGCCGCTGGCTAGCAGGTCGCCCGGCTGCAGATTGCACCCGCCGACGGTGTGGTGAGCGAGCTGCTGCGAAATGCTCCAGTAAAGATTCTGGAAGTTGCTCCTCGTGATCGTCTGCGGGGCGCTCATTTTCGCGGTCTGCAAAGTGGCCTCCAGTTGAATGTCGAAGGTAAAATCCTCCGGCAGGCGCAGGTATTCTATCGGCGCCGGATCCTGCCGCGGGAGCGGCCGGCGGAACGGCTCGAGCGCTTCCAAGGTCACGATCCAGGGCGAGATGCTGGTGCAGAAATTCTTCGCGAGGAAAGGGCCGAGCGGTTGGTATTCCCAGGTCTGGATGTCGCGCGCGCTCCAGTCATTCATCAGGGCGATCCCGAAGATGTGTTCGGCCGCCTCCGCGATCGGGACCGGCTCGCCGAGTTTGTTAGGCGGGCCAATAAAAAACGCGGTCTCAAGTTCAAAATCGAGCGCGCGGCTCGCGCTGAAAATCGGCGCCTCGGCTTCCGGCGGCTTGATCTGGCCATGCGGCCGGCGCACGTCCGCACCGCTCGGCACGATCGAGCTGGCACGGCCGTGATAAGCGATCGGGAGCCATTTCCAATTTGGCATGAGCGCGTTCTCCGGCCCGCGAAACATCGTCCCGACGTTGAACGCGTGATGGTAGGACGAATAAAAATCGGTGTAATCGCCGATCCGCGCCGGCAACTGCATGGTGACGGCGTCCTGCCGATGGAAGGCGCGGGCCCGCAGCGGCTGGTCGTCGCGCAAAGCGGCGGTCTCGGCCGCGAGCAGATGCTGCAGAATCTCACGCGTCTCGCGCCAGGCCGGGCGACCGAGCGCGAGAAACGCATTCAGGGAATCGCCCGCAAAGATCGGGCGCGGCCCGAAATTCAGGGCCCGGAAAAAGCCGCCTTCCTCCATGACTGCGAGATCGAGCACCCACTCCCCGATCGCCACCCCGGCGCGTGCTGTGCCGTCGTTAGGGCGAAATATTCCGTAAGGCAGATTCTGGATCGAGAAATGCGACTCGGGCGCAACCTCGAGGAAAGAGCGAAGTGGATTGGACATGGCTGAGTGTAGGGCGAACGCCGGCTCCCTGCCAAATCGCGCAGCGCCGGACGAGGCCCGCGCCTGCGCTACAAAAGTTTGAGCGCGCGCAGATCGTCGCGCGGCTCGTCGAAGCTGCAACTGCCTAACGAGGTGATCAGCTTGCGGCGCGCACTAATCCGCGCCGTGCTGATTTTCCAATCCCGCCAGCGAAACCCCTCGTCGTCGAAAGCAAAGGAAGCCGCGTCTTCCTCGGCCAGCATCTCCTGCGTTTGCGCCACGCTCCAGCGATGCTCCGCCGCGAGCACGCCGGCCCCGAGGACATTGAGGAAGCCGTGCATTTTCGTGCCGACGCTTTCGTGGAATCGGCGAACCGGATGATGCAGCCCGGCGGTAAACTTGATCGGCAGCCGATGCTTGACCGCGGCGACGAGGGCACGCGCGATCTGCTCCTCGTTCGGAAACGCGTCCGCAGTCACCCCACCGGTGCGCAGTTTGAACCCGGCGCCACTCCCGGCCAGCGCCTCGATCGTGGCCGCCGCGTCCTCGGCCGACGCTTCCCAGAAAACATTTAAGGCGAGGTCGCCGAGAGTGGCGCGGGCCACGCCTAACGACGCCTCGATCTTGCGCGGCGGCAGCGGCATTTCGAATTGCTGGAGCGCAATCGCGCCTTTCGCTTCGGCGCGGAATTCCTTGATCGCCTTAGCCGCCTTCTCGAGCGCGGGGCGAAATTCCGTCGCCTTTGTTACCTTCGAGCCGAGGGCGGAAATCTCGAGCGGATGCGCCTTGTCGAAAGCGCCGAGCAGCGCCCGAGCCTCGGCGAACTTTCCGACCGGCAAAATGAAAGCACCGAGCATCCCGCGATCCGGCGAGCGGACGTAAGCGGCCTGATTTTTCAAGGCCGGCTCGAGGTCCAGCTCCGCGGGCGGGAAAAGCCCCGCGTAATCGATCGCGTGGGCGAGAAGGGCGCGTAAGGAAGCGGACAGCATGGGGACCACTGAACGGCGAATTCGCCGTCCGCGTCAACCCGACGAATCAACTTTCGACTGGGCCGATCAAAATCCGGGCGCGTAAAGTCGACGTGGCGAACGATTCACCGGGAGAATGGAAATCCAACTCGACGAAGCATCCGACCAGCCGAAGGACAAGGCCGCAGCGGAGGAGAACACTGTCGTCACTCCCCGCTTGCGGATGCACGACCTCTTGGAGCGCCCCTTCGAAGTGCGCGCGGTCGCGCTGAGCGGGCTTTTCCTGCTCGCATTTTTTTACACGATCTATTTTCTGCGCTCGCTCCTCCTCCCGCTCGTCCTCGCTCTTCTCCTGAGTTATCTCCTGCGGCCGATCGTGCGCGCGTTGGCCAAGGTAAAAATCCACCCGCTTCTCGGTTCGGCTCTCCTCCTTCTTTCGCTCGTCGGGGCGATCGGATACGGCGCCTCCTTTCTGGCCGCGCCCGCCAGCGGTTGGCTGGAAAAAGCTCCCTACAGTTTGCGACAATTGCAGGAACGCCTGACCCCATTCAAGAAGCCGATGGCCAAGGTCGCGCAGGCCAGCGGCGCGATCGAAAACCTGACCACCGCCGCCGCCTCCGAGCCTGCGAACGAAACGAGCGCGGGTGCGCCCCCGGCCAAACCGCAGACCGTGGAAGTAAAGAGCCACACTCTCTCCGAACGCCTCTTCGCCCAGACGACCGAGTTTTTGATCAGCGCCGTCACGATGCTGATCCTGCTCTATTTCCTTCTCGCTTACGACGGCGTTTTCCTGGCCAAGCTGATCAAGCTCATGCCGACGCTCTCGGATAAGAAGCGCGCTGTCTCCATCGCGCACGAGATCGAAACCCAGATCTCGCGTTATCTTTTCACCGTCACGATTATCAACATCTCCCTCGGGGCCGCGGTCGGCACGGCGGTCGGTTTCCTTGGTCTACCCAACCCGACCATGTGGGGCGTGATGGTCGCGCTGCTTAATTTCGTCCCCTATCTCGGGGCGCTCACTGGCATCGTCTGCATGTTGTTAGGCGCGCTTCTCAGCTTCGACAGCCTTAGCTTCGCCCTCATCTTTCCCGCGACTTATCTTTTTCTCGCGACTTTGGAGGGAAATTTCATCACCCCCTTCGTGATGGGCCGTTCCCTCACCCTCAATCCCGTGCTCGTCCTCCTTTCCCTCACCTTCTGGGGCTGGATGTGGGGCATCGTCGGCATCATCCTCGCCGTCCCAATCCTCGCCGCCTTCAAAATTTTTTGTTCGCACATCGAGCCGATGGAGCCGCTCGCCGAATTCCTCAGCTAAACGTTTTTCGCCTTCACCCATCGACGCCGGGCCGAGCCTCTGCGAACCTCGCCCGATGGAGCGCACCTTTCATTTCACGATCGACGACATCGCCTTCGGCGGAAAAGGCGTCGGCCGGGCCGAGGGCAAAGCGGTCTTCGTCCCGTTCACGATCGAGGGCGAAGCGGTCGAGGTGCGCATCGTTAGGGAAAAGAAATCCTTCGCCGAAGCCGCACTCGTTAGGATCATCGAACCCTCTCCGCAGCGGGTCGAGCCGCGCTGTCCCTACTTCGGCCGCTGCGGCGGCTGCAGCTACCAGCACATGGCTTACGAGCACCAGTTGCACTGGAAAGCGCGCCAGGTGAAACACGCCCTCCAGCGGATCGGCAAATTCCGCGAGCCACCGCTTCGCCCGATCGTCCCCTCGCCGCTCGATTACGAATATCGCAACCGCATTACCGTCCACGTCGAGGACGGCGTCGTCGGCTTTTACCGGCACGACGCGCATCGCCTGATCGATATCGAGCGCTGCCCGATTGCGCGCCCGGAGGTGAACGACGAGCTGGCCGCCCTCCGCGCCCGGCGTCCGCGCGACGGCCACTACACCCTGCGCGCGGAGCGCGGCCCGCGCGTCTTTTCGCAAACGAACGACGCCGTTGCGACTCATCTGGCCGACGCTATCGGCGCGCTTGTTCCGCCTAACGAGACCCTACTGATCGACGCCTACTGCGGTGCCGGATTTTTCGCCAAGCGCCTCCTCCAGAAATGCCAGCGCGTCGTCGGCCTCGATTGGGACATCCACGCCATCGTCGCCGCACAGGCGGGCGCGACCGCCGCCGAGACTTATCTCGCGGGAGAAATCGCGACCCATCTTGCGGATCAACTGGTTCAGGCCGATCCGAAAACCACTACCGTGATTGTCGACCCGCCCGCGACCGGCCTCGGCGCCGACGTGCGCGAAATCCTGCGGCGGCATCCGGTCGCCACGCTCCTCTACGTCTCTTGCAATCCGCCCACCCTCGCCCGCGACCTCGCCGAGCTCGGGCCGGCTTACAAGATCGAGAGCGTGACCCCGTTCGACATGTTCCCCCTGACCGCTGAGATTGAAGCGATCGCGCACCTCACGGCTGCCTAGACTTCCACCCGCGCACCCAGCTCGACCACGCCGTTAGGCGGGAGGCAAAAGTAGGAGGTCACGTCGCCGGAATTGCGTGTCATCCAGGCGAAGACCGACCCGCGCCACGATGACAACCCCTGCTTGCGCGTGGCAAGGATGGTCTCGCGGCCGATGAAATAAGTCGTGCGCATCGGGTTGAGCCGCAGGTCGCTTTCCTTCACCAGGGCGAGGGCAGTGGGAACGTCCGGCTTTTCCATGAAGCCGAAATGGATCTGCGCGCGCCAGAATCCTTCCTCCAGTTTCTCGAGCGAGACGCGATCCTTGAGATTCGTCAGGTAAGGCACCTCCTCGGTGCGCACGGTGAGGAGGATGACGCGATCGTGGACCACCTTGTTGTGCTTGAGATTGTGCAGCAGTGCGAGGGGCGTGCCGTGACGATTGCCCGACATGTAGATCGCGGTCCCGGCCACGCGGGCGATGCGCTTGCTCTTCAGGTCCGGGAGGAGCGCGGCGAGCGGGATGCAAACTCCACCGAGATGATCGCGCAAGACGCGCCGGCCTTTTCGCCAGGTCAGCATGAGGAACAGGATCACGCCCGAGATGAGGATCGGGAACCACCCGCCGTGCGCGATCTTGAGCATGTTCGCGCCGAAGAACGCGAGGTCGACGAGGATGAAGAAAGCGGCCACCGGGAAGGCCGCTACCGCCGGCCAATTCCAGCGATGACGCGCGACGAGATAGAACAGGATCGTGGTGATCAACATCGTGGTTGTGATCGCCACCCCATAAGCCGCGGCAAGATGGCTGGAGGATCGAAAGCCCACCACGAGCCCGATGCAGGAGAGCATGAGCAACCAGTTGACCACCGGCACGTAGATCTGCCCGATCACCCGGGCTGAGGTGTAATTCACCTTCAGGCGTGGACTATAGCCGAGCTGGATTGCCTGCATCGTGAGCGAAAAAGCGCCGCTGATGATCGCCTGCGAAGCGATGACCGCAGCCGCAGTCGCGAGCACCACCATCGGGTAAAGCGCCCACGCGGGCGCCATGTGGAAGAAAGGATTCACCGCCGCCTTCGGCTCGATCAGCAAAAGCGCGCCCTGTCCGAGGTAATTCAGAATCAAGGCCGGGAGGACGACAACGAACCAGGTCAACCGAATCGGCGCGGTCCCGAAATGGCCGATATCGGCATAGAGCGCTTCGCCGCCGGTGACGACGAGGAAGACTGCGCCGAGGACGACGAATCCATTGCGGCCATTGTGCAGGAAGAAGTTGAAACCGTGTACGGGATTGATCGCGGCGAAGATTTGCGGCGCGCGCAGGATCTGGTGCACGCCGAGGATCGCGAGGGTAAGGAACCAGAGAATGGTGATCGGCCCGAAGATCTTCCCGACGCTGTTTGTGCCCTTCGATTGGAAGAGAAAGAGCCCGATCAAAATCACCACCGCGAGCGGCACGACGTAGGGATCGAAGAGCGGCGTCGCAATGTGCAGACCCTCGACCGCGCTCAAGACCGAGATCGCGGGCGTGATCATGCCGTCGGCATAGAGGAGCGCCGCGCCGAAGAGCCCGAGGAGAAAGAGATACTTTCCGCGTTTCACCACCTCGCTCACCAGCGTGGCCAAGGCGAGGATGCCGCCTTCGCCCCGGTTATCGGCGCGCAGGATTAGGATCAAATATTTGACCGAGATGATGATGATCAGCGACCAGACAATCAGCGAGAGCACCCCGAAGATGTTGGCAGGGTTCGGCCGGACCGCGTGGACGCCGTAGAAGCACTCGCGCAACGCGTAGAGTGGGCTTGTGCCGATATCCCCGTAGACGATCCCGAGGCTGGCCAGGCAAAGGAGCGCGAGCCGGCGGCTTGGCTTCGCGGTGTCGGTTGGGAGATGGTTTGGAGCAGCCAACGGCGCGGCCGGGGGCTCGATCAGGGCATTCATGATTCCAACGGAAACTTAAGTGCGCCCTCCTTTCCGAATAATTAAAACGGTACTAAAATTCGTTAGCCCCCATTTCCCGTCCTATGGGATGCGCTAGATTCGCGGCGTGCTGGGAACGTCCGGTTTGCGCGGTATGGAAAGGCTCTCTACGGAAGACCTCGCGGCGGGCGTGCTCGACGAGGACGTCGCCCCCCGTCCCGCTCTCGCTCCGCTCAAGGAATACGCCTTCGCCTTCGTCGGGGTCGCTGCCCTAACGATAGTCTGCTGGCTCCTGCGCCCACTCATCGCCTACAGCGCCATCGCGCTCATCTTCCTGCTCGGCGTGCTCATGGCCGGGATGGTTCTGCATCGGCGGCCGGTGCTCCTGGCCGCGGCCCTCAGCGCGCTTTCCTGGAATTTCCTTTTCATTCCGCCGCTCTTCACCCTCCACATCGCGAAGTTCGAGGACGTGCTTACCTTCGCGACCTACTTCATCATCGCCATTACCGTCGGCGGCCTCACCTCGCAGCTCAAAGCTCGCGAGCATCTCGCCGCGCAAGTCCAGCTTGCCCGGGAATCGGAACGCCTCCGCAAGACGCTCCTCGATTGCGTCTCGCACGAACTCAAGACGCCGCTCGCTGCGATCGGCGCGGCCAGTCAGGAGCTCGTCCGCACCGCGCCCAGCGTCGAGAACTCCGAGGCGCTCCAGCAGTTGGCCGGCGAGATTCACCACGGCTCCCGCCGCCTAAATCGCGTGGTCAACAACCTCCTCGACATGAACCGCCTCGAGAGCGGCGTCGTCCGGCCACGGCAGGAATGGTGCGACGTGCGCGAGCTCCTCGAGTCGGCGATCGAGATCGAGCGCGAGACGATCGCCGGCCGCGAGCTTCGTCTCGATGTCCCGGACAATCTTCCGCTCGCCTTGCTCGATCACACTCTTATCGAGCAGGCGGTCGCCAAACTCATCGCCAATG
>JBDTVP010000066.1:0-13048 GCA_040007175.1 Spartobacteria bacterium
CTCTGGCTCGTGCGCAGCCAGGCGACGGTGGAAGACGTCTCCTGGATGAAGGCCATGATCCCGCATCACTCGATCGCCATCCTGACGAGCGAGCGCGCCCATATCGCCGATCCGCGAGTCCGGAAGCTGGCCGACGGCATCATCGAGGCGCAACGCCGCGAGATCGGCGAGATGAAGTCGCTGATCAAGGATCTGGAGGCGAAGAAGTGAATCCCCGCAACCGTCGCTGAGGAGATTCCTAGCCCTTTTTCTTGGACGCTTTCGGGGCGGATGCGGCTGGCGCTTTCTTAGGTGCTTTTGCCATTTCCTTCTCGAGCACTTTTAGCTGCGTCTTGGCGTCGGAGTCGTTAGGCTTCAACACCAGAAGTTTCTTCAGATCCGCGACGGCTTTCTCGTTTTCGTTCATCTGCCGATAGAGATAAATCCGCCGCCGATAGGCTTCGGTATCTTTCGGGCGGGCTTCGATCACTTTGCTGAAATCCTCCAGCGCGAGGTCATACTTCTTCAGGTTGCGGTAGGCGAAACCGCGCCGGGTGCGGCCCTCGAGATCGACTTCGCGGATGCTGTTGATCGCGACCGTGTAATCCGTGATCGCTTTTCCCCATTTGCTTTGTTGCAGGTAGACGTAAGCCCGCAGCCGCAAAGCCGGGCCGTTCCGCGGTTCCGTGTTGATCGCTTTGTCCAACTCTTCAAGGGCCGCGTCGTATTTTTTATCCCGGATGAGGCCGCGCGCACGGGTCGTGTAGGACTTAACCGATTCCGGGCTGAGCTTGTTCGCCGCGGCGTCGTCTTCTTTTGCCTTGGCCGGTTGGCCCATCAGCCGGTAGGTGAGCGCGCGATTGCGATAGTTCTTCGGGTCTTTCGGTTGGAGCTCGATCGCCTTGGTGAATTCCTCGATCGCTTTGTCGTATTCCTTTTTCTTCGCGTACTTCACTCCGCGGTTGGTATGGCCGCCCGGGTCGCCGGCGATGGAGCTCTTGCTGCGGCTGCGCGCTTGCGCGGTGGTCGGCGCGGTGAGCAGGCCGGAGACCGCGACGATCAGGATGAGGTGAAGAATGGTGAGCAATTTCATAATGGTAACGGTGGTGAGCGTTTGGGATCGGGCCTGAAGATTAGCTCCGTTTTTGGAATTGCGCTCCCGCAAATTAAAGGTAGCCAACCGCGATTAATCGTGGCCGATCGTGCGACCAATGACCGACGCGATCGTCGCGATCAACTCTGAGGGCTCGACCGGTTTCGAGATATGCGCAGAGAAGCCGGCGAGGAGCGCTTTGGTCCGGTCCTCCGAGCGCGCGAAGGCGGTCAGCGCGATCGCGGGAGTTTTGCGGCCGTTAGGCAGTTCGCGCGTGCGGAGTTTGCGGAGGAATTCGTAACCGTCCACTTCAGCCATCCCGATGTCGCTGATCAAAATGTCGGGCACCTGCGAATCAACCAGGGAGAGCGCTTCCCCGGCGGAGGCGGCGAGCAAGACCTCCGCCTCGCAGTTAATCAGCATTCGGCGCAAGAGTTCGCGCGCATCGCGTTCGTCGTCGACGACCAGGATTTTCAGGCCGGCGAGGTCGGTGCATTTGCGATAACCGGGAGCGGCGCTGGGCGTTGCCGGATGCCGCCGTTCCGAGGGATCGAGATGAGCATGCATCACCTTGACCGGCAGACTAACAATGAAGGAAGTGCCCTGACCGCGACCCTCACTTTCCGCCCGGATGGAACCGCCGTGCAGCACAACGAGTTGTTTTGCGATCGCCAAGCCAAGGCCCAGCCCGCCGTGCCGGCGATTGGCCGAGCCGTCGGCCTGCCGGAAACGATCGAAAACGTAGGGCAAAAATTCCGCTTCGATGCCCTGGCCGGTGTCGGCCACGGTGATCTCGAGGTGCGAGTTTACGCGCTCGAGGAGCACCTGCACCTTGCCGCCCTTGCGGGTGAACTTGATCGCATTGGAAAGCAGGTTCCAAAAAATCTGCTGCACGCGGCCAGGGTCGCCCGAGATAGGACCCGCTTCGGAATCGAGTATTTTTTTGATCCGGATGCCTTTCGCTTCCGCGGCCGGTGTGACTGTCTCGATCGCGGCGTCGATCGCCTGGCCGGGGTCGAGGTGCTGAACGTCGAGCCGGAGCTTGCCAGAGATAACGCGGCTCATATCGAGCAAATCCTCGATCAGATCGGTTTGAACGCGGACGTTGCGATCGATGACCTCGATTCCCTCCGAGATGAGTTCCGGCTCGTGCCGGCCGCTCTTCATCAGCTGCGTCCAACCGAACATCGCGTTGAGCGGCGTGCGGAGCTCGTCGCCGAGGGTGGCGAGGTCGAACTGATGGAGAGAGAGCGGAGGCCAGGGCCGCTCAGGGGGCGGACGCTTTTCGCTCTTGGTCTTGCGGGTCACTCGGATTGGTTCTCAGTTTTTTGCAGAACTCGCTATGCTTCGTAGCGCGCCGACTGCCTAGCCGTATTTTACCGATCCGTAATTTTACCGGGCCAATTGGTGGTTGCCCGGGGCGTGGATCGAAGAAAAGGTGTGGTTCATCCCGCCGCATCTCATTGGCGGGATGCGCCGCAACGCGCAATCTTCCGACGCAAATGCAACACGACAAATCGCTCTCCATTCCAACACAGATGATCCGGTCCCGGGCATGCAACGTGCATGTGCAGCCGTGATGAAAAATTTCTCCTCGCGCCTGCGCGGTCTTTTGCTGGCGGCTTTCCTCCTGCCGCTTGGTTTGTCGAGCTGCTCTTTGCCTAACGGAAAAGTAGTGGCCGTTACTCGCGACCGCGCTTTCATTTCTTACACGCCAGTCGCGCCTGGCTCGGGAAAACTCCGCCTTGCGGTCAAGGATCTGATCGACACGGCGGGCCACGTGACAACCGCCGGCTCGCAGTATGTGGCCGAGACGGCTGCTCCGGCGAAGCGCGACGCGACCTGCGTCGCAACGGCGCGGCGGGATTATGTGACGATCGTCGGCAAGACCAATCTCACGGAGTTCGCCTTCGGAGCCTCCGGGATGAACGAATATTACGGGACGCCGGTGAATCCATTGGATCGCCACCGGATCTCGGGCGGATCCTCCAGTGGTTCGGCCGTCGCGGTGGCCAACGACGAAGCGGACGTCGCCTTCGGGACCGACAGCGCGGGTTCCATCCGCATCCCGGCAGCGTGTTGCGGCATCCTGGGATTGAAGACGACGTTCGGACTCGTCCCACTCGAGGGGGCCTTCCCACTTTCGCCCAAACATCTCGATAGCGTCGGGCCGATGGCCAAAGACGTACCCCGTCTCGTCCAGGGAATGGAGCTTCTCAGCCCGGGATTTTCGTCACGTTATCAAGCGGCCACGCAGAGCAAATCCACCGGGCAGCAAATCAAGATCGGGCGTCTTTACCTGGATGGGACCGACCCAAGAATTGATCGCGCGTTGGACGATGCGCTGATCGCGGCGGGATTTCGGGTGGTGCAGCTCAATGAACATCCCAAGACCGAATGGGAAAAGACGTCGGCGGGGTTTCGCCGCGCCCAGCCCAATAACCGTTTCAAAGCGCAGTGGGACCAGGCGCAGGTGGACGGGGGCAATGTGGCGATGGGGGACGGTTTTCTCAGCGATAGAAAATACTTGGACAAAAGCGGAGTCAGCCTCGTGACCCAAGCCACCATTCGATTGGGAGAAGTGCAGTATAATACTACCTACATCGAGGCACTGAAGAGGCGGCGACCATGGCAAAAAGCGCTCCAGCAAGTTTTCCAGGAAGTCGATCTCATCGCTGTTCCCACCCTGCAATCTCTTCCGCCGCGCATGCCAGTCCTTGGCCGGTCGGGGGTTTTTGAACTGCAGGTGCTTGCCTTGCAAAATACCGTGGCGGTTAATTTAGCCGGCAATCCTGCCATCGCGATCCCGATCCCCCTGCCGGGACGCGGGTTCCCGGTCACCAGCCTGCAATTGATCGGCCCGAAGCTGAGCGAAGCGGAACTCGTGAATGCCGCTCGAATCATCGCGGCGGCAGAAGCGGGAGCGAGCTCGACGGCGCAGCGTTAGACATGTGCTCCCGCGGCCAAGATCGGCCCGAGTTGCGAATGGAATTGGGACGCGACGCGCGTGCTCGGGTCCGTTATTTTCAATTATGCTTTCGACCCGTCTTGCTTGTCTTTGCTCGCTCTGTTGGATGGTGTTTTGTCTTTCCAGCGCTCCTATCGTGCGCGCTGATAGCGTTAATTCCTTAGTCGCTAAAGGCGACCCGCTCGATCAACACCTCCAGGCGGACGAGGCGCTCAAGTATTATCTCCCGGCGCTCGAGCAGGAGCCGGAGAACGTGGACTTGCTCGACCGGATCGCGCGGCAATATCGCCATTTGGCGAGTGACGCGCCCGACAAAAAAGAAAAGCTCCGTCTCGGGCATCTCTCGCTCGATTACGCGCTGAGAGGCGCCGCTCTCGCCCCGAATAATGCCGAGGCGCAACTTTCGCCCGCGATCAGCTACGGGAAAATGCTCCCCTTTATGAGCAGCGGAGACCAACTCGATGCCTCGCCGCGGATCAAGGCCGCCTGCGACCGCACGTTGGAACTCGACCCCCGCAACGACAACGCGTGGCACATCCTCGGCCGCTGGAATCGCGTCCTCGCCGATGTTACCGGAGTGAAGCGGATGCTGGCTGGAGTGATCTACGGCAAGTTGCCGGAGACGAGTAATGAAGAAGCAGAGAGGTGTCTCGAAAAAGCCATTGCTCTGAATCCTAACCGGCTCATCCATTACATCGAACTCGGCCACATCTACCTTCAGATGGGCAAGAAGGACGAGGCGCGCGAAAACATCCAGAAAGGTTTGTCGATGCCGAATCGCGAAAAGGACGACCCGGAAATGAAAGAGATCGGGCGGGAGTTGTTGACGAAGCTAAATTGACGCGAGCTGATTGTAGCCCGCCCACTCCGGCAAATCCGCCAGGCCCCCGCCCATGAATTGGTGGTGCCAAAGCTGCGTGGCGACGACCGCGGCCAGGCCCATCTCGACCGAGAGCCGCGGCAACGAACCCTGCCGCAATTCGCGGAAGCTTTTGCGCCAGTGTGCCACTTCTTTCAGGTTGAAATAGCCGGTCCGCCGAATTGAATCTTCGCTCAAGAGCTGCGCCACGAAAGCTGGCTCCGGGTTCATGTGGAAACTGTCGAGCGGCGCGCGGAAGATGACCTTGCCCCGGCGCGCGATCGATTTGGGAATCCAGCGTTCGGCGAGCAGGCGGAGCAGATATTTGTCGCGGAAACCGCGCAGTTTCCAGCGTGGATGGAGTTTGGCGGTGAAATCGAACACGTCTTCATCGAGAAACGGGTAACGCACTTCGACTGAGGAATGCATCGCGACGCGGTCGCCTTTCGCCTGTAGGAGATGGCCGCCTAACAAGACGCGGGCCGCCATCCAAATCCCGCGATTGAGCGGTGCCCAGCGTTTCGCTCTTTCGAGCGGAAATCCCAGCTCGCCCCAGGGATGACTGTTGTTCATCACCTCGCGCATTTCCTCGGAGTAAAAACGCAGCTTCGAAATCGCGAGCAGACCGTAGGAATCGATCCAGGCATTCGTCCCGCCGATCGACGCTTCGACCCGGGTGCGCCATTCGGGCGGGAAATGGGGAACTTTGTTGAGCCGCAAATAACTGCTCCGGCCCCAGTTGCTCAGGTTCACGCCGGGCAGAATATCGAGATAGCTGAGCAGCTTGTGCGCTTTGTACCAGGGATAACCGACGAGCCATTCGTCGGCTCCTTCGCCGGTCAGCACCACTTTTTGTCCGTTCGCATGGACGCGCTCGGCCAGCTTGAGCAACGCACCGCAAGAGGTGTCGATCACCGGTGCCTCGGCGGCTTCGATCAATTTCGGATAACTTTCGAGCGCCTCGCGATCGCCGTATTCCTGCACGATCGGCGGCTTCGCTCCGATGTGCTGCGCGGAAAGACTCGCCGCGCTCAGCTCGTCGAGCTTCGGCTCTTTCACCTGCACGGTGTAGGTGTTGATCGCCGGGCCTTTCAGCTTGCAGGCGAGGGCGAGGATCATGCTCGAATCAACCCCGCCGGAAAGATAAGAGCCGACCGGAACATCGGCGCGCAGCCGTTCCTCGACTGCGTGCATGAGCAGTCCTTCGAATTCGTCGACCAGCGCACCGGCATCGTCGCCCCACACCTCTTCGCCTTCCGCCGGGAAATCCATTTCCCAATAAGCGCGCTCGGCGATCTCCGGCGCCGCGCCGCGAGTCCCCGGCGTGATGCGCAGACAACGCCCGGCCGGCAGAAGCTGCACGCCTTCGAAACAAGTTCGCGGCCCCGGCAGCGCGGTGAATGTGAAGACATGGTCGAGTCCCTTGCGATCCGGCCGCGGCGGCACCATGCCCGAGGCCAGCAGGCCCTTGATTTCCGACGCAAAAAGCAGCCAATCGCCCTGCCGGCTCCAATAGAGCGGCGAAATCCCAAAACGATCGCGGCCGAGATGAAGCTGCCGTTGTCGCTCGTCCCACAGCGCGATCGCAAATTGTCCGCGCAACGTTTCCCACGTCCCTTCCCGATGCTCTTCCCAGAGATGAGGAATGATCTCGGTATCGCAATGGGTAACGAAGCGATGGCCCTCGGCCGCCAGCTTTTCGCGTCGCTCGACGTAGTCGAAAAGTTCCCCGTTGAAGACGATAAACAAATCCCGCTCTTCGTTCGTTATCGGCTGCTGTCCGTCGGCCAGCCCGACGATGCTTAACCGTCGCGAAGCGAGTGAAATCCCCGGTCGCTCGAGAAAACCTTCCTCATCCGGACCGCGATGCGTGAGCGCCCGCGACATCCGCTGCACCGCGCCCGCGGGCGCGGGCCGTTGCCCGGTGAGGTCCATGATTCCTGCAATTCCGCACATTAGATTTTTAGCTTCGCAGAGGTCATTCGTGAATAAAGCGTCAACCGGGGCTTCCCGCTTCCCGGCATGAAAACGGCCCGGCGATCTTCTTTAATAGCGTAATTCGCGGCCAAAATACGTGTGTTGGCGTGTTCGAAAACGTATTGATTTAATCCTGAGTGAATGCCAGACCATCCGTTGACGTCTCATTCGCCTTCCCTGATGGATAGACAGTTTGACATGCTCAGAGGCAGCACTGATCACTCCGCCCCTTCCGGGCAACTTACGAACATGCAAAAAGAACGTATTGCGATCATAGGTGTCGGCTGCCGTTTTCCCGGCGGCGTGAACGCCACCGATACGCTCTGGGACCTTCTCCTGGAAGGCCGGGAAGGTGTCGGCGAAGTGCCGCCCGATCGCTGGAATGTGGAGCGTTATTACGATGCCGAGCCAGGCGTGGCGGGTAAGTCGATCGTCCGCCGCGGCGGCTTCATCGACGAGATCGATCAATTCGATCCGCAATTTTTTGGCATCTCGCCGCGCGAGGCGCCCTATGTCGATCCGCAACACCGGCTGCTGCTCGAGACTGCCTGGGAAGCGATTGAAGACGCGGGCATCGTGCTCGATTTCGAGCGCGGGACCGATCTCGGCGTCTTCGTCGGGATTTCGCATAACGATTACCAAGGCATCCAAAGCAACGCCTTCGATCATTTCGGGATCGGCCCGCACACGCCGACCGGCAGCGCGCACAGCATCGCGGCCAATCGCATTTCCTATTGCCTGAATCTGCGCGGCCCGAGCGTGGCGATGGACACCGCCTGTTCTTCCGCGCTCACCGCCGTGCACATGGCCTGCGAACATATCTGGACCGGACGCGGCGACAGCGCGCTCGCGGGCGGCGTCACGGTAATGATCACCCCCGGCGGTTTTATCGGATTTTCGCAAGCCGGAATGCTTTCGCCGGAAGGCCGTTGCGCGGCCTTTGACGCGAGCGCGAGCGGCTTCGTCCGCGGCGAGGGCGCGGGCATGGTGCTGCTGAAACGGCTTTCCGCTGCGATCGCCGATGGCGATCCTATTCAGGGCGTCATCCTTGGGACATCGATCAATCAGGACGGCCACACCAACGGCATTTCGCTTCCCAGCCCGGAAGCACAAACCCGCCTCGTCCTCGATGCCTGCGCCGATGCCGGCGTCGCGCCGGAGTCGATTGGTTTTGTCGAAGCGCACGGCACCGGCACCGCGGTCGGCGATCCGATCGAAGCGCACGCCCTGGCCGACGCGCTCTGCCCCAATCGCTCCGGGCCACTTGCGATCGGCTCGATCAAAACCAATCTCGGCCATCTCGAAACCGCCGCCGGAATCGCCGGTCTCCTCAAAGCGATGCTGGTCCTGAAACACGGCCAGATCCCGCCCAGTCTTCATTTCAAAACTCCGAGTCCGCACATCGATTTCGAGAAGCTCAAGTTGCGCGTGCCGACCGAGCTCGAGCCCTTCCCTAACGGCAACGGCGAGCGCCTGGCCGGCGTCAATTCCTTTGGCTTCGGCGGCGCTAACGCGCACGTCATTATGGCCGAGCCGCCGCCGCATCAGCCGATCAAGGCTTCGACTTTTCCCGACGCGCGCCCTTGGCCGCTCACGCTTTCCGCCCGCTCCGAAAAAGCGCTTCAGGTTTCCGCGGCCAACTTGAGCGCCTGGGTTAAAGAGCACGCCGATTCCAACGGCAGCTCGCCGGTTCTGCCGGATCTCACTTACTCGTTAGGCGTAAGGCGCAATCATCATCCGCATCGGCTCACGCTCACCGCCGCGAATTGGACGGAGCTGACCGAAGAACTCGACGCCTTCGCGACCGGCGAACCCGGCCCGAAAATCCGCGCCGCTTTCACGGCCCGGCGCGAAACCGCGCCCCGCATCGGTTTCATCATGAGCGGCCAGGGCCCGCAATGGTGGGGGATGGGTCGCGAACTGATGAAGCACGAGCAGGTCTTCCGCGCGGCGATGGAACGCTGCGACGCGGCGCTCCGTCCGTGGGCCAGCTTTTCGCTTCTTGAAGAACTCGGCCGCAGCGAAGAAACCTCGCAAATGTCGCGCACGGAGATCGGGCAACCAGCCATTTTCGCGATGCAGGTCGCGCTCGCTGCGCTCTGGAAATCCTGGGGCGTGGAACCGTCGGCCGTCGTTGGCCACAGCGTGGGCGAGATCGCCGCCGCTTGTATCGCCGGCATCTTTTCCGTCGAAGACGCGGCCCGCGTCATCGCGCTCCGCGCGCGCCTGATGGAGGAATGCGGCCGCGGCGAAGGGACCATGCTCGCGGTCGGGTTGCCCGAGGAAGAAGCCCTCGCGCTCATCGCCCGGCACGATCGCACGGTCACGATTTCCGCCTATAACGGCCCGCGCTCGATCACCCTTTCCGGTCCGCGTCTTTCGCTCGAGGCGATGGCCGGCGAACTCGAAGCGCAAGGTGCTTTCGCGCGACTCGTTAGGGTCGATCATCCCTTTCATCATCCGCTGATGCGGCCGGCGGCCGAAGCGCTGGAGGACGCGCTCGACGATTTACAACCGCAGCCCGGCACCGTCCCGTTTTTCAGCACGGTCACGGGCGAGCAACAAGCCGGCGAAGCCTGCGACGCGGCTTATTGGGGCAGCGGGATTCGCGAGCCGGTCCGTTTCGCCGCGGCGGTGAACGCGCTGGCCGATTTCGGGGTCGACGTCTGGCTTGAGTTGAGCGCGCATCCGGCGCTGGCGCATGCCGCCCAGGAATCTCTCAGCGCGCGCGGCACGAAGGCGCCGATCATTTCCTCGGCTCGCCGCGAACGCGAGTTCGAATCGATGCTCGAGGCCGCGCTCGATCTTCATCGCGCCGGTGTCCCGCTCGATTTCTCAGCGCTGACGCCTTCCCGAAATCTCCTTTCCCTGCCCGCTTACGCCTGGGAAAAAACCCGTTGGTGGAGTGAGTCGAGCGACGCGCGCGAAGGCCGGCTCGCCCCCGGCGGCCGCGGCCTGCTCGACGTTCGCCTGCCGCGTTCGCAACCGACCTGGATCGCGCGGCTCGACTCCCGGCACATGGCTTTCCTGAAGGATCACAAAGTCGAAAACCACGTCATCTTCCCGGCGGCAGCCTTCGTCGAGATGGCGCTCGAAGCCGGCGTGGAGTTGTTCGAGGGCCGGCCGTTTGCGGTCGAGGATTTCGAAATCCGCAAGCCGCTCATCCTGCCCGACCCGGCCTCGGGTGTGCAGCTCGAGATCGCCTACTCGCCTAACGAGCGCACTTTCACCATCCAGAGCCGCTTCGATCAAAGCGTTTCCTGGTCGCTCCACGTCGTCGGCTCGCTCCGGAGCGAACGGACGGAATCCGCCTTCGGCTCCTCGAAATGGGAAGCCGCGGCCGGCACGCAGCCGGTCGAGGTCGATGAATTTTACGGACACATGAGCGATCTCGGCTTGCGTTACGGCGAGGAATTTCGCCCGATCCGCGAGCTCGCCGCCGGCGCCGGACATTCCACCGGCCGGGTCACTCTCTCCGAAGCGGTCGGGACGCGCGCAGCCGAATACGCCTTGCACCCGGTCCTCTTCGACGGCGCGCTTCAGGTCTTCTCGGCCGGAGCGGCCACGATCGAAGATCGGCAGGCGCGGATGAAACTTCCGGTCCGTTTTGGCCGCATCCTTTTCCTCGGCACGCCCGGCGCGGTCACGCGAGTGAGCGCGAAGGTGCAGGATTTTGCCGATGATTTCATCGAGGGCGACATCGCGATTTACGACGCCGCCGGGAAACCGTGCGTGCTGGTCGATGGCTTTCGCGCCATCAGCCTGGCCGGCGCGGGCCGCGCCACCGCTCCCGGTGGGACGCGCGACGTCACCTATCATGTCGCCTGGGAACGCACGCCTAACGACTCGGCGAAGGCTCCGCTTCCGCTCCTTCCGCTCGGTGAATTAAAAACCACCGCGCAGGACGCGTTCGATCGCGTGACCGCGACCCGCGGCGCTCCCGCGCTCGAAGCCGCGCTCAGCGCGCTCGACGAGCTGACTGCCACGCAACTCGCGCATGGCCTGCGCGCGATGGGCGTGACGCCGAGAACGAATTTCAACGCCGCGACCCTGCGCGTGGCCGAGCCGATGCGCTCCGCTTTCGAGCGCCTCACCGCCGGTCTCGTTAGGCACGGTCTCCTCGACAAAACCAAAATCGGCTGGAAGCCAACCGCCGCTTTCGCGAAGGCCGCGAATTCCGCCGGCAAAACTCTGCGCAGCTACATCGAGCAACACCCCGGGCATCTCCCCGAAGCGCTCCTTTGCGAAGGAAGCTGCGCGGAACTCGGCGCGATTTTGCGCGGTGAAAAAGACGCGATCCAAGTTCTGTTTTCCGGGATTGGCGCGGAGTTGCTCGATCAATTTTACGGTGACGGTCTCTTCAGCAGCCCCTGGCTCGCAGCCATCGGGGCGGCTATCAGCAGCGCGGCGCGGCGCCTGCCGGAAGGCCGCGGCCTGCGCATCCTCGAGATCGGTGCCGGCACCGGCGGCCTCGCCTCGCAGGTCCTGCCGCTCCTCGAGCGCGGCGTGCATTCCTACCTATTCAGCGACGTCTCGGCCGCGTTTTTCTCCGGCGCGGGACAGAAGCTGGCCGCCTTCCCCGAGGTCGAGTTCAAGATTTTCGATCTCGAAAAACCGGGCACCGAGCAGGAACTCGAAGCCGGCTCGTTCGACTTCATCATCGGCACCAACGTCGTCCACGCGGTGCGCGATGTGCGCGAGGCTTTGCGCAACCTGCATGGATTGCTCGCGCCCGGCGGCAGCCTCATTTTCATGGACACGGCCACGCCGCAGCTCTGGACCGAGACGGTTTTCGGCCTAACGAGCGGCTGGTGGCGCTTGACCGATCGCGAGCTGCGGCCCGAGCAGCCGCTCCTCGAGCGTGCCAAATGGGAAACTGTCCTGCGCGAGATTTTTGGCGAAGCGACTTCGCTCCCGGGCCTGCACGGGCCGACCGGTGGAGAAGGCCAGATCGGCCTGCTCGCGCGCAAAGCGCTGGACGAATCGGCGGCCGCGTTCGAGCCGGAAGTGACCGCGCCGGAAGAAAAATCCTGGCTCATCTTTGCCGATGCTTCCGGGCTTGGCGACTCGCTCGTTAGGCAACTACGCGCCGCCGGCGCCCGTTGCCGCGTGGCGCGGTCCGGCGACGCCTTCGAGTTCGACGGAACCGACGCTTACACGCTGCGACCGGGTGCGCCCGACGATTGGCAGAAGCTGGTCGAAGCCTGTGCCGATCCCCTGCCGGAGCGGGTAGTTTATCTTTGGAATCTCGACGAGAAGGTCGGCCAGTTCGAAAGCCTCGACGCTCTGCTCCATTTCACCCAGGCGCTTGAAACCGCCCGGCCCACGGCCAAGCTGCGCCTCGATCTCGTGACCCGGAACGCGCAGGACGCGGGTAGCGATCTGCAACCGACCGCGGTTGCGCAGGCCCCGGCGGTTGGCTTGATCCGCGTCATTGTGAATGAGTATTCCAATCTCGCCTGGCGCGCGATCGACCTGCCCGCGGAATCTTCGCCTAACGACACCGCGTCGCTCTGGAACGAATTGCTGCGCAAGGATGGCGATCGCGAGATCGCGCTGCGCGGCGAAGCGCGCTACGTCCGTCGCCTCGACCGCGGCCGCCCGACCCGCGAACAGTGGCTCGACCCTGATTTGCCCCTGCGCCTCGAATCGCGCGAGCGCGGCCATCTCGACACCCTTTGTTTCTCGCCCTTCGATCTGCCGAAGTGCGAGCCGGGCCAGGTTTTAATCGATGTGAAAGCGGCCGGGATGAATTTCCGCGACGTACTCAAGGCGCTCGCGCTTTACCCAGGCGACGCGCCCGATGCGCGCATCTTCGGCGACGAAGTCGGCGGCATCGTTAGGGAAGTCGGGGCAGGCGTGACCCACGTCGCGCCGGGCGATCGCGTTTTTGGTCTGGCGGTCTTCGGTCTTTCCACGCAAACGATCGCGCGCGGCGGCGATGTGCGGCGCATTCCGGGCAATCTCACTTTCGAGGAAGCCGCCACTTTGCCGGTTGTCTTCATGACTTCCTGGCACGCATTGCAAAACGTCGCCCGGCTCCGTCGCGGCGAACGCATCCTCGTTCACGCTGGCGCAGGTGGCGTCGGCATGGCGGCCATTCAGATCGCGCTCCATCTCGGCGCGGAAGTGATCGCGACCGCGGGCAGCGCGAGCAAACGCGCGCTCCTCA
>JBDTVP010000067.1:0-12666 GCA_040007175.1 Spartobacteria bacterium
ACATCCGGCGGTCCATTTCCGTGCTCCTGCGGGCCCAGTCGCTCGAAGGCGAACCGCTGGAGATCGAAGCGAGCGGTTTGCTCGCCCGCGCACTTCAACATGAAGTCGATCATCTCAACGGCATCCTTTTCATCGACCGGATGAGCGCCGCGACCAAAGTGGCGCTGCACAGCCGTTTGAAACGGATGCAAAAAGAGAACGCACCGCGGTAGGCGCCGCGCTGCACTGCGCCGAGCGTCTACAATGCCTTATACGTCACCGTGATGTTGCGGTAGACGTTAGGCTTTTTTTGGGCCGAGAAATAGAAGAGCTCGAGGGCCGATTTACCTACCACCCACTGGTAGCCAACGAGGGTTTGAATGACGTCGGTATCGTTGTCGCGCGAGCGCGAGATCAGGCGCCCGGTGCCGTAACGCGCATCAAAATAGCGGCGCACCTCTCCCATCCGGTTGTTGTAATGCTCCAGCGTCCAATCCGGATATTCGTATTGCAGTTCAATTTGATTGAGCGCGTCGGCCTTGAAGACGAAGAGCGTCCGCTTCAAGCCGGGATGAATCAGTCCCTCCACCGTCCAGACATTCTGGCCGCTGCTGTTCGGCTCGCGCGCGACGATTTTCGCTTTCGCGCCTTTCAAGACTTTCTCGACCCGGCTCGGAGTATCGTTCCAACGAAAACCAAACGGCGGCGGAATCTCCTCCGCGCCGGATGAGACGACCGAAAAAAGGAAAACGGCAAGCACCGCCAGCCAAATGCGCCGAACGTGCCTAACGACCATCGATGTTGAAAACCTCATAGCGCCGCACCAGCGGCTTTAGATAACGGCGCATCGCCTCGAGGTGACGCGGATCCTTCTCGTAACGCTGGAGCGCGGCGCGATTGCGGAAAGTGATCATCACCCCGAGATCAAAAGTGCGATCGAGACCGAGACCGCTGACGGGCACATTGCGACCCGTCTCCACCCGGGTCACGCCTGGAATCATCCGCAATGAGCGGGCCGCGCGCACCACCTGGCCACGCGCGGCCGCGTCGCCCGGATCCTTCATCCAGACCAGAACGACGCGCGTCACTGGCGGACGCGCTTTCGGCGTCACACTGCAGGCGCCGACAAAAAAAAGCGGCAGGAGCGTCGCAAACGCGGCGCAGACGAGGCGACCCTTTTTTCCCATTCGACTCATGCGCTTCAAGATCACGAATTTCGGGCAAATCGAGAGCTTGGCGAACGTTTTCGCGCCCATCGACCGCTCGAAAAAGTCAGCCAAAATAAGTGCGTCAAGGTCGGAAACGCAGTTTACCTAACGAGAATTTTCGGATTCAAAAAACTGCGCACCCAAGCAAAAGGCGGCACTGCCGAAGTCGATTTTGCGTCAAGATTTTTTTGAAGAAAAAGCCAAAATAAAGTTCCGCTTTTTTCTTGTGAGGCGATGGGTCGATTTCTAATCTGAAGCCGCAGGCCGGGAGGGATAGATACCGGGTGTGAACAAGATGTGAACAAGGTGAACGCCTAAAACAGAGCCGATAGTATGATGAGAAAACTGAAGTATGGTTGGGCTTGCGCTCCGCTTGTTTCCCCCGCAATGATGCCGCCTCCCCAAAACAACACTTTTATGATTTTTCCCTCGTGTAATGGAATTTTGAACCGGATTTTTTCCCAGCTGAACAGCCGATTTCTCGCAGCGACGCAAATTTCGCGCGGCCCTGCCGCCTCGATCAACCGCCACTCGCAGATCATTTCCGGCGTTAATTAACGCTGTTAACAAGTCGCCATGGACGAGAAGTGTACCCTGCTCTGGACGAAGCTTTCTGTTGCCTTAAAACCGGAGGTCAGCGCCGATACATTTAAGCGTTGGTTTTCCGCCGTGAAATTGACCGGCGCGAACGCCGAATCCGTCACTCTGCTGGTCCCGAACAATATCTATCAGTTCTGGATTGAGAGTAATCACATGCCCGCTTTACAGGCCTCGATCACCTCCGTTCTCGGCGGCCCGCGGACGGTGAAATTTGTCTGCGCGGTCGACACCTCGGCCGGTTCCGACGCGGCCGATCCAGAGCCGACCATTTCCGCCCGCGCCCAGGCCGCGGCGGGCCGCGCGAACAAGACGCCAGGCCTGAATCCGCGCAATACTTTCGAGTCCTTCGTGATCGGGCCTAACAATGAGATCGCGCACGCCGCCAGCCTTGCGGTCGCGCAGTCGCCGGCGAAAACCTACAATCCACTTTTCATTTACGGCGGCGTCGGGCTCGGCAAGACGCATCTCATGCAGGCGATCGGCCAGTTCATCGGCGCGCGCGGCAAGAATACCAAGGTGATGTATCTCTCGAGCGAGTTGTTCATCAACGAATTCATCGACGCGATCCAGCACAACAACCTGGTAAAATTCCGCAAACGCTATCGCCAGGCCGATCTGCTTCTGATCGACGACATCCATTTTCTCGGCGGCAAGGAACGGTCGCAGGAAGAATTTTTCCACACCTTCAACACGCTTTTCGACGGACATAAACAGATCGTCCTCTCGAGCGACCGGCCCGCCTCGGAAATCGCGAACCTCGAACATCGGCTCGTCTCCCGTTTCGAGTGGGGCCTGACGGCCGAGCTACAGCCGCCCGACGTCGAGACGCGCATGGCCATTCTGCGCAAGAAAGCGCGCACTCTCAAAATCAAACTCGACGACGAGATTTTCGATTTCCTCGCCACCCGGATCAAAACGAACGTGCGCCGGCTCGAAGGCGCGCTCATGCGTGTCGCGTCCTTTGCCTCGCTTAGCGGGCGCGAGCTTACGAATGAAGTCGTCGAGCATTTGCTGAAGGATATCTTGCAGGAAGAAGCGCGCCGCGCGGTCACGATCGACCAGATCCAGCGCCGCGTGGCGGAACACTTCGATGTCCGGCTCGCCGACATGACGAGCAAACGACGCCCGGCGAACATTGCCTTCCCGCGCCAGATCGCGATGTATCTGGCGCGCGAACTGACGAAGGCTTCGCTCAACGAAATCGGCGAAGCTTTTGGCGGGCGGGATCACGGCACCGTCCTGCACGCCTGCAAGCTGGTGAAGAAACGGATGATAGAGCAGGACAAAATCCGCCAGACGATCTCGTTCATCGACAGTGCGCTTCAGCGTTAACCGCTTCTGCGAGATTGCGGTTGCCGGATAAAATTGAAAGCCTTACATCTTAACGACTCCTTTCCGCCTTCATGAAATTTAGCGTTACGAAAGAAAAGCTTCTCGAATGTCTGCAACAGGTTCAGAACGTCGTCAGCACGCGCACCACGCTGCCGATTCTTTCGAACGTTCTCCTCCAGACCAACGGCAATGAAGTGCGCCTAACGACCACCGACCTCGACGTCGGAGTGCGCGGGAGTTTCGAGGCGCAGGTCGAAAAAGAAGGAGCCACCACCCTGCCGGCGCGCCGCCTTTTCACCATCATCCGCGAGCTTCCCTCGAGCGAAATCTCGTTCGATATCGACGGCAAAAACGCCGCCTCGATCCGGAGTGGACAGAGTTTTTTTAAAATCCTCGGGTTGCCGGAAGAAGAATTTCCGCCATTGCCGAAGTTCGACGATTCCAAAGTCGTCACCATTCGGCAGAAAGATTTGCGCGATAGTTTGCGCAAGACTTCCTACGCGATTTCGACCGACGAGACCCGTTATGTGCTGAACGGCGTGCTCTTCAGCTTCAAGGATAACAAGCTCACGCTCGTCGCGACGGACGGCCGGCGGCTCGCGATGCTCGACATCGATCTCGAGTTTCCGCGCAGCCACGAGGCTGACATCATCGTGCCGACCAAGGCGGTGACGGAGTTGCAGCGCCTTCTGACCGACGAGGGCGATGTGCGGGTCAGCGTCGGGAGCGGACAGATCGCGTTCGATCTCAATAACACGCTGCTCGTTTCGAAATTGATCGAGGGAAATTATCCGAATTATCGCCAGGTCATTCCGGGTGAAATGAAAGAACGCGTCACGCTCGAGCGTGAAACTTTTCTCAACTCGTTGCGGCGCGTTTCGTTGCTCGCGAGCGACAAATCGAATTCGATCAAACTGAACTTTACGAAGAACAACATCGAGATCACCGCGAACACGCCGGAAGTTGGCGAGGCCAAGGAAGCACTCCCGGTCGCCTATAAAGGCCGCGAATTCTCGATCGCTTTTAATCCGGAATTCCTGATGGCTCCGCTGCGGAACCTGGCCGAGGACGAAATTTTTCTCGATCTGATCGACGAGATGAGCCCCGGGGTGATCAAGATCCAGAGCCCGTTCCTCTACGTCCTGATGCCGATGCGCATCAGCTCGTAGCGGCGTTGTTTTCCTGTCGCGGAAGACAGCGGGCCGCCCGCCGCGCCCCTCTAGAAGGCCGCCAGCACTTCCGGCACACTGATTCCTGCCATCGTTAGGCTGGGCGCGCGCAAAACCCGCACCGGCGAATTAGCCGGAGCCCAGATCGCCGGGTCGGTCGGGCCGAAGAGGAGGAGCGCAGGCAGACCAACGGCCGCCGCGAGATGCGAAATACCGCTGTCGTGGCCGAGGAAGAAAGTGCAGTCCTGGAGCTGCGCGGCCAGCTCGGGAAGCGGAAGATTCTGCGCCTCCCGCACCTTATCGTTAGGCAAGACGGAGCGGAGTTGGGCGAAACGCACAGCGTCGGCTTCGCCGCCGATGAGGAGCAAATGCTGATCTCGGTCAAGCAGCCACTTCGCTACCTCCGCCCAACGCTCGCGCGGCCAGTTTTTGCTCTCGCTGCCGCTCCCGGGATGGAGCGCGATCGTCGGCCGACCGGGCGCGCGAGCTTTCGCGGGACGAAGCACCGCCGCCGGATCTTCGAGATAAAGCGCGAGCTTCTCCAAGGGGCGCGCCAGTTGCCGGGCCGCATGTTCTGCACCGGTGATCTTGGGCGAGCCCGCAATGAGATTGCGCACTCCGGCGCGTCGCAGGTTGTTTGCAAAAATTTCGTCCGGATCGAACAGATAACTGACGACCTGTTGGAAACTGCCGAAGTACTCGATCAAATCCGGCGCAAGGTCGGCGTCGCGGCTGAAGAAGCGAGCCAGCGCCGCATATTCGATCGAACGCGTGGCGTCCGCATACCCGCTCATCTCGGCGAGGGCGACGATATGTTTGTAGCCGAGAATTTCGAGATGCGCGGCCGGGAAAGCCTCACGCAACAATCTGATCGCCGGCAACGTCAGGATGAAATCGCCGAGCGCCCCGCCGCGAATGACCAGAATGCGACTCAAGGTTTCACGCCGTCGAGCCACTCAGATCGGCCGTCTCGGCTGAGAATGACGAACGAACAGACGGGCTCGTTCAGTAGGCCACGAAAGCGCACACCAGAATCGCCGCGCCGAAAGCAAAGCCAAGCCCGGAAAGGAGCCGCCAACGTCCGGAACTTTTCGTTCCCCAATCGATTTGATCGCGCATCAAATACGGCAGAGTGGCCCAGATCAGCCCCTTCACGATCATGACGTAAGCGAGCACCGTGACGAGCAACCGGCTGAATTCCGGACGGAGAAAAGCCGCATCGAGCAGCGGTTCGGCGGCGAGCAGACACAGAATGCCCAGCGCGCGCACGGCCAGAAACTCATCGACGAAACGCAGCACGAGAATAAATCCCACCGGGAGAATCACGAGCAGCGGACGCCGGAAATTTGAGAACTCGCCCATCTCCATCGTGGCCAGGAGCCAAAAGCACCAGATCAAATCCACCGTCAGCAAGACCGCGCCGGCCGTACGGGAACGGGGCAGGCGCGGGAGAAATTTGTCCGCCGGAAAGACGATCGCGGCCAGGCTGAGCAGGACAAGCAACGCGCCCGAGACATACCCGACAGCCTGTAACGAAAAATGATAAATCATGAGATGACCGCGACCGGCGGCTGAAGTTCTTCCAACGGCGCAAAATCACAACTTCCGACCGCACCTGGTTTCACTCCGGAGAAGCTGAATCCGCTTGAGTGCGTGATTTTCAAATCGAGCAGCTGCCCGAGATCGTCCTCGTTCCCCTCGAAAACGACAATCTTGTTGCCTCGGGTCCGACCCGTTAGGCGGGTCCGGTTCGTCTTGCTCGGGCCTTCGCAGAGGATTTGCACCGTCTTCCCGACCAACCGCTCGCCGGCGCGCCGGGCCGCCGCGTCCACCACCGTGAGCAGATCCTGATTGCGCGCTTCCTTGGTTTGCTCCTCGACCTGCTCCTCCATTTCGGCCGCAGGAGTGTCACTCCGCTGCGAATACCGAAAAACAAACGCGTTATCGAACTGGATCTGATCAACCAAGGCGCGCGTCATTTCGTAGTCCCGCTCCGTTTCGCCGGGGAACCCGACGATCACGTCAGTCGTCAGCGCGACGTCGCGGCGCATCGCGCGGATTTGCTCGACCAACCGGAGGTATTTTTCCGCCGTATAGGTGCGATGCATCGCCTTGAGAATCCGATCGGAACCCGATTGCAGCGGCAGGTGCACGTGCTCGCAAAGTTTCGGGAGATCGCGCAGCGCGGCGATCAGGTCCGCGCGAAAACCGATCGGATGCGGCGAGGTAAAACGCAGCCGCTCCAGGCCATCGACTGCGTGCACGGCTTCGAGCAACTGCACAAAAGGACTCTTCCCATCGAGCTTGGGAAACTCGTGTCGCCCGTAGAGATTCACGATCTGCCCGAGCAACGTCACCTCACGCACGCCGCAGGCGACGAGTTCGCGCACTTCGCGCACAATCTCCGCGATCGTGCGGCTGCGCTCCGCGCCCCGCGTCCGCGGCACGATGCAAAAAGTGCAGTGCATGTTGCAGCCCTGCATGATGGAAACAAAAGCGGTCGCCTGCCTCGCCCGCAAAGTGTGTTCGCGAATCGTCTCCTGCGAACCGCTCTCCTCCGCCGTGTCGACAATCGAAAAGCGCGGATCATCCATTCGGCGGCCGCGTTTCTCCGTGATCAATTCCTCCACGTAATCGGCTACCCGATGAAATTTCTGCGTCCCGACGACGAGATCGACATGCGGCACCTGCGCGAGCAACTCCGCGCCCCGCGCCTGCGCCATGCAGCCGAGAAAACCGAAGACCGTGTCCGGCCGTTCTTTCGCCATCCGGCCGAGCATGCCCATCTTCCCGATCGCTTTCCGCTCCGCCATGTCGCGCACGCTGCAGGTATTGAGCAGGACGACGTCGGCCTCGGCCTCACTCGCCGCCGGCTCGTAACCGCGGTCGAGCAGGGAACGCGCGACCTGTTCGGAGTCGCGCTCGTTCATCTGGCACCCATAGGTTTTGATGAAAAATTTCGGCATCGGGAGCGGCAAGGTGACACAAGTGAGCCGCTCCCGCTATGCCGGAGGCCAGCTCCTCGATCGTTAGGGCGGAGTGGCGAACCGATTCGGGAAAGGCTCGGCCCGGAGCCGCTTCTGCACCTCGCGGTCGGTCCAGGGAGACGTGCCGCGCTCGTGGAAGAGGGCGAGTCCGATAACCCCGACGTTGCGGGTGTTGCGGTATTTCTCCTGCGCGTACGATTCGCGGACGGAGCTGAACTGGAACGCGGCCACCGCCTCCGTGCTCTGCCGGAAACCTTCCACCACCACCGTGCGATGCGGGCCGATGACGTAACCGCGTTTCCGGACCGAGTCCGCGCGGCCGTCGATCACATCCAAGCCGTCGACCGAGAGAACTGCTTCGAGACGCAGATCGCTTTGATTCCGGACCACGATCGCATACCGGCGTCCCTGTTCGCCGCCACGAACCAACGATCTCCGATGGTCAGGCCGGGCAAAAATTGTCCATTTTGGTCGCGCAGGCCGATCGCAACCAAACTCGCGGCCGGCCCGGAAAGGACCGGCCAAACCCGACGCAGTTGCGCTGCGCTCGCCATCGCTGCGATGCCGGCGCGATCGTTGTAAAAATCGCCGCGCTCGCCAACGGTTGGGCGGGCGTGGCGCGATCGAAATTCGTCACGCTCGCCGCTGACGCGCGAGTTTCGCCCCAGGCAGTGCCGAGCCCCGGCCGATCCGGCAGCGCCGCGGCGAAAGAGGCCTGACCGGAGGCGCTCCTTCCGGTCTGGGGAGCGGGCGAAGCGCAGGAGCCGAGCACGAAGGCCGCGATCAGCGCGAGAAGTAGCCGCACGATATCGACAGATTTTCTTCTCATGATTTGTTCCCGGCGCAGAGTTCGATTATCACCTTCCCAACTCCGAACCGTTTTGAATAACTCGCCGCGAAAATGAAATCAGAAAATGCAGCCATCGGCATCATCGGCGGAAGCGGTCTTTACCAGATCGAGGGCCTGAGCGATCCGCAGGAATATCAAGTCGAGACTCCGTTTGGCTCGCCCTCGGATGCGATTATCGGCGGCGACGTGGCGGGGCGCCGCGTTTACTTTCTGCCGCGACACGGGCGCGGCCATCGCCTGCTGCCGCATGAACTAAATCACCGCGCGAATATCTACGCGCTCCGTTCCCTCGACGTGCGCTGGATCATCTGCGTGACCGCGGTCGGAAGTTTGCAGGAAAAATACGCGCCGCGCGACGTGCTCCTGCCTTCGCAATTTTACGATCGAACGAGCCAACGGGCCGACCATACTTTTTTTGGCGACGGGATCGCGGCTCACATCGGGTTAGCGGATCCGATCTGCACGCCGCTCCGGGATCTTCTCGCGGCAGTGGCCGATTCGTTAGGCGTGCGCGTCCACAATGGCGGCACCTACGTCAATATGGATGGCCCGGCCTTTTCCACTCGCGCGGAATCGGAACTAAATCGGCGGAACGGTTTCGACGTCATCGGCATGACGAACCTGCCGGAAGCGAAGCTGGCCCGGGAAGCCGAGATCGCGCTCGCCACGATGGCGATGATCACCGACTACGATTGCTGGAAAGTGGACGAAGAACCCGTCTCGGCGCACACCGTGATCGAGCATTTGCTGGCCAACGCCGAGACGGCCCGGAAAGTCTTGGCCGAGGTCATTCCGCGTCTGCCGACCGTGCCCGATTGGCCTGAGCATCGGGCGCTTGATACGGCTCTTGTGACCGATCGCAAATTGTGGCCTCCCGCCACGCGCGAAAAGCTGCGCGCCATCCTCGAGCGCTTCAAAGAATGACGGCACAAAAGATCGGGCAGGCAGGACGAGGTGGCGACGCACCGAACCTTCCCGCGGCACCCGACCCGCCAGAGCGAGAAATGAAACCTCGCTCCTACATGTCATCCCGATCCGGCGCAGCGCGGAGAGGGACCTCGCAGTTGCAATAGACGTGCTCTGAAAAAGAGCCCGCGTGGATTGTAATTGAGAGGTCCCTCGTCGTCTCCGCGACTCGGGATGACAAGCTGCGTCCTCGCGCTCCTTGGTGACCAAAATTGATTACCAGCGTGGCGCATCACGGCAGGAAGAGCGTCCAGGCATAAGCCCTGCGGTGCTTCCTGTGTCCGGGAAAAACCCCGCTTCAGAAACAGTTCTTGCCTCTGCGAAGTCGAATATAGTAATTATATCAACAAGGGAACGGATCCGAAATTCGTTCATAAAAAGGCTCGAAAATGAAAATCAAAATTGCCCTCAGCTTGATCCTCGCGGCTCTCTTGCCGGCTTGCACGACCACCACCAGCGTGTCGACCAGCCAAGACAAGAGCACCCGTTACGCGAACAATTCGGTCGGAGACGAACCGGCGCCACCCGCGGAAGGTCCGGAAGCCGACATCCCCTCCGAGGGCCCAGCGAACCTGAGCGCGAACTCGGCCTACGTGCCGACGCCGTTGCTGCGCAGTTCGGCCGCGACCAGCCCCTAGCCTTTCGCGTCGGACCGAGCGCGGACGTTTAGGACGAGGCGGCGAGACGACTGATCGCTTCCCCTAACGAATCGATTTGCGCCTCGGAATGCGCGGCGCTGAGCGTGATGCGGAGCCGCGCCGCGCCGCGGGCCACCGTCGGAAAGCGAATCGCCGGCACAAAAAATCCTTCCTCTTGCAAGGACCGAGCTAGGTCGAGCGCGCGCTGCTCGTCGCCCACCAGCCAGGGAATGATTGCCGCCCCGGGTTTGCCGAACGCAGCCCCGGACTCCGGAAGTTTTTTGCGCAGCTGCACGATTCGTTTCCAGAGTATCTTGCGCCGTTCTTCCCCCTCCGCGGAGGCCAGGAATTGAATCGCCGCGGTCGCGGCGGCCGCGAGGGCCGGCGGTGGGGCGGTCGAGAAAATGAAGGAGCGGGCGCGGTTGATCAGCCAATCAATCAGACTGCGCGAACCGCAGACGTAGCCGCCGCTCACGCCTAACGATTTGCTGAGTGTGCCCATCTGCAGGTCGATTTCCTGTTCCAAGCCGAGCTCGGCCGCCAGCCCGCGCCCATGCGGTCCGACGACGCCGATGGCATGGGCTTCGTCGAGCAGCAGGCAGGCTTGAAAACGCTTCTTCAACTCGACTAGCTCGCGCAGCGGCGCGCGATCTCCATCCATGCTGAAGACCGACTCGGTCACGACCACGAGACGTGCTTCGGGATGCTCGCGCTGCGCCCAATTGAGATGACTCTCGAGTTTGCCGAGATGGTTGTGGGGAAAAACGCGGATCGTTGCGCCGCTCAGGCGCGCACCATCGATCAGTGAAGCGTGGCTCAGTTTATCGAGAATCACGACGTCCTGCCGGGAAGCGAGAGCCGGCAAGGTCCCGACTGCGGCTGCGTAACCGCTGCTGAAAGAGATCGCCGCCGCGGTTCGTTTCCACCGAGCCAACGCCGCCTCGAGCGCCACGTGCGGCGATTGCGTTCCACTGATCAAACGCGACGACCCGGCGCCGACGCCGAATTCCGCGATTGCCGCAGTTGCCGCTGCGCGCAGGATCGGATCAGCCGCCAGACCGAGATAATCGTTCGAGGAAAAATTGATTAACTGGCGGCCAACGATCTGCACTTCAGGCCCCTGCGCGGTGCCGATTTCACGCAGCTTGCGATGGAGGGAGCGGGCGCGAAGCGCCTCCAGTTCGTCTTGAAAAAGTTCTGCCATCCCACGCGACCAAGTCGCGGGAATTACATCTTCTTGAGACCCCAGGAAAGCAAGGCGGAAGCGTCCTGCCAGACGCCGGCTTTGCTGTCGCCGAGCACCACGACGATGACATCGCGCCCGGGGATGGTGCCGCTCGCGATCAGGCAATGGCCCGCCGCTTCCGTGTAGCCGGTCTTCATTCCGTTGCAGTATGGGAGACTTTTCAGAACCTTGTTCGTGTTCTGCAATTCGCGGGTGCGGCCGTTGGCAAAGCGAAAGACGAGCTGCGGCAGGCGAACGATCGAGCGAATCGTCGGATTCGCGTAGGCGGCGCGCGCGATGATCGCGAGGTCGCGCGCGGTTGAGTATTGATCGGGAATCGGGAGCCCGTTCGGGTTCACAAAATTGGAATGGACGGCACCGAGACGCCGCGCCTTGGCGTTCATCTTATCGGCGAACAAATCGATCGACCCGGCGTTGTCCCGCGCCAGGCAGCGCGCCACGTCGTTAGGGCTTTTGACCAGCAAAGCCCGGAGCAGGTCGATCCGCTGGTAACTTTCGCCCGTCTTGATGTTCAGGCGCACTGGCTCGGCCAAGGTGTCGACCTTTTGCACCGTGACCTTTTGATCGAGGAAACCATCCTCGGCCACGATCAAGGCGGTCAGCAGTTTCTGTGTGCTGGCGGCGGCGCGCCGGGCGTCGGCATTCTTTTCGTAGAGCACCTCGCCGGTCCGCGCATCCTCGACCAGGACGGAAACGGCCCGCGTCTTGGGGGCGAGACCGAGCTCGGAATCGAAGTCACGCGTTTGGTAGGCAACGGCCAGCTCTTCCTCGTCGGCGACCGCGGTAGCGCGCCGAACTTCCTGCGGCCGGGGTTTGGAAGCGGCCACGCAGAGCAAAGCCAACGCGATGGTCGCCGGATAGGCGATCTGCGAAATGGCTCGGCGAATCATAGGCGTGATAATAGCAAGAAACGGACTACGGCGCGACCCTAACGATCGCTGCCGCGCTGGATCAACTCGACCTCGTAACCTTCCGGCGCGTCAATGAATGCAATCGCGCCACCCTTGCCGTTCGGATGCGGTCCGTCGGAAAGCGGATACCCCTTGGCGGCCGTTTGTTTGGCGAATTCCTCGATGTTATCCACCTCAAACGCGAGGTGGGTGAGGTCAGGGCCGACCGTGACCGGGCCGCTTTCGTCGAATTTGCAAAGCTCGATCTCCTCTTCGCTGCCGGGCGCTTTCAGGAAAACCAACTGCGAGCCGCGGCCGGAAGTGTGCCGTCGCACTTCCTCCAGACCGAGAACGTCGCGATAGAATGAAACTGTCTTTTCCAGGTCGTTGACCCGATACCGTGTGTGCAAAAGCTTTTTGATCATCGCTATCTTATTGCGCCCAACGACGCTTAAATTCAAATTCGGCGCACTTCCCCGGTCCACTTCACATGCTTTGTCTCGGAATCGATAGCGGCACCAAAAGCACCAAAGCGCTCGTCCTCGATATCGAATCGGGCGAAGTCCTCGCGCTTGCGCAGAGCAATTACGGCACGATCGAAGGGCTGCCTCCGGGACATATGGAACAGGATCCGGCGACTTGGATCGACGCTGCCGAAGCCACGGTCGAGGAATGTCTCGAGAAAATCGGGAAGCGGTGCAGCGAGATCAAAGCGGTCGGGGTGAGCGGGCAACAGCACGGCTTGGTCGCGCTCGACGAATCGAACGAGCCGCTCCGCCCGGCCAAGCTCTGGTGCGACGT
>JBDTVP010000068.1:0-12574 GCA_040007175.1 Spartobacteria bacterium
TGGCCGAGAAAGCGAACTTCGAGGAAGTCGCTTATCTCCTCCTGAACGGCGAACTTCCGACCGTCGCGCAGCGCCAGGAATTTTCCCAGGCGCTCGGCGCGGAACGTTCGTTGCCCAAGGAAGTGCTCGAGATGCTTCGGCTCATGCCGAAGAACACGCATCCGATGGATATGCTCCGGACCGGCGTCTCGATGCTCGCGCCTTTCGATCCCGATCTGAACGATCACTCGCACGACGCGAACATCCGCAAAGCGATTCGCCTCATCGCCAAGGTATCGACCCTCATCGCCGACGGTTATCGCATTCAGCAGGGAGAAAATCCGCTTCCGGAACGACCCGAACTAACCCTGGCGGGAAATCTGTTTTACAAGCTGAGCGGCGAAGTGCCGCAGGATTGGAAGATCCGGATGATGGACACGATCTTCATCCTTTACGCCGATCACGAATTCAACGCCTCGACCTTCGCCGCGCGCGTCACGGCGGCGACGCTGGCCGACATGTATGCCGCGGTCACGAGCGCCTGTGGGACTTTGAAGGGCCCGCTCCACGGCGGCGCAAACGAAGAGTCGATGCGGATGCTCGACGACATCAAATCCGCCGACCGTGCCGAGGGCTGGATGATGGACGCGCTCGCGAAGAAGGCCAAGATCATGGGCTTCGGTCATCGCGTTTACAAGAGTGGCGACTCGCGGGTGCCGATCATGCGCGAGATCGGGCGCGACCTCGGGAAACGGGTCGGGAAAGAGCAATGGGTGCCGATTTGCGAGAAGCTCGAGGCGACGATGGAGCGGGAGAAGAAGCTCTGCGCGAATGTTGATCTCTACGCCGCGCCGGTCTTCACCATGCTGGAGTTTCCGCCGCAATTGAACACGCCGATCTTTGCCGCCTCGCGCATCGCGGGTTGGTGCGCGCATGTGGTCGAGCAACACGATCACAATCGCCTCATTCGCCCGCGCTCGCTTTATACCGGACCGGCCGCGCGGCCCTACAAGGCGGGAGCTTCCAACGGCGCCTGATCCCGTAGCGGAGGTCTGTAACCGCCGTCGCTTTGCCAGCTTGCAAAATCATGCCTAACGAACCATCACTCCAGGAGAAATACGCGCCTAACAATGCCTGTTGGGGTTGCGGACCGTCAAACGCGGAAGGCCTGCGCATCCGCAGTTTTCCCGAGGGCGACGCAGTGGTGGCGGAATGGAAACCGGAACCGAAATACGAAGCGTTTCCCGGCGTTTTGAACGGCGGGATCATCGGCACGTTGCTCGATTGCCACTGTAACTGGACCGCGGCGCATCATCTCATGCGGCAGGCCGGCGATGATCATCCCCCCTGCACGGTGACGGCGGATTACGCGATCAAGTTGCTCCGCCCCACGCCGACCGACGGCACGATTCAACTCTCCGCCAAAGTGGTGGAGTCAACCGCCGACCGCGCCACGATCGAAGGGACATTAACCGCCGGCGGGAAAGCCTGCGCGACCTGCCGCGGGACGTTTGTCGCGGTGCGCGAAGGTCATCCTGCTTTTCATCGCTGGTAGGGAGCGAGGCGCTCGTTCCGAGCGGGGTTTCTCTACGTAACCAGGCTGCACTGACGGATCGATTGGCCTAACGACCTTCGCGTGCTCCTGTTCAGCAGGCCCGAATTCCCTGCCTGAATTCCGCCGATGCGGGCTCGGTCGCCGTGTGGTTAACCTGAGGCATGAAGACTTCCAAATACCGCATCGTGCCGCTCGCTACGGAAGTGGCGGAAGCGGCCCGCGTTTGTGCTCACCATGGCGCACCCGATCACGTGATCGTGACCGCCGATTCGCCGCACGGGTATCCGTGTCGCCATTGTCTGCGTTGGGCTCAGCCGGGCGAAAAGGTTGTATTGTTCCCTTACGCTTCGATTCCGCCCGGACGCCCTTACTCCGAGACGGGTCCGATCTTCGTTCACGCCGCACCTTGCGAACGCTACCCGACGACGGCTGAATTCCCGTCGGCCTTTCAAAAGGGCCGAGTGATTCGTGCCTATGACCGGGGACAGAACATGATCGCCGCGGAAGTGGCAAACGGGACCGAGCCCGAAACGATCATTGAAAAACTGCTCGAGAATCCGGAGACTGACTTTCTCCAGGCGCGAAGTGCGGACCGCGGCTGCTACACTTTTTGGATCGAACGGATATGAAAGCGATGGAACTTCTTCCGCCTAACGACACGATGTATGCGGCCCTGGTCGGGCGCGACGCCAGTTTCGAAGGCATTTTCTTCGTCGGGGTGCGCACGACCGGAATCTTTTGTCGTCCCACCTGCCCGGCGAAAAAACCGGCCCGGCAAAACGTCGACTTTTTCGCTACCCCGAGCGAAGCGCTGCTCGGCGGTTACCGTCCCTGCCTGCGCTGCCAGCCGATGGACCCGGAACAGCGTCCGCCGAAACTGGTCGAGCGTTTGCGCGCCGAAGTGGAGCGCGCGCCCGGCGGTCGCCTAACGGATAAAGAGCTGTCGGAAATGAAAATCGATCCGTCCACCGCGCGGCGACAATTCCAGCGTCATTACGGCATGACCTTCCAGGCCTATCATCGCGCGCGTCGGATGGGGTTGGCCCTGCGCGAAGTCCGCAAAGGCAGCCGAGTCGATGCGGCACAAAATGAAAGTGGATTTGATTCGCCGAGCGGTTTCCGGGAAGCGTTCACGCGCATTTTCGGTGCGCCCCCAAGCCAGGCGAAGGAATGTGCCGGCCTCTTCGCCCAGCGGATCGAGACGCCGTTAGGCGCGATGATCGCAGTCGCGGATGACGAAGGATTGCGGCTTCTGGAATTTGCCGAACGGCGCGCCTTGGAACGCGAGATCGGCCTCCTGCGCAAGCGGCTCCGGACGAATATCGTCCCGGGCGAGCATCGTTATCTTGATCAGATCCGAAAGGAAATGGCGGGTTATTTCTCGGGAAAAGCCCTCGAGTTTACTGTCCCGCTGGCTCCGATCGGCTCCGAATTCCAGATGCGAGCCTGGGAAGTCCTGCGTTCGATCCCAGTCGCGGAAACGCGCTCGTATTCATGGATGGCGGACCAGCTCGGGAACGCCGGCGCGCGCCGTGCGGTCGGGCGCGCGAACGGCACAAACATGCTTTGCCTGATCATCCCGTGTCATCGCGTTATCCGGGCCGACGGCACGCTCTGCGGCTACGGCGGCGGGCTCTGGCGGAAGAAATGGCTGCTCGAGCACGAGCGGAAGTGGGTCCGTCAATCGTGATGCGAATCTGGGCGCGTGAATGCGCGCCCAGGAGGACTCGAACCTCCGACCGTCGGATTAGAAATCCGATGCTCTATCCGGCTGAGCTATGGGCGCCGTGCGGGTCAACGTAGCCATTGCCGCGCGGCGCTGCAATTCCGGTTCGATCGAGGCCAGCCGCTGAGCATCACAGTTTTTGCGGCCAACACGGCCGCCCCGACATCGTTATTCGCGAATCCCGTTTTTCAGCTCCCACACTTTCAGAGCTGCGAGGAGTAAAGTCTTGGTCCGGGAAAGCGTCCCGACGGCGGGCCGTACGGGTTCGCCGTCGACCGTGACCGCGTTCTTGGGCCGGCGCTTCGGAGCTTTCGCGCGGTTCTTGGGACGAGGCCGGACGGCCGCTTCGCTGTGCGAGAGATGCCCGCTAGGATTCATCGGTGTCATAATTACCATTACTCAGAGCAACTTCCCTGCCAGCCTCGCGGACCGGACGTTTCGCCCGAATAAGCGCTTGTGCGCCCGCGCTTCTTCGGCGAATTCAGTCCGGCTATGGCGAACCGAAAACTGGGCTGTCTCAGCATCTTTCTCTTTGTCGCGCTCTGCGCCAGCGTGCTGGTGAATTTCGTCCTCGCGACGATGGCGTTTAAGCGCCTGGAGGGAACCGGCAGCGACGTGGAATTCCGGCCGCGTTTCCGGGAAATGATCGTTGAGCGGGGCGCGCGCGGGGACGCGAGCAAAGTCGCCGTCATCAGTCTGCGCGGAATCATCAGCTCGAGCCTCAATGGCAACGTCGGCGAAACGATGGTGGACGATCTACGCTGGCAGCTAGAACAGGCGCGCGACGACAAAAACGTGCGCGCGGTCGTGCTCGAAATCGATTCGCCCGGTGGCGAGGTAACCGCGTCCGATATGATTTACAACGCGGTCGTGAAGACGCGGGCGAAGAAACCGGTCGTCGTTTACATGGAATCGCTGGCTGCGTCGGGCGGCTATTACGTGGCCTGCGGTGGAAAATATTTGATGGCGAACGAGACCAGCATCACCGGCAGCATCGGCGTGATCATCCAGACCCTGAACTACGAGCAGCTCTTTAACAAAATCGGGCTCGCCTCGGTCGTTTTCAAAAGCGGCAAGTTCAAAGACATGCTCAACGGCGCGCGGCCGATTACCGAGGAGGAACGTGCCTACGTCCAGAGTTTCGTGATGAAGACCTACGAGAAATTTCTCGGGATCGTTGCGAAAGAACGCAACCTGCCGGCCGACGCCCTCCGCAACGGGATCGCCGACGGGCGCATTCTCTCGGGTCGCGACGCGCTGGAGAGCAAGTTGATCGACGGTCTCGGCCAGATCGAGGACGCCTACGCGAAGGCGAAAGAGCTCGGCCGCGTCCCCGATGCGAAGATCGTGAAATACGGCGCGCCCTTCAGTCTCGGTCGCGTGTTCCGGATGCTGACCAAGAGCGGCGACACGAAAATCGAGCTGACGCTTCCGGGCCAGCTCACCCCGCAACTGCAAAGCGGTCGCGCCTATTTTCTGCCCAGCTTCTACGCTCCCTAGCCGCGGCCGGGCGACATGAACAGCCTGCTCAACACGCTGCTCGTCGTCGCCGGCCTGTATGTCTATCTCTCGCTCTATCGCCAGGTCGCGCTGCGGGGGAACGGCGCCGCCGCCCTCGGTGAACGGCAGTTAGGATTTCCGGAAGCGATCGCGGCCGCCCTCCTCGTCGGCTGGTTCGCGCTCAACATCCTGGCCGCTTCCAAGATCCAGCAGCCGACCTTCCGGACGAGTGACCTGCTCATCACCGGGGCGTTTTCGCTCGCGGTCGTCTCGATCGTAGCGGCGCTCCTGCGCCTGCGCGGCTTCAGCGTGCTGTCGTTAGGCGGATTTTCCCGGCTCGGTTTTGGCCGGATCGTGAGCACGGCGGCCGTCCTCCTTTTCGCCGCTTACCCGCTCATCTTTCTTGGGGACGCCGTCTCGCGCTGGCTCCTCGGTGAAGGCGCGGCGAAGCAACAGATCATCGAGATGTTTACCGGCTCCGAAACGTTGCAGCAGCGCATTCTCATCATCGTGCTCGCGATTAGTATCGCTCCCTTGGCCGAGGAATTTATCTTTCGCTTCTTCCTCTACGGCGTCCTGAAACGCTACTTCGGGCGCGGGCTCGGTTTGGTTTTGAATTCGCTCCTTTTCGCCGCGGTCCACGTGCATCTGCCGAGCCTCGGACCGCTCTTTATCCTCGGTGCCTGTTTTACTCTGGCCTACGAATGGAGCGGCTCGATCCTTGTCTCGATGACGATGCACGCCCTCTTTAATTTTCTCTCCCTCAGCGCGCTCGCCTTCCCCAATCTGCTCCCGCAATGAAACTCCGCGAGTCCGCCAAAGGACGGATTCGTCTTTGCGAACTAGGCGAGGACCGGCTGATCGCGCAACTGGTCGCGCGCCTGCCTACACGCCGCGAGGTCATCGCCGGCCCGGGGGATGACTGCGCAGTCCTGGCCGGACCCAGGAAAAATGAGCTGCTCCTCTTGAAAACGGATTGCGTGGTCGAGCGGGTTCATTTTCAGCCTAACGAGAAGCCAGCGGCGATCGGCTGGAAGGCGATGGCGCGCGTGCTGAGCGATTTCGCCGCCATGGCCGGGCGGCCGCAGTTCGCGCTCGTCACCTTGATCCTCCCGCCGGAACGCGAAGCCCGCTGGGCAAAGGAAATTTACCGCGGCTTGCAACGGGTCGCCGATCGCTTCGAGGTCGCGATCGTCGGCGGCGAGACGAGCGCGATCGCCGGCCCGGCGGTCATCTCGATCAGCGCCAGCGGCGTGGTGGAGAAAGATCGTTGGGTATCCCGCGCCGGTGGGAAAGGCGACGACGCGCTTTTCGTGACCGGAAAATTGGGCGGATCGATCCGCGGCAAACACCTCAAGTTCATCCCGCGGATCGAGGAAGCACGCTGGCTCACGGCCCAATTTCAGATCCACGCGATGATGGACGTAAGCGACGGACTCGGGGCCGATCTCCCGCGCCTCGCGCAGGCGAGCAAAGTGGGTTTCGCGCTTGATCAAAAAGCCCTGCCGCGCACCCGCGGCTGCTCGATTAAGGCAGCGCTCAACGACGGCGAAGACTACGAATTACTTTTCGCCCTTTCCCCTAACGACGTGCCCGCGCTCGAGAAAAAATGGCGCCGAAAATTCCCGCGCCTCCCGCTCACCCGGATCGGCCGTCTCACTCGTCACTCGTCACTGGTCACTGATCCCTCTCTCCATGGCTTCGTGCACTTCCAATAGCGTGGCCGAGACGATCGCTTTCGCGCGGGAGTGGGCCGGGGCGCTCTCGCCTAACGACGTGGTCGCGCTGGTCGGCGATCTCGGCGCGGGCAAAACGCATTTTGTCAAAGGCCTGCTCGCGGCGGTCGGCGCCACCGAGGAGGCGACCAGCCCGACCTTCACCCTCCTGCACGAGTATCGCAGCGGGCGACTCCCGATCTTTCATTTTGATTTCTACCGCCTGGAGCAGGCTGCGGAGCTGGCGGAGATCGGGTTCGACGAATATCTCGAGGCGGGCGGGATCACCGTGCTCGAGTGGGGCGACCGTTTTCCCGAAATTCTGCCAGCGCGAACACGCACGCTGCGCATCGCCTCCGGCAAGGCAGACGAGCGGATCATCTCCGACGAAACGAAATGAAAGTGCTGGCCTTGGAACTTTCGTCGTCGATTGGGAGCGTCGCTTTTCGCGACGGCGTGGGCGCGCACGATCTCAAAGTCTTCCCGGCGGATCGCAAAGACTCCGGCTTATTCTTCGAAAACCTGAGCGCGCTTCAGGAAGCGCATGGTCCGCCTGAATTGATCGTGGTCGGTCTCGGGCCGGGTTCGTATGCTGGCACGCGCATCGCGATTGCGACCGCGCTTGGGCTGCGCGTGGCCTCGGGGGCGCGGTTACTCGGCTTGCCGTCGATCTGCGCGATCGAGAAAAAGGAATACCTCGTGGTCGGCGACGCGCGCCGGAATTCTTATTTCTTCGCCCATGTCGCTGACGGCACTTGTCTCGAGGGACCGACGCTCGCGACGGAGGCCGAGGTGCGAACCTGGCGAGCTAGCTGGGCGCAGCTCCCCTTCATCGCGAGCCAACCATTGGCGCAATTTGCAGAGGTGACGGTGGCGCATCCCTCGGCCTTGCGCCTGGCGGAGCTTGCCTTGCGGTCGGAGAGCGAGCTCGACGAAATCCTCGAGCCGATTTATTTGCGGGAGCCGTATATTACGATCGCCAAAAAATGAATTCGTTAGGCAAAGAACGTTGCTGGGCCGAGGTTGATCGGTCGGCTTTACGTCAGAACGCGGCGCTCGCGCGCGAGCGGGTCGGCCCCGGAAGCGCGCTCATGGCGGTGGTGAAAGCGAATGGCTACGGCCACGGAATGGTCGAGGTGGCGAACGCGCTGCGCGAGGCAGCGGATCTTTTCGGGGTGGCGAATCTTCACGAGGCGCAGGAATTGCGCGCCAGCGGGTGTGCGCGGCCGATCCTGATTCTCGGCCCGGCGCTTCCCGAGGAGCGCGCGGCGATCAATGCCGCCGGCTTTATCGCAACGGTGTCGACTGAGGAAGAAGCCCGCTCCTTTGCCGGCAATCCGGCGGGGATTAATTTGGCGATCGATACCGGGATGGGACGGATGGGCTGCTGGCAGGACGACGCGGTCGCAGAACTGGAAAAAATCGCGCGAATTCCCGATCTCATTCTGCACAGCGTTTCGACTCATCTCCCGGTCGCGGATGAAGACGCCGCGTTTACGGAAACGGAGCTCGCGCAGTTTGCCGATCTCGTTAGGCAAATGCGCGCGCGGGTTCAGGGCTCGTATCAAGTGCACGTTTTGTTGAGCGCCGGGATTCTTGCCTTCGCGCAGCACCGGTTCGACCTCGTGCGCGCCGGTTTGATGCTCTACGGAAGTTCGCCGCTGGCCGCGGCGCAGAAATTTCTCCATCCGGTCCTGAGTCTGAAATCGCGGGTGACTCTCCTGCGCGATCTGCCCGCCGGGCGGAGCGTGAGTTACGGTCGGACCTTTGTGACCGCGCAACCGATGCGGGTCGCGACGATCAGCGCCGGTTATGCCGATGGATATCCGCGCTCGATTTCCAATCGCGACGGCACGGTCCTGATTGGCGGCCGGCGCTGCCCGTTGCTTGGACGCGTCACGATGGACCTGATGATGGCCGACGTCAGCGCGGTGCCAGAGGTGAAGCTGGGCGACGAAGTCGTCCTCATCGGGCAACAGGGCGAGGAAGAAATTTTGGCGGCGGAAGTGGCGGAGCGCGCGGGCACGATCGCGTGGGAGATTTTCACGGGGATTGGCAGCCGGGTGCGGCGGGTGTATTTCTAGAGCGAGATTCGTGAAGCGGAGCCGATCCGCACGAGCACCATGTTCCAGATTATCTTTAACCAATTGAGCGCGGCGGAGATGGCGGCGTTGCCCAAAACGCTGCAGCTCGATTTGCTGGCGGAATTCGAGATCCTGCCGGAAGACCTCGACAAGCTCGATACCAGCCGCTTCGGAGTGATCGAACGGGAGGGTAAAAAACTGCATCGTTACCGGGCGAAAGATTATCGCATCTACTTCGAGCGCAGCCCGGAGGGCGTGACGGTGCATCGCGTGCTGCACAAGAACACGCTGCGAGATTTCCTTTTCCGGAGCAAACTGCCGATGGCGGAAGACGACCAGCTCGGGAAGACGCGGGAGTTCTGGAAATTGATTGAGCAGGGCGAGCGGACGCGCAAAGCGTGAACAACCGACCGCTGGCGGAGTTGATAGGCAATTAGCCGGCCCGGCAGCGAATTCCCCATCAGCAGATCTTAAAGCGTTAAATGGAAAACACTTGACCCTATTAAGGCAGCTGCTCAGGCTGGCCGCATGCAATCCTACACTCGTCTCCTCATCGTCCTGCTTCTCGGCCTCATATCTCCAAGCGCGCTCCAGGCGCAGGAAACGTCGCCGGCCGCGAAGCCGGACAAGATGGCTCCGGCCGCCACCGCTAAGCGGGCCGAGGTTTATCACGTTTTCTTCGTCAAGGCGGCGCTCGGCAAAGCAGCTGAGCTGGCCGAGTTCCTGAAAAAGCCGGATCCTAATGCGCCTCATCCCGATCACGGCATTCTTCTCCGTCATCAGGAGGGCGAGGAATGGGATTACGTCATGATCGAACACATCGGTCCGAAAGCGACGGTGGAGAATCCTCCGACCCCAATGCCACCGGCAGAGCAGGCTCTGATGGATTCGCATAACGACACCTTCGTGAATGGCCCGTCGTGGGCGGAATTTTCCAAGGCGATGGGAATCGGCGCGGATGCGTCGAAGAGTGCCGGGTCGGTCTACGTTGTCTCGACTTATCGCGCCGCGCCCGGTCACCGCGAGGCCTTGGAAAAGATGCTGAGCGAACCGCCCAATGGCGCGAGCGACACGTCCGTGGGCAACGTCCTGATGCAACATCTGGAAGGCGGCGCTTGGAATTTCCTTTCCGTGGCGCGCTACGAATCGTGGGAGAAATTTGCCGAGAACGAGAAAAACAGCGTCGCCCAAACAAACAAGAACGAGGGCGGCTGGTTTGAGCTGCGTAGCCATGTCTCCTCGCATAACGACACGGTGACGGACCGGATCGCGCCGTAGCAGGATTTTTTCAAATTCCCACCCGCGGCCGGATCGATCCCTCCTGGTCCGGCCGTCACGGGCGGCAGCAGCACGGCCTTGGCTTGCGGCGCATCCGATTAAAGAGGGATGAAAGATACCAGCGTCACCAAAGTCACTTCGGAATTTTCACCGCTCGGTCCGCAGGGAGAGAAGTATCTTGCTTCCGGAGTGCATCTCGCGATGCGGCTCTGGGAGAATGAGAAACCGAACGACAAGAAGCCGATCTCGAAACATCCTTACGAGACGGTTGGCTACGTGCTGAAAGGCAAAGCCGAACTGCATCTCGAGGGGCAAACCCTGATTCTGAATACAGGGGATTCGTGGTCCGTCCCGAAGAACGCGAACCACACTTACAAAATTCTCGAGACCTTCAGTGCGATCGAGGCGACGAGCCCGCCGGCGCACGCGCACGACGGAAAGTAATCCCGCGGATTCCGCGGGCGATAAGAGCGCGCAGGGCGCTTACTTCATCAAAAGCACCGACCGGCTACGCTTGATTTCACGCGTGATCTTGCGGTGCATATGCGCCGGCATCCCGGTGACACGACGCGGCAAAATCTTGCCGCTTTCGGTGACAAACTTGCGGAGCAAATCGGGGTTCTTGTAATCGATCGCCTCGGCCGCAATATCGATGCGGCGACGGGGCATGGTGCGGTTAGCGCGGCGAAAAGCGGAACGGCGTTTGGCGGTCTTCGGTTGCATGATTACTTGGTCTCCCGGTGCAGGGTATGCCGTTTCATGAACGGATTATACTTTTTCTTTTCCAACCGGTTCGGTGTCTGCGGGCTTTTTTTGTTCCGCGTCGTCATATAACGCGAGACCGGCGCACCGGCGGCTTTCGCCTCGGTGCACTCGAGAGTAATGATTTCCTGGGCCATGGTCGTTATTCTTTCGTATCTGCTGCCGGCTCTTCTTCGTCGCTGTCGCGCGCTTCCTCATCGGTCAGACCAAAGAGCGAAGTGACTGATTGCCGCACGCGCGAAGCCTTGTTTTGCTTCTCGAGCTGCGACTGGCACTCGACGGTGAACCGAGCAAAAGGAATCGCTTCGAGCCGCGCGTGCATGATCGGTTTACCCGACATTTCGCACTTGCCGTAGGTGCCGAGATCGATCCGCTTGAGTGCTTCGTCGATTTCGTAAAGGGCGTCCTGCTCCTGAGACAAAAGGCTGAGCGCGAAATCGCGATCGTAAGCATCGCTCCCCGCATCGGCCTGGTGCATTCCAAAGGCGGAGGCTTCACTGCCCTCGGCGCGAGCGCGCAACGTATCCTGCGCGACGCCGGCCATCGAATCGACCATCGCGTCGCGCAACTGGAGAAGTTTCTCCCTTTGGCCACGGGTGAAGGGATCGAGCCGGCGCTCTTTGCCCTTCTGGTGATTGCCGATGATCGTTAGGGTCTGATTTTTTTCACTCAGGTGATTCGCCTTGCCATTCGCGGACCGGGCCGGATTGGCTGGCTTGCTCGCTTTGGCCGGTTTAGCGGCTTTGGCAGACTTGGCGCTTGTAACGGGCTTCCGCGCGGGTGCTGCCTTCTTCGCGGCAGGGGCCTTGCGGGCCGCGGCCTTTTTCGGCGCAGCAATCTTGGCGGGTTTTTTGGAAGCGGATTTCTTGGTTGAACGGGCCATAAAAAGTCGGGAGTCGAACTGAGTTTTGCTATCGTCCGGACTAAGGGGAGGCATAACTAAGGGCAATTACATTTTGGCGCAAGCGATTTTGGGCCGTTTTCGGAGCTGAGAATTCGGCCTAGTAACATCCCTGCGCGGATCAAGAACTTGCGCTGGAATAATGCCGTAGCGCCCAGCGCCAAAAGAGTCGGCTGATGAGGGCGGCGATGGTTCCGGCGACGATCAGATGAAACATCAGCCAGGCTGGTTGACCGAGGGATTTGATCAAAAGTCGCGCCGGAATGTTGGCCACGATGATGACCGGGATGATCCAGCTGAAAACCCAGCGGAAGACTTGCGGGAAGATCACATCGGGGTAGCGCGCGACGTTGAGGAAATTGAAATAGCCGTAGACCAGGCCTTGAGCGCGCACGATCCAGAAGCTAACCGCGGCGAGCGCGAGCATGATCGAGTAGTGAATCACTACGCCGAAGCCGAGCGCGACGAGGTAGAGGAAAATCGCGAGCGGCCCGGGTGTGACATGGAGTTGCTTGAGCGAGAAGATCACGACCGCGACGCCGATGAGCGCGTTGATCACGCTATCGAGCCCGAATTGTTTCGTCGAAACGGCAAACTGGCTGTCAATCGGCAGCACCAGGAGCGAGTCGAGTTTTCCGGTTCGGACCAGCTCTGGCACGTTCGCGACGTTGACGAAGAAAAATGCCTGGAACAACTGCGCGATGATCTGGTGCGTCCCGACGAGCAGGACCACTTCCCATTTCGTCCAATCGCCGATCTGGTCGACCTGCCCGAAGATGATGCTGAAGAACAAAATCTGACCGCAAAACCAGAGCACCTCCACGATCATCCAGAGGATGAAATTCGCCTTGAAGCTCATCTCGCGGATGAGCGAGTTGCGCAGCATGATCGAGTAGATTTCGAGGTAACGGCGCATGTTTTCGGGCGGGTGCGGATGGAGGTTCGGCTCGAACCATAAACGCGGGGGTTGCGTTCGTCGGTATTTTTCCTGGCGAGGTGCGCAGCTGGAACGGATTGGTAGCACGGCGGAGCGGCATTCGCAGGCGGCAACAGGCGCGAGGCGGCTCTGCAAGG
>JBDTVP010000069.1:0-12549 GCA_040007175.1 Spartobacteria bacterium
GCAATTGCTCGTGATCGACGCCCTCCGGCACAAACCGCATCCGACCCATCTCAGCATCGACCAGGCGCTCGAGGTCGCGAGCCGGGTGCAGCCGGCGCGAACTCTTTTCACCCATATCTGCCACGAACTTCCGCAGAGCGCCGAAAGCGAGCTCCCGCCCCGGACCGGACTGGCCTACGATGGTTTGAAAATCGAGTTCCCGTGATGAAATTCCTCCTCTGCGCGCTTTTCCTCCTTTCGTTAGGCGGAGCGGCTCGCGCGCGGGCCGCCAAGGCGGATCTCGCCCAGGCTACGATCGTGGTCTACAACCGCGCGGCCTCCGAGTCCGCCGACCTCGCCAGCTTTTATGCCGCGGCCCGGCACATCCCTGACGATCACTTGATCGGGCTGGACTGCTCGACCGAGGAAGAAATCAGCCGCCAGGAATACGACGAGACCATCGCGACGCCGCTCCGGAAAGTTTTCGCGGAACGCAAGTGGTGGACGACGCGGACGAAGAGCGACGGTCAGTCAATCGTGAGCGCAAGCCGGATTCATTTCGTCGCCTTGATCCGCGGGATGCCGCTGAAAATTCGTTCCACCGTCGCCTACGAAGGGGATCGCCCGGAGAATAACCAGGTCGGCACGCAGAACCAGGCCGCGGTTGACTCGGAGCTGGCTACAATCGGGTTTTTCACTCGCCAAATCTCGGGGCCAGCGACCAATCCCTACTTCCAGAGTTTCCGCGCGATCGCGGATCTACCGGGCTCCCCTCTCCTGCTCGTTTGCCGGCTCGATGCGCCGACTGCGGCGATCGTTAGGCGGATGATCACGGATGCGGTCGCAACCGAGAAAACCGGGCTTTGGGGTCGCGCCTACGTCGACGGGGCGAACCATACTTCCGGCGGATTGGCCGAGGGCGACGAGTGGTTAAAAAGCGCGGTTAAGGACCTGCGCCAGAACGGGGTCCCGGTGGTTTACAACCCCGAGTCGGCGCTCTTCCCGTCGGGTTATCCGATGAACGATTGCGCGCTTTATTACGGTTGGTACGCAGGGAGCGCGACCGGACCGTTCACCGATCCCGGCTTCGCTTTTGCCCGGGGCGCGGTGGCGGTGCACATCCACTCGTTCAGCGCAGACACGCTGCGCGCGGCCGACGCAAACTGGGTCGCGCCGCTCCTGGCCCGGGGCGCGGTCGCTTCGTTAGGCAATGTTTACGAACCGTTCCTGCAACTGACCGCGCACCTCGATATTTTCAACGATCGTCTCCTGCACGGGTTCACCTTTGCCGAGAGCGCCTACATGTCGACGCGTGTCGTTTCCTGGATGGACGTCGCGGTCGGTGACCCGCTCTATCGTCCCTACGCGAACTGGTTGCGGCTCGATGCGAAACGCGAGACTCGGAAACAGGGCGACTGGCGGATATATCATGATTTTGCGGTGAAAAACCGCGGCCGGGAAACAGCCGACTACCTGGCGACGGCCCGGACGGCGGCCACCCGCGCGGAGAATGCGCCGATGTTGGAAGACCTCGGGTTGATCGAGAAAGAAAACGGAAATTTCGCCAACGCCGTGAGTCAACTGCAACGAGCCCGCTCCCTTTACTCGCAACCGGGCGACATTCTGCGCACCGTGCTGGAACAGGCGGATGCGCTGGTCAAAGCGGGCGATAGAGCGGCTGCGTTGACGCTCTTGCGCGAGGTCCCGAGGACGCTCCCGAATGCGCCTGCCACGGCGCTGCTCAAGAAAATCGAGCAAGAACTCAGCCCGTCTCCGCCGGTGCCGAAGCAATCCCCCTAACGATGCGCCGGTCTACGGTTTCGCGGGTAACGGCGGAGTGCCCCGTCGTGATTCGAGACGAAAGATGGTTTCGCCTTCCTTCATCAGATCGAGTTTGTCGCGCGCGATTGTTTCCAGATAGGTCGGGTCAGATTTCAAGAGCGAGACTTGACGGGTCTGGCGAGCGAGGAACGTTTTCGCCTCGGTCAATTGCGCCTGGATTTGCTCCATCTCGGCCCGATTCTTGTTCAGCTTTTTGTAAGGGGGCAGAAAAAAACTGATGATGAGGAGCCATGCGGCGACAAAGAGAAGCACGCGCAAAACGTGGTTCATCCGCTGCCAGATGGTGGCTTCGCGTCGGGCGCGAAAATCGCCGTAACCGGTGGCGTCCACTAGCGCATCTTACCTCCGTAGACTGCCTTGTCACCCAATTCCTCCGCGATCCGCAGAAGTTGGTTGTACTTCGCCACCCGATCGGTCCGGCAAAGTGAGCCGGTTTTAATTTGGCCTGCGTTGGTCGCGACCGCTATGTCGGCAATTGTCGTGTCTTCCGTCTCGCCGGAGCGATGGCTGATGACCGCGCTGTAGTCATTCTGTTTCGCGAGGTCGATGGTGGCGAAAGTTTCGGTGAGAGTGCCGATTTGGTTCACCTTCACGAGAATCGAATTAGCCACGCCGAGCTCGATTCCTTTGCGCAAGAATTCGACGTTGGTGACGAAGAGATCGTCGCCGACCAGTTGCACTTTGTCACCGATTCGGTCGGTCAGTTTTTTCCAGCCGTCCCAATCGTTTTCCGCGCAGCCATCCTCGATCGAAATGATCGGGAACCGCTCGCAAAGCGAGGCGTAATAATCGACCAACTCCGCCGCCGTCCGCTTCGAACCATCGGATTTTTTGAAAACGTAGGCGTTTTGTTCCTTGTCGAAAAACTCGGACGAAGCCGGGTCGAGCGCGATGAAAATCTGCTCGCCTAACGAGTAGCCGGCTTTCTCGACCGCGCTGGCGATCGCTTCAAGCGCGTCCTCGACCGACTTGAGATTGGGCGCGAAACCGCCTTCATCGCCGATCGCGGTCGAGAGTCCGCGATCGTGCAGCACCTTCTTGAGCGCGTGAAAAACTTCCGCGCCGTAGCGGAGCGCTTCTGGAAAGGTCGGCGCGCCTTTCGGCATGATCATGAATTCCTGGAAATCGATCGGGGCATCGGAGTGCGCGCCGCCGTTCAGGATGTTCATCATCGGCACGGGCAAGACCGTGGCCTCGCTCCCGCCGAGATAGCGAAAGAGCGAAAGCTTTTCCGCGTCCGCAGCTGCATGGGCGACGGCGAGCGAAACTCCGAGGAGGGCGTTCGCGCCAAGCTTCTTTTTGTTAGGCGTGCCGTCGAGATCGATCAGTTCTTCGTCGACTTTCGCCTGCTCCAGGGCGTCGAGGCCGCGCAGGGCCGGCGCGATCGTTTCGTTCACTGCCGCGACGGCCTGGGTGACGCCTTTGCCGCCGTAGCGCTGCTGGTCGCCATCGCGCAATTCCCACGCTTCGTGCTCGCCGGTACTGGCACCGCTCGGAACGGCGGCGCGCCCGAAACCGCCGCCTTCCAGATGCACGTCCACTTCGATCGTCGGATTGCCGCGCGAATCGAGAATCTCGCGCGCGTGAATTTTACTGATGCTGGTCGCCGCCATATCGTTAGGGAATTAGCCGTGATTTGCGCGCGGCGCAATGCTCTTTCGAGTAGCTGCGTCACGGGGCGGGAGGCGCTGCGCAAAAGGAGCTGATCTGCTCCGCTGGATTTTCGGGCTGGCATTGAACTGCGGCGTGGCTAATCTGCCGACATGTTTGTGCGGACCTTTACGGGAATGATCGTGGCCGTCCTAAGCGGCGGCGCGGTGCTGGCCGCTCCCTCGACGGACGTGCCCGCCGCCCCAGCGCTGCCGGCCGACCAGATGACGCAGGCGGTGAAGACCGACGCCGTTACCATCCCGACGCCGGGCGAACTTTTCGCGGCTTTGGGCAAGCCGGCTAAACCGGATTGGGCTTCGCGTTATCGCGGACCGATCGCGATGAATTACAAGACCCGCGCACAGATCGCGCTTAATCTCGGCGGCCTCATCGCGGATGGCTTCATCGCGGTCGAGGCGCAGGATACCCAGCAGGTCAAAAACATCGGGGGCGACATCGTCAAACTGGCCAAGGGACTCGGGGTCAGCGAAAATATTCTGGCGCGCGGGAACAGCATCAATCAATTCGCCGAGAACGATGAGTGGAGCACTTTGCAGGAGGAGTTGGAGGCGACTCAGAACGAAGTGAAAGCCTCGATGCAATCGCATCGCGACCAGGATCTCGTCATCCTCGTCAGTCTCGGCGGCTGGATTCGCGGGACACAGGTGGTGAGCGGCGTGATCGTGAAAAGCTACGACGAGAAACTCGGCCAGGTTCTGCGCCAGCCGAAGCTGCTTGAGTTCATCCGCTCGAAGATCGCGCAGATCTCGCCCGCGATGCAGAACGATCCGCTGGTCAAGAGCGTGAACAGCCAGTTGATCGCGGTCGAGCAGATCGTCTCGAAACCTTTCGGGCAAAATCTCACCCTCGCCGAAGTGACGAAGCTGAACACGAGCGTGGACAAGTTGATGCAGGAAATTCAGCAAAAGGCTCCCTGATGCGCACCCCGATTCGATTTTGCCTGACGACGCTACTCGCGCTCGCTCTTTGCGCACCGGCCCTCGCCGAGACCGACCAGGAAGTGGCGGCCCGGCAGGTGGCGCTGGAATTGGCCGGCGCCTTCGCGAATGACGGTTTTAAATTGCGCGATGGACATTGGTCCGGAACGCTCGCCCCGAAAGAGGGCAAGCTGATCGCGGTCAACCTCTACGCGGGGAACGAATATTGGTTCTCCGCCGGTGCGACGGAGAAGGCGAAAAAGCTTTCAGTTGAGGTTTTTGATGAAACCGGAGCGCTGGTCACAACAGAAAAATACAACTCCGGCACAAAAGCCGCTGCTGGGTTCTCTGTGATTAATAGCGGCGAGTATTTCATCAAGGTGCAGGTGGACGAGGGCGAACCCGCCGGAGTCTGCTTCGTCTATAGCTATAAATGAAGGCGGCTTCCCTTTTTCCGCTACTGGCCGGCGCGGTGCTCGCGGCGGGCTGCGCCACTACGATTAAGGCGCCCGCGCTTTCCGGAACGACCGGCGGCTGGTATTCCGTCGCGGCGAACCAAACTCCTTTTTACCGTTACGGTCCGCAACAGGGCAGCGGGCCTGATACGCAATTGTCGCGGGATTCGATCATGAAAGTGATCCGCCCTTCTTTTGGTTACGTGAAAGTGCAGTTGCAGGATGGCGAAAGCGGCTACGTCGCGAGCGAAGATATCCGGCCGGCCTCCACCGCGCTGGTCGCGGAAAAACTCGCGCCTCCGCCCACCCCGGCGCCGGTCTTTGCCGCCCAGACGGGTGAAGATTTCCAGCTCAACTCGGATGACCCGCGATTGATCGCGCCGCCCGAGCCTTTGCCGGAAGCGACTCCGGCGCCCGACTTCCGTTTCTAGTCTCTCGTTAGGCAGAATTCTGTCCGCGAAAATTGCCGCGGCGCGCATCGAGCAACGGCACGCGGGATCAGAGTGACAAACCCAAGCGGCTGCGTCTAATGTTGGCCCGGCCGACCGCCTCCGCGCGAGGTGGGGTCTTGCGCCACAATCCGATATGATTTCGCTGCAGATTTTATTTGAAGGCAACGTTCAGGGCGTCGGCTTTCGCTGGTCCGTTAAACAGATCGCCAAAGGTTTCGACGTCACGGGCTCGGTCCGGAACCTGGCCGATGGCCGAGTCGAATTGCAGGCGAGCGGCGAGGAAAGCGAAGTCCGGGCCTTCGTCGAGGCGATCGGGCAAAGTGAATTGCGCGCCCACATCCGGAACCAAACGGAATCCACCTCGAGCGGGCCGCCGCGCGCGGCCGGCTTTGAAATTTCCCATGAGTGAGCCGGCCGTCGCAGTCCATGGCCTAACGAAAGTTTTCCCCGTCCCGTTTCGCCGCGCGAAGCTGATCGCGGTGCGCGGGTTGGACCTGGAGGTGGCGCCCGGGCAGGTTTACGGATTGCTCGGACCTAACGGATCGGGTAAGAGCACGACCCTGAAGATGATCCTCGGCCTGGTCGCGCCGACCGCCGGCCAGACCCGGATTTTCGGCCGCGACAGCCGCGAAGTGCGGAGTCGCGAAGGCGTTGGTTTCCTCCCGGAGAATCCTTATTTTTACAAATACCTGACCGGCGCAGAGACGCTCCGGTTCTACGGAAAACTCTGCGGCCTGCAGGGCGCGAAGTTACGGGCCCGAACCGATAAACTGCTCGCGCTCGTCGGTCTCGAAGAGGCGCGCGATCGGCGCCTCGGCGGTTATTCCAAGGGGATGCTGCAACGCATTGGCCTGGCCCAGGCCCTCGTCCAGGAGCCGCGGTTGGTCGTGCTCGACGAGCCGACGGCCGGGGTCGATCCGGCTGGCTCGCGCGAGATCCGTGATCTCATTCTTGATCTCAAAAAGCGCGGTATCACCGTTCTGCTTTCATCCCATCTCCTCGCGCAGGTCCAGGAAATCTGCGACCGCGTCGGCATCCTCGCGCAGGGCGTTTTGGTCCGCGAAGGGCGGGTGGAAGATCTGCTCGCGGTCGAGAACCAGACGGAGCTGATCCTGGAAAACGCCACCCCAGAAGTGCTCGCGCAAATCACCGCGCTCCTCGAGCACTCGCCCACCAACCTCGTCGCCCAACGCCAGCCCCAGACAACGCTCGAGCATTTGTTTCTCGACGCGACCAAACGGGAAAAATGAAGCACCGCTCTTTTTCGCCCGCCCGCATCGCGGCTCTCACCGGAAACACCTTCACCGGCCTGGTCCGCCTAAAGGTTTTCTATTTTCTCCTCCTCTTCGCCCTGCTCCTGATCGGCAATTCCGTTTTCATGGCGCGGCTCAGTTTTCAGCAGGAATTCCAGGTCCTGAAAGACGTGTCGTTAGGCGCGATGAGCATCTTCACCTCCCTCCTCGCGATCGTCGCGACCGCCCAGCTCCTGCCGCGCGACGTTGAAGACCGCACCATTTACACCGTCCTGGCCAAGCCGGTTCCGCGTTACGAATATCTTATCGGCAAACTGGCCGGCGTTCTCCTGCTTCTCGCCCTCGGCATTCTCGCCATGAGCGCGCTTTTCCTCGCCTTGCTTTTCGTTAGGGAACATGCCCTCGTGGCGGAGACGGTGCGGCAGAGCGCGGGCCTTCCCCAGGCGCAGATCGACGAAGCGGTGCGCAACATCCAGGCCTCGGCCTTTACCGCCAGCCTGCTTCCGGGGATCGTTGTCATCTACCTGAAGGCGGCGCTCCTCGCCGCGCTCACCCTTTTCATTTCCACCTTCGCCACCTCGAATCTCTTCACCATCGTGGTCATGGTTTTCATTTATTTTATCGGCCATCTCCAGGCGACGGCGCGCGCTTACTGGCTGCAGGAACATGGCGGCGGCTGGTTCGCGCAGGCTTTTCTCGCTCTCGTCGCCCTCGCCTTCCCTGACCTGCAGCTTTTCAATCTGGTCGACGATATTGTCGCCGGCACCGCGATCCCGAACGCGCTTTTTGCCCAGACCGCAATCCTCGGCTGCGTTTACACGTCGATTTATCTTTTCTTCGCCTGGGTGGTTTTTCACTGGAAGGAATTATGATTCGCGGCGTGCTCGTGGCCCTTCTCCTCCTCGTTTTCGGCGCGTTCCGCTGGCCGATCGAGTCCGCGCTGACGGAGAAACATCGGAGCGCTTATTTCCACACCGCGCAGCTCGGGCTCGAACTGCGCGAACAAATCGGGCAACTCGGATTTCTCGCGGCCTTGAGCGGTTTTCGCACGCTCGTCGCGGACTTCGCATTCATCCAGGCGCACATGGCCTGGGAACGAACGGAATGGGGCCGCGTCCTCCTTCTCTTCCGCGAAGCGACCACGCTCCAGCCGCGCTCCCTCATGTTTTGGGACATGGCCGCCTGGCACATGGCCTGGAACGCCAGCGTCGCCGCCTCGCGCGACCCCAGTTTGCCTAACGACGCGATGCGCCGCCGGGCCCAGCGCGACTATTTTGCTCTCGGAAAAAACTTTCTCGAGCGCGGGATCAAGAACAATCCTGATCGCCCCCAGCTCTACGAATCGCTCGGCCGGCTTTACCGCGAGAAATTCCAGGATCACGCCGCTGCGGCCCACTATTTTGCCCAGGCGGCCGCCTTCCCGGATGCGCCGGAATATGACAAGCGCTTCGCGGCCTACGAACTTTCCCATGTTGCAGGGCGTGAGCGGGAAGCTTATGTCGCCCTCCGGGCGCTCTACGACCGAGGAGAACACGAACGCCTGCCAACCCTACTGAAGCGCCTGAAATTTCTCGAACAACAGCTCAATATCCCGTTGGATAAGAGAATCCCAGACGCCGAGCAGTAAGATATCCCGATGCGATTTGCGATCCTGAGTGACATTCACGCCAACCTCGAAGCCCTCGAGGCAGTCCTGGCCGATGCCCGGGCCCAGGCCTGCACACATTTCGTCTGCCTCGGCGACGTCGTCGGTTACAACGCGAACCCGAGCGAATGCGTCAAGATGATCCAGGACCTCGAGTGCCCGGTGGTAAAGGGAAATCACGACGAGCAAGCTTCGATCCTCGCCTCAACCGAAGGTTTTAACGAACTGGCCGAAGAAGCGATCGGCTGGACCCGCGAACATCTGTCGGCCGACGATAAAACGTGGCTAGCCGATCTCCGCCTAACGAGACAGGTGCGCGACTTCACGATCGTGCACGCGACGCTCGATACGCCGGGGCAATGGGGCTACGTCTTTAACGACCTCGACGCCATCGCCAGCTTCACTTATCAGCACACCACGCTCTGCTTTTTCGGCCATACCCATTGGCCGACCGCGTTCGTGCGCGAGGACAATGTCCGCCGCATCGCTGTCGGGCAAATCGTGCTCGCGGCCGGGAAGAAATACTTCATCAACCCGGGCAGCATCGGGCAGCCGCGCGACCGCGACTGGCGCGCCGCCTACTGCATTTTCCACACCGACCGGCTCGTCGTGGAACAGCGCCGGGTGAAATACGATCTCGAGACCGCCCAGAAAAAAATCCGCGCGGCCGGATTGCCCGATCGTCTCGCCGACCGGCTCGCGCTCGGACGCTGACCTTGCCGACTTCAGATTTCGAAAGCCGTCCAGTTGAAATCGGAACTTTCCTCCATTCTGATTATCAAACCGAGTTCGCTCGGCGACGTCGTGCACACTTTGCCCGCGGCGGCTCTTCTTCGCGACGCCTACCCGGAAGCCGACATCACGTGGGTGATCAATCCCGAATGGGCTCCGCTCCTGCGCGGCAACAAGAGTGTGAATCACGTCCACATTTTTCCGCGCGGCGAATTAGGAGGCTTTGGCATGACCAGGCATCTACTCCCGTGGCTCCGCGAAACCGGCCGTTTGCGGCCCGATGTCGCCCTCGATTTTCAGGGCCTCCTGCGCAGCGCGCTGATCGGAAAGATGAGTCACCCGCGCGAGTTCTATGGCCTGAGTGATGCCCGTGAAGGTGCGCGTTATTTCTATCAGCAGGTGGTCCCGGTCGATCGCCAGGCCCACGCCATCGATCGTTACCTCACTCTCGTGGAAGCGTTCGGGGCTCCGATTACGCGCCCGCTCCGGTTCCCTCTGCCGACAGGCGAAACGATTGCGCGCTTTGACGAGGACGAGCCGTTCGTTCTGCTCCATCCCTTCGCGCGCGGCCGGCGCAAATCACTCAGCGACCTCGCAGTCGAGGAATTCTGTCACGCCCTCGCGCCGCATCGCGTCGTCATCGTCGGCCGGAGCAAACGTGCCATCCCCGTGCCGGAGAATTGCGTCAACTTGCTCAATCACACCAGCATCCTGCAACTCATCTGGCTGCTTCGCCGCGCGCGTTTTACGGTCAGCGTCGACAGCGGTCCGATGCACATCGCTTCCGCGCTCTCCGACCGTCTCATCTCCATTCACACTTGGAGCGACCCGCGCCGAGTAGGACCCTACAATCAGGAGGCCTGGGTTTGGAAAAACGGCGATCTTATGCGGGTGCGGGAATTCCCAGCACTGGCCGGTCGCAGCAAGAGTCGCGTGTTTAAACCGAGTGACGTGAGGCCGCTTCTTCCTCTCGTTCTCCAACATCTCAGGTAATCAAAAAAAAATGGCGCGTCGCTCGTTCGCCGACCGATGATTGCGGGACTGTTCCGCGTGCCCTGGATCAGGTTAACCGGCATCGTTAGGGGGTGAACCCGAGCAAGAGCGTGACAGACGATTGCGTCGCGCGGCGGCAGTCGCTACGCTCGCGCCCATGTCCGATTCGCCCACGAGGAGAAATGGCTTCCTCGCCTTCATCCGTGTCGAGTATCCGCTCTTCGTCGGCCTGGCCACTGCGGCCATTTTCTACGCCACCGGCAACCGGCTCACTGAAGGTCTGGCCACTCCATTTCTCCTTTCCGTAGTTCTTTTCTGGCTTTTCGGGGCCGTTCTTTGGTCCGCCATTTCGGTCGTGCGCCACGCCGATTACCTGGCGATCAAATGCGGCGAACCCTACGGCACGCTGATCCTCACCCTCGCCGCCATCACGATCGAGGTCATGATGATCTCCGCCACCATGCTGCATGGCGCGAACAATCCTACCCTCGCGCGGGACATGATGTTTGCCGTCCTCATGATTGCGCTCAATGGCTTGATCGGGCTCTCACTTCTCCTCGGCGGCCTGCGCCATCGCGAGCAGAGCTATAATCTCAAAGGCACCAACGCCTACCTCAACGCGATCATGGCGCTCTCGGTCCTCGGCCTGGTTCTGCCCGATTTCACCACCTCCATGTCCGGCCCGAACTTGTCCCGCGTGCAGGAAGTTTTCCTCGCGGCCAGTTCGCTTGCCCTCTACGGCATCTTCCTTCTCATCCAAACAATGCGGCACAGCCAGTTCTTCGTGGAATCGAGCGAAACGGCGGAGGCGAGTCACGCCGAACACCACCCGGTCGAGATGCGCTCCGGCGCTTACCACGCGGCGTTTCTCGTTTTTTACCTGATCGCGGTCATCCTTTTGGCAGAAAAATTCGCGGTCCCGCTCGATATCGGCATCGAACGTTTCGGCGTGCCGCAGGCTTTGGGCGGAGCGATCGTGGCTGCGCTGGTCCTGGCGCCGGAAGCCTTGAGCGCCCTGCAAGCGGCGCTCCGGAATCGTCTGCAACGTTCGGTTAACATCCTGCACGGTTCCGTACTTGCCTCGATCGGCCTGACCATCCCGGCGGTGCTCGCCATCGGATTCGTAACCGGTCGCCCGATTTCGCTCGGACTCCAGGGTGGGAATCTTCCGCTCCTTATTCTCACTCTCGGAGTCAGCGTCGTGACTTTCGCCGGCGGCAAAACCAGCGTCCTGCAGGGGTGTATTCACCTCCTGCTTTTCGCCGTCTTCGTTCTGCTGATCTTTTGTCCCTGATCTAGCGGAGAGTTCTCGCCAGGAGCGGCGTGCTCAGAGCGGCCGCCAGTCGACCCATATAAATCGCCTGCGAGTTGGCGCGCAGTGGGCTTCGCCCGGCGGCCGGTAACCAGAGATTCATTTCGAATCTGAAAATTCAATTCCGGCCTTCTGCACTTCCTGGTAGGGCAAAAGCCAGACTAACGACTCGTCGTGCAGGTCGACGACCTGGATGCGGTTGCCGAAGGGATCGTGGAAATCACAGCGAAAACCTTCGATCAACTTGAGCCGGTATTTTTTCGTCAGTTTCTCGCGCACTTCGTTCAACTGCGCTTCGTCGCGCACAATCAGGCCGAAATGCCGGGCCCGGTCCGGCTGCAATTTCGTAACTCCAAAAATGGCCAGAAACTGGTGTGCGCCGATTTTGAAAAAGGCGTCGCCCTCGCCTTCCTCCATCTTCTCAAGCTGAAAAACATCTTCGTAAAAAGCGACCGCCGCGGCCACGTCATCCACTTCGATCGCGACGTGATTGATTCCGTAAACCTGCACGCTCATCTCGTGTCCTTCCGTTCTCCCAAGACAAACTCCGCCAGCCGAAGATCGGCCGGATAAGTCAATTTGAAATTGGGCGTTTCGTTAGGCAAAAGCGCGACCTTTCCTCCGACCTGCTCGACCGCGGAGATCTCGTCGGTTACTTCCAGGCCAGCGGCGAAAATTGCGGCGTAGGCCCGGCGTAAAAGCTCCGCCTGGAAAATCTGCGGCGTCTGCACTGCGAAAAGGTGGTCGCGCTCGACTCCGCCGGTAACGATCCGCTCGTCGTCAGCGCGCTTCAGCGTGTCGCTAACCGGTGCGGCACTAGCCGCGCCGCCATGGGCGCGGGCCAATTCCAGGATGCGTTCGATCAGGTCCGGACTAACGAGCGGTCGAGCCGCATCGTGCACCGCGATGAAATCGCTCGCGTCGTCCGCTGCTTCCAATCCCTGCTGAACCGAATCCTGGCGCCGCGCGCCTCCGGGGATGATGGCCGAGACTTTGCCGAACTTCCCCGTCCGAACCAATTCTTCGAGCTCGCTCAGCCGTTCCGCGCGTCCCACCAGGATGATTTCGCCGACCGAATCGGTTTGCTCGAAGGCGGCGATCGAATGAGCCACCGCCGGTTTCCCCCCGAGAGACGCGAAGGTCTTGTCGAAGCCCATCCGTTGGCTGCTTCCGCCGGCGACGATGATCGCGCTCAGCATCGCGGTGCCTCGTTAGGCGAGCTGCTTCTGCACTTCCTGGCTGAGCGTTTTGCCATCGGCCCGGCCGGCCACTTTCGGACCGAGCGCTTTCATGACCGC
>JBDTVP010000070.1:0-12491 GCA_040007175.1 Spartobacteria bacterium
CCGCGGCGAGCGCGCGATAGTCGACGCCCTCGACGCGGCGGGCGATTTCGCGCGCGAGGACGGCGCTGAAGATAAGACTGAAGCCCCAGTTAAACCAGGAACTCGCCATCGCGAAGAAAGTCACGAGCGCGACGGCGTTGCGCGGTGTCGTCGGCCACGCGGCGATCTTGCGAATGACTCTTCCGACCGGTTGGGAGGTCGCGAGCACGTGCCCGGTGATGATGATCAACGCCATCTGGAGAGTGAATGGGATCAACTCCCAGAGACCGTGTCCCCAAGCATCGATAACCTGTGGCAGACTCGACGGCGTGAACGCGACGCCCGCGACGACCACGACCAACGTCGCGAGGAGCGCGAAGATGAAGGCATCGGGCACCCAGCGCTCGGTCCAGGCGGTCATCGCGAGCGCCATCCGCGCGAGCAGACCGGTGGTGGGCTCCGCCGGGTTATTGGTTATTGGATCTCGGTTATTCGGCGCCACCCTTCGTATTCTGAACGCGATCCCCGTGACAGGGAAGGCAGAAGGACCGAGGCCGCAACTTCTCTAGAGATGACGGGCGCGCTGCGTGTGGGGATTATTGCTCGAGATGGCCGGATTGGTCGCGCGACCAGGACCACGGCGGCTTTTGAAATCAACCGCCACGATCCGCTTCGCTGCGGTGTTCACCTTTGTGATGAGAAGATCGGGGCTGACCCGGAGTTGTGTCGCCAGTTCTCCCCAAGTCCGGGTTTTTCCTCTCTGGGCGACGACTGCGGCGAAGCTTTCTCCGCTCTCGCTGGCGAGTGCATTGGCGACCAGGAGTTCTCCGTAGCTCAGGCCAGTCTCGGCTTGTTGCTTGATCACTTTGCGCATCGGCAATTTCGATTGCCACGCCACCGCGGCCGGGACCAACCCGAAGCCTTTCACTTGCAGCATGCCGAGGCCATCAAGGGAAATCACCGCGTTGCGCAGCTTCGGGCCGTCCTGCCCGATCGTGCGGGCGCGGATATTCGTGAGGTAAGTGCTGCAATAACCGCGCCCGAGAAGGCTGCCGGTTGGGTTTGTAATCCAGACCGTGATTTCACGGTGTTGCGGCACCGGTGCGGCGTTCGTTTGCGTGGTGAATGAGGGGGCCAGCATCAGAATTCCGAGCAGAACAAAGAATTGTTTCATACCCTCTAATGCAATTACCGGCCGCTAAACGGCTCACTCGGCGAAAGAAAGACGCGAAGCAAGCGACAAGCGCAAAAGGCGCGCCGTGTCGTTAGAAATGGTTCGGCGCGCGCTGGAGAAATTTCCCGCGCCCGATTTCGCCAACAAACTTCCCGTCTCGCGCCGCGACCTTGCCGCGCACCGTGACGACATGCGGCCGGCCTTCGATTTCGAATCCTTCAAAGGAGTTGTAATCGAGATTCATCTGATGCGTTTGCGCGGAAATTTTGCCGCGATAATCGGGATCGTAAACGACAAGGTCGGCGTCGCTCCCTAACTGGATCGCGCCTTTGCGCGGAAAGAGTCCGAAGAGTTTCGCCGTGTTCGTGCTGGCGGTGGCGACGAATTGATGGAGATCGATCCGACCGGCTTTCACGCCATGCGTGAAGTAGAGATTGATCCGGTCCTCGAGCGACGGGATGCCGTTAGGGATCTTGGTGAAGTCGTCCCGGCCCATGTTTTTTTTCGTCGTGAAATCGAAGGGCGCGTGATCGGTCGCGAGCGTGGAGACGAAGCCTTGGCGCAGTCCGTTCCAAAGCACTTCCTGATTTTTTTTGTCGCGTAACGGCGGCGACATGACGGCCTTCATCCCTTCAAAATTCGGCTTCTCCGCTTCGGTCCGATCGAGGAGGAGATATTGAATCAGCGTTTCGACCCAGACATGGACTCCGCGCTCTGCACCCCGGGTCGCCTCGCGAAGCGATTCCTCGCAACTGAGGTGCACGATATAGACATGCGCACCGGTCATTTCGGCAAAAGTCATGAGGTGATGAACCCCTTCGGCTTCGACGACCGGCGGGCGGCTCCAGTAATGCCATTCCGGTCCGGTCTTGCCCTCGGCCAGGAGCTTCTTCTGCAGTTCGGCCACGAGGTCGGCATTCTCGCAATGCGCGGTCGTGATTACGCCTAACGAATTGGCCAGCTGCAAAGTTTTGTAGAGCTGCTCGTCACTGACCCCGAAGGCGCCCTTGTAGGCGAGGAAGACTTTGAAGCTGCTGCATCCGCGCCTGACGATTTCGCGGAAATCGCGCTCCGCCTCCTCGTCGTAGCGGGTCACGCCCATGTGGAAACTGAAGTCGCAGGCGCTCGCACCCTCGGCTTTGCGAAGCCAAAGCTCGAAGGCCTCGAGCGGTTTTTCTGTGGAGCTCGGGCAGACCATTTCAATAAAGGTCGTGGTGCCGCCGACTAGTGCGGCCCGACTGGCGGTCTCGTGCGTGTCTTTCGCAAACGTGCCCATGAAAGGCAGGTAAATGTGCACGTGCGGATCGATGAAACCGGGGAAGACATACTTCCCAGTCGCGTCGATCACCTCGGCATCGTTAGGCGCGGTGAGGCCCTGTCCAATTGCGGTAATCGTCTCGTCCTCGCAAAAGATATCGGCGACGTAGCGGTCCGTTGGCGTAACAATCTCGCCGTTTTTTATGAAGAGTGACAAGTGAGGAGTGACCAGTGATCAGGGTTTGCGCGCGACGAGTTTGCGGCGCAACGCGTTTAACATGCGCCGGAGCTCACCGATAGTTTCGTAAAAAGGGATAACGTCATCTTTCGGACAGAAACCGAGCTCGACCGAAAGAATCAACTGCGTGTCCAGCTCCGCGGCGGAGCCTTCAGCGTCGGAAACAAATTGGATGATTTCGCCAGTCGTATGGCGCGCCTGGCCCTCGGCGATGTTCGACGGAATTGAGACGGCGGCACGTCGCATCTGCGAAGTCAGCCCGAACCCTTCTTCAGCGGGGACTCTACGCGTGAGCCCATAAGTGGCTTTGGCGATTTCAATTCCTTTCTGCCAAACGAGCAGATCCTTATAACTTTGGGTTTCGTTCATGAGAACTTTGTAGTGACTTTTTTTCTACTGGTCACTGCTCACCCGTCACTGGCCACTTCCCCATCACTTCTTCCAAACGTCGCCGACGCCTTCGCCGAACCAGCGGGTGCTTACCACTTTTTGCTGGGTGTAGAATTGCACGCCCTCTTTGCCCTGGATGTGGAGGTCGCCATAGAAGGAATCATCCCAGCCGGTGAAGGGGAACATCGCCATCGTCGCGGGCACGCCGACGTTGATCCCGACCATGCCAGCCTTGACCCGATGCTTGAATTCGCGCGCGGCTTTCCCCGAGTTAGTGAAAATGGCGGTGCCATTGCCGTAGGAGGACTTGTTCGCCAGCGCGATCGCGTGGTCGAGATCGTCCATCCGCATCACGTTGAGGACCGGGCCAAAAACCTCCTCGCGCGCCAGTGTCATCTCGTGTTGCACCCGGTCGATAATCGTCGCGCCGATGAAGAATCCGTTAGGCGCGTCGTCGATCCGGGTGCTCCGTCCGTCGCAAATAATTTTCGCGCCTTCCTGCTCGCCGCCTGCGACCAGGCTCAGCACGCGGTCGCGATGCTGGGCGGTGATGACCGGGCCCATGTCGGGCTGATTTTTCACATCGGTTGGGCCTACTTTGATGGCGCGGGCCGCCTCGACTAACGAGGGTAACAATTGCTCGGCCGCCGCGCCGACGGTGAGCGCGGTCGAGCCCGCCATGCAGCGTTCGCCGGCGCAGCCAAAGGCAGCCGTGGAGAGAGCCTCGACCGTCCGGGGCACGTCGGCGTCGGGCATGATGACGATGTAATTTTTAGCGCCACCATTCGCCTGGACGCGTTTGCCATGGCGGGTGCCGGTTTCGAAAATGTATTTCGCGACCGGGGACGATCCAACGAAGGAAATGGCGCGCACTTTCGGATGAGTAAGGAGCGCGTCGACGCAGGCGCGGCCGCCGTGCACGACGTTGAGCACGCCTTTGGGGAGGCCTGCTTTATCGAGCAGTTCGATCAGGTAATTCGCGGTCAATGGAACTTTCTCGCTCGGCTTGAGGACGAAGGTATTGCCGCAGGCGAGGGCGAGCGGGAACATCCACATCGGGACCATCGCGGGGAAATTAAAGGGCGTGATGCCGACGCACACGCCTAACGGCTGATGCATCGTCTCGCAGTCGACGCCGCGCGCGAGATTTTCGAGAGTGTCGCCCATCAGGAGGGTCGGAATGCCGCAGGCGTATTCGATATTCTCGATCCCGCGGTAGGCGCTGCCACGCGCTTCGGCCAGCGTCTTGCCGTGCTCGCGCGCAACCAGTTCGCAGATGCGATCGAAGTTTTCCTCGACTAACTGGCGGTAACGAAAAAACAAACGCGCGCGCTCCACCGGCGGGGTGTCGCGCCATTCAGGAAAGGCCGCAGCGGCGGCGTTGACCGCCTCATCGACGACGTCAGCGCCGCACATCGGGACTTCGGAAATCACTTCACCGCGCGAAGGATTGTAAACCGGCGAAGTTTCCAGCCCGGAGATTTCCCTCCATTCGCCGCCGATAAAAACGGGGCAGGGGGAGAGAGCCGATGGGCGAGTAGCGGGTGACGGATTATTCATAAAGCGGTTCTCCTTCTTCAACTGGTCACTTGTCACTTGGCACTGATCACTCTCCTAAGGATGCGGAGGAAAGGCAGTGGCGTCGCCGGCGGCGAGGCGGGTCTGATAATCCGCCCAGGCGAGGCGGTCCAGTCCCGTTTCTACGCTGACCATCGTGATGCAATCCTGGACCGGGCAGACTAACGAACAGAGATTGCAACCGACGCATTCCTCTTCCTTGATCTCAGGGACAGGTTTGTTAGGCACGCGGCCGGGGCCGAGGCCGTAGCCGGCCGGATTGGCGAGGGCGATCGCCTGGTGGGCGCCGTCTTCGCAGGCGATGTAGCAAAGATTGCAGCCGATGCATTTGCCATAATCGATCTCGGCGATGCGCTTGTAGTTGAGATCGAGGGTTTCCCATTTCCGTACCGTATCGACGGCGCGGCCGCGGAGTTCATCGAGGCTTCCGAAACCCTTCTGATCGAGGTAGTCGTTCAGGCCTTCTATCATGTCTTCCACGATGCGAAAACCGTAGTGCATGACCGCGGTGCAGACCTGGACGTTGGTGGCGCCGAGAGCGATGAACTCGGCCGCGTCGCGCCAGGTGCTGATGCCGCCGATGCCGGAAATCGGGAGGCGGACTTTGGGATCGGAGGCGCAGGACTGGAGCATGTTGAGCGCGATCGGTTTCACCGCGGGCCCGCAATAACCTCCGTGCGAGCTGAGCCCACCGACGAACGGCTCGGGGACGAAGGTGTCGAGGTTTACCTGCGTGATGCTGTTGATCGTATTGATGAGCGAGATGGCGTTCGCGCCGCCGCGCCGGGCCGCGCGGGCGGCGGCCGTGATGTCGGTGATGTTCGGGGTCAGTTTCGCGATCACGGGAATGGTCGCGACTTCCATGACCCACTCGATGATGGTCTGGGCAACATCGGGATTCTGGCCGACGGCCGAGCCCATCCCGCGTTCGCACATGCCGTGGGGACAACCGAAATTCAGCTCGATCCCGTCGGCGCCGGAATCGGCCGAGCGCCTAACGAAGTCGTGCCAGTGTTCGCGCGTGTCGACCATGATCGAAGCGATGACGGCATGATGAGGCCAGCGTTTTTTGACCTCGGCAATCTCGCGGAAATTGGTCTCGGGCGCGCGGTCGCTGATCAGCTCGATGTTGTTCAGGCCGACCATCCGCATATTGCCGTAATCGATCGACGAATAGCGCGAGGAGACGTTGCGGATCGGGTCGCCGATCGTTTTCCAAACGACGCCGCCCCAGCCGGCCTCAAACGCGCGATGCGCCTGGTAGGCGGTGTTGCCGGGCGGGCCGGAGGCGATCCAAAACGGGTTGGGGGATTCGATGCCGGCGAGGTTGCTGGATAGATCAGCCATTGGAAGAAGTGATCAGTGACCAGTGATGAGTGACGAGTTTCATGTTGGATTATGGCATCGGTGGCTCGTCACTCACAATAGGTCACTGAATTTTTGAGGTGAGCGCGCTAGTGGCCGGTTCAGGATGTGAGGCGGGGGAGAGTTGCTCGTATTTCGCTTCTAATTCCGGCACGCGAATCGGCGCGTCCAAACCGGAGCCGTAAGGGCCGTGCGCCACGCCCCAGCGCGAGGGCTGAATCGGCCCAACAACCGGCGGCTTGCCGAAAAATGCGTGGATGCCGCGGGCCGCTTTCTTGCCTTCCCCGACCGCGTTGACCACTTCGCGTCCGCCATTCGCGCAATCGCCCCCGGCAAAGACGTTAGGCAAATTGGTCTGGCCCGTGTCGGGGTGGCGCGCCATCGTGCCGTTAGGTTTGAGCTCGAGCTCGGGGAAGAGTTGCGTCAGCCACGCGCTCTGTTTTTGCTGGCCAACGGCCTTGAGCACCATGTCGAAGGGCTCGTTAAATTCCGAGCCGGCAATTTGCTCGACGGCGCCGCTCTGGTTGAAACGGGTGAGCGCAAGACGCAGGCCGGTGACATGACCGCTCGCGCCGAGCACTTCGAGCGGTGCGTGATGAAAAAGGAACGACGCGCCGTCGCGCTTGGCGAGATCGTACTCGAAGGCGTAGGCCGACATGTCGAGTTCGCCGCGTCGATAAATCACGACGACTTTATCCGCGCCCAGCCGCCGCGCCTGCGTCGCGGCGTCGATCGCAGTATTCCCGCAGCCGATGACCGCGACGCGCGCGCCAACTGGGACGCGGTCGAGCGGTTCGGTATGGATCTGCTCGATGAAAGTAAGCGCGTCGACCACCTCGGGCAGCTCCTCGCCGGGAATCCGCAGGCGATGGCCTTCGCCCAGGCCGACGCCGAGAAAGATCGCGTCGAACTGATCGAGCTCCGCGCGGGTGACATCTTTCCCCACTTCCACTCCGCAACGAAATTCCACCCCTAACGATTTCACCAGCTCGACTTCCTCGAGGCTGATCTCCGGTTTCATCTTGTAATAGGCGATGCCGTAGGTGTTGAGGCCGCCGGCGTTAGGTTTGCGCTCGAAGATCACGACGTGGTGCCCGAGATGGGCCAACTCCGCCGCGCAGCCCATCCCGGCCGGTCCACCGCCGATCACGGCGACGCGTTTGCCGTTTCTCTTCGGGGTCGGTTTCAGGACTTGGATTTTGTGTTCGGCAACATGATCCGTCGCGTAACGCTGGAGCCGGCCGATCTTGATCGGGTCGCTGTCGCGATCAAGCAGGACGCAGGCGCCTTCGCAGAGGACCTCGGTCGGGCAGACCCGCGCACAACTGGCGCCGAGGATGTTGGCCGTCAGGATGGTGCGTGCCGCGCCGGTCACGTTGCCCGTCATAATTTTCTTGATGAAGGCCGGGACATCGATGCCGGTCGGGCAGGCCGTGATGCAGGGCGCATCGAAGCAAAAAAGGCAACGGGAAGACTCGACGAGGGCTTGCTGTTCGGTGTAGCGGGGAGCGATTTCGGCCAGGTTGACCGCGAGTTGTTCCGAACTCAATTTTGGACTCAGCGACATTTGTTAGGCTCTCTTCCTGCAAGCGCTTCCGACCTCTGTCGCGGACGCGGGCTCAGAGAAAAACATTTTCCCGCGCGCGGTGCAAGGATTTCGCACACGGGCCAATCGGTCGGCGCGGCGGCCGGTTGACACTCCAGTCCTGCCCAATAGCTTAGGCGGGGAAAACATGGGAGTTGCTACTGCTTATCAGGCCGACAGGGCGAATGAAATCCGGGTGGACGCCGAGCGTCTCGCCTACTTCATCATGGAGATGCAGCGCTGCTTTGTTCTTCGGCTCTCGAAGGAACTGGCGCCGGGCAATGTTTCCTTCCCGCAGTACTTCCTACTTACCTATCTCGATCACATGGAAGTGCTCACCATGTCCGCGATCGCGCGGAAAATGGAACACACCACCGCGGCGGCCAGTGGACTCGTCGCGCGGTTGCAAAATCTTGGTTATGTCATGCGTTCCCACGCCTCGGATGACCGGCGCAAAGTGATGGTTTGCATCACTCCGCGCGGGTCGGCGCTCGTCCGCCGCATCCGTGAGGAGATGGTTTGTAACCTGATAAAGATGATGGCGCACCTCTCACCGGGTGAGCAAAAATCCTGGTTGCAGATCTACAGCAAGATCTACGATTACTGCCAAAAATAATGCGTCGTGATCCTGTGGAGGCGGAGACGTGGTCCGCTTCTCAGCGCCGCCGGCACTTTGCGCAGCACGCTTATTTGTCCAAGTCTGCGCTTTTGTCTCGTCCAGGACGAAAGCGCCACAACGAAACGGAAAATTTCACATGTCCTTTATTTTTGTAGACCACCCTCGGAAATGCCGCGCCGCTGTCGCGCGGAGATCTCGCTTTGCCATCCCCATACGCCCCGACCTGCTCCTGGTCCTCGGCCTGCTCACTCTGGCCTCGAGCGCCATCGCGGGCAGCGAAACGACGACCGAAACTTCCGGCTCGCTCCGGCGTTTTACCTTGCACCAGGCGATCGAGACCGCGTTCCAGCGCAATCCCGATATCCTCCGCGCGCGCCAGGAAATTCGCCGCACGAAAGGCGTGCAAATCGAAGTGCTCTCGCAGGCTTTGCCGCATCTCGATGCGACGGCGGCTTTTAATTACACCGACCCGGCCCTGCGCGGCGGGAGCGGATCTTTCTCGTCGACCACGATCGGCGGCGTCGTGCCCACTCCCACACCGGTCGGAACGCCCGCGCCATCCGCCACCCCGGGCACCACGACGCAGATCATTTCCTCGGGTTTGACCGACAACTCTTACAACCTGCGCCTAACGGCTTCGCAGCTCCTCTACAACGGCTCCGTCATCCCCGCGATCCGCGGCGCCGGCGCGGCCGCTGATGCGAGCCTTTACGCCTTGCGCGATACGATCGACCAGGTGATCACGACGGTGCGCCAGCAGTTCTATCAGGTCATCCTGAACCGGGCGTTGATCGGCGTCCAGGAGGAGTCCGTTAGTCTGCTCGAGAGCCAGTTGAAAGATCAGCAGAACCGTTTCGAGGCCGGGACGGTGCCGCGGTTCAGCGTTTTGCAGGCGGAAGTCGCGCTCGTTAACCAACAGCCGGCGCTGATCACGGCGCGCAATAATCTCCGCATCGCGCAGCTCCAGTTAGCCAAGACGATCGGGCTCGATTTCGATCCGCGCCGCGGCAATAGTGCGCCCCTGGAGGCCGTCGGTCAGTTGGAATTCCATCAGCGCGATATTCCCCTAACGACGGCGATCGCGCTCGGCAAGGAACGCCGGCCGTTCCTGAAACAACAGCGCTCGAACATTCTCACCCAGGTGCAGCAGGTCCGCGGCGCCTTTGCCGGGATCCAGCCGACGCTCAGCTTGAACGGCGGGTATGCCTTTGAGAGCTCGCAATTTTCCGATCGGCTCCGCGACGTGACCGAGGGCTGGTTCTTTGGCGTGACCGGGAGCTGGGCGATTTTCGATGGCCTCGAAACCGTCGGGAAAGTGAAGCAGGCCCGCGCCATATTGAGCCAGGCGAAAATCACCTACGACGATTCCGTTAGGCAGGTGGAATTGGAAATTCAACAGGCCTATTCCAACCTTCAGCAGGACCGCGAACTCTACGACAGCCAATCGAAGAACGTCGATCAGGCCCGCGAAGCGCTCCGGCTCGCGAGCGCCCGTCTCGGGGTCGGCGCCGGCGTGCAATTGGATGTCTTGAATGCCCAGGTCGCGCTCACCCAGGCGCAGTCGACCCGGCTCTCCGCACTCTTTAGTTATAACGCCGACCTCGCGGAGTTCGATCGCGTCACCGCCACCGACACGGTTTACCACGACGATTTCGACGACCCGCTCGCGCGCCGAGGAAAAAAAACGCGGATGACGACCACGACCGAGACGAGGACGGAAAAGCCGTCGTCGAAATAAATCCAGCAATGGCCGCCGCCGCCGCTGGCTCGCCGGTCGAACTGTTCCCGGCTCTCAGCGCGCTCGCGGGGGTCCGACACGGATTTATCGCGCGCCTTCCGGGTCTCGACGTCGCGGCTGATCGCACGGAAGCGCTCGCCCGGCTGGAGGCGGCGCATCGTTCCCTCCGCGCGGAGCTTGGCTTATCGGCCGGGCCTTTCATCACCGCGGAGCAAGTGCACGGAAAACGGATCGGGGTTCTGGCCGAGCCTTCGCCCGGCGATCGCTGCTTTGCGGGGGCGGATGGCGTGGTCACGAACCAGCCGGGCGTCTCGTTAGGCATCTACGTCGCGGATTGCGGCGCGGTTTACCTGGTCGATCCGGTCCGGCGCGCTCTCGGCCTCGTCCATTCGGGCAAGAAAGGCACCGAGTTAGGGATAGTCGGCCAGGCGATCGCGCGGATGCAGGAACATTTCGGGAGCGAACCGCGCGATCTCATCGTCCAGCTCGGTCCCTGCATTCGCCCGCCGCATTATGAGGTCGATTTCGCGGCTGAAATCGTTAGGCAAAGCCGCGCCGCCGGGGTCGAGCAGGTGCACGATTCCGGCCAGTGCACGGCCTGCGATTTGACCCGTTACTATTCCTATCGCGCCGAGAAAGCGCGCACCGGGCGCATGCTGGCGCTGCTCGCTTTCGCTTAATTTCGCGTTGACGCTGCGTTTGCTCCTCTGTTAATCGTTCAGCCGATGAAGCGCTGGCAGTTCACTATTCTCCTCACACTCGGCGTGGCCTGCCTGCTTCTCAGTCTGGTCACAATTGTGTTCGCCCGGCAGAATCGGAAACTCCAGGCCGCGGTCCAGGCGCAACAGGCGATCATCAACAAAGGCGCGCTCAGCCAGCAGATCGGCGCCAATCTTCTCCGCGAGATGGCCACCGCCGCGCAGAGCGATGACAGGATGCGGCAACTATTGCAGGAAAACGGCTACAACCTCACTCCGTCGCCGGCGGTCTTGCCTTCGCCCTAACGAATGGACCAGAAACCGCACTTGCAATCGAACGGCTCGACCTATCATGGCTTTTGTCCGGTCCTGCTCCTGGCCTTGAGCCTCCTTTTCGTTTTTTCCTGGGAGATTTGGGTCGCGATCGACACGCAACGCAGCGCCCAGCAATTACAGGAGCAGCAGGTCCGCGCGGTCGATCAGGCGAAACAGGTTCAGACCGGGCTCGAGAAATTGGTCCGTGGATTGGTCGAACTTGCCAAGACGGATGACGCGGCCAAGGCGCTCGTGACCAAGTTCGGCATCAAGTACAACGACCCGACGATGCCGACCGCGACGCCCGCGCCCTAACGACTACTCGTCGCCGCCCGGCTCGCGCCTGCGCCGCAGGCCGCAAATGCCGCGCCGCTTCGCTCCAGCCACAAAATCGAAAAACTCCTGGGCTGGCGCGCGCCAAGTCCGCTCCCTCGCCTGGACGAGCGCCTGGCTGACGTTGAGGCCGCTTTCGTAAAGCAACGCAAACGCTGCTTTGATCTCCGCGCGTTCTTCCGCGTCGAAACCGGCGCGCCGCAGCCCGACGACGTTCAACCCGACGACCCGGTTCACGCCCGCACCAGCGACAAATGGCGGGAGATCTTTCCCGAAACCCGATGTCCCTTGCGTAATCGCGAGACGGCCGACGCGCATGAATTGATGGAAGACGCAGCCGCCGCCGAGAAACGCGCCATCCCCGACCGCGACCTGTCCGCCGAGAAGGCAGTTGTTTGCGATAATGACCTTGTTCCCGACCGCGCAGTTGTGGCCGAGATGCGCGCCGGCCATGAGGAAATTATCATGCCCGATGGTGGTCGCGGAACCGGCCGCGGTGCCGCGATGTATCGTAACGTGTTCGCGGATGATGTTGCGGTCGCCGATTTCAACCGCGCTCGGTGTCCCGGGCTGAAAGCTCAAATCCTGCGGAAACCCGCCGATGATCGCGCCGGGCCCGATCTGGTTTTCCGCGCCTAACCGGACCGTGCCTTCGAGCACGACATGGGAGTGCACGATCGTGCCCGGGCCAATTTCCACCTCGGCGCCGATGCAACTGTACGGACCGATCTCCACCCCGTCGCCGAGGCGGGCCTTGGGATCGATCAACGCGGTCGGGTGAATCTTCACAGCACGCCCATTTCCTTGAAGCTGAAATAGGGCAGCCGCCCTTCGGCCGGCGCGCCGATGATGACATGATCGAGCAATTTGATCTGAAGCAGCTCGGCCGCCTCCCGCAGCCGTCTCGTTAGGCTATGGTCCGCCTGGCTGGGGGAAGGGTCGCCCGAGGGATGATTGTGCACCACCACCACCGCATATGCGGAATAGATCAGCGCCGGCCGGAAGACATCGCGTGGGTGCGCGATGCTTTCATTGATGCTGCCTAACGACACCTCTTCGATCCGGAGGTGGTTGTAACGCGTGTCCAGCAGGACAACGCGGAGCGCTTCCTTGTGCAGGGCTTGCATTTCGGGTCCGAGCATTTCGTAAATCCGCTCCGGCGTGTCTATTTTTTTCTCCGGCCGTTTTTCCTGCGCGAGCCGCTGGCCGAGGCCGAAAGCCG
>JBDTVP010000071.1:0-12425 GCA_040007175.1 Spartobacteria bacterium
GAAGGCATGGTCGTTCTCTCGAAGGAGAAAGCCGCCTATCGCCAGAACTGGAACAAGATCGCCCAGGTCTTTGCCGGCGACGGGTTGATCAAAGGCAAAGTGAAATCCGTCGTGAAGGGCGGATTGATGGTTAACATCGGGGTGGAAGCGTTCCTGCCCGCCTCGCAGATCGACATTATCCCGCCGCGCGATCTCCAGCAGTTTGTCGGCAACACCTACGATTTCAAGATCGTCAAAATCAATGACGACCGCAAAAACGTCGTTCTCAGCCGCCGTGAACTCATCGAGCAGGAGCGGAGCGAGAAGCGCCAGAAATTCCTCGAAGGCGTCAAGATCGGCGACACCGTTTCGGGCGCGGTCAAGAACCTGACCGACTTCGGCGCGTTCATCGACCTCGGCGGAATGGACGGTCTGCTCCACATTACCGATATGACCTGGGGTCGGCTTGGCCATCCGAGCGAATTGCTCAAGGTCGGCCAGGAGCTCGAAGTGCTCGTGCTCGACATCAACAAAGAGAAAGAGCGCGTTTCGTTAGGCTTAAAGCAGACCCAGAAAAATCCCTGGGATCAGATCGAAGAGCGTTTCCCGGCCGGCAAGAAGGTTAAAGGCAAGATCACCAACCTCGTGCCTTACGGCGCGTTCGTGGAATTGGAAGAAGGCGTCGAAGGGCTCATTCACGTCTCCGAACTTTCCTGGACGAAGCGCATCATGCGCCCGTCGGATATCCTAACCGTCGGCCAGGAAGTGGAAGCGGTCGTCCTGGGCGTGAACAAGGAAGAGCAGAAAATCTCGTTAGGCCTGCGCCAGCTCGAAGCCAATCCTTGGGATGAGATCGAGAAGAAATTTACTATCGGCAGCCGCGTGAAAGGCCAGATTCGTAACATGACCGCCTACGGCGCGTTCGTGGAGTTGGAAGACGGGATCGACGGCATGATCCACGTCTCCGACCTGAGCTGGACCCGGAAGATCAACCACCCAATGGAGGTCTTCAAAAAGAACGACGAAGTTGAAGCGGAAGTGATCGACATCGACAAGACCAACCAGCGCATCAGCCTCGGTCTGAAACAGCTGAGCGACGATCCTTGGAAAGAAATCGATACGAAATACAAGATCGGCGATCTCGTTACCGGCAAAGTCACGAAGCTGGCCAGCTTTGGCGCTTTCGTGCAGTTGCAGGATGACATCGACGGTCTCGTGCACATCTCGCAATTGAGCGAAGACCACGTTGCCAAGGTGAAAGACGTACTCAAGGTCGGCCAGGAGGTCGAAGCGCGCGTCATCAAGGTGGACAAAGTCGAGCGCCGCATTGGTCTTTCGATCAAGGCCGCGAACTACTCTGAGGAAGAGCTCCGGAAGGAATCCGAAGCGTTCGATAACTTCCGTCCGGGCGAAGACATGGTCGGTCTCGAGAAGGCATTCGAGGCGGCCGAGGAAGATTATCGCCCCGGCGAAGCCAAGAAAAAGTAGGCCAGCGGCGCAGTCCGCGCCGAATCATTTCAAAGGAGGAGTTTGACCAGCCCATTCTGGTGAATGGGTGGCTCCCATTTCAATGCGCAGCGGATAGGCGCATCGCACCCATCAGTCTCTTATGATTTATTCCCTTTCTCGTTTCCAACGTTTCAGCCTTCTTCTCGCTGCAGTAGCGGTTCTTTGCTCCGCCTCCAGCCTGTCCGCGCAAGTGCCTGCTTTCAGTCAGGTCATCGTTTTCGGCGACAGTCTGTCCGATGACGGGAACATTCGACATCGGCTCGAAGATCAGTTTCCCCCGATCAGCTTTCCCGGCGGCGATTACAACTATAGCGACGGCCGTTTCACCAACAGCGCCGACACCGACCCAAACTCCGGCACCTACGCCGGCACCTGGCACGAACAGCTGGCGCGCGATTTCCTGAGTCTGTCCGTTGCCACGAACAGCCTCGATGGTGGCACTGATTACGCTTTTGGCGGGGCGACGACCGAGAGCGGCACGCGCGAAGTCACGGTCATTTCCAACCCTGATCCCTTTATTGGCGGTGAGCTGACCGTGACGATCGATAACCTTGGGAAGCAAGTTGACGACTACCTGGCCGCCAACACGGTCGACCCGGCTGCCCTCTACATCGTCTGGGGCGGGGGCAACGATCTTTTTGCGGATGACAGCGCGACGAATGTGACCGCCACTGCCCAGCGCGTAGCGGCACTGGTCGAGCAGTTGGCCCGCGCCGGCGCGGTTTACATCCTCACGCCTAACGTTCCCCCGCTCGGCCTCATCCCGAACTACAAAGACGATCCAGCGAAGGCCGCCGAGATCAATGCCGCGTCCGCTGATTATCGCCAGCAACTGAACGATCAACTCGACCTCGCGGTCACAACGCTGGCCGGCGAATCGATTACGATCACGCTCTACCGGTTAGACATCTACGGACTCTTTTATCGCCTCGCGGCGAACCCGGAGGACTATGGCTTCGTGAACATCAGCGATAGTTCCCAAGGCAACAGCAGTGTCGATCCGGATGAATACCTCTTTTGGGACGACATCCATCCGACGACCGCCGGTCACTTTCAAATTGCCACCGCCGCTTTCGATCTCTTGAACGGCACCGCCGCGACGCCGGCGCAGTCGCTGAATCTTTCCGCTCGGCTTGCCGTCGGCACCGGCGACGATGTCTTGATTGGTGGTCTTATCGTTAGCGGCATCGCGCCCAAACAGGTCATCCTGCGCGGCCTCGGACCTTCGCTTGCCACCAGTGGAATCTCAAACCCGCTGGCGGATCCTGTTTTGGAACTCTATCAGGACGGTGTGCTCGTCACGAGCAACGATAACTGGACCGATACGCAACAGACTGACATCGAGACGTCCGGCTTCGCGCCCACTGACCCACTCGAGTCGGCCATCCTTACTACTCTTGACCCCGGCAGCTACACCGTCATCCTGCGCGGCCAAAGTGGCGGCACTGGCGTTGGCCTGGTCGAAGCCTACGATCTGGATTCGGCCAGCCAATCGACTCTTGGCAATACCAGCACCCGTGGCCTCGTCCAAACGGGTGATGATGTCTTGATCGGCGGCTTCATTGTCGGAAACGGCGATAACGACACCGTCGTCATCAGGGCGATCGGGCCTTCGCTGGCAGCTTCGGGTGTGTCCAATCCGCTGGCCGATCCGACCCTCGATCTCTACGACAGCAACGGCGCCCTTATTCGGAGCGATGACAACTGGCGCGATACGCAGGAGTCACTCCTTCAGTCGACCGGCCTCGCCCCGACGAACGATCTCGAGTCCGCCATCATTCGCTCCCTCACGCCCGGCAGCTACACCGCTGTGGTCCGCGGGAAAGACGGCGGCACCGGCGTCGCGTTGGTCGAAGTTTACAACCTGCAATAAGTCGAGCTGAGTGTTCGGATCCCCGCGGCCTGCTCGTCGTTAGGCGGGCGGCTGCGCGGGGGTGCCGTTAGGCAGGGCGGCGCCCTCGAGCGCGAGATAGGTGTAACCCTGCAGGCCCCGCTCGTAATCGGAGAGAATTTTCATCGCGTCGTTCGGCTTTAGTCGGTTGGTCTTGATCGCGGCGTCGATCTGCATCTTCATCAATCGCATGAGCTCGATCTTGTCCCACTGCGTCATGGCCAGAACCTGGCCGATCGTGCTGCCTTCAATCACTTCCTCGATGTACCAACCCGACTCCTCGTCTTCATCAAGGAAGACGTGCACCTCGGTCACGCGTCCGAAAAGGTTGTGCAGATCCCCCATGATGTCCTGGTAGGCGCCGACCAGAAAAACGCCCAGGTAATAGAGCTCCCCGGGAATAATCGTGTGCAGCGGGAGCGTGTCCTTCACGTCCTGCAGGTCGGTAAATTTGCTGATCTTGCCGTCCGAATCGCAGGTGATGTCGACGAGCGTGCCGTTGCGATCGGGTGGCGTGGTCAGGCGATGGATCGGCATGATCGGGAAAAGTTGGCCAAGCGCCCAATGATCGAGGAGCGATTGAAAGACCGAAAAGTTGCATATGTATTGGTCGCCTAACGACGTCTCCAATTCCTTCACTTCCTCCGGCACGTATTTCAATCCGCGATGGAGCGCAACGATCTGGCGAGCCAATTGCCAGTAGAGTGCCTCGATCTTCGCTTTCGACTCGAGATCGAGCAGCCCGAGGTTGAACATCTGTTGCGTCTCTTCCTTGATCTGTTGCGCGTCGTGCAGCGTTTCCAGCCGGTTGCCGCGCTTGAGCTTGTTTTTCACCTCGAGGATGTCGCGCAACGGTTTCGGGTCGTCCGCGCTCGGCTCGATTTTCGGCGCCTGCGTATCTTTTTCGATCGAACCGAAAGATTCGACCACGAGGACGGAGTGATGAGCCACGATTGCGCGCCCGCCTTCGCTCACGATCGCTGGATGGGCGACGCCCTCGGAGTCGCAAACCTCCATGATGTTGTAGACGACATCGTTGCAGTACTCTTGAAGCGAATAATTCGTCGAACTGTCGTAACTCGTGCGCGAACCGTCGTAGTCCACGCCAAGGCCACCGCCGACGTCGAGATAACCCAGCTCATGCCCGAGCTTCGAAAGCTTCGCGTAGTAGCGGGCCGCTTCCCGCACCGCGCGCTTGATGGTGGAGATGTCGGGCACCTGCGAGCCGACGTGGAAATGGACGAGCTTTAGACAATGAGCCAGCCCCTGCGCCTTTAGCATCTCGCTCGCGGCGATGAGGTTCGTTGTGCTCAGGCCAAACTTCGCGTTCTCGCCGCCGCTCGTGGTCCATTTGCCGGCGCCCTTGCTGTGCAGCCGCACCCGGATGCCGAGGTAAGGCTCGACGCCCATTTCCTTCGCGATCCGCAGCGTTTGCTCCAGCTCCTCGAGTTTTTCGACCACGATGATGACCGATTTTCCGAGGCGACGCCCGAGCATGGCGGTGCGAATGAAGGCGCGATCCTTGTAGCCGTTGCAGATGATGAGGCTTTCCGGATCCTTGTGCATCGCGAGCGCAGCGATTAGTTCCGGCTTGCTCCCGGCCTCCAGTCCGAAATGAAATTCCGCGCCGGCATCGACGATCTCTTCGATCACTTCGCGCAGCTGATTCACCTTAATCGGGAAAACTCCGCGATAACGATTGCGATAACCGAACTCCTCCATCGCCGCCTGGAAGGCGCGATTAACCGTCTGAACGCGATGCCGCAGGAGATCCTGAAACCGGATGACGAGCGGAAAACCGAGGCCGCGCGCGCGCGCTTCGTTCACCACCTCGAGGAGGTCGATCGTGCCGCCGGCATCCTTGAGCGGTTTCGCGGTTACGTTCCCCGCGGGATTGACCGAAAAATAACCGCTACCCCAACCCTCGACATTATAAGTCGAGATGGCGGCGTCGATATCCCACTCGGTTTTTGTCATCGTGGCGCATTGTAGGGCACGCGCCTGCAAATTCAATCGGCAGATTGCGGCGAAAAATTGTCTTTCCACGGGTCGGAAATCGAGGCCCGGAAACCGCTTCGTCATCCGCTCTCGCGCGCGGCCGGTCGCTTGTTTTTCGAGATCGGTCTGATACGGTTTTTTTAGATGAACAAAACCGTGATCGAGGTGCAAGTGCGTGCGGTCCTTCCGACGAGCGGTGGCTGCGCGGTCTTCCTCGGGAATATGGACAAGGTCTTCATCATCTACGTTGACCAAAGCGTTGGCAGCGCGATCACGATGTTCATGCGCTCGACGGTCAAGGAACGTCCGTTAACACACGATTTGATGGGCCATCTCATGACCGCGCTGGGTGCGCGGGTCGAGCGCGTCATCATCAATGATTTGAAAAATGCGACTTACTATGCGCGCATGATCATTTTCGCGGAGAACGAGGTACAGCAGAAAAAGATCGTCGAGCTCGACGGCCGCCCGAGCGATTGCATCGCGATGGCGGTGCAGCAGAAAGCGCAGATCTACGTCAGCCAGGAAGTTTGGGACGAGGTCGACGACATGAGCGATGTCCTCCGGAAAATGGAAGAGGATGGGATCAAGCCGGAGATGGAGTCGGAAGGCGAAACCGGCGAAGAGGACTGAGACGCTGTTTTCTCAAGCGCGCTCTTTTTTGACTTCCCGATCACGCGCGGACCGCGGCGGATCTTAGCCGAGCAGATCAGGATAGTTTCGTTCCGCCATCTCCGTGCAGCGAGCCAGGACCGCGGCTGGCGTATCGAATTCCAGCACCTCCGCGACCAGTTGCTCGCACTCCGATGTCGTTAGGCGTTGCACGGCGTTTTTAACCCGCGGCACGATGCTCGCGCCCGCGCTCAGCTCGTCCATCCCGAGGCCGAGGAGGAGAGGCGTAAACAAAACTTCACCGGCCATTTCACCGCAGACCCCGACCCAGATATCGTGTGCATGAGCGGCATCGGAAACCATCTTGAGCAGGCGCACGATCGCGGGATGACTCGGCTCGTAGAGATGCGCCACCCGTTCGTTCGTGCGATCGATCGCCATCGAATATTGGATCAGGTCGTTCGTGCCGATGCTGAAAAAATCCACTTCGCGCGCGAGCTGATCCGCGAGAATCGCCGCCGTCGGAACCTCGATCATGACGCCCACTTCGAGTTCGTCATGAAAGGCGTGGCCTTCTTTGCGCAGCTCCGCTTTGCATTCATCGAGGAGCTGCAAGCCGCGTCGCGTTTCATCGAGCCCCGAGATCATCGGGAACATGATCTTCACATTTCCGCCGGCGCTGGCCCGGAGGATGGCGCGCAGTTGCGCCTTGAAAATGTCGAGATTCTCGAGGCAAAAGCGAATCGCCCGCCAGCCAAGGAAAGGATTTAGTTCGTCGCCGCTCTCCATATCTGCGGAGAGTTTGTCGCCGCCGAGATCGAGCGTTCGGATGATCAGCGGGTCGGGTGCGAGGCGTTGTGCCACGGTCCGGTAGACCTCGAACTGCTCCTCTTCCGTCGGGAGCGTCTTCTGGTTCAGGTAAAGAAATTCTGTCCGGTAGAGGCCGACGCCCTCCGCGCCATTGGCCAGGACCGCGTCCACTTCGTCGGGAAGCTCGATGTTGGCCGAGAGCACGATGTGCCGGCCGTCGCGGGTGGTCGATTTGGTTTCGCGCAGTTGCAGTAGGCGCTCGGCGATCGCGCCTTTTTGCCGCTCGATCTCGACGTACTCCCGCAGCGTTTCCTCGCTTGGGTTAACGATAAGCAACCCCTGGTAACCATCGATCAGCGCCGTCGCGCCGGTCTCGAGGCATTCAGTCGCGTCATGCAGGCCGACGACGGCGGGGATGCCTAACGACCGCGCCATGATCGCGGTGTGCGAAGTCCGGCTGCCAAGATCGAGCGCGAGCCCGCGGACCTGGTCACGATTCATGGTCGCGGTGTCGGAGGGAGTCAGATTGTGCGCGACGAGGAGATGCGGCTCGTTCACGGAAAGGAACGCCCGCGGCGACTTGCCTTGCAGGTTGCGAATGACGCGGCGAGTGACGTCCTGGATATCGAGCGCGCGCTCGCGCAAGTACGGGTCGTCAATTCGGCTAAGCGAATCGACATAACGGCTCGCGACTTCCTGGAAAACGAATTCAACGTTGCAATGCTCCGCTTCCAAGCGACGCAAGACTTCGTCGATCAAGGTCTGGTCTTCAACGACGAGCAGGTGCGCGTCGAAGATGCCCGCGTCTTTCGCGCCAATTGCTTCCGCGATCTGCTGCTGCATCTCGAGGATCTGCACCCGCGTCTGGATGAGTGCATTCTCGAAGCGCGCGATCTCGTCCGTGATCTGTGCGGAGGAGATGTGGTAGCGCACGACGTCGTCCGCTTCGATCGAGAAGACATGAATCGGTCCGTGCCCAATCCCCGGGGAGGCGGGCACGCCCTGACAACGCTTTTCCTGGTGGTCGCCGCGATCGCCGCTCATTCCGGTGTAAGAATAACCGGAACGTCAACTATTCTTCGTTGAAGCGCGACAGAATAAGTTCCTCGATGTCCTGGATGGCCTGCGCCGCATCCGGGCCTTCCGCGCGGACCATCAGTTTCGAACCTTGGCCGGCGGCGAGCATCATCAAACCCATGATGCTTTTGCCGTTGATCTCTTCGCCTTCCTTGGCCACCCAAATCTCGCAGCGATGTCGGCTCGCCACCCGCACGAACATGGCCGCAGGCCGCGCATGCATCCCGAGTCGATTCACGATCGTGATCTCCTTCTCCACTTTTTCGTTGGTTGCCGGTGCCGAGCGTCGATTGAGTAGTCCCATTAGGTATTCTGCGTCTCCATTAGACCGAGCAACTTACTGTTAAATTCCATCGCACTATTCACGCCGAGGCCTTTCAGCTTTTGATCCATCGCTGCCACCTCAATTAATCGCGCGATATCCCGTCCCGGTCGTACCGGAATGGTGATGTGAGGAATTTGAATCTTAAGAATTTCGTAAAGCTCGCGGTCCAGACCGATTCTATCCACTTCTTCCAGCTCCTGCCAATCTTTTAACGTCACCACTAAGTCGAGCCGTTTCTCGATCCGGATAGCGCCGATCCCGAAGACGGAGATCACATTGATGATCCCGATCCCTCTCACCTCCATGTGGTAGCGCGTGAGCTCCGGCGCCGTCGCCACCAACTCGCGGCCTTCGAGGGATTTAATCCGGGCCACGTCGTCCGCCACCAGACTGTGGCCGCGCTCGATCAATCCGAGCACGCACTCGCTTTTTCCCACTCCGCTCGCGCCCCGAATGAGCACGCCGATACCCAGGATGTCGACCATACTGCCGGCCTCTGTCACAACGGGCGAAAAATCGAGCTCGAGCGCAATCGTGGCCGCGTTGATGAACTTCATCGTGATCATCGGGGTGCGGAAAACCGCGATTCCGGCGGCCTCGGCGATGGCGAGCAGATCGGGCGCGAGATGAAAACCGCGCGAGGCAACGAGGCAGGGAATTTTTTGTTCGCAGAGCGTGCGGAAGCGTTGCTGCTGCTGCGTTTTCGTTAGGCTTTCGAGGTAGGATTGTTCGGCCGCGCCCAGGACCTGCACCCGTTTGTGGGCGAAGTAGGTGTAGAATCCGGCCAGGGCAAGGCCGGGGCGGTTGATCGTCGGCTCGCGGATTTTGCGCTCGAAGCCGACGCGGCCGCCCTCCAGTTTCAACTGCAACTTCTTCGCGTGGGTGTGGAAAAAACTCTCCACCGTCACGACGGGAACCTTCATCCGTTGCTCGCGACCCGAACTGATGGTCTGGACGATCGGCTCGATACTCATGTGCAGAGCAGATGTATCGCGAAGGGCGGGCGATTGCCAGAGCCTCTTCCCAAAAACCGCGGCGCAGTCGGGGGGGGAATGACCACGAGAACAAGCGATAGACCACCGAGTCTCGACCTGCAATTACCAACTCTTTTTGGTGATCGCGCCCCGTTGCGTATTTTAGAGATAAACAATGCGTGTGCTCGTGATCGAAGACGACTTGGGGCTCGCCCGGCAGATCACGCGAGAGTTAGAACGCGCGCAGCACGAGGCCACGGCGCGGAACGATGGTGCAGACGGCCTGGAGGCGGCGTTGCTCGATCCCCCCGATTTGATTGTGCTCGATCTCACACTCCCGGGGATGAATGGCCTCACCGTCCTGGCTCGTCTTAAGGCCGCACATTCGCCGGCCCGGATTCTGATTCTTACCGCGCTCGCCACCGTCGATGACAAGGTGAAAGGATTATACGCGGGGGCGGATGACTACCTGACGAAGCCTTTTGCGATGAACGAATTGCTGGCCCGGGTCTCCGCGCTTGGGCGCCGCGCGGCGACGCCGACGGCGGCCGACTTGCTCAAGGTGGGTGATTTGCGAATGGACGTGCAACATCGCCACGTCTCGCGGGCGGGGAAGGAGATCGCACTTTCCCCACGAGAGTTTGATGTCCTCCAAGTGCTGATGCAGGAACCGGGTCGCGTCTTTTCACGCACGGAACTCTGTGAGCGGATCTGGCAGCGCGAGCACGAGTATGACACCCGGACGGTCGAGATTTTTATTACCCGACTGCGCAAGAAAGTGGATTCGGACTTTGACGTCGCGCTCATCCAGACGCTGCGTTACGTCGGATATTTGATCCAGGCTCCGGACGCGATCGCCCCAAGTTAGCTTTCGACGAGTCCGTTTTTTTGCAGAAGAGCTCGCAGTTTCTCGACCCTGCGCCGATTGACGCCGAGGTCATGGTAACCGGTCCGGGAAGCCGAGCGCACCGCGACGATTCCTTCCGCGCGGCGAAATTCGAGTTCGAGATCATCGACAAAGCCCGCCCAGGCGCTGCGGCATTCCGCTTGGAGATGGTCTTCGTGGTCCAGAACGATTTTCGTGCGGGGCAAACTCAGGATTGTTTCCCGAATCCGATCCCAGCAGTTCAGGCCTAACGATGTCAGAAGCAGCGGCGCGACGGCGTGGCTCTTCTCCGGGCTATCGCTCGACACGCAGTTGGGCGTGGCCGGGCAGAGGGCGAGCTTGTTTTCAGGCATGGCGCAACTTCGTCCGGCGTCCCGGCACAGCCAGCGGAAATGACCGCACCGGAGGCCTTGCGCGCGAAGAGCCTTTGGCACTATGATCGCGAAATAATGACTATCCCCCCGTCTCTTCGTCTCTCGCTTCTTGCCCTCGCTCTGTGCCTCTTCGCCGTCGGGTGCACGGAATTGCCTAACGACGTGGGAGTCCGGGCGCACCGCTCCAGCGCCGTTCTGACCAGGGTTGCCTCGCGTCATCCGGTTTTTGCCTCCTGGGAGGATGACCCCTCGAGCAAAGGCAAAGCGAAAATCCTTATCAACCTCACGACGCAACAGGCTTTCTTCTATCGCGGGGAGTCGTTAGTTGGTCGGACCAACATCTCTTCCGGGCGCAGGGAGTTCGAGACGCCGCCGGGCAAATACCGTGTCACTCAGAAAGACGCAGATCACGTTTCCAACGAGTACGGGCAATACGTGGCCCAGTCCGGCGCGGTGCTCGTCCGGGACGCGGATAGCAACCGAACGAACCGACCCAAAGGCGCCCGGTTCGTTGGGGCGTCGATGCCCTATTTTCTTCGCTTCCGCGATGGCTACGGGATGCACGCTGGGTTTGTCCCGCGCTATCGGGCGTCCCATGGTTGCGTGCGTATGCCGATCAAGATGGCGAAGCATTTCTTCGATGCGGCCGAGGTCGGCACGCGCGTGGAAGTAATCGAACCACCGGTTATGGTGGAACGATGAATCTAGCCGCCGATCTGCGTTCGCTCCTGGGTGAGGATGTGGTGGCGGCCGATGAGCCGACCCGGCTCGCTCACAGCGCTGACAAATGGTTTGCCCAGCACACGCCCGATGTTGTGGTGCTGGCGCGAAACACGGAGCAGGTCAGCCGCCTTCTGCGTTTTGCTTCGGAACGCAAAATTCCCGTGACGGCGCGCGGCGCGGGCTACGGATACGTCGGCGGGTGTGTGCCGTCGCGGGGCGGGATCGCGCTTTCGCTCGCCCGGATGAACCGGATCAAGGAGATCAATTTTACCGATGCGATCGCGATCGTGGAGCCGGGTGTAATTACGGGCGAGCTGCAGGCGGCGGTCCGCGCGCAGAAGTTATTTTACCCGCCGGATCCGGCCAGCCTCGATCATTGCAGCATCGGCGGGAACGTCGCCACAAATGCCGGTGGCCCGCGCTGCCTGAAGTATGGGGTGACGCGCCACTACATCATCGGGCTCGAGGTCGTGCTGGCGAGCGGGGAAATTCTGCGCAGTGGCGGGCGGGTTCATAAAAACAAAACCGGCTTTGACTTGATCGCGCTCTTCGTCGGTTCCGAGGGATTGTTAGGCGTGGTCACCGAGATCACCCTGCGTCTTCTCCCTTTGCCTCCGGCCCGGGCCACGCTCTCGGCTTCGTTCGCCACCATGCCGCAGGCCGCGGCTGCGGTGCAGGCGATTTTTGCCGCTGGGTTTCTTCCGGCCTCGCTCGAGATTGCCGATCAATTCACGCTCGAAGCCGCGCGGCGCGATCACGGGGCAGGCATCATCCCGGAAGGAAACGCGCACTTGCTCGTCGATCTCGATGGCCAAGCGGAAAGTGTGCGTAGCGAAGCGGCCGCCCTCGAGGAATTACTCACCAGCCGTCAGCCCAATTCGCTGACTCGCGCCACGACCGAAGAGGGGTCGGAAAAGTTGTGGGCCTTGCGCCGGGAATTCAGCAACTCCCTCCGGGCCACTGGCCTAACGAAATTGAACCAGGACATCGTCGTCCCGCGCAGCCGTTTGGTCGATCTGGTCGAGTTCGCAGGCGCCCTCCAGGTCAGGCACGGTTTTCCTGTCGCCACCTTCGGGCATGCTGGCGATGGCAATATTCACGTCAACATCATGGCGGCTGATTATGAGGATCCGGCCGTGCGCGATCGGGTCGAGTTGGCGCTCGACGAGTTGTTCGAGCAAGTGCTCGCCTGGGGCGGCGTGATCACCGGCGAACACGGCATCGGCCTGGCTAAAAAACGCTGGTGGCCCGAGGCGACGAGCCCGGT
>JBDTVP010000072.1:0-12385 GCA_040007175.1 Spartobacteria bacterium
CGCGAGGAGTTAGTTAGTCGAGCGCGTAGACTTCCACCAGCGCGACCCCGCTTGTGCCGCCGGATCCGCGCACAATCGCGGTGTAAATGCCCGGCGGCAGCGTGGCGATGATGGCGGATTCGCGATCGTCCCCCGGTGCCACACCGGCGGCCAGAAGGGCTTTCGCCTGGGTGCTGCGCCAATCGTCGTTCTGGAAAATGAGGGAGCCATGGCTATCGCGCAATTCCAGGAGCGGATTGGCCAGCGCGCCGGTTAATCCCGCCGCAGTGAGCGACGGACCCATGGCCCGCAAGACCACTTTGGCCGGGGATGTGCCGGCGACAATAAAGCCGGCGATCATGACATCATCGCCCTGGCCGACTTCGCCCCGAGTCGAGATATTACGGATGCTGGAGTTACCTGGCTCGAGGTCGTAGATTTCCCCGAGGGCGTTGCCGTTTGTCCCGCCTGCGCCCCGCACGACAGCAGTGTAGCTGCCCGGTGATAAGGTTGCCGCGATCACCGCCTCGGCCGGGAAGGCCGGCTTCAATGCATCGGGGACGGTGCCCGCTGGGACAGAACTCCAATTATCGTTCGCTTCGACTAGTGAGCCCGCAGCATTATAAAGTTCCAGCACGGGGTCGGCCAAGACACGCTTGACCCCGGCGGCGGTCAGCGAAGGCCCGAGAGCTCGTATTACGACGCTCTTGGCCACGTCCCCGGAGATGATGAATCCGCCAATCATGACACTGTCGCCGTTCCGCACGTGCAGGCGGGTAGAGATGTTGAGCAGATACTGCGGCGGCGGTGTAGGCGAAGGAGTCGGGGTGGGCGTGGCCGTCGGGCTTGGCGTAGCGGTTGGGGTGGGAGTTGGCGTTGGCGTCGCGGTAGGAGTCGGAGTTGCGGTCGGCGTCGGACTTGGCGTAGCTGTTGGACTGGGTGTAGGCGTCGCGGTCGGTGTCGGACTTGGGGTGGGAGTCGCGGTCGGCGTTGGGCTCGGCGTCGGACTTGGCGTGGCTGTCGGACTTGGCGTGGCCGTTGGGCTTGGCGTCGGGGTCGGTGTTGGTGTTGGTGTTGGTGTTGGTGTTGGCTGTGCGACTACGCCGGAGACTTCGGCGGACGCGAGACTGATCGCTCCAGACTTGTTGTAAGCTTTGACGATGAAGTAGTACTTTACCCCTGCGGTTAGGTTCGAGATTGTCGTGGCCGTCGTATTTTGGACATCGGTGTCGGTGTTATAGACGCCGGAGGAAGTGCCGCTGAGGACGCGATAGCCGGCAAGGTCCGTCTCCGAGTTGGGATTCCAAGCGAGATTAATGCTGCCGGCTCGGGCCACGGAGGCTTGAGAAGCGAAGGCAAGGAAAAGAGCACAGGAAGCTTTGAGGAAGAAATATCTCATGACGAATAATATGGTTAGTATGGTAATTATAAGCAGAGATCGTACCGTTCCCAGGGTTGCTTCTCCGCTCAAATCGACCGCGCGCCTGTCGCTTGACAGGTGGCCGTTTGCCTAGCTACCTACTACTGCGCGCAGCAGTGAGGGGCCGCAATAAATGAAACCGGTATAGAGCTGAAGCAGTTGCGCCCCAGCTTCCGATTTCTCCCGCGCCGTCGTGACGTCGCTGATCCCGCCCACCCCGATAATCGGCAGTCGCGTTCGGGCGCGCAGAAACCTCACGACTGCCGTCGACCGTTCTCGGAGAGGTCGGCCGCTCAAGCCGCCAGCCTGGTCCGCCGTTCCCGCCACCGCGGCGTGGTTGAGGGTCGTATTCGTCGCGATCAACCCCGCCAGCCCGAACTCTTCGCAGGCCGCGACAATTTGCTCCATCGCTCCGTCCGTCAGGTCTGGTGCGATCTTGAGCAGAATCGGCTTAGGCAAAGCGAGGCGAGCGTTTTCGCCCGTCACGGTCCGGAGCAAATCGATGAGCGCTTCCTTCTCCTGGAGCGAACGCAGCCCCGGGGTGTTGGGGGAGCTGACATTGAGCGCGATGTAGTCCGCTACCGCATGGAGGCGCTGGAAGGAGTAGAGATAATCGGCCGCCGCCTCTTCGAGCGGAGTGCTTTTCGTCTTGCCGATATTCACCCCGATCGGGATCGTCGGCCGGAACGAACTTCGACGCAGCTGCCGTAACCGTTCCCCGATCACGTCGGCGCCGTCGTTGTTGAAACCAAGCCGGTTGATCAACGCCTCGTGACCTTGGTAACGAAAGATCCGCGGGCGCGGATTGCCCGGTTGCGCCTTGGCCGTGACCGTCCCGATCTCGACAAAACCGAATCCGAGCGCCTCCCAGGCGGGAAGAGCGACGCCGTTTTTGTCGAAGCCCGCGGCCAGCCCAACTGGATTTGGAAATTCCAACCCGAAAAATTTTTCGGGACGCGGCGGCGGCGCAAACGAGCGCAGGAAAGCGAGTGCGCCGGGAATCCGCGGGGCCGCGCGCAGGAGGTTGAGCGCAAGATGATGCGCCGTTTCGGGATCCATCCGGAAAAGCAAAGGCCGCACGATCTGTTCGTACCAGCCGCTCGTTAGGCTCTTCATTTGCCGATGCAAAAAGTGGCGAAGAGCGCGTCGAGAATCTGCTCCATGTCGGCGTGGCCGATCACTTCGCCGACCGCCTGGAGTGCGCCGCGCAGATCGACCGCGACAAATTCCGGCGCGAGATTGCTGACCAGAGCGCTCCGGGCCTGGTCGCAGGCGGCGAGCGCGCGGCGCAGACAATCGCGATGGCGCGCATTGATCGCGATCGCGCTCGGAACGTCCCAGCGTTGTGCGCTCACCTGGGTGAGGATCGCCTCCTCCAGCCCGGCGAGGCCGTTTTCTGCGGTGCAGGAGATGCGCAGCGCGGCGCAATCCTGCCAGTCGTTGTGCGCCGGCAGATCGCTCTTATTCAATAGGAGCACGATCGCTACTTCCCCGGCCCGCGCGCCGAAATGCGCGGGCTTCGGAACACTGGCATCGACCACATGCAGGATGAGGTCAGCGTGCGCCAGCGAACGCTCGGTCCGCGCGATGCCTTCACTCTCAACCGCATCCCTGGCCTCGCTCCGCAGCCCCGCCGTATCCGTGAGGCGAAGCGCGATCCCGCGCAGGTTCACCACTTCCTCGATTGTGTCGCGGGTCGTGCCCGGGATTTCGCTCACGATTGCGCGCGGGAAACCGAGCAGTCGATTGAGCAGGCTCGACTTGCCCGCGTTAGTCGCGCCGTAAATAACAACGCGCACGCCCTCGCGAAAGATCCGGCCCTGGTCCGCGGTCGCGAGCAATGCCTCCATCTCGGCGCGGATCGCATCGAGTCGCGCCAGGAACGCGCTGCCCACATCCGGTTCGATGTCTTCCTCGGGGAAATCGATGTAGGCCTCGAGATGCGCGACCAGCGAAATCAGTTCTTCGCGCAGCCGCGAGATCTTTTCCCCGAGCCGGCCTTCGAGTTGTTCCGCCGCCGAACGGAGGCCGAGATCGGTTTGCGCGCGGATCAGATCGATCACCGCCTCGGCCTGGGTCAGATCGAGTTTCCCGTGCAAAAAGGCGCGCTCCGTGAATTCCCCGGCCCGCGCCGCACGCGCGCCGGCCCCGAGACACGCTTCCCAGACACGCGCGGTGACGAGCACGCCTCCGTGGCAACTGATCTCGACCACGTCTTCGCCGGTGTAACTCCGAGGCCCGCGATGAACCGCGAGCATGACCTGGTCGACGACGCGCTCGCCGACAACGATTTCGCCAAATTGCTGGAAATGAGAAGCGGCCTGTGACGGTTTTTCTTTCCCGCGAAAGATTTTATCCGCCACCGCGATCGCCTCCGGCCCGGAGAGCCTAACGAGCGCGATGGCGCCTTCCCCGGGCGGCGTCGAGACGGCGGCGATGGTCGCCGTTGTCTCCGCCGGGATCATGCCGCCAGCACCGCGCGGAGTGCCGCGATGCATTTGCGATTCTGCTCCATCGTGCCGACGGAAATCCGCACCCAAGCCGGAAAATTGTAGCCGCTGAGGGCGCGCACGATCACCCCGCGTTGCAGCAGCGCCTGGAAGATCGCTTTGCCGTCGCCCACCTCGACGAGGACGAAATTCGCCACGCTCGGTACGAACGGGAGCTTCATTTGACCGAATTCACTCTCCAGATATTGCCGTCCTTCGTCCGTCATCTTTTTCGTTTCGGCCGGGTGCGTTGGATCAGCCAGGGCGGCGATCGCGCCGGCCTGGGCCAGCCCGTTAGTGTTGAAAGGCTCGCGCGATTTCTGCAGCACCTGGATCAATTCCGGCCGCGCCATTCCGTAGCCGATCCGCAGATTGGCAAGCGCGTGGATCTTGGAAAAAGTTCGCAATACGATGACGTTGCGCCCTTCGCGGACGAATTTGAGGGTGTCGGGCGGGGCGTCTAGGTATTCGAAATAGGCCTCGTCGAAAACGACCACGACCTCCGGCGGCACCCGAGCCATGAAAGCGTCGATCCCATCCTGCCTAACGAGTGTGCCGGTCGGATTATTCGGGTTGGCAATGAAGACGACCCGCGTCTGCGGAGTGATCGCGGCCAGGATGGCGTCGAGGTCGAAACGATGGTCGCGGTCGGCCACCGCCACGGTTCGGGCGCCAAACAGGGAGGCGGCCAGCCGGTAGGCAATGAAGGCGTCTGCGGAAGTGACCATCTCCGCGCCCGGCCGGAGAAATGAGTGTCCGATGAATTCGATGATCTCATTCGAGCCGTTGCCGAGGACGAAGTTCTCGGGCGCGAGGTTGAGTTTTTTCCCGAGCGCGGCGCGCAGGTAATAACCTCCGCCGTCAGGATAAAAATTGGCGGCGCCGAGCGCTTCCTGCATCGCGGCGCGAGCCCCGGGCGACGGCCCGCGCGGGTTTTCGTTTGAAGCCAGCTTGATGATTTCGTCGGGCTGCAAACCGGATTCGCGCGCCACTTCCTCAATCGGTTTTCCCGGCTCGTAGATCGCGAGTTCGCGCAAGTGCGGATTGGCCTGCTCCCAGATTGAATCCATCGGAGGGAGCTTAACGAGGAATGAGCGGTTGAACAGCCATCGCCATCACGTGCGCGCGGCCAGTCGGAAAAAAGCTGTTCACCCGCCAACTTTTGCCGAACCTTCCGGCGACATGAATGCTCCCGATTTCAGCTTCGCGGCCTCTCTTTTTCACATCACCCTCACGCCGTGGAAATTTGTCGGCCTCGCCGGCAGTCTCATTTTCGGCCTCCGCTTCGTCATCCAATGGCTCGCCTCCGAGCGCGCGAAGAAAAGCGTGATCCCGGTCGGCTTCTGGGAATGCAGCGCGCTGGGCTCGATTCTGCTCCTCGGCTACTTCGCGATTTATCGGCACGATTCCGTCGGCGTCCTGCAAACCGCGCTTCCGTTGCCGATTTACCTGCGTAATTTATACTTCCGCTGGACGCACTACCATGCGCAACATCCGGGGAACGAGCCGCGTCCTCCGGAATAGGGCAAAGAAAAATGACCGGTTCTGCAAAGAATTAGAAACCTGCCGATTGTGAAGGAAATCATCTATCTCGATAACAATTCCAGCACCCGGATCGATCCCGAAGTGCTCGAAGAAATGATGCCGTTTCTGACCACGCATTACGGTAATCCGTCCGGTTCGCATCGTTTCGGCGCAGAGGTCAAGGCCGCCACCGATCTGGCGCATGAGCGGGTCGCGGCACTCCTTGGTTGTGAGCCTAACGAAGTCGTTTTCACCAGCGGCGGGACGGAGTCGGATAACACCGCGCTCCATTCTGCGCTCCAGATGTCGCCCGAGCGGCGCCACGTCGTCACGACCGCGGTCGAGCACAACGCCGTCCTGAATTACTGCGAGGCGCTCGGTCGGGGCGGTTGTGCGGTCACCGTGGTGGAAGTGGACGAAAAAGGTCACCTCGATCTCCAGGCGCTCGAACAAGCCATTCGGCCCGACACCGCGGTCGTCTCGGTGATGTGGGCCAATAACGAAACCGGAGTCATCTATCCGCTGGCCGAGATCGCTGATCTCTGTCGTGCCAAAGGTGTGTTTTTTCATACCGACGCCGTTCAGGCCGTCGGCAAAATGCCGATCGATCTCACTCAATTGCCCGTCCATTTCCTCTCGCTCTCCGGGCACAAACTCCATGCCGCGAAAGGGGTCGGCGCGCTCTACGTCAATCGCAAGACGCGCTTCCAACCGCTCCTCGTCGGCGGTCCACAGGAAGGCGGGCGCCGCGCCGGGACGGATAACGTGGCCTCCATTGTCGGACTCGGAAAAGCCGCGGAGCTGGCCGTCGCAACGCTCGAAGAAGAGAATACCCGGGTCCGAGCCTTGCGTGATCGTTTCGAGACGACGCTCTGCGCCGAACTCGACAGCGTGCTGGTCAACGGCGATCCCGGCGCCCGCCTGCCGAACACTTCGAACCTCGCTTTCACCGGTGTCGACGCCCAGGCCATCCTGCTCAAGCTCGACCAGGAAGGGGTCTGTTGTTCGTTAGGCTCATCCTGCACGACCGGAGCGGCCGCGCCCTCCCACGTCCTGCGAGCGATGCACCTGAAAGATGAGCGCGCCCGCAGCAGTCTCCGGTTTTCCTTTGGTCGTTACAATACTGAGACCGAGCTCGACCAGGTGTTGGAAATCATTCCCCGCATCGTGCGCAAGCTCCACCACCTCAGCGCCGCCCCGGCCTGATCGGCGGCTCTTGTCGGGCGAGCGCGTTCCTGGCCCGCGCGACCAATTCTTCTTCCTCAGGCAGAAGCTTCGCTGTCGCGCCGAGATCGAGGAAATAGGCCGCTTCCTCCGTTTGTCCGGCGCCGGATAATATGATGCCGTAATACGCAGCCACAGAAGGATCGTTCACCTGATCCTGCCTGAGCTGGCTCATTACCTTGAGCGCGCCCTTCAAGTCGCCAGTGCGGAAAAGCCCGAAAGCGTAAGTCGACGCGTAGGCGGCATTCTGCGGATGAGATTGGTGCAGCTCGCGCGCGACGCCCAGCGCGCGCTGGATTTCCGCTTTCACGAGAAGAGAAATTTGGGCGAAATTATTCCGCACCGCCGGGTCGTGCGGGAGCACCGCGACCAGGCGCACCAGCGCGCGGTAAAGCCCGGTCGTATCGCGCACCTCGGCGTAATGCAGATACAGCTTCTGCAACGCTTCCCGCTGTGCCTCCGGGATTTCCACCAACATCCAAAGGACCGCCGTGCCTTTCTCCGGCCACTTCCATTGGAAGGCGACGTTTTGCAGCATGTTGAGCTGCCCGATGTCGTTCCCCGTCTGCGCGACGGCGTTCACCCAGCTTTTTTCAAACCCGACGTTGTCGCCGGTCTCGCGGGCGACTTTGGCCTGGAACGCGAGCCGAAGCGATTCGGCGCGACCCCACGAGTTGCCTTGCAACATTCCGCGCAGCGCCGCCCAATCGCCTAACTGCATGTAGGCGGTGGCGAGGGCAAACCGGAATGGGAGATTGCCCAACACCTCCGGTGGAAGTCGCTTGCTCCAGTCGACCGCGAGCAGGGACAGGCCCTGGCTGGTCATCCAGTTGAGCAACGAGACGGCTTTCCCGACCGATTGCGCGGACTCCTCTTCGAGGCGAGTCAGCGCGGCCGAAAACCCCGGGTCTCTCACCCCGCGGAGCAGCCCGAGGGCAAGCAGCCGGTCGTTAAAGGTCGAATCGGGCAGCGCGCTCAATTCCTTGGCCAGCGCGATGCTGGCGGAGGTGTCGCGCGAGCGGACGGCGTCATTGATCAACACCCGCAGCGCGCTCAGGCGCACGTGGGCATCGCTCTTGAGCCGCTGCGCCAGGGCGCGGCCTTCCGCGCCTTTCGCGCTCTCGCCGGAGCGGAGTTGGAACTCCGCCAGTTCCAGTTGCCGTTCCGGGTCGTTAGGCGCGAGCCGGACCGCGGCGCGGAAATGTTTCTCCGCCGCCGCGAAATCGTTTTTCGTTAGGGCAAGATGCGCCGCAGTCGCCTGATAGTTTGCGTCCTCCTGTTGCGCCGGAGGAATCGGCGCGAGCGCTTCGGCGGCAATCGCCGGCTGCTGGAGACGGAGCGCGCTCTCCGCCAGCGCAACCCGATCCGCGACTGAGTTGGGATTGAGCGCGACGACCCGGCGGCGCCAGTCGATCGCTTCGGGATTGTTCTGTTTTTCCGCGATCGCCGCCAAGGTCCGGCAGGCATCGCTGCTCGTGGGATCGACCGCGAACGCGCGCTGCGCCGCCATCGAAGCCCAGCGCAGATCATTCTTGTCGAAGGCGACATGCGCCTGCCGCATCAACTTGTGTTCCTGCCAGCCGACATAAAAGCGGTGCCCGCCCCAAACCAGCGCGACGACCATGCAGAGCCCGAGAATGATGAAGACGACTAATTTGACGTAGGTTCGCTCGGTCCTCTGTAACAAGGTCTCGAGCGGTTGATCGGAAGGTCGGGCCATCGTTGCAAAGTCGTCCCGCCGGCCAGGGGTGGCGTCAAGGCGCGCGAACTGCTAAGAAATTAGCATGTCCCATTCCATCGCGGTAGCGCCCGTGCCGGCCGCGCGTTCGCCTGAGCCCGGGACGATTTTTCGTTGGCCGCTCGCGCTTGCCGCGGGCGCGCTCTTGCTCCTCTGGCTGGAGCTGATTTACCAACTGCAAAGCGAGTGGTCGCTCAATCCGCAGTACGGCTACGGCTGGACTGTGCCCTTCCTCGCCGCCTACCTCTTCTCCCAGCGCTGGCGGCAGCGGCCCGCGCCCGCCGCGACACGTCTTCCTGGCCTAACGATCACCGACGCGATCCTGGCCGCGGCTGTCCTCTTGCCCGCCCGCCTCGTCGCGGTGGCGAATCCTGATTGGCGTCTCCTCAGTTGGACGATGGCGCTGGCCGTCGTGATCGTTTCGCTCAGCGCGCTCCAGCTCGCGGGGGGCACTCCCTGGCTCCGGCATTTTGCTTTTCCGGTTTTGTTTTTCCTTGTCGCGGTCCCCTGGCCGGCCCAGCTCGAGCAGCTCGTCGTCCAATCGCTCATGCGCGCCGATACCGCGATCACGATTCAGATTCTCAACGCCATCGGCACCCTCGCAGTGCAGCACGGCAACGTGATCGAGTTGAGCACCGGCCAGGTTGGGATCGACGACGCCTGCACCGGCGTGCGCTCGCTTCAGGCGACTTTCATGGTCGCGCTTTTTCTCGGTGAATTCTATCGGATGCGTTTCTCGCGGCGGGTCGTGCTGATTCTGGCCGGGCTGGTCATCGCTTTCGTCTGTAACATCGGGCGCACTTTCCTGCTCTGCGAAGTGGCCGCGACTTCCGGCATTCCCGCGATTCATCGCTGGCACGATCCGGCTGGCTTCACGATTTTGTTTATCTGTCTCTTCGCGCTCTGGGGTTTGAGCCTCTGGTTAAAACCGCCGCTCGCAGAGGAGAACGCCGCGCACTCCAAAAAGCCGGCGCGGTCGGTTTTCCGCGGAGTCTGGCTCTCGAGCGCGTTGCTGGTTTGGATCGTCCTCGCCGAAGTCGCCGTGGCCGCCTGGTACGCGCCTGCCGCCGCCACGCAGGACACAAGCAGTTCCTCGTGGACCGTCACTTGGCCGACCGGCGAGCCCGCGTTTCGCCGTGAGCCCATTCCCGCCGCGACCGAGGAGCTTTTGCGTTCGAACGAAGGAGGCGCCGCCACCTGGCGCTCGGCCGACGACCGGCCCTGGATGATGTATTCCTTTCGCTGGCTGCCCGGCCGGACCGCCGCGCTTTTTGTCAAAAATCATCGGCCCGATATTTGCCTGCCGGCCAGCGGCCTAACGATGCGACAGGAGAGCAGTCCGGAGCTCGTCACCGTGAATGGCGTTCGACTCCCGGTCCGCGCTTATCGCTTCGACGACAACGGCCGGCCGCTCCACATTTTCTACAGCTACTGGGATGGCCGCTCCTCCTACGCCGAGAACGCCTCCGCCGCGGCCGAGGACTGGACCGCGCGCGGCCGCCTCCGCGCTGCCTGGGAGGGCAAACGCGAACTCGGCGCGCGCATGCTCGAGCTCGCCGTCTGGGGTCATGAGGACGACGCCGAAGCGCGCGCGGCGCTCGAACGCGAGCTGGCCCGAATCGTCCATCCCGGCTAACGCATCTCAACTCCCTCGCGCGCGCCCGGTTTTGCGCCGCAGGTTTGCGCTTTCGGTCGCCAGAAACGATTGTCGTCGGTGGCTTCCACCAACGGCAAGAAACCTCGCGACACCGCCCCGATCGACCCGCCAGCGGCGGGCTGCATCGAGATTCGCGGAGCCCGTCAGAACAACCTCAAGGGTTTCGATCTCGACCTGCCGCTCGGTCAATTAACCGTCGTGACCGGCCCGAGCGGGAGCGGCAAATCGAGCCTCGCCTTCGACACGATTTACGCGGAAGGCCAGCGCCGTTACGTCGAGACGTTCAGCCCTTACACCCGGCAATTTCTCGACCGGATGGACAAACCGCGGGTCGACGAAATCCGCGGCATCCCGCCCGCGATCGCGATCGAGCAATCGAACCCGGTGAAAAGTTCGCGCTCGACCGTCGGGACGATGACCGAGATCAACGATTACCTGAAGCTCCTCTTGCCGCGGGTGTCGCGCGCCTTTTGCCCGAGCTGCAGCCGCGAGATTCGGCCCGAAACCGCGAAATCGATCGCCGATGAAGTGCTGAGCAAGTTTGGCCCGACTGCGACCGAAGGTCCGGGTTCCACCCTCCTCATCACTTTCTGGGTTTCGGTCCCGCCGAAGACCGAGCCGGCTGCTTTTTTCGCCTTCCTCCAGGAGCAGGGTTACCTGCGCGTCTGGCTCACCGGCGAAGTCGTTAGGGCGGACGGCGACTCAAAAAAACTACGTCTCGGCGCGCGCGTCCAGGTGATTCAGGATCGCCTAACGATCTCCGAGGAGAACCGCGCCCGCCTCGTCGAGTCGGTCGAAACCGCGCTCCGCTTCGGGAAAGACCGGATCAACTTCATCGAACTCGAGACGAAAGAGGAACATCCTTTCTCGACCGGCTGGCATTGCGCGCACTGCGATCTCGACATTCGTCCGCCCACGCCTGGACTTTTCAGCTTCAATAATCCGTTAGGCGCGTGCCCCGAGTGTCGCGGCTTCGGCCGCACCATCGCGATCGACTTGAACCGCGCCATCCCCGATCGCTCGCTCTCCATCGCCGAGGGCGCGGTCCGCGTTTTCCGCGGCGAAGAGATGGGCGCATCGCAGAAGGATCTGCTCCGCGCCTGCGCCCGGGAAGAGATCGACGTTCGCCTGCCTTTCGAGGAATTGCCCAAGTGCGATCAGGATTTCGTGATCAACGGCGAGAAAGGCGCGGGCGAATTTAGCGAGGAAGATTACGAGGACGATCGTTGGTACGGCGTTCGGGGATTTTTCAAATGGCTCGAGAGCAAGACCTACAAAATGCACGTCCGCGTTTTGCTCAGCCGCTACCGTGCCTACACCTCCTGCCCGGGATGCCACGGCGGACGGTTCCAGCCGGAGACATTGAATTACCGGCTCGTCACGAGCGACGATGTCGCCTTCACTTTGCCCGAGTTCGCGGCCCTGCCGATCGGTCAGGCGCGCGATTTCCTCACCACGCTGGCTCTTCCGCCTAACGACTCCGCCGCTGTCATGCTCCGGGGCGAAATCGTCGCCCGTCTCCGTTATCTCTGCGAGGTCGGGGTCAACTATCTCACCCTCGACCGCTCGACCCGCACCCTGAGCGGCGGCGAAGTGCAGCGCGTCAATCTCACCACCTGCCTCGGTGCCTCGCTCGTGAATACCCTCTTCGTGATGGACGAGCCGAGCGTCGGTCTGCATCCGCGCGACGTTGGCCGGCTCGTTAGGGTGATGCACGATTTGCGCGACAAAGGAAATACCCTCCTCGTGGTCGAACACGAAGAAGCGATCATCCGCGCCGCCGATCATCTCCTCGACATCGGCCCCGGCCGCGGCGAGACCGGCGGCGAACTGGTTTTTCAGGGCACGCTGCCCGAGATGCTGGCCGCTCCCCCCGCAAAATCCGCCTCGCTCACCGCCGCCTACCTTTCCGGCCGCGAGCGCATCCCGATTCCGAAAACCCGCCGCAGCGCGACCCACGCGCTCAAGATCAAAGGCGCGACCGAGCACAATCTCAAGAACGTCGATGTCGAGATTCCGTTAGGCGTTTTCACCTGCGTGACCGGCGTTTCCGGTTCCGGCAAGTCGACCCTCATTCACCAAGTGCTCTACCAGAATCTCCTCCGCGCCCGCGGCCAGTCGGGTGAGGAAGCCGGCGCCTGCAAAAGCGTGACCGGCGCGCACCGCGTCGGCGAAATCGTGATGGTCGACCAGGCGCAACTTTCGCGCACTCCGCGCTCGACCCCGATTCTTTACCTCGGGGTTTACGACCGGGTCCGCGAGCTCTTCGCCGGCCTGCCCGAAGCGATGGCGCAGGGCCTGACCGCGAGCGCCTTCTCCTTCAACTCCGGAAGCGGCCGCTGCGAGCGCTGCGG
>JBDTVP010000073.1:0-12247 GCA_040007175.1 Spartobacteria bacterium
GAGCTCCTCCGGCTCGTCGGCCTCGAGCATCGGCTCGATCATTTCCCGGCCAAACTCTCCGGCGGCGAACGCCAGCGAGTCGCGATCGCGCGCAGCCTGGCGAACGGGCCCTCGCTTCTCCTGGCCGATGAACCGACCGGCAACCTCGACAGCGAGAACGCGCATATCGTCCTTGATCTTATCGTTAGGCTGCAAAGCGAGGAAGGCCGCACCATGATTATGGTGACGCATGATCCTTCCATTGCCGAGCGGGCCGGGCGCACCCTGCAAATGATGGATGGCCGAGTGGTTTCGGATAAAAATCGGGCCACCACCACATGACTTTCTTCACTGTTGTTCTCCGCGGTCTTCTGCGCCGGCCCGTCCGCACTTGCCTAACGTTGGCCGGAATTTCCATCGGCATCGCCGCCGTTGTCGCGCTCGTCGGGATGTCGCGCGGCTTCGAAAAAGGCTGGCAGGTCGGATTGAAAGCGCGCGGGACCGACATGGTGATCAGCAGCCGCGGCGGATCGCTTACCCCGAAACCGTTCGACTCTTCCGTGCGCGATCAGATCGCCAAAATCCCGGGCATCGCCGCGACCTGTAATCTGCTTGTCGAAGTAACGAGCGTGGAGGATTCCGATTTGATGATTTTGTCGGCCCGCGAGTGGGGCGGATTTTCCTGGAGCAATCTGAAGTTGTTGTCCGGCAGAATGCCGGCGAATGGCGAGGAACAAGTCGTCGTTTTGGGCGTGACCGCGGCGGATATTCTCAAGAAGAAAATCGGCGACCCGATCCAGATCGAAACGAGCGAACTCAAAGTCGTCGGGATCGTGAAAGGCGGCGCGCTGGTCGAGGACGGGTCCGTTATCATGTCGCTCTCGCTCCTGCAAAAAATCCTCGCCACGCCCAGCCAGATCAACGCGATCGACGTCCGGGTCACGCCCGGGACTAACGAGAAGCAGATGAAGGCGCTGATCGAACAGATCCAGCAACGCGTCCCGCAGGTCCGGGCCGTGACGGTGGCGGATCACTTGAGTAACAGCGAAGGATTTCGCATGGTCCGCGCGATGAGCTGGGGCACGTCGCTCCTCGCCGTGCTCGTCGGCGTCCTCGGGGTGATGAATACGATGCTCATGACCGTCTTCGAGCGGACCCATGAAATTTGCGTGCTCCTCGCGGTCGGCTGGACGCGTGGACGGATCATCCGGATGGTGCTTTACGAGTCCGCGCTGCTCGGCTTTTTCGGCGGAATCATCGGGGTGACCTTGGGCGCAGTCGGCGTGCGGTTGCTCGGCGAAACTCCGGCGCTGCGCGGCTTACTGCAGCCCGATCTCGGGTTGCCGCTGCTCGGGCTTTCGGTGCTCATCGCGGTCGCGGTCGGCGTGCTGAGCGGACTTTATCCCGCGTGGCGCAGCTCGCGGTTGGCGCCGAGTCAGGCTCTGCAAGCGGGCTAACGAATCGATTTCCTCTTATGAAAAAATCACTTCTTTTGGTCGCGATGCTTGGACTTATCAGCTCGTTAGGCCCCGTCTTGTGCGCCGCGGAACCCGCCGCGCCGGCGACCATGTCGGCCGACGAACTGGCCGCCAAGATGGACGCCGCCGGACAGGGGAACGCTTCCATTCGGACCCAGCTCGAAGTGCGAAACAACGCCGGCGGCAAGCGCGTGCTCCAGCTCCAGATCAAACAGCGCCGCACGAAAACCGCGACCGACATCGTTTACCTGGTGCTTTGGCCTAACGATCAGAAGGGCAAGGCCATCATTCTGCACCAGGACAATGGGAGCGCGCCGAGCGGCTCGCTGGTCGAGCCGCCGAACACCGTCCGCGCGCTCAAAGCCTCGGAGATGAGCGAGGGCTTGTTCGACAGTGACCTCGCCTACCAGGATGCGGTGGAGAATTTCTTCGCCTGGAAAAAACAGGCCCTCGTCGGCACTGAGGTGATCAACGGTGTGAACTGTCAGATTCTCGAATCGAAGCCCGCCTCCGATTCCATTTACGGCAAAGTGCGCAGCTGGATCGATCCCGTTCGCAGCGTCCCGTTGCGGATCGAGAAATATTCCGCTGCCGGCGAGCTGGTCCGTCGGATCGACACCGATCGGATTTCGCGGGACGAAAAGCACAACCCGATTCCGAGCCGGCTCATCGTGCACGGCCCGCGCAAGAACACGGTGACGGAATTGAACGGTGCCCGGATCGACCAGGACGTAAAATTGACCGATGCTGATTTCACCCCGGCGGCAGTCACGAAATAACTTTCCGGCAAGGGTCTCTTACTCGTGACGCTCCGGGCGTCAGCGAAGGAACATCATGAAACTGAAATCGATTGTCCCACTTCTTTTTTTCGTTGGACTCGCCTTTTCGGCCTGGCCGCTGACCGCGTTGGGCGCGGAGAAAAAGGAACCGCGGCCCGCGCCGAATTGGGAACTGAAGGACGTGGAAGGCAAGCCGGTAAAATTATCCGATTACAAAGGCAAAGTGATCCTGCTGAATTTCTGGGCCACCTGGTGCCCGCCCTGCCGCGATGAAATTCCTGACCTCATCGCGCTGCAACAACGTTATGCGCCGCAGGGTTTGGTCGTGATCGGAATGTCCGTGGATCGAGGCGGCGCGGAGATGGTGAGGCGTTTCGCCACCAAGATGGGGATCAACTATCCCGTCGTCATGGCCGACCAGAAGACGGCCGCGAGCTACGGCGATTTCTCCGCCATCCCGACCAGCTTCTTCATCAATCGCAAGGGTGAGATCGTCGGGGAAAGAGGAGGCGCGGCCGACGAGGCCACCTTCGAGGCTGAGATCACTCCGCTCCTCGCGAACTCGCCTTCCGGTCGTTAGGCGCAGCGTCGTTTGCATAATACCTATAGGGGGTATATGTATATACGATGACCCCTGCCACCCGAAGCAAACTTGATCTGCGCGCCAAGCGGATCAGCGGCCAGATCGCCGGCGTCCAGCGCATGATCGCAGAGGACCGCTACTGCGTCGATATCCTCAACCAAATCTCGGCCGTTCGCTCTGCCCTCGATGCGCTCGGGGTGGAGCTTTTGACCAGTCATCTCAGTTCCTGCGTGGTCGGTCACGGATCGGAAGGCGAACACTCCAAAGCCAAGCCGATGAAGCCAGAGGAATTGTTGGCCGAGCTGAAAACCGCGCTCGGGAGATTTTTACGATGAGCAACCAAACATTCACCGATCCGATTTGCGGAATGACCGTGACGCCCGAGACCGCGGCCGCTGTGGTCGAGCGCGAGGGCGCGAAGATCTATTTTTGCTCCACGCATTGTCGCGACAAATTTGTCGCCGGTCCCGCGGAGGAAGGAAAGCCCGGGCATTCGTGCTGTGGCGGCGAGCATCACGCGCCTAACGAGACCGCGGAGGCCGCAGCCGAGCGTAAACCGGCGAGCAAATATTTCTGCCCGATGTGTGAGGGGGTCGAGAGCGACGCGCCCGGGAGCTGCCCAAAGTGCGGGATGGCGCTGGAGCGCAATCCGTTGTTCCGCGGGCCAGCGAAGACCATATACACCTGCCCGATGCATCCGGAGATCGAGCAGGATCATCCCGGCAATTGCCCGATTTGTGGGATGACGCTCGAGCCGAAGAACGCGGTCGGGGGCGGGGAAGAGGACAACACCGAGTTGCGCGACATGACGCGCCGCCTCTGGATCGGCGCCGTCCTTAGCCTGCCGGTTTTCCTGCTTGCGATGTGGCACATTCTGCCTTCCGCGCCGGAGTGGGTGGAGGGCGATTACTCGCGTTGGGCGCAGTTCATTCTGAGTACGCCGGTGGTGCTTTGGGCAGGTTGGCCCTTCTTCCAGCGCGGCTGGCAATCGATCGTGAACCGCGCCCTTAATATGTTTACGCTCATCGCGATCGGGGTGGGCGCGGCCTATTTGTTCAGCGCGGTCGTGATGCTTTTCCCGCAGATTTTTCCGGCTTCTTTTCAAGCCCACGGCCGGATCGGCGTTTACTTCGAGGCGGCGGCAATCATCATCGTCCTGGTCTTGTTAGGCCAGGTTCTGGAAGGCCGCGCGCGCAGCCGGACCGGAAGCGCAATCCGCGCCTTGCTCGATCTCGCACCGAGCACCGCGCGATTGGTGCGCGATGGCGAGGAGCGTGATGTCTCGCTGGAGGAAATTCAAAAAGGCGATCAGCTGCGGGTTCGTCCTGGTGAAAAGGTGCCGGTCGACGGTCGCGTGATCGAAGGCAAAACGAGCATCGATGAATCGATGATTACCGGCGAACCAATGCCGGTCGCGAAATCCACCGATGATCGGGTGACCGGCGGGACGGTTAATCAAACGGGCAGCGTCTTGATCGAAGCGGAGCGGGTCGGGAGCGACACCATGCTCTCGCAAATCGTTGAGATGGTCGCGCAGGCGCAACGCAGTCGCGCGCCGATTCAGGGGTTGGCCGACAAAGTGGCGGCCTGGTTCGTGCCCGCGGTGCTGGCGATTGCGGTCATCACTTTTTTCGTATGGTGGTTTGTCGGGCCGGAGCCGCGCTTCGCCTTTGCGATCGTGAACGCGGTCGCGGTCTTGATCATTGCCTGTCCCTGCGCGCTCGGGCTGGCTACGCCGATGTCGGTCATGGTCGGCGTCGGGCGCGGTGCGCAAGCCGGCGTCCTGATCAAGAAAGCGGAAGCGATCGAACTGATGGAAAAAGTGCAGACGCTGATCGTGGACAAGACCGGCACACTAACCGAAGGCCGTCCTCGCCTAACGAACGTCTCGCCAGCCGAATCGATGACGGAAGAAGAACTCCTGGCCGCGGCTGCGGCGGTGGAGCAGAGCAGCGAACATCCGCTCGCTGCCGCGATTGTGGCCGGGGCCAAGGAGCGCGGTGTGAAACTGGGCACGGTGACCGATTTCCAATCGACCACGGGCGGTGGCGTGACTGGCCAGGTGGATGGTCGCCGCGTCTTGGTCGGCAAACCGGATTTCCTGCGCAAGGAAGGGATCGGCGATTTGGAAAACCTGGAAGCCCAAGCGGCCAAATTGCAGCAGCAGGGCCAGACCGTGATCTTCGTCGCGATCGACCAACGTGCGGCCGGGATCGTCGCGGTGGCCGACCCGATCAAGGAATCTACCCCTGCGGCGATCGAGCATCTGCATCAGCTCGGGATCAAGGTCATCATGCTGACCGGCGATAACGAGCGGACCGCGCGAGCCGTGGCCGACCAACTCGGGATCGACGAAATCGAAGCGGGCGTCGAGCCGCAATACAAAAACGAACGCGTCCGGCAATTGCGCGAAGCGGGCGAGGTCGTGGCGATGGCGGGCGACGGAATCAACGACGCGCCCGCGCTGGCGGCGGCGGATGTCGGGATCGCGATGGGCACCGGCACCGATGTGGCGATGGAGAGCGCCGGGATCACGCTCTTGCAAGGCGATCTGCGTGGGATCGAGAAAGCGATCCGGCTGAGCCGCGCGATGATGAGCAATATCCGGCAAAATCTCTTCTTCGCGTTCATCTACAACGCGCTCGGCATCCCGATCGCGGCCGGCGCGCTTTATCCGTTCTTCGGCTGGCTGCTCAGCCCGATGATCGCAGGCGCGGCGATGAGTTTCAGCTCTGTGTCGGTTATCGCCAACGCCCTTCGATTGCGCGCGGTGAAGCTGTAATCAGACGCATCGGCTTTTCGCAGGCACACGATTCCGATCGAATGACCTGGCTTTGGGTGAGTCTCGACCACGCCTTGGCAATGCGTGGTCGAGCTGCTCTTCGGCGTAATCCCGCTTGGATCTCGTGCAGCCAGCGCGATTCCGAAGACCAACATTTCGTGGGATTACACGAGCTGGTTAGGCACTGCCGCTGCAATCGTTTTGGCGATCACGCTCTATCTGCATTCCTGCGGAGCGGGCACGGATCGGAAAACGCAGCCGCGTAAGATGCCGAGTAGCTCGGGGTTACGTCCGCGGGGGAGCGAGACGCCGAGTAAAACACGAGGTTCTCGGAAAAAGAGTGCGTCTCGTGCATCCGTCCTCGAGCGCATGGCGGATAACTAAAACCATGGCCTCTCCCTGGTGTTTTCATGCGAAAGTTTCTCTATCTATTCCTCATTGCTGCACTGATCGCAGGCGTCGCGTTCGGCTTTTCCCAGTCGAAGAAAAAGGCAGCAGTCGTAACAATACCGACGCATGCGCTTCCCTTGGATCCCTTGTCGATCGTGCTCACGCCAATGGGCGGCACCGGTCCGGTGGACAAACAGATTGCTGAGACGCAAACGAAGATTCGGAAGTCACCTCAGCTTCCGCAGTTACTCGAACAACTTGGCTGGCTCTTCGTTAACAAGGCGCGAGTCAGCAGTGATCCCGGCTACTATAAGTTAGCCGAGCAATCCGCGGACGCGCTCGAGCTAAAGACTCCGGGTAATCCCGATGTCGAGCTACTCCGTGGCCACATCTATCACGCCCTTCACCGTTTCCAGGAGGCCGAGTCGGTGGCGCAGAAGCTGATCAAGAAGCGGGAGTTTGTTTTTGACTATGCCCTCCTAGGCGACGCGCTCATGGAGCAAGGTAAACTCGACCAGGCGGTCGAGGCCTATCAAAAGATGGTCGACCTCAAACCCTGCCTCCAGACTTACAGCCGAGTCGCTTACATGCGCTGGCTGAAAGGTGATCTGCCCGGAGCGGTCAAAGCGATGCAGCTCGCAGTGAGCGGGGGAACTTTGAAGGAACCGGAACCGCTCGCCTGGGCTTATACCCGGCTGGCGTCTTACGAGCTACAAAGTGGACACCCCGATCTCGCCCTGCGCGCGAGTAAGATCGCTCTCCAATTTGTGCCTGAATATGCCGCCGCGCTTCTTCAGCAGGGGCGGATTCTGATCGCACAGGGTAACAAACCTGAGGCAGTGACTGCTTTGCAAGCCGCCGCGAAGAAGAGCCCGTTGCCGGAGAATCTTTGGACCCTCGCAGATGCCCTTCGCACGGAAGGGAGAGTCGCGGAAGCCGAAGCAGTCGAAAAGAAGTTGCGCCAGACCGGCCAGGCGAATGACCCGCGCACTTACGCGCTTTTCCTCGCCTCGCGGGGAGAGAGATTGGATCTGGCTCTGCACCTGGCGAAAGAAGAACTAAAAGCGCGGCAGGATATTTTTACCCGGGACGCGCTGGCCTGGGCTGAACTGGCCAACGGTCACCTCGCGGAAGCCCAGTCGAACTTACAACTGGCCCTTGCCGAGGGAACGAAGGACGGGCGCCTTTTCTATCACGCCGGCGTGATCGAAGCGGCCGCCGACCGACCGGATGAAGCTCGCAAATTTTTCCAGGAAGCCAAGGCGCTCGAGCAAATGCTCATGCCTTCGGAGCGGGCCGCGCTGGCTCGCAAGCTGGCGACGCTCTCGCCCGTCAATACCTCCCATGTCTCCTCAAACTAACAACCCGGCCTCCCGGACACAGAAGAACCGTAAGCAACAAAACCCAACCGTAGAAAAACAAGTCAAAGCATGAAAAAGAAAACCACCACTCACTTGGCCGGACTGGCCGGCGCGGCGCTCGTCGCCTTCGCCCTGTCCGCGACCAGTGCCCGGGCCTCCAGTCATATGGATGCCCCGTTGATCACACTCGACCCCTCCGCCAACACGACGGACGTCTATGCCTTCCTCCATGAAGAAGGCGGCACCAAATTCCTCGAGACCGCACTCGCCGTTTATCCTTTCGAGGAACCCGGCATCGGACCGAACAAATACAATTTCGATGACAACGCGCTCTACGAAATCCATGTCGCGCTGGGGGCTGACGTGACGGCGGGTAATGCCACCATCACTTATCAATTCCGGTTCACCACGACCTTTAAGAATCCGAACACGATTCTGCAGTCTTTCCTCGGAGTCATTCAGGATGTCGACGATGCGAGCCAGAACCTGACTCAGACCTATACCGTGACGAAGGTCGACAACCGGACGGCGACCACCACGGTCCTCGGCACCGGAGTTGTTCCGCCTAACAATCAAGGCATTGCGACGCCGTTCTACAACATCGGCGACAACGGCGAAAGCGCTGCTCGCCCCGGCGTGGCGACCGATGCAGCGTTGGACAAATACACCTCGCAGACAGTCAAGGCCTTAACCGGCGGTTATACCGTTTTCGCCGGTCAGCGCGAGGACGGTTTCTATGCTGATGTGCAAGCCATCTTCGATCTTCTGAGTTTTCGCAGCGGCACCAGTGTCTTTGATAGCCAGGCTGGCTTCAACGTGCACGAGATCTCTCTCGAGATTCCGGTTTCCGACCTCGGTGACGACCAGCAGGTGGTCGGCGTTTACGCCACCACCAGCCGTCTGAAGATCCGTGTCCTCGACGAAGGTCCGGCTTCCGGCCCTCCGGCCGAAAGCGGAGCGTTTGTCCAGGTTGGCCGCCAGGGCAATCCGCTCTTTAACGAAGGCCTTGTCGCACTGAAGGACAAAGATCTCTACAGCCGCACCAAGCCGAGTGACGACGCTACCCTCTTTCAGACCTATGCGTCCTCGCCTGAGTTGGCCAAGTTGATCAACGCGATCATTTTCAACGGCGATAAACAGGCGATCGAAGACAATCGTACTGACCTCGTCGGTATTTTTATTCCTGACTTGATCAAGGTCGATCTCTCGACCGCTTCCGCGCGCCTCGCCGGTGGTGGCCCCGGTTTCGCGGCCAATCCTGACGACGCGGGCTTCAGTCGTCTTGGTATCTTCGGTGGCGACACTCTCACGAGCACGGTCCAGGTCGGCTTCTTCAATAACGGAACCGTCCCCGGCGGCTGGCCTAACGGCCGGCGTTTTGGCGACGATGTGCTAGATATCGCTGTCTCTGCACTCCTGAGTGATCTGCGCGATCCGGCTAACCCCACCGTGGTGGTGGCGGACGGAATCGACAACGTGAGCAAGAACGACAGCGTCTACAATCGTGTCTTCCCGTATGCGGGCACTCCGCATAACGGCCGTAACCACCAGCATCATTCGGCGCTGGCGATTGTGACTGACGATCGCTTCCAGAATATCTCGACCCGCGGTCCGGTCCTGACCGGCGACGATGTCCTCATCGGCGGTGTCATCATTGGCGGCAATGCAAATAAGACCGTGATTTTCCGCGCGCTCGGACCTTCGCTTGCTGATAGCGGCGTTCCGACTCCGCTACTGGATCCGACGATCGATATCTATCAAGGCACGACCTTGATCGCGTCGAACGATAACTGGAGAGACACCCAGGAAGCGGACATTACTGCCACCGGCCTGGCTCCGACCGACGACTTGGAGTCGGCGGTGGTCATCAGCCTTGCGCCGGGTGCTTACACCATGGTTGTCCGCGGAAAAGACGGGACGACTGGTAACGCCTTGGTTGAAGGTTACGACCTCGATCAATAAGTAAAACTGTAGTTCAAAGGGCGGGCCGACCTGGTTTACTCCGGGTCGGCCCAAACTTTTTGCAGCGATCATTGCCACCCGTGGCAAACTGGCCGACGGAATGATTTGCGGAAGCCTCAGGGTCCATCAACATAGGAACCACTCGCGATGACCAAACGATGTGTTATCTGGCTTCTCTTCCTCTTTTGTGCCGGCCAGCTCTTTGCTCATGACCCGGGCCTAAGTTCCATCAATCTTCAGATCAACCCCCAGGAGATAGATGCCGTCGTAACCTTTAACGATCGCGATATTGCCAATGTGCTGGGCGAAGAACCGGGCGCCATCCGACGGGATACAGCCGCTGCTCAAAGCAAGCTCGATGCGCTGGCACCACGCGTGTTGCTTCTCGAGACTGCCGGCCGGGCGGTTGCTCCCAGCAATTTCGGCGCGAGCGTCGACGATAAACAGAACGTTGAGTTTCATCTCACTTTTCCGCGCTCGTCGCGGGATGGAACGCTCTCGCTGCGTTCCGCGCTGCTCAAGGAAATGCCTTTCGGTCACCGCCAGGCTTTTGCGGCCCGCGACTCTGCTGGCCGGGAGATAGCGCGCCAACTCCTGAGTAGTCAGCAAGACGTCGCGACGGTTGCCACCCAGGGAGCAGCTCAGGTCGACGATCATACTTTTCTCGACTTCTTCTTGTTAGGTGTCCGGCACATTCTGACCGGCTACGACCATCTGCTTTTTCTTTTTGGCCTGCTCGTGATCTGCCGCACCGGCCGTTCGGCCGCGCTTCTGATTACCTGTTTCACCCTGGCGCACTCTCTCACTTTGGCGCTTTCAACTTTTGGGCTGGTCCAACTCCCGAGCCGTTTTGTGGAGGCAGCGATTGCCGGCTCCATCCTTTATGTCGGCGCGGAAAATCTGATCCGCGGTGAGGCACATTTGCGAGGCCGCTGGCTTCTGACCTTTGCTTTCGGACTTGTCCATGGACTCGGCTTTGCCAGTGTCCTGCGCGAAATGGGCGTCGCCAACAGTGGCGTGGCTGCGGTCGTCCCGCTGGTTGCCTTCAACGCTGGAGTGGAAGCGGGCCAGCTCGCGGTCGCCGCCATTCTTCTTCCGATCTTCTGGAGGCTTCGGCGGAGCCCTCGTTTTCTCCGAATTGGAATCCCGGCCTGTTCGGCGGTGGTGGCGGTGGCCGGTGGATACTGGCTCGTGCAGCGGGTCTTCTTCACCTAGCCTCGACTCAGGCCGGTTTAATGCAGATAGAGGACATGTTTGGTAATCTCGACGCGGGGCGCTTTGCCGACATCCTGGATCTCGGACAGCCCGTCTTGACGAGCGACGATCTCGACGTTGAAGTGGAATGGGACTGCTGCGTCATTTCTCAGTACCCGATCGAATCGGCTCAGGTATCCGGCGACCAGATTGAGTTCCAGTTCCAACTCGCGGCCAATCACACCGATTGCCTGGCCAAGGAAAAATGCGGCTGCGAGTCGGAATCCGAGGCTCCGATCGCGGCCGGCTGTTGTCGTTAGGCCGCGATGAAGCTGGCCGAGATCTACCAGTGCTTTCGCGATCCGGCGCGACTCTACACCTTCTTCCTGCTTTATTCTATCCGCTGAAGTTCCTCTTCAGTATTTTTCATTAACGGGATCGTGCTCAACTTCCCGGGGGCCCACATCGCGATGACGGTGAGTGATGCCGCGACTTTGTTTTTAATCTAGCGTGTCGGTTACACCGCGGTCTTCGGCGCTCTCGCGCTGCTTTATTGGCACGGCTATCAGAAGCGAGATGAGGTCGACCTGACCGAGGTCCAAAGGGTCGATACGCGCTGGAAATCGGCGGTCAGCTTTGCCAGACAACGATCGGCCCCGCCTCGACCGTGATCGCTCTCACGGTCGCACCGCGCTACTTGGGCCTAGGCAGGGTTTATCTACTTCTCGCTCGCCTCGATCATGGGAGTGCACGGCACGTTGCGTTCCCGGAGTGTGGAACGGAGCGCCAACAGATGGCGCAAATCACGACAAAAGCGGGGTGATCCTCGACTGCGGCCGGATTCGTGCTACTTAAGGGGTATGTTCGGTAAGCTCCTTCTCGTGCTCGCCCTGGGCCTTGCCCTCGTGCAGGCGCCGGTGAATGCCGCGACCTTGCGTTGCTGCGCCGAGCCCGCGCATCAGGCTTCGCTGATCGATGGCTGCTGCGCCGCCATGAGCTGCTGCGTCATCTCGGGTGACACCGCGCAACATCCTTCCACCCCGACGGCGGTAGCCAGTGCGCCGGCCACTGTTCCTGCTCCCAGTCAGTTCGTTAGTCCAATCGTTTTCCCCACGGCACCTCGCGTCGCGTTGCAATCGCGACCATTTCTCGTTGCCCATTCGCCACCGCCCCTCGCGGTGACCGGCATCTTCCTCATCTGATTCAAGGGCGCTAACCAGCGCAGTCTGCCGTCCTCACGGCACTCCTTTCGTCCGTCTCATCGGCACGAAGTCCTTGAATTTTATGAAACGAATCATCCTATTTTTTAGTCTCTTAATCTCCATCTCTGTCCACGCGGAGCCGCTCGACCGGCTCTTGCGCGAGGTCTTGGACAAAAATCCGTCGCTCAATTCGGCCCGTTTGAAATGGGAGGCGATGAAGGAACGTCCTCGAATCGCGGGGAGTTTGCCCGATCCGATGCTGAGCTACGGCTACTTCTTCGATAACGTCGAGACGCGCGTCGGCGCGCAAAACCAGAAGGTCGGGCTTTCGCAGAAGATTCCTTTCCCAGGGAAGCTCTCGTTAGCCGCAAAGCGCTCGCGGCAGGAAGCGCTCCAATCCTTTTGGCAATATCAGACGCTGGCGCGCGAGCTGATCATGCGCGCGAAGATCGCTTACTACGATTTCTACCGTGTGGACGAGACGCGCCGGATCTTGCGCGAACAGGTTGATCTTTATCAGCAGACCTTCGAATCGGC
>JBDTVP010000074.1:0-11696 GCA_040007175.1 Spartobacteria bacterium
TATTCTTCCCGGGAGAACCGACCAGAAAGTCAGGCTTGCCATCGGCGTTAATGTCTCCCAAACCCGCGACCGAATATCCGGCCCGAGCGTTTTCCTCGTCGCTCGGCACCTTCAGGGTCAGGAGGACGGTCCCATCTTTACCACTAAAGACGTAGGCTTTGCCCGTGCTGATGAACTCAATTTTGGTGACCAGGTTTTTAAGGGTGTAATGCGGCAGGCCTGCGAGGATGTCTGGCACACCATCCCCGTTGAGATCGCCCGCGGCGGCGACTGAAGTGCCTAACTGAGAGGCGAATTTGTCTAACGTCGCCAATTGATAGTCTGGATCCTCAAGGGTTCTGATCACGGAGAAATCCGCGCCGCTAATCAGAAAAATTCTCCCGACGTTCTGCGGGGGTCCGAATCCCATTGCCCCGTCAAATGTTCCGTCCGCGAATGGTTCGCCGACCGCGAGATCGTTCACGCCGTCCCCATTAACATCCCCAACTGCAGTCACGGAAAGCCCAAAAAGCGTAGTCGAGTTTTCCGGCACGGGATTGAGCAAGGTCGTTGCCCGCGCAGGGGTAACAGAGAGGAAGAGCAGTGCCGGAAGCAAGAAGAGCGCACGATGCCCGGCGATTGAAGTGAGTTTGTTAGGCATAAAAGTGTTTGAATTCATTGGTTTTGGACTCGGGGGACGGTTACTGCGTTGTGAACCTGAATTTAATTTGGCTTGATAAATCTAGTTTCTATCAAGCGTTCTGTAATCAATGCAAGGATAAAATCACTCAATTTCGATTGGAATAGATATATCTAGTTAACAAACAGATATTTAGAACGATTTAAATTCAGACAAAAGCGAACGCCGAGATTCCGTTCACCCCGCAACCAAGGGAAAGGTTAGAGACGAGAGAAGTTTATCGATAGAGCCTCCTCGCTAGGCATTGAATCTGCTCTATAATTACCAGATTTTCCGTATCCACTACTTTAAAAATGACGACGTTTATTATCAGGTTTCTTTCTCTTCTCTTCGTGTCCGCCGCCGCTGTCCAGGCATCGAGCAAACCCTTTCCTCGTGGGATCATCGATCTCCCCGGGGCGACTTCTGCAAAAAGTCCGATCGGAACGCTTACCGACCATCCCTGGCTAAATCCCAATATAGACGGTGTGCGGATCAGGACCGGTTGGAATAACACCGAGACAGGGGACAACGTTTTCAATTGGGCGCAGATCGACGAGTGTCTGGCCAACGCCTCGGCCAGTGGGAAATTCATCGGACTCGGCATCATTTCAGGCTTCGATGCTCCGGCTTGGCTTCTTGGCGGCGTCACTTTTACGGATGGCACGTCCACGCTCGATGTGGCGACGGTCACTTCGCCGACGGCCGCTTTCGTTTCTTCCGATGTGGGGAAAGTGATCGCTTCCGATAATTACTCGCCGGGGACCAGGATTGTCTCTGTGACCAGCTCGACCGTGGCCAAAACATCCGCCGCTGCGACCAAGACTTCGACGACCAAGAAGCCGGCCGTTTTTTCGATCCTCGCGCGTAAGACAGGCGGTGCCGCTTTTTGGGTGCTCTCGGATTTAAAGGGAGTGATGCCGGTGCCGTGGGATCCGATTTTCAAGGCGAAATGGAAGGAATTCATCGTGGCACTGGCGGCGCGCTACGACTCCAATCCGCAGCTTGGCTATCAGGTGATGGCAGGCTTTCAACAGACCGGAGAATGTTATCTGGCGGCGGCTCCGGAGGACATCGCTTTCTTCGACTCCAGTGCAGTGGCAGCTGGCTATAAGGCAACCGACCTCTTGCCGGCGGGCTTGGTTGCCTGGGAGGCGACAGTCAAAGAAATCGTGGCCCAATACATGACTTCCTTCAAAGATACGCCACTTCTGATTACCGGAGCGAGACCCTACGGCGGGGATCAACTGGTAGCGGGCCAACGGGCCATGAATGACATCTTCGACTGGGGCTTTGCGACATATCCAGGGCGATTTGGGGTGATGAACTCGCAACTGCACGTCACCTCCAGCGCGGGCTATTACCTGAACGCAGCGATCGTGAATAACAATGCGACCGTGCCGACAGGACTTCAGTTCATCTGTAATTCTATGACGGACGACAATGTGGCGCGACTGAGTAACGCGACACCCTACGGTTCGGACCAGCTACTCTCGGCTTACAATGCGATGGATGCGTCTTTCAATGCGGGCGTTTCTCTGGGCGCTGGATACATCGAAGTCTATGAAGCCGATGTAAATAATGTGGCATATCAATCGATGCTCGGGCAAAAGCGCGAGGCCTTAGGGGTGACGACCCCCCGCGCTCCGACAAATCTGCGGATTGTCCCGTGATTTAACGCACTGCCTCAACGAATCGTTGCCTCCATGTAGCCACGCGTGGTTCTGTCGTCATCGGTTTCATCTCGAATGGCGCGTTTGTTCCGCCCCGGGGCACTCCGTTGCGCGATATCGCCACCCCGTGCGCCAACTACCGTCATTGGCATAAGAAACGCTGAACCTAGAGAATGAAAATGAAGTCTGACCTGGCCCAATTGAGGTATCCAGCCAGGTGGCTGGATGCTCGGTCGCTCCGGTTACTGCTTTTGGCTGGGTTCTTCACGCTGGTCCTTCCCGTCGACGCTCAGGTTCCGCGCGGGGTTTTCTCGCTCTCCCCATCCGGAGCGACCTGCCGGGAATCCGTTTTATCGAACCCCAACGTCGATGGCGTGAGCATCCGGCAGGACTGGAAGGATCTCGAACCGACGGAAGGCATTTACAATTGGACCTTTCTCGACTCCGAGGTGGCGCGCATCAAGGCTGCGGGCAAGCCGATTCTCCTCCGGATTAACACCCAGGCGAGTAAGCCGGCGTGGGTCACGGAAGCAATCAAACAGGCGGGTGGCACCTTTTTTACCTTCAACGACAACGGGATTCAAACGGTGATCCCTGTGTTGTGGGATCCGATCTTTCTGTCGAAAAAGAAGGCGATGATCGCCGCGCTGGGTGCGCACTTCACCGCTAATACCGCGATCAAAATCGTCTGGGTCAGTTTCGCCAACGCCACCAGTGAAGACTGGAATGTGCCGCATACCCCTTCCGAGGTCACCGCTTGGAAAGCGGCCGGCTATACCACAGAGAAACTACTCGACGCCGGCAAGCAGCTCATCGACGCGACCATGACCGCGTTTCCAAATCAGTATCTCACCATTGCCGTGGCCGGGAATGGCGACCTCGATCCAGACTCTGACTACGTCCCGCGCAATGCCGTCCTCGCAGCGCGCGCGAGTTGGTCTGGCCGCCTGATTGTCCAGAAGAACAACCTCGCCACCTTTAATCCGCCGGCACCCGGCACCGGCACCGTCTTCCAGTTGGTTTGGGACAGCCGACCGACCGTCGGCGGACAGATGCTCTTCAATTGTTTCTCGGACAAAAGCTATCGCATGAACAACGGCGTCGCCGGCGATCCCGCCGCGATCTTACATAAGAGCGTCAACATTTGTGCCGGCTACGAAATGAACTTTGTCGAAATTTACCAGATCGACGTCCTGAATTTGCCGGCGGAGATCGGCTACGCGCATCAAGTCCTTCTGGGACTGACTCCGCCCACAGATACTCTGCCGCCGTCTGGCGCCCCGCGGGCGCCCACTGGTCTTAAGCCCGCGCCGTAGATCATGGTTCGCGCTCCGGACCGTCCACCCGCCGGGGCCCCTCGGCGCCTCTCGAGGCGACTCCAATTCGGCGCCGGCGCCTGCCTCCTCTTCATCGCTGGTCTTCCCCTAACGAACACGCGGGCGGAAGAAGCGACGCGGGGCTTGCAAGCCCTCTCGGAGCTCCCGCTCGCCGCCCTGAGCCAGGCAGATCGCAACCCGCTCGCCGCGCGGGCTCTGACCATCCACCCGTCGGAATGGAAACATGGCGAGACCGAGCATTTCATTTACCACTTCACCCACAGCTATGTAGCGACTCCGATTTCCGTCGAAGCGGAGTTTCATTTTCGCGTCATCAGCCGTGAACTCGGCGCTGACCCGTCCTCGGCTGAAAAGTCGCACATTTACATTTTCGAGAACCCCCGGGATTGGGAAACGTTTCAGGCCAACGCCCAGCTCGAGCTCTGGACCGGCGGCATCCATTCCCGCGGTAGTCTCTTCATCGTGCGCGATCCATCCTATAAATTCAGCGATAATTCGTTAGGCCATGAGATCGCACATCTCGTTCTGTTCCGCTTCAAGCAAAGGCCGCTGCCGCTCTGGCTGGAGGAAGGGTTCGCGGAGTATATCTCGCGCGTCACGCAGGCCAGCTACCAACGCGCCCGCAACTACAACGCCCGTCCGCGCTCCGTCTCCGTTCCGCTTGAGCGGTTGCTTCCTTTGTCGGAACTGACCGGGCTTACGGCTTACCCGGCGAGCGCACAGATCGATGCCTTCTATGCGGAATCCGAACGCTTGGTCCGCTTTCTCATCGCTGCAGACCGTTCTGGATTCCTCGCGCTTTTCGAGGCTGTAACCAGAGGCGAGGCCTTCGAGACCGCGTTGTCCCGAAATTTCGGCGGACGCTTTCCCGATCTCGCGGCGCTGCAATCCGAATTCGCTGTCTATGCCTCGAAAGATGCGGACGTCGTTTCGGCATTGCGTTAGGCTGTTCATCCACTTTTGTCGATCAAGGGAAGCGTCGAGTTTCAACACGGCTTTGTCCCGCCGCCAAGCTGTGCAATTCTTCGCTGTCGCCGTGCCCACGAAAACCAAAGCTGCCCGCAAAACCTCCAGCATTCACGCCGTCGTCGGCTCGGATGAGAGCGCGGTCAAAACGGCTGCGGCGGAGCTAGCCGCGAAGCTCACTCCAGCGGACGCGGGCGATTTCGGAGTCGAAACGATCGACGGCTGCGCCGATAATGCCGACCAGGCCGCGACCCGGATTCGGTCCGCGATCGAGGCGCTGCAAACCTTGCCGTTCTTCGGCGGCGGTAAGCTCGTCTGGCTGAAAAACGCCAATTTTCTCGCCGACAGCAAACTTGGCAGTTCCGCGGCGGTGCAGGAAGCACTCGTCGAATTGACCGCCGCCCTGGAAGGCGATCTCGGCGGCGGCGAAGTAAAATTTCTCCTCAGCGCGCCGGAGGTGGACAAACGCCGCACTTTTTACAAATCACTCGCCAAGCGCGCCGAGGTCCAAGTCTTCGACAAGCTCGACGCCAGCCGCAGCGGCTGGGAGGAGGAAGCGGCCGATCTCGTTCAGTCGTTAGGCCGGGAACGGCAGTTGCGCTTCGCCCCGGAGGCGCTCGATCTCTTCGTCCTCCTGACCGGCGGCGAGACGCGCACGATTCACAACGAGCTCGAAAAGATCGATCTCTACCTCGGGCCGGCGGAACGCAACGTGACCCTCGAGCAGGTCCGCACCCTCGTCCCGATTTCGCGCGCCGGGGTCATCTTCGAGCTCGGTAACGCCCTTGCCGCGCGCGATCTCGCGCGCGCTCTCGGGCTCGTTAGGCGACTGCTCGACCGGGGCGAATCGGTCATCGGCATTCTCCTCGTCGCGATCATCCCGACCGTCCGTAATCTGCTTTTGGTGAAGGACCTGATGCAACGCCACCGTCTGCCGCGGCCGGGCGCGCCGTTTCATTTTACCGCGACCTTGAATCGCCTGCCGGCGGAAGCGACAGCGCATCTCCCGCGCAAAAAAGATGGCTCAATCAACGGCTACACGTTAGGCATCGCCGCCCTGCAGGCGCACCGTTTCGAAACCGGGCAACTGGTCGCCGGCCTCGAGGCCTGCCTCAAAGCCAACCTGCAAATTGTCAGCACGCAGCTCGATCACCAACTGATCCTGAATCAGGTCGTGGTGAAGTTACTCGCCAAGGCGTAGGCCGCGCCCCGCATGGTGGTTCAGCGCGGCCGCGGGGGGCGCTTACAAACTCGTTTCCGTCTGCCGGCGCGCCATCGGCCCGATCCACGGAATATCCCAGCGCACTCCGCTGAAAGCTTTCACGATCGTGATGATGAGCACGATCAAAACCGCGATGCTGAAGACCGCCCAGATGAGCCATAGCAAAAGCGCGAAGACCCAGCCAAGCGCCGGGATGGGCGCGAGAATGCTGTAAATAATTTTCCAGGCAATCTCGAAGAGGAGCCAGGCAACGCCGAAGATGATCGACTGCATCGCGTAGAAACGGACAAACCCATCGCGCTTCTCCAGCAGGTAGAAAATGATCCCGCCGATCAGCGGGAAACAGGCGAGCGCCGCAGCCACGTTCGAGGGCAGACCAGTCGTGGTCGGGCGCGCGGTGGCGTCTGGCGCGGGCGTGCCGGTTGATTGCACGGGATCGACTGGATCAGGCATGCGGATAACTTAAACGGCGCAGCGGTCCATCGGCAAGACCTGCTTTGCCTGCGATTTCGCTTACGTAAGACGGAGCGCAAATGATACGGTGCGCCCGATCAAATTCTCCGTATGAAAAAAGCGCCGCACGCCTTCACTCTGATCGAACTGCTGGTCGTCATCACGATCATCGCGATTCTGGCCAGCATCGCTTTCCCGGTTTTCAGCAGCATTCAGGAGAAAGCGCGCGCGACCCAGGATCTGAGCAATCTTCGTCAGCTTGGCATCTCGACCCAGACTTACCTGAATGATCACGACGGAATTTTGTTCACCGCGGGAGGGATTTGGATGAACGAGTTGCATCCGAAATATCTGCCCGGTTGGAAAATTTTTCAGTCGCCTTTCGACAGCCGCATTTCACAGGAAAATGATAATACCGCTCCGGTAAGTTATGGCATCAACGGGAACGACAATGTGATTGGCGGCTCGATGGACAAGGTGAAGAAGCCGTCGGTTTTCATCGTTATCGCCCCCGCGCAGGATTCGGGGGCAATTGCGAAATTTTCGGGGACGCCGGCGGCGGCGGTCACCGTCAAGGCCGACTCCGCCTCGGGCGGGGTACAAAACAAGCGCACCCGGATCAACGCACTTTTCGCCGATCTGCACGTGGATAACCTGCTTTGGGCCACATTCAGTCGAGATACTGCCACGACTGCCGATCCCGATGCTGGTTACCGCTGGAAGCCGGACCCGAACGCACCGTGAAATCGATCGAAGTCCGAGCCGGTGCGCATTGCTACCCGGTGCTGATCGGCGCCGGGTTGCTCCCGGAGCTTGGCGCGCTCGTTAGGCCGCGGGTCCGCGGCGAGCGATGTGCGCTGGTGGCCGATGCCAAGGTCGCGCGGCTTTTTGGCGGGACGGTCGAGCAAAGCCTGCGCGCCGTCGGTTTTACCGTGACCTCGATCGCAATCGCGGGCGGCGAGACCGCGAAATCGATGCCGCAGGCCGCGGCGCTCTGCGAGCAAATGAGCGCGGCCGGGCTCGATCGCTCCTCCTTTCTGGTGTCGTTAGGGGGAGGCGTGGTCGGGGATTTGGCCGGCTTCGTCGCTGCGATTTATCTCCGCGGTATTCCCTACGTTTCGCTGCCCACCACCTTGCTCGCGCAGGTCGATAGCTGCATCGGCGGGAAGACCGGGGTGAACTCCAGCGCCGGTAAAAATCTGATCGGGAGTTTCCATCACCCGACACTCGTCCTCGCGGACACCGAGACGCTGCGCTCTTTGCCGGACCGGATCTGGCACGAGGGCTTCGCCGAGGCGATCAAGCATGGCATCATTTGCGACGCGGAACTTTTTGCCGCGCTCGGCTCGGTCGATCGCGCGCATCCGGAAGCATTCATCGAACGCAACATCGCGCTCAAGGCCGGGATCGTGGCCGCGGATGAACGCGAGGAAAACGATCTGCGCTCGCTCCTGAATTTCGGGCACACCATCGGGCACGCGATCGAGCGCGCCGCCGGTTACGGAAACATGCTGCACGGCGAAGCGATCAGCCTTGGCCTCGTCGCGGCCGCGCACGTCTCGGTCCGGCGCGCCGGCTTGTCGTTAGGCGAAGCCGCGCAGATTCGGGCGGCCCTGGAAGCGCAGCAACTTCCGGTTGCGCTCCCGCCGGATTTCCCGCGCGCGGAAATATTCACCGCTCTCCCGCGCGACAAGAAATTTGAGAACGGCCGGGTTCGTTTCGTGGTCGCGCACGCCATCGGCCGGGCCAGCGTCTCGGACGAAGTCACGATGGAAGACCTGCACGCGGCGGTCGACGCCCTGTAGCGGAGCCGCCGTCCCCTGCTACTCGCTACGGCCGCGTCTTTTCGAAGTAAGCGAGCACGCCTTTGACCACGCCCTCCACATACTCCCGATAAATGCTCGGGAGCTTTTTCCCCGCCACCGACCGCGTGCCTTCGTAATCACCCGCTTTTACCCTAACGAAAACCGCGCGGCTGTTCATCACATACGGCTCGAGGTAAACCGTCGGGCAGCGATACAGCCGGGTCGCCAGCAGGTTGCGCGCATAAACGTAGCCGCTTTTTCCGACCGGGGTCACGTTCTCGGTTTTGTAGTGATAGGGCGGGAGGCCGGCTTCTTTCGCCATCGTCGCGGCGAGCGTTTCGGCGAGGGCGAGTTCCTCGGGATAGGCGCGGCTCAGGAGCTTGAGCAACATCTCGAAGCGCTCATCATCGAGCTCCAGCTCCGCCGGCAGATAGGAGCCGTTGACGAGCAGGTGGAGGTGATTGTTGCGCGTGAGGGTGGGCGCGGCGGGATCGCCCCACGGCTCCGCATTAAAATGAAGCGCGAGCACGAGATCGGGTTGCAGGCGGTAGTTCACGAGGCTGGCGCGGCGCCGGATCTCGCTGTTCCGATAGAAAAGTAATTCCCGTTGCCAGCCGACCGTGTGCTCCTTCTCCGGGTCGTCCGGGCCATCGAAATTTTCCCGCGGCTCCGCGATCCCGGCGCGCTCGAGAAATTGCCGCGCCGTCCCTTCGAAATCGGAGGGCCGATAGGGCGTAATCGGTTCCGCGTTCTCCCGCACGAGCGAAACTTTCGCGCCTAACGACTCGAGCCGCGGCGCGAGCAACTGGGCCACGCGCAGCGTCATGTCGCCTTCCTGCACTGGTGGTGCATCGCCGATTTTAAACCAGCGCTCCTCCATTTTCGCCCAGGTCCCGCCGAGATGGCCGGGATCGAGCGCAATGTGAAAACCGGCCAGCGGTTTCGCCTCACTCGCCGCGGGCAAAGCAGCCGGCGCGGTCCACCAATGGGTCAGCGGCAAACGATTTGTTTCGTCCTTGGCGAAATGCAGGACGAAATAATTCTGCGTCCCGGTCGCGGTCAGGATGCGGACCCGGTCCGGCTCGATCTGAAAGAGCTCCGGTTTGTAGCCGTGTGTGCCATAAACCTGGTCGAGCAGTTGAACGAATTCGTCGTGCGTGATGCTGGTCTGGTAACGCTCCAGCTCGCTCCAATCCGGCGTGCGCCCGAGCGTGCTCAGGTTGGCCGTTGGTTCGTTAGGCGCATCGTCGTCGAGGGCGCGCGCGGCCGGCGCGGGGCAGAGAAGAAGAAGCGCGAGCCCGCGCGTGACAAGAGTGCGAAACATCAACTTGGGATTTTCGAGTTTAATACGATGATCGCGGGATGCTCACGCTTCTTTTCCTCGGCGACATCGTCGGCGAGCCCGGTCGGAGCGCGGTCATCGCGCGCCTCGCGGAGCTGAAACGGACGCACGCGATCGACTTCATCATCGTGAATGGCGAGAACGCCGCGGCCGGCCGTGGCATCACTCCCAAGATCACGATCGATCTGCTTCGGGCCGGCGTTTCCGTCATCACCACCGGCGACCACATCTGGGATCGAAAAGAGATCGTCCCTTTTATCGAGACCGAGCCGCGCCTCTTGCGTCCGCTCAATTATCCGGCCGGCGCGCCGGGCGCGGGCACGGTCGTGCTCGAGACGGCGAAGGGCAAAGTCGGCGTGATCAACGTCCAGGCCCGCACTTTCATGCAGCCGATTCTCGAGAATCCCTTCCCGCTCCTCGACGCCGCGGTCAAACAGATGCGAACCGAGACGCCGATCATCGTCGTCGATGCGCATGGCGAAACGACAAGCGAGAAAATCGCGCTTGGCCGTTACCTCGACGGCCGGGTCTCCGCTGTGCTCGGGACTCACACCCATGTGCAGACGGCCGACGAACAGATTTTTGAAAACGGGACCGCCTTCATCTGCGACGCCGGGATGTGCGGACCGGTCCGCTCGATTCTCGGCCGTTCGATCGAGCCGATCGTGGAACGCTTCATCAGCAACATCCCCGCGCCCTTTCCGGTGGCCGACGGCGAGGTGCGTTTGCGCGGTGTGCTGCTGGAAATTGACGAGACGAACGGCCGGGCTTTGCGCATCACGCGAGTCGACGAACCGGGCACCGTAACGGCCTCCTCTGCGCCCGGTTAATTCGCAACCTCAGCGCCAGCTTCCACTTGCGGTAGGATTTTGTTGCGGCCAAACTGCCCGCTCGTCCGTATTACTTGGGAACCAAACGATATGATATTTCCGAAACGTCACACTCTCGCCGCCGCCCTCGTCCTTGCGTTTTCACTTCCGGCTCTTTCCCTGGCCGACGACAAGTCTGATGCCTACCAGTTTGGCAAGGATGGAATCGAAGCCGCCAAGGCCAAGCAATGGGACAAGGCGATCGATAATTTCCAAAAAGCGGTCAAGGCCGAGCCGAAAGAGGCGAACCATCACAACAATCTCGGCCTCGCTTACAAAGGCGCAGGCAAAATGGACGAAGCGGTCAAGGCCTTCACCGGTGCGATCGAGGCGGAGCCCGATGACGCGACCGGCTACATCAATCGCGGCGTCATTTACACCGCCCAGAAGAAGAACAAGGAAGCGATCGAGGACCTCGACAAGGCGATCAAATTAAAGTCGGACAGCATCCCCGCGTATCGCTTCCGCGCCTTCGTCTACCTGCAGATGAAGGAATACAAAAAAGCGATCGAAGATTACGACGTCGTGCTGAAGGAAAAAGATGACGCGGCCATCCGCGACCGGCGCGCGTTCGCCTATTGGAATTTGAAAGAATACGACAAGGCGATTGCCGATTACGACCAGATCATCAAGGACAAGCCGAAAGACAAGGAAGGCTACCTCGATCGCAGCTACGTCTACGAATTGAAAGGCGACCTCGAGAAAGGCCTCACTGACGTCAAGAAAGTCCTCACGATGGATCCGAAAAACGCCGACGCGAAAGCGCGGATGGAGCGTTTCGAATACAAGCTGAAAGTCGCCAACGGCACCCCGACGCCCACGCCTCGGACTCGTCCGCGGCGCACTTTGCCGACCGAGACGACGCCCGTGCCCGCGCCTCCGAAGAAGAAGGGCTAGCGGCGGTTCACGCGCGCGGCGGCCGATCTTATTGCAGCGCTTTCTCCACGTCCGTCGGATCGTCGAGCAGGATCCAGCGCACGATCGAGAGAGGCAGGCTGCCGTTCTTGATCAGGTCGTCGTGGAATTGGCCGAGGCGGAAATCTTTCCCCATCATGTCGCGGTAACGGCCTAACAAATCCATGATCTGCCATTTCCCCGTGATGTAACTGATCTTCTGCGTCGGGCTGGAAGCCGCGCCGGCCGCTTCGCCTTCCGCCGCTTCCCGGTCGAGCCCGCCGGCTTCCATGAAATATTTTACCGCCTCTTCGAAGGTCCACTTGCCGGTGTGCAGATTCACGTCCACCCCGATCCGCGCGGAACGATAACGCGCCAGCCGCAAGACCTGGCCCTGCGACGCGGAATCGACCGGGTAAAGACCGGTCCGCATCAGCATCTCCTCACCGTAGAGCGCCCAGCCCTCGATGAAGACGT
>JBDTVP010000075.1:0-10762 GCA_040007175.1 Spartobacteria bacterium
CTCGAGATCGGCGACGACAATTGTTTTCGCGAGTTCGTCACGATCAACCGGAGCACGCTCGAGAGCGGCAAGACACGCATCGGGAGCGGCGGAAATTTTCTCGCCTACTCACATGTCGGGCACGATTGCACGGTTGGGGATTCCGTTATTTTCTCGAACAACGGCACGCTCGCCGGCCACGTGCAGGTGGGCGATCACGCGGTCATCGGCGGCCTGACTGCGGTGCATCAATTTTGCCGGATCGGGCGCTTCGCGATCACGGGCGGTTGCTCAAAAATCGTGCAGGATGTGCCGCCTTTCATGATCGCGGACGGCAACCCGGCAGAGGTGCGCGGGATCAACCAGGTCGGCCTTGAGCGGGCTGGTTATGCGCCGGAAAAAATCAAGCCGATCAAGGAAGCTTTCCGGATCATTTACCGCGGGAAAATGAATACCGCGCAGGCGATGGAAGCGTTGCGCGAGAAACTCGCGTCGAGCGAGGAAGCGCAATCGATCGTTCGCTTCGTCGAGGAAAGCGAACGCGGAATCATTCGTTAGGCGCTCAGACTGCGAGGAGCGGAGGGGAACCGGGCATGACCATGCCGTTGAACTTCGGGTAGAGGAATCTTGCGACCGGCCCGTTGCTCTTGGCCCGGGCGGCGGCCTGCGCGAGGCCGGCTTCCCGCAAGCGGTGCAGTGACTCGCTCAGAAGCGCGGTCCCAAGGCCGCGGTTGCGATATTCCATCTGGACGCAAGGGCCCGGCGCAAGATGAACCTCGGCGTCGGGCTGCGGGATCAGAATCGCGGCGCCGATCATGCGGGTGCCGTGGCGCAAAGCCAGACAAAGCCCGCCGTTTTCCGGGTCGAAGGCGCGCTCGAGCCAGCCATCGATCATGCCGTTGACTTCGTGAATTGCTTCGCCCCAGGTACTATCGTGCGCGAGGGAACGGGTCACGACGTTGCGCAATTCCCCCTCCTCTTCCGGGCCGATGAGATCGAAATGATAGCGTTCCGGCAACGCGACTGCGAGCGGTGGAAGCTTATCTAAATCCCAAGTGAATTGAATCCATTGAACAAGCTTCATGTTTGCGCGGCCGGAAATTACCACGCTTGATCACGCGCCCGCAACCGACGTTTCGGAAATTCGCACGCGCTTCGACCGAAGCGGGGCCCGCGCGCTCCCTTAACGCGACTGAACCGCGAGCAGGGTCTCGCGAAACGGCGTGTAGAGGTCGTTGTGCTGTGCGACGGCGCGACGCAGGACCGGTTTGAAACTGGCAATGTCGCTGACGTTGACCACCAAGTCGACGCTCTGGGAAAAGGCGCTCATGGCGTCGTTGGTGGTGCTCTTGTGGCTTAGGAGAGTGACGAAATGTTCGCGCCGGAGTGACCCGGGCCGTTTCCCCATCTCGCGCAGGATCGGGTTATCCTCCGCACTCGAGCCCTTGAAGTTTTCGTAAACGACGACGACGTCATAATTATAGGTCGAGAGTTTCAAAAGGACGTCTTCCTCGAAGAGGCCGAGGTGGATTTTGTAACCCAGATCGGTCAACTGCGAGACGATCAGTTTTTGATATTGGAGATGATCGATGCAGACGAGCGAGGTCTTGTCGCCGAGCTCGAAAACATTTTGGTCCGGATCGATCTTCATGGTTTTGGCCTACCGAAGAGCATTGGCGGGCAGATCGAGCCGCAGCTCGCTCAGGCTTTCGTTTTCGATTCCGCGCATTTTTTGAATGAGGTCGATGCCACGGGTGATACGGCCCTTTTTGGAACTGTAGATCCGGGCCGTTTCCTCGCTGACCGCGCCGGTTTCGTAGGCGTTGAGAACCGATTGGTCGAAGGTATTCCAGCCGAAGGGCGAGCTTGCTTCGATGATCTCGTAGAAGTTGCGGTGCTCGCCTTCGCCGAGGGCGATCGTCTCGGCGGTGCGCAGGTTGTGGCCCATCACTTCGGTCAGGAGCTGGCGGCCGCCGCCAATCTTGGGCACAAGGCGCTGGCTCACGATATAGCGGATGGTATCGGCGAGGCGGATGCGAAGCTGTTTTTCCTCGCCTAACGAGAACAAGCCCAGGATTCGGCTGATCGACTGCCCGGCATCCACCGTGTGCAAAGTACTCAACACGAGATGGCCGGTTTCCGCCGCCATCAGGGCCACTTCCACGGTGGCGCGATCGCGCATTTCCCCGACAAAGATGATCTTTGGCGCCTGGCGGAGGGCCGCGCGGAGGCCGCTGGGATAATTATCGAAATCGTGACCGAGTTCGCGCTGATTAAACGTGGCGCGGCCCTGCGGATGAATGAACTCAATCGGATCCTCCAGGGTGACAACGTGGACGGATTGCTTCTCGTTAATCTCGTTGAGGAGCGCGGCCAGGGTTGTCGTCTTGCCGCTGCCCGTGGAGCCGGTGACCAGAACCAGCCCGGTTTTTTCCTTGGCGATCTCTTCGAAAATAGAAGGCAGCCCGAGAGTTTGAAGAGAAGGGATTTCGGCCTGCAGTTTCCGCATCACGACCGCGAAATGCCCCTGCTGCCGGAAGATGTTGACCCGGAACCGCGCCTCGTCGCTCAGCGAGTAACTGCAGTCGCACGACCCCTCGGTGAGATAGTCGTGCATCAGGCGGCGATTCCCCTGCATCAGGGTGAGCGCGATCTGCTCGGTTTGGTAAGAGGTCAGGTGCTCGATGGGCGGATCGACGTAAACCGGCTTCAACTCGCCGAAATCTTCCACCTGCAAGGGACGGCCGACCGTGAAATTTAAGTCGGAGATGCCGTCATAGGTTTTGAGCATCGTGGACAGAATTCGATCGAGGTCGGGTGCTCTCATGCAAAAAGATTAATCTTCGAAATCGTCCGTCGGCTGGGTCTTGAGGAACGACCGGAATTTCTTTTTGTCGATCGCCTTGTCGTAGGCCTCTTCCGGCGAAATCCGCATCTGGCGCAAATGTTCGACGATCGCGTCGTCGAGCGGCTGGTTTCCCTTCTTTTTCCCGACCTGAATCATGCCCGGAATCTGGTGAGTCTTGGCTTCGCGCACCAGATTGGCGATCGCGTTGTCCACGACGAGGATTTCAAGCGCCGCGACGCGTCCCGGTTTGTCGATCCGTTTAAAGAGATTTTGCGCAACCACGCCTTTGAGCGATTCGGCTAGGGTCGCGCGAATCTGGTTTTGTTGGTCGGTCGGGAAGACATCAATCACGCGATCGACTGCCTTGGAGGCGCTCGAAGTGTGGAGGGTTCCGAAGACAAGGTGGCCGGTAGCAGCCGCGGTGAGGGCGAGCTCAATTGTCTCCAAGTCGCGCATTTCACCGACGAGCAGGATATCTGGATCCTCACGTAAGGCGCCGCGAAGCGCAGAGGCAAAGGAGCGGGTGTGCACGCCCACTTCGCGATGCTGCACAAGGCAGTTCTGGCTGCGGTGCACAAATTCAATCGGATCTTCGACCGTGATGATGTGGTCGTGCCGCTGTAAATTCGCGTAGTCCATCATCGCGGCCAGGGTCGTCGACTTGCCTGAGCCAGTCGGGCCAGTGACGAGGATGAGACCTTTCTTCAGCATGGGAAATTTCTTGAGAACCGGCGGCAGGCCGAGGTCCTCCACGGTCAGAATTTTCGACGGGATCAAACGGAAGACTGCGGAAATACCGTATTTCTGCTGGAAGAAATTGGCCCGGTAGCGAGCGACGCCCGGCACCTCATAACCGAAGTCCACGTCGGCGGTTTCCTCGAAGACTTTGATTTTTTGCTCTGGCGCGATCTCGTAGACCATGGCCTTGAGTTCGTCGTTTTGGAGCGGCGGATAATCGACTCGCACCAATTCTCCGTTGATCCGGAGCATCGGAGGATTGTTCGTGGCAAGATGAAGATCCGAGGCTTTTTCCTCGGACATCAATTTGAAGAATGCGTCAATGCGAGCCATGGAACGTGTTCTCTCTAATAGCTAAATTGATGCCAGAGCCGGGGATATTCGCGGCGAATCATTGCGCGAAAAATTTCGTTAGGCATCCAGAACCAGGCGAATCTGATCGACCAGTTTTTCATGCGAGTAGGGTTTGGGAATGAACCCGCGGAGGCCGCGGGCCAGCATACTGCCGAGCTTGGCCTGTTCGCCAAAGCCGCTGCTCAAGACCACCCGGATATTGGGATCGATCGCCTTGAGCTCGTCGAAAACGGCGTCGCCATCCATCACCGGGAGAAAATAGTCGAGGATCACGAGCGCGATCTTATCCTTCATCCGGCGGTAAATTTCGAGGGCCTCAAAACCGTCCTTGGCCAGCACAAGCCGGTAATCTTCAAATTCGAGCATCGCGCCCGTGGTATCCAGCAACTCGAGATCGTCGTCGACCAGGAGAATGAGTTCGCGGGTCCCTTGGGGATTGCGAATCTCGATCTCGCCTAGTTCGCCGGCGAGGTTGCGGGTTACTTCACCGGCCGGAATTCTCACTGAGACGTTGCTGCGGGCTGCGGGTGTGGAGGCCGCGACCGCTTGCCACGCGGGCGCGAGTGCGACTTCTGTCGCCCCCTCGCCGGAACTGGCCAGAATGCGCCCGGTAATTCGATTAAAGAGAGCCTGCGAAGTCCGGGAAGCCTGCTCCACCTGTTCGTCGAGAAGTTCCAGGTACTGGGCGTCGGCCTGGTGCTGGCGCACCTGGTCGGCCGTTCGAGAGACCGACTGCAGGAGGCGGTTGAGTTCGGTCGCGTTGGTCGCGAGCCATTTTAAGTCATCGTGATCGAACATGGTAACGCCGGGTCCCTTTTTTTAGTTTTTGCTTTGATTGTTCGCACAGGCCAGCAGACGAAGGCGCGGACTTCGTGGCAGAGAAATACAGGTTGAACTGAGCGGCAGCATGGTTTGGCAAAAGCCCATATGTGCACTTTTCATGCCCAACCCGCCGACAGATAAAAAGAATTAGCTGGCTCCTCCATGACGGCGCGAACCGATCTAGATTCCGCCATGCCTGTGACCTTTAAGAACGGCTTTTACGTCGGGATGCTGCTCGCCCTTTTCCTGGGAATTTGGCTGATGCGACTCTGGACGGCGGAAAACCAGGTCCGCCTCCACAGCGAACATTTCCTCCAGAAGATAGAAAAGCGGAGTTGGTCAGGTGCGGGCGATTTTATCGCGGCCGACTACCACGACACTTGGGGTCACGACCGGGCTCTGGTCCTGAATCGCCTCCGGATGACGCTCGGCTTTTTTAGCTCCCTAACGATCACCGCCGTGAATCCGGAAGTGAGTGCAGAATCTTCCACCGGCCAGTGGAGCGCGAAAATCCATCTCGCCGGCAGCGGGGAGATGGCGCCTGCGATCATCGACCGGGTCGATCGCCTGACCGCGCCTTTCTCCCTGCATTGGCGCCGGGAGAGCTGGCGGCCGTGGGATTGGAAATTGGTCGAGGTCCGGAATCCGTCGCTCGAGTTGACCGGCGGAATCTACTGACGCGCGCTCCGTGTCTTACTTCCCGAGGGCCTGGCGCAATTCGGTTTTGGCCGAGGCCACATCGCCTGCGCTATGATGGCAGAGCACAATTCCGCGCAACTTTTCTCCCTGAAAATAACGCAGCGCGAAACGCCCCTTGGCGTAGGAACCGGTCAGTTTCACCTGGGTCGGCGGGACTTTGAAGTCGCCGATGAAGTCGAACTTCAGATCGAACATTTCCGTCCAGAAATAAGGAATTTGTTCGTAACGCTGACGTTTTTTGCCGGTGATGTTAGCACCTGCGATGAGACCCTGTTCGCGCGCATTTTCCCAATGCGTCTGACGGCGCATTCCACCCATCAGGCGATCCGGATAAAACGCGAGATCGCCGACGGCGTAGATCCCCTTCTCTTCCGTCTCGAGGTAATCGGTCACGGGCGAACCGAGCGGGCCAGATAACGGAGTATTGCGCACGATCTCGAGATTCGGTTCCGAGCCGCAAGCGACCACCGCGACGCCCGCCGCCACGCGTTCGCCGCTCTTGGTTTGAATATTGCGCAGGACGGTTTTGCCCTCGAAGCCGTTCAGGCTCGATCCCATCAACAAGGTCACGCCGTGCTTGCCAAATTGTTCCGTAACCCAGGCCGCGGTCTCAGGATCGAGATAACGATTCAAAAGCGATGCATGCCGATGCATGATCGCCACCTTGAGTTTGCCCTGGCGCAGGCTGGCCGCCGCCTCGCAGGCAAGCAAACCGCCGCCGACCACGACAATCATTTTTTCCGATTGCGACATTTCCTTGAGCGCGAGCGCGTCGCGAATGGTGCGCAAATAAATCACATTGCCGAGACCGATCCCGGCGACTTGCGGCCGGACCGGGCGGCTGCCCATCGCGAGACAGGCTTTCTTAAATTCGATCGTCTCTCCGTTACCGAGGACGGCGAGGCGGCGATCGATATTGAACTGGGTCACGACTGTGCCGAGCCGCGTCTCGATCTTGTGCGCGGCGTACCAACGCTCCTCGAGACAGGGTAACTTTTTCTGGTTCGGAGTTTTCTCCCGCAGGAATTGCTTGGAAAGCATCCAGCGTTTGTAAGGGTAATAGGTCTCGCCGCCGACGAGGGTGACGGAACCTTTCTTGTCGAATTGGCGGATGCCTTCGCAGACGCTGCTGCCGCCGATACCACTGCCGATGATGAGATAGTCGCGTTGAATCATTTAACGAAAAAGGACGATAGAGAATGCGGCAACAGGATGGCGAGGGAAATCTTGCGATCTTCGCCCGGCGGGTGCGCTGGAAGGGAAAAAAGCGGAAATCCAAGAGCCAAACGGCCCGTTGCAGCCGGGACACTAATGCAGATCGTAGACTTCCACCAATCCAACCCCGGTGGAGTCGTTAACGCCCCGAACGATCGCAGTGTAGAGGCCGGCCCCAAGGGTCCGCAGGAGCGCCGCCTCCTTGTCTTGCGAGGGAGCTAAACCCGTCGCCTCGATCTCGCTCTGCTGGCTCTCCCTATCATCGTTCGAAGCGAGAAGCGCGGGGCACGCTGTCCATCTCTGTTTCCGTTTATCTCATAATACCAATCGGCAAATCACGACGGACGCCACTACCCCGGCGAAATCCGCCAGCAGACCGGCGGGAATGGCATGACGGGTTTGCTTGATTCCCACTGAACCGAAATAGACCGCCGCCACGTAGAAGGTTGTCTCGGTGCTTCCGTAGATCGTCGCCGCCATCAGACTAACGATATTTTCCGGGCCGAGCCGTTGCACCACATCGGTGAAGAGAGCGAGCGTGGCGCCGCCGCTGAGCGGCCGCATCAAGGCGATCGGGAGCAGGTCGGTCGGAAAATGGAGCGGGGTGAGAAGGGGCGAGAGCAGTCGCGCCACGAGATCGATTCCGCCCGCGCCCTTAAACATATTAATCGCCACCAGCATGGTAACGAGGAAAGGAATGATCTTGAGAATGACGCCGAAGCCTTCCTTCGCCCCCTCGACAAACTCGTCATAAACCTTCAGCCCACCCAGCGCGGCATAAAGCACGAAAAACGAAAGCAGCATCGGGATGGCGAGGAGCGAAAGCGCGCTCACCGCGCGGACGAAATAACTGGGCGAACCCGTGGGCGCTCCGGTTAATCCAAGCGCCTCCGGGAAAATCTGCCTAACGAAAAGCGCAAGGAAGAAAAGTGCAAAAAGCGCCAGCACCAGCCTGGCCCACAGCGCCAAGGGGGCGCGGTTGTTGCTGGGGTCGCTGACCACGGCTGCGTCGGACGGAGCCATCTTCACCGTTTCCCTTGCCGTTGGATCACCCGCCTCCCCAACGCCGCCGGGAACAACGACCGGGAGCTGATCGCTTTCATAAAACCACGGTAACCGGCCGAGCAACTTGACCGCGGTGATCGCCACCGACGCTGCGCACAAAGTCGCGAGCAGCGACGTGCCCACAATCACCGTCGGATTGGTCGAACCCGCGGCGATCAGAATCGCAATCGCGGTTGTCGGGATCAGTTGCACCGAGCTGGTATTGAGCGCGAGAAAAGTGCACATCGCATTCGTCGCTTTGCCGGGATGCGGATTAAGCGTCTCGAGATCGCGCATCGCTCGCAACCCGAGCGGCGTGGCTGCGTTCCCCAAGCCGAGCATGTTCGCCGCCATGTTCATCAGCATCGAACCCATCGCCGGATGGTCGTTAGGCACACCGGGAAACAACCGCTTCATCACCGGCCGCAAGCCGCGCGCCAGTTTCTGGATGAGCCCGGCGCGCTCTGCCAGCCGCATCACTCCCAGCCAGAGCGCCATAATCCCGATCAGGCCGAGCGCGATCGTGACCGCGGTCTTCGCGCCATCGAAGGCGCCGTCCGTCACTTCCTTGAGGTGACCATTCCAGCCGCCGATCACGACCGCGAAAAGGACCAGCGCAAGCCAGATGTAATTGAGCACGCCTAGTCTCTAGCAGTGGTCAGTCGCCGCCGAAAAGCGATTTATGAATGGGCGCCCTTCCCGCTAGACCTTGAGGAGCGACGCGGCGTGCCGCAGCGCCGATTCGCTTCGGCCACCGAGCATCCGCGCGATCTCTTCCTGGCGCGGCTTGCCTTTCACCTCACGTAACTCCGAAAAGGTCCGGCCGCCCGCCACCTCTTTCGTCACGACAAAATGCGTCTCCGCCGCACCCGCCACCTGCGGCAAATGCGTGATGCAAAGCACCTGGTGCTTCTCCGCCAGGGTGCGCATCTTGGCCCCAACGGCGTGCGCGATTTCGCCGCCGACATTGGCGTCGATCTCGTCGAAAACAAGCAACGGAATCGCGTCCTCCATCGCGAGCGCGGATTTGATCGCCAGCATCAGCCGCGAAATTTCGCCACTCGACGCAATCAGGCGGAGCGGCTTGAGCGGTTCGCCCGGATTCGGGGAAAAAAGCAGCTCGAGCGAATCGGTCCCGCTGAGGCGCGCTTCGTCGTTAGGCGAAAGCTGGGCTTCGAACTCCGATTGGCGGAAACCGAGGTCCGCCAGGTTGCGTCGGACATTCTCCGCCAGCTTCGGCGCGGCCCTGGCTCGTGCCTTGCGCAAGGCGGCGCCGCTCCGCTCGAGCGCAACCCGCACCTGCGCGATCTCACCGGCCAGTCGATCCAATTCGACGTCGCGCCCTTCGATCTTGCGCAGCCGCTCGGCCGCGCCCACGCCGAAATCAATCACCTCCGGAATGGTCGCACCGTATTTTCGCTTCAGCGTCTCGAGCAAAGTGACCCGTTCTTCCAAGTGCGCGAGCTGCGCCGGATCGAGCTCGAGCTTTTCCGCATAACGATCAAGCGTGCGCGCAATCTCGCTCAGCTCGACGACGGCCGCGGCATGCGCGGTCGAGGTTTCCACGAGGCTGGGATCGAGCTTCTCCAGTTCGCGCAGGAGTCGCTGCGTCTCGGCTAATTGACTGAGCACGGCCAGGTCGGAGTCGGCCAGTTGCCGCGCCGCCGTGCCGGCCAGCTCGAGCAGGCGCCGGCTGTTGCTCGCCCGTTTGTAGCGCGCGACCGTCTCCTCCTCTTCGTTAGGCTCGAGCCGCGCCGCGCTCACTTCCGCGACCTGATGGCGCAACAAATCGAGTTCCTGGGCCCGCGTCGCTTCAGTCGTCCGCAGTTCGAGTTCCTGCGCGACGAGAGCCTGCAGCTGGCGGAAGCAGTCGCGATACTTATCGAGCAGCGCTCCCGTCCCGGCAAAACCATCAAGCAGCGCGAGCTGGCGTTCCGGCGCAAGGAGCGACTGGTGGTCGTGCGGTCCGTGCAGATCGACCAACTCGTCGCCGATATTTTTCAAGAGCGCGAGCGTGGTGGGCGAGCCGTTGACGAACTGCCGGCTCGCTCCGCCTAACGAAAAGCTGCGCTTCAGGAGCAGCTCGCCTGCGCCCGGCTCGATCCCGGACTCGACCAGACGGGCATTGAGTTCCGCAAAATCTTCGCCCGAAAATATTGCCTCGACCGTGCAAGCTTCGGCTCCGGTCCGGATGAGCGATTTATCGGCCCGTTCGCCTAACAAGAGCTTCAGCGCGCCGATGATGATCGATTTACCCGCACCGGTCTCGCCGGTGATGGCGGTAAAACCGGGAGCCAATTCCCACTCCAGATCCTCGACCAGGGCGAGGTTCTTGATTCGCAATAAAGAGAGGACGGCGGCCATCGAGGAGAAGTTGACAGTTGAGACGGAGGGTTTGCCAGATGAAACTTGCGGCCTCTGAAGGCCGACCAACCTCAACTTCGCCTCACCTTTCTCGGCACCGGCACCTCCCAGGGCGTGCCGATGATTCGCTGCGCTTGCGCGGTCTGCCGCTCGAGCGATCCGCGCGATAACCGGACCCGCGCCTCCATCTATCTCGAAACTCCCGAGGGCTCGTATGTCGTCGATACCGGGACGGATTTTCGCACCCAGTGCCTGCGCGAAAACGTCTGGGACGTCGACGCTGTTATCCTGACCCACGCGCATACCGACCACGTCATGGGATTCGACGACTTGCGACGGTTCGCCATGCCCCACGGCGGGCGGATGCCGGTTTACGCTTCGCTCGAAACGATGGCGGATATCGAACGGGTCTACGAATTCGCCTTCAAGAACCCGAAACCGTGGCCGGGCTACTTGAAACCAGAACCGCACATCGTCTGCGGTCCCTTCTCGTTAGGCGAAACAACCATCACGCCCCTCCCCGTGCCGCACGGCAAGACCGAGACTTACGGTTACCTCTTCACTCGCCACGGGACCCGCCTCCTGGCCTACCTGAGCGATTGCCACGCGGTCCCGGACGAGATCGCGCACAAGATCGAGGGGGTGCAATTGCTCGTGATCGACGCCCTCCGGCACAAACCGCATCCGACCCATCTCAGC
>JBDTVP010000076.1:0-10445 GCA_040007175.1 Spartobacteria bacterium
TGCCCTCCGCGTCCTTCATTTCCACTTCGCCCTTCACGATGAGGGGACCGTTCTTCATGATATCGATCGTCACGTCAGCCATAGTGGAAAAGGTCGCACGCGCGGAAGAGAATCAAAGTCGGTTGTGCTTCCCCAACAAGCGACGCGACACGAACACACAGACGCTCATCCTTCGGAAAAGACGTCTGGCGTCGCGCCAATTTCGAGGGAGCCGGCCTTGCAACGACACCGCGGTCATCTTTTTGGGGTGTCGTCCAGAAAGAAGCCAGGCGGCAAGGCACCGGGATATCGGTTCACGAGTAAGCCGTTGATCCGAGTCGAAGATTGCAGGAGCGGGGAGAATGCCTAACGACTGGAAAAACTGAAGCGCAGCGCCTGACGGAGGCGGGGCGGGAGCGTGGGCAGATGGCGGCGTTCGATGAGGAAGGTGATGACGCCGGCCAGTTCCTTGAAGATATAGTTCCGGTTGACCGCGCCCTGGAGGTATTGCTCGCCGCTGCTCCCGCCGGTGCCGACCCGGGTGCCGATCATGCGCCGGACCATCTGGAGGTGGCGATAGCGGAAGGTGGCGAGTTGTTCGTCGATCTCGATGAGGGAGTTGAGGAGGGCGAAAGGGAGGCGGAAGAGCGGCTCGTCGCGGTAGAGCATGATGAAGAGCGCGCCGCGCAGGGCGGTGGGACGGAAGGCGCCCCAGCCGGTCTTGAAAAAGATGTCGTCGAACTTGCCGAGCAGGTCGGGTTTGTCGTCGCGCTCGGAGAGGCTCTGCTGGTAGAGGGTGCGGTAGCGGTCCCAGAATGGCGAACCGTCCGGTTGCGCCGCGGGTTCGTCGGGCGCGCCTTTCCAGCCACGCCAGAATTCCTCCTCGAAGAAGGGCATGCGCTCGAGCCAGTTCTCGACCATTCCGAGGAGACTCGGCTTTTGTTCGAACTCGGTGATCTCGGCGAAATCCTCCTGGTTGAAGCCGCCCAGCTCGGTGTGCTTGTAGTAGTCGGGCCGGAAACGGTTTTCCATTTTCAGGCCTAACGACGCTTCGATTTCGCGGAATTGTTTGCTCTGGAACCCGGAGGCGCCGTGGAGGAGTTCGCGGAACTCGAGGAAATCGAGCGGGGTCATGGTCTCGAGGACGTCGACCTGGTGGTTGAGCAGTTTCCAGATCTCGACCACGCGCCGGAGCCGGTGCACGACCACGCTCATGTCGGGGCCGTCGTCGTCGGCGGCGGGTTTGCTCAGGACTTCGCCGCAGGCGGTGATCTCGTGCAGGATCTGTTTGAACCAAAGCTCGTAGGCCTGGTGGATGATGATGAAGAGCATCTCATCGTGCGCGATGAGCTTGCCTTCCTGCATGCTGAGCGGCTTTTGCAGTTCGAGCAGGCGCTCGATCCCGAGGTAGTCGCCGTAGTATTGCAGCTCTTTCCCATGGTTCATCGGGCATTCCATCGAGGAGAGTCTCGCGCATCGCAAATTGTAGGGCAACCGCTCCGGTTGCCTCGGCTCATCCTGGGCAGGCGGAGCGCCCGCCCTACAATGCCCGGCCCTAACGACGGCGGCGGCCGAAGGAATAGCCGCGGTGGGTGCGGCCTCCGCCGATGGCGCGTTTGCCGCCGCCTGTCTCGGGCTCGAAGAGGACGGTGTAGATGTAGGGGAAATTATCGATCTTCAACCGGGGAATTTTTTGCCCGATGAAGCGCTCGATCGCCTGCAAAGCGGGCAGTTCCTCGCCGTTCATGAGGGTAAAGGCGTCGCCCACTTTCTGCGCGCGGCCGGTGCGGCCGATGCGGTGGACGTAATCTTCCGGGTGCTCCGGCACGTCGTAGTTGATGACGTGGCTGACGCCCGCGATGTCGATGCCGCGAGCCGCGATATCGGTCGCGACCATCACTTCGTATTTGCCGCTCTTGAAACCTTCGAGCGCTTCGACGCGTTCACGCTGGGTGCGGTTCGAGTGCAGGACGGCGACGGAATGTTTTTCCTGTTTGAGCTGCGAGGCGATGCGATCGGCGCCGTGTTTGGTGCGGGAGAAAATCAGCGCGCTATCGAAGTTAGTGCGCTCGAGCAGGGCCATGAGGAGATCGTATTTTTGTTCCGCCGCGACCGGGTAGACGGCGTGGGTGACGGTCTCGGCCGGGGAACGGCGCGCGCCGATCTCGATCACTTCGGGTTCGTGCAAAACCCAGCCGGCGAGCCGTTCGATCTCGGGCGGAAGAGTGGCGGAGAAGAGCAACGTCTGCCGATCGGTCGAGATCTGGTCGACGATCCGCCTAACGTCCGGGAGAAAGCCCATATCGAGCATGCGATCGACTTCGTCGAGCACGAGGATGTTGACGTCTTTGAAATTCATCGCGCGTTGCTCGAGCAGATCGAGGAGGCGGCCAGGCGTGGCGCAGACGATGTCGGTGCCAGCGGCGGCTTCCTCTTTTTGTTTCCCGTAGCCAACGCCGCCGTGCACGACGGAGACGCGGAGATCGGTGTAGCGCCCGTAGTCGCGGAAAGCGGTCTCGACTTGCGCGGCGAGCTCGCGGGTCGGCTCGAGCACGAGGCAGCGGAACGTGCCGTGCTCGGCGAGCAGGGTCATGATCGGCAGCGCGAAGGCGGCCGTTTTACCGGTGCCGGTCTGCGCGGTGCCGATGAGATCTTTACCGGATAAAATGATTGGAAATGCGCGGAGCTGAATGGGCGTAGGCTCGGAAAAACCCATCGCTTGTGTTCCCCGCACGACTTCCGGGGAAAGCCCGAAGTTGTTGAAAGACACAGGCGTGAACCATAGCGCCTCGCACGAAGGACGCAAAGTTTCACCACGGGAATTCGTTAAGCACAGGCTTTGCTCGCCCGGGGCCGGTTGTGCGAGAGTCGCGCCATGCCCGCGTTGCGCATTTTCGTTCTCGCCGACACGCATGATCATCTCCCGGAAAAGCTCGAGGCGCTGGCGGAAGGCGCGGATGAGATTTGGCACCTGGGCGATGTCTGCGCGCCACACCTGGTGGTCGAACTCGAGAATCTCGGGCTGCCACTCACGCTGGTGCGCGGGAACTGCGATGGAAATGACGATTGGCCGTTGGTGGTCGATCTGAAACGCAACGGGGTTCGTTTCCGGCTCGTGCACATTGTGCCGTCGCAGGCGCCGGAGGAGGTCGATGTCCTCCTGCACGCGCACACCCACATTCCGCGGCACGAGAAAAAAGGAGGTGTCCTTTTTCTCAATCCCGGCTGTGTGACCCGGCCGAATCGCGGAGCGCCGGCCAGTGTCGCTCACCTCACCATCGCGGCGGACGGGAAACTGGACTGGAGCCTAACGAGACTGCGGCTGGGCTGAGGGAAAGAGCCCTTAGCTGTTCGCCAGCGCGGCCAGGTGCTGGGCGTAGTTGACCCCGATCTGCGACAGCGTCGTCATCGGCTGATTCCCAAACTGCCAGATCGTCATGAGGGCAGCGACGATGAGGAGCAGATAAACGATGTCTTCAAACACGACCCGCTCTCTTTCCTCGGAGCGGACGAGCAGTTGGTAGGTGCTCTCTTCGTGAACTGGCTGGGTGATTGGTGTCTTGGTCATGATGTCCTTTCTTTTGAACACCAGTTCCTTATGCAGACGCTATGCCACCGCTCGCCGTTATCGCTAAACGACAGCTCGGAAGTGATTTACGAAACGAAGCGACCCTCCCGGTCCGCGACGTTTGTAGCGTCGACGGGACCAGGAGGTGTCGAAAACGGGACAGCCGGAAGAGCGTGCGGGGCGCTATTCTTTGGCGTCTTTTTTCTTCTCCGCAGGCTCGCTTTTCTTCACTTTGGTAGTGGGTTTCGCGTCCGCGGCGGGAGTCGCTTCGCCCTTGGCGGCTTTGCGCTTCTTGCCTTTTTCGGCCGGGGCCGTTTCCTCCACGACCACCTCAGCGGCGTCGACCCACTCCAGGAATGCGACCTTCGCAGAATCGCTCTTGCGCTGGCCGAGCCGGATGATGCGGGTGTAGCCGCCCGGACGGGTCGCACTGCGCGGCGCAATGTCGTCGAACAATTTTTTTACCGCGTCCTTTTGCCGGAGAACGGAGAGCGCGGTGCGGCGCGCGTGGAGCGAGCCGTTCTTGCCTAACGTCACCATCTTTTCCGCGAGCGGCCGCACGGCTTTCGCTTTCGCGAGGGTGGTTTTGATCCGCTGATGCTCGATCAAACTGCAAACTTGATTCGCCAGCAACGCCTTCCGGTGTTCCGCGGTGCGTCCCAACTTAACGGTTTTCTTTTGGTGTCTCATGGCTGCTTGTCCGGCGAATTTTTGTTTTGGTTATTCTTCAGCGGCGACATTGGCGCCTTCGACGTTGAGGGGGATCTCGACCAGACCCGGATCGAACTTCTGGCCCAGGCCGAGGCCGAGCTGGAGCAGTTTGTCCTTGATCTCGTTGAGCGATTTCTTGCCGAAGTTGCGATACTTGAGCATCTCCGCCTCGGTCTTCTGCGCGAGCTGGCCGACGGTGGTGATGTTGGCGTTGTTCAGGCAATTGGCCGCGCGCACGCTGAGCTCGATTTCGTTCACGCTCATGTTGAGCAGCTTCTTCAGCTTGACGTTTTCTTCGCTCACACCGGCCGGCGTCTCGTCGAACTCGATCACGTCTTCGTTGAAATTAACGAAGACATCGAGGTGATGGCGCATGATGGCGGAGGCCTGGAGGAGGGCGTCGTCCGGGGTGAGCCGGCCGTCGGTCCAGACTTCGAGGATGAGTTTGTCGTAATCGGTCCGCTGACCGACGCGGGTGTTTTCAACCGCGTATTTGACCCGGGTCACGGGCGAAAAGATGGAGTCGATCGGGATGAGGCCGATCGCCTGGTCGGGCCGCTTGTTCTCGTCACCGGTCGCGAAACCGCGACCGACGCGGACGTCGAGCTCGGCGTCAAATTTGTGCTTCTTATCGAGCGTGCAGATGACCTGCTTGGGGTTCAGAACTTCGTAACCCTGGACGAGTTGGATGTCGCCCGCGGTCACTGCGCCTTCCTTGTTCACGCTGAGCGAGAGCTTGCGCGCTTCGTGGTCACTCGCTTTGAATTTCACCCGCTTGAGGTTGAGAACGATGTCGGTCACGTCCTCGACCACGCTCGGGAGCGTGCCGAATTCATGTTGCGCGCCGTTGATTTTCACCGCGGTGATGGCGGCGCCTTCGAGCGACGAGAGAAGGACGCGGCGGAGAGAATTTCCGACGGTGTGTCCGTAGCCGGCCTCGAAAGGTTCGGCGACAAACTTGGCGTAAGTCTCAGTGGATGACGCCTCGTCTTTGACGAGGGTCTTGGGCATTTCAAAACGACCGTAACGAACTGACATAAGTGCGGGATTTAGGAAGAATTACGAATTAAGAAAAGTGGGCGCCTGACAGCACTGCATCCTTCTACCTTCTTACTTCTTCCCTCCAAAAGCGCCGGGTTCCCCCTGGCGAGCGCGGTTTCGCGTCATGAAACGGAAACCCAGGGACCAACGGCGCAACGTATTAAAAACTCGCTGCGGGACGGGGAATCAACACCATCACGCTGTGTTTGCAAGTGGGGCTCTCGCCCTCTCTTTGGGCCGGGCACCTAACCTTCTTCGACGGCGTCGGGGAGCTCGTTGTGATCGTCCGGGCGCCGCGGGAATTGCTGCGCCAAAAGCCGGCCGATTTCCCGCACGGCGTGGACCACGGCATCGGTAAAATCTTGCGCCTGGAAATGAGTCCGCATGGCGAGGGTCAGTTGATGCCAGAACGAGTCACCACATTTTTCGTGCACGCCCTGGTCGCCAATGACCGCAAATTTCTGCGAACGCGGCGCGACGAAGATGAGAACGCCGTTGCGTTCCCGGGTGGCGGTCATCCCGAGTTTCTCAAACTGGCTGCGCGCGGCCGGAACCGGGTCGTCGACGGGACCATGTTGCACAAAGACGCGGATTTCCCCCGAGGTCTTGGTTTCGGCAAGGGAGATGGCCTGCACGATGCGGTCGTGCTCGAGCTTTTCCATGAATTCTGTCGTGCGCATAAAATTTACCAACTGGACCCGGCACCGCCGCCTCCGAAGCTGCCGCCGCCGCCACCGAACCCACTAAAGCCGCCGCCACCGGAACTGCTTCCGCCGCCGAAACCGCCACCACCGCCGAAGCCGCCAAAAAACGGGCCGCCTCTGCCATTATAACCGTAACCGCGCCGGGCCGACTTTTTGTTCCGGCTCCGGGCGATGAAGACTACGAGGATAATGAGGAAGATGACCAGCCCAATCGGGAAACCACCGCCGCCGTCGTTTCCTTCGCCTTCCTTCACGGTTTTGCCGGTGCCTTTGTATTCACCGCGCACCGCCTGCATCATCGCGGTCACGCCCGCTTTCAGGCCAGCGGTGTAGTCGCCTTGCTTGAAGACCGGCGCGATGCGGTTGCGGGTGATGTCCGACGCCGTCGCATCGGGCAGCGCGCCTTCCACGCCGTAACCGGTCTGGATAAACATCTTCCGGTCCTCGACGAAAACGAAAAGGACCGCGCCGTTGTTGCGCCCTTTTTGCCCGACGCCCCAGGTCTGCGCGATGCGCTGGGTATAATCCTCAATCGAGGATTCGCTCTGCATCGAGCGATAAACCACGACCAGGATTTGCGTGGAAGTGTCGCGTTCGAATTGCGCGAGTTGCTCATTCAGGTCCGCCGCCGTCGCTGGGTCGACCACGCGCGCGTAGTCGTTGAAATAACGATCCGGTTTCGACGGCATCGTCTCCGCCAGCAACGCGCCGAGCGTCCCCGCAAAGATGGCGAGGAGGAGCAAACAGAAACGCAGTGGTCTCATCTCGAACCCCGAATGCTCGCGGGCCGCGGGCAAGGCTTTACGGCGTGGCTGCGGCGGTGGGAACCGGAACGGCCGGGGCGGGCGCAGGGCTGTTGTTGAAGTCGAACTTCACCGCGGGCGCTTTCTCGCTCCCGGCCTGGGCGGCGAAGAAAGGCCGCTCCTTGAAGCCAAACATCTTGTTCAACATGTTGGTCGGGAATCTCTGCATTGCGGTGTTGTACTCCTGCACCGCACCGTTGAAATTATTGCGCTCCACCGAGATGCGGTTCTCGGTTCCTTCGAGTTGCGCCTGGAGATTTTGGAACGCCTCCGTCGCGCGTAACTGCGGATAATTTTCGCTTACCACGAGGAGCCGGGAGAGCGCATTGCTCAACTGACCTTGCGCGGCCTGGTATTGCTCGAGTTGCGCGGCGTCGGTCGGCGCCTTGTTCGGGTCGAGCTTGACCTGGCCGACACTGGCGCGGGCATTCGTCACTTCGGTCAAAGTCGACTTCTCGAAATTCGCCGCGCCTTGCACGGTGCTGACCAGGTTCGGGATAAGGTCGGCGCGCCGTTGATAGACCGACTGCACGTCGGCCCATTTCTTGTCCACGTTGTTCTGCAGCGTGACGAGTTTGTTGTAACTCCCACAGCCGGTGAATCCAAAAAGAGTGATGGCCGCGGCGAGCAAGCTGGCGAATCGGAGAGCGAATTTTTTCATAGGTTTTCTTTCGACGAAAGAATCGCCGCATCGAGGGGATTGTCACGCGGCAACTGCGGGCGGCGAGCCGCTTTAATCGGGGCCTTCGCCGGCCAGTTTTTAAGTCGGAATTTCGACCGGGGCGTCGAGCACTTCGTTAGGCGGATTTTCCGGCGGCGGCGTTTCCTCGACCGCAGCGACGGGCGCTTTCGGCAACTCGCGGCGCTTCAACTCGTCGGAGTTCGGCAGCTCATCGAGATTGCGCAAGCCGAAGTGCTCGAGGAAAAACTGGGTCGTCTCGTAGAGCAAAGGCCGGCCCGGGACTTCGGCGCGACCGGCGATCTTGACCAGCCCGCGTTCCATCAAGGTTTGCAGCACGCTGTCGATCGCGACTCCGCGGACCGCTTCGACGTCGGCCCGGGTGATCGGTTGCCGGTACGCGATGATGGCCAGGGTTTCGAGCGAAGGCGGAGTGAGGCGCGCCGGTTTCGCAGCCGGGAAAAGCTGGCGGACCCAGCGTGCATAATCCGGGGCGCTCGCCAGTTGCCAGCCTTCGGATTTTTCCAGGAGCTGAAAGGCGCGCTGCTGTTCGATGTATTCGAGCTTGAGCTGCTCGAGCGAGGCCGCGACCTCGGCCTCGGTCGATTTTGCAAATTCGTTAGGGGTGAGCTCGTCTTCGGCGCCCGCTCCGCGCAACGCGACCACTAATTCGCGCGGGGTGAGCGGTTTTTGCGCGCTGATCAGGAGCGCTTCGACGACTTGCGAGAGGTTCATGGGTCGAATTAGGAAAGCAGGAAAGCAGGAAAAAGAAAATCGGAAGCGGACGTCATCTCTTCGTCCCGGACTCTTTTTCTGCGTTCTTGCGTTCCTGATTCGAGCCGATTGCCTTCTCAATTGCGGCTGCGATCTCATCAGCCTGGCGATCGATCTGAGATTGGTCGCGGCCCTCGATCAAAAGCCGGATTTTTGGTTCGGTCCCGGAGTATCGCAGGAGCACCCGGCCTTTGCCGTGCAGTTCTTTCTCCGCGGTCTGCACCAGTTTCGTGATTTCCGGCAAGGTCTCGAGCGGCGGTTTTTCTTTGACCCGCAGATTGCGCTGGGCTTGTGGATATTTCGTTAGGCATTTTTTCAGCTCGCTCAACGGTTTCCCCGTCGCCTGCATGATTCGGAGGATTTGCAGCGCGCTGACAATGCCGTCGCCCGTGGTCGTGAAATCACGAAAGATCATGTGCCCGCTTTGTTCGCCGCCGAGGTTCAGGTTCTGCCGCACCATTTCCTCGATCACATAGCGATCACCTACTTTTGTCCGGATCACCTTGCCGCCATGCGCGGCGAGCGCTTCGTCGAGACCGAAGTTACTCATCACGGTCGCGACGAGCGTGTCTTGCCGCAGTTGACCGCTCTGCAACAGGTCGACTGAAGCGATCGCGAGAATCTCATCGCCATCCACGAGCTCGCCCTGCTCGTCACAAAGAAGGACGCGGTCGGCGTCGCCGTCGTTCGCGATCCCGATCGCGGCGCCGCTTTCCCTAACGAGTCGCTGGATCTCCTCCGGATGCGTGCTCCCGCAGTCCGCGTTGATGTTGATCCCGTTCGGCTGGTTGTGGATCACGGTCAATTCCGCGCCCAGCTCGCGCAGAATGCATGGGGTCGATTTGTAGCCGGCGCCGTTCGCGACATCGACCGCGATCCGCATTTTATCGAGCGACATCCCGCGCGGAAAACTTGCCTTGGCAAACTCCACGTAGCGCCCGAGGGCGTCGTCGATCCGGGTGGCGCGCCCGATTTTTTGCGCGGTCGGGCGGATGAAATCGATCTCTCCGGTGAAGACGAGCTGCTCGATTTTCCGCTCGATCTCGTCATCTAGTTTGTAACCGTCGTGCCGGAAAAATTTGATCCCGTTGTCCTCGTAGGAATTGTGCGAAGCGGAGAGCACGATCCCGGCGTCGGCCCGGAGCGAGCGCGTGATGTAGGCCACACCCGGCGTCGGGAGCGGACCGATCAGGAGCACGTCCACGCCTAACGAAGTAATCCCGGCGACGAGCGCGTTCTCCAGCATGTAACCGGAAAGGCGAGTGTCTTTCCCGAGGACAATCTTCGGCCGCAACCCGGGCGGATGCGCCTGTGGATTGAGCGCGGTGAAGACGTGGGCCGCGGCCCTTCCGAGCTTGAGCGCGGTCTCGGCCGTGACCGGTTCGACGTTCGCCACCCCGCGCACGCCGTCGGTCCCAAAAATTTTCTTATGCTGGGCCAAGGCCCTAATTGAAACGCTCGAATAGTCGTTAGCAAAGGGGAAAATTCGCCGGCGAGGCGAAGCGAAGTCATCATGTGACGAACAAGCTGCCAGTGTTTCGGTAAGATGAAGCCTTGCTTTTCGCGGTCCTTTTTACTTGGATCACAGCGTGCCTGCTGATGATGAGGCGACTTTCTCGGGCGCCATTGGCGGAGATACGCAGCATGGTGCGATGGCATTCGCCACCACGCATTGGAGCGTGGTGCTGGAGGCGCAAGGCGAATCGCCGGCGGCCCAGGAGGCGCTCGAAACACTTTGCCGGATTTACTGGCGGCCACTTTATGCATTCGTTAGACGGCAGGGCTGCGGCCACGAGGAAGCGCAGGATCTTACCCAGGGATTTTTCGCATCGTTATTCGAACGTGAAAGCCTGAACGCCGTCCGGAAGGAGAAAGGGCGGCTCCGTTCCTATCTGCTGAAGGCGCTGAAATATTTTCTGGCCGACGAACGGCGTCGCGCGATGGCGATCAAGCGCGGGAAAGGACAGCGCCTCATCCCGTTAGAAGAACTGCGTGCGGAGGGACGGACCGAGATTGAACCAGCAGATCCGGTGACTGCCGAAATGATTTACGAACGCCGGTGGGCTTCGACGTTGTTGGAACACGTGCTCAGCCGATTAAAGGATGAATATCGGACGGCGGGCAACGCCAGGTTGTTTGATTTGCTAAAGCAGTTGCTCCCGGATGAACCGGGCGCGCCGTCACAG
>JBDTVP010000077.1:0-10377 GCA_040007175.1 Spartobacteria bacterium
TGCGACCGTTCGGGGCTTCCGAGATCATGACTTCGTCGGGAAATTCAACGAGCTGGCGGATGATGAACTCGAGGAATTGTCTCACGCGGCGGAGTGTAGCGACTCGGTTGCGCGTTGTCCACTGCGCGTCTCGAACGAGCGTTGGGGGCGAGCGCTGTGTCGTCTCAGTCTCTGAAGCGGGGACGGGACAGCGCCCGTCCCTCCAGCTGCGGCTGCGTGCTATTCCGCGGCTGCTGGCGCGGGTTCGGCGGCTACTGGCGCAGGCTCGGCGGCGGCCGGGGCGGTTGCTTCCGGTTCGCTGGCGGGGCGCTCTTTGTTCTTCTTCAACAGACTGCGCACGGTGTCAGACGGCTGGGCGCCGCGGGCCATCCAATGCTCGATGCGATCGATCTTCAGCGTGCTGTTGTCACCCTTCACCTTCGGATCGTAGGTGCCAATGATCTCGATGAATTTCCCGTCGCGCGGGCTGCGGCTATCCGCCACGACGACTTTGTAATAGGGGCGATTTTTCGCGCCTTCTCTGCGTAATCTGATTGAAACGGCCATGCTAAAGTGGAGAGCGGTAAGTTAAGAGTTTGGTGGTCCGGGGGAGGGAACGAATCGCCTATCTCCGCGAAATCGCAAGTCAGCTCTTCATTTTCGACATCTGCGCCATCATCCGCTTCATCTTGCCAGCATTTTTCATCATTTTGCGCATCTGGTTGAAACGCTGGAGCAGGTCGTTCACCTGCGTCACGGTGCTCCCGCTCCCGGCGGCGATCCGCTGGCGGCGACGGGCGTTTAAGATATCGGGCCGGCGGCGCTCGTGGTCGGTCATGGAAAGCACGATCGCCTCGGTGCGCTTGAGCTGGTTCTCGTCGACGTTGAGGTCCTTGATGTTCCCCACGCCGGGCAACATCCCGAGGATGCTCTCGAGCGGCCCGAGTTTTCGCATCATTTTGAATTGCGCGAGGAAATCATTGAAATCGAACGAGGCGGTCCGGAGCTTCTGCTCCATCCGCGCGGCTTCTTCTTCGTCGATCGCCTCGGCCGCTTTTTCGACCAGGCCGACGATGTCGCCCATCCCGAGGATGCGGCCCGCCAGACGATCGGGCACGAAGGCTTCGAACTGATCGAGTTTCTCGCCGACACCGGCAAACTTGATCGGGCGTTGCGTGACCTCGCGCATGGAGAGCGCCGCTCCGCCGCGCGCGTCGCCGTCGAGCTTGGTCAGGACGATGCCGGTGATGCCGAGCGCTTCATGGAAATGGGTCGCCACGCTGACCGCCTGCTGGCCGGTGGCGGCGTCGGCCACGAGCAGCACTTCCTGCGGCTGGAGAAATTCCTTCAGTTGCCTGACCTCCTCGATCAAGACTGCGTCGATCTCCTGCCGGCCGGCGGTGTCGAAAATCTGCACGTTGCCGCCTTGTTCTTCGGCCCACTTGAGGCTCGCGGCGGCGACGCGTTTCAAATCCTTTTCGGTAGGAGCGGGGGTGTAAACCGGCACGCCAACCTGGCCGGCGAGAGTCGCGAGTTGCTCGATCGCGGCCGGACGATGCAAATCGCAGGCGATCAGGAGCGGTAACCGGCCTTGTTTCTTCAGGTAAGCAGCGAGCTTGGCTGATGACGTCGTTTTGCCGGCGCCGTTCAGGCCGACCATCAGGATGCGCGCGGGCTTGGCGAGGTCGAGCGGGGCGGCGTCGCCCCCGAGCAGCCCGGCCAATTCGTCGTGGAAAATTTTAACGATCTGCTGACCGGGCGTGACGCTGCGCAGCACTTCTTCGCCGAGCGCTTTTTCCTTGATCCGGCCGACGAAATTTTTCGCGACCTGGTAATCGACATCGGCCTCGAGCAAGGCGAGGCGCACCTGCCGCATGGCGTCGCTGATATTGGCCTCGCTGATCGAGCCGTGCCCGCGGAGGTCCTTAAAAATGTCCTGAAGCTTGTCGCCGAGTAGTGAAAACATGAGTCGTTAGGCCGGTTCCGGCCGGGGCGTTTCTCTAACACGAACTCGCGCTCCCCGCCAACCGGGAGACCGGCGCCGGGACCGCGCCCGATATTCGCAAAAGCCGCGCGTTCGATTCATGTTGCACGCGATGATCTTCTCCGATGAATAATTCCGCCCTCCTGCACATCGTCGAACGCCTCGAGGGGTTCCTCGCCAGGCTCCCGGATTCCATCCAGAAACCGGTCCTGCGCGAGCTGACCCCGCTGAAGGAACTTTTCCTCCAGCAACGGCCGCCGCGCTTCGTGCTGACCGGCTCGCATCCGATGCCGCTGCTCGATTTCGTCGCTCGCATCTTCAGCGCGGACGCCGGCGAAACGCGTTCGCGCGAAACGCTGACCGGACTTTATCGCTGGCAAAAAGTCACGCTCGGCCAGCATGGCTCCATCCAACTGCTCGATGCGCGCGGCGCCGACCAGGCCGCGCTGGCCCTCGTTCGCGAAGAATTGCAGAAACAGCCGGCCGACATCTTTTTTTTCCTGCCGGCCGAACGCGACGCCAAGGTGGCAACGCGCAAGGAAATCGAGCGGTTGGAAAAGTTGCTCGCCTTCCAGGCCGGGAACGGAACCCCGGCGAAATTGATCGAGCTCCAGGCGACGCTCAGTCCTTCGCTTTTCCAGGCGCTGACCGATGCGCCCGCAATTCGCGGGGCGTTGATCGGCGTGCATCGGCTCGGCACCGCGTTGCACCGCACGCTGGCGAGCGAACTGCCTAACGAGGCGCGGGTCGAGATGGTGCGGAGTGGCGGCGATCGGCAGGCGCAGGGTGAAATCGCCGAGATGCTGGTGAAGTCGACCAGCGCAATTTGCGCGGCGATCGGCGCGCAACCCATTCCGCTGGCCGATCTGCCCGTTCTCACCACGCTGCAACTGGTGATGGTTTCCGGCATCATGTACATCAGCGGCCGCGAACGCAGCATGCGCGCGGCGACCGAGTTCGTCGGCGCGCTGGGCGCGAATGTCGGGATCGGCATGATCCTGCGCGAAGGCACCCGGGCGGCGCTGAAATTTTTCCCGGGCTGGGGGAACGTGGTTTGCGGGATGGTGGCCGGGGCCGGCACTTTCGCGGTCGGCCGGGCTGCCACCGTTTACTTCATCGAAGGCGCGACGCTGCGCGATGCGCGGCGCGCCTTTGTGCAATCCAAAAAGAAACGGCTCGCCTTGCCGAAAGAGAAAACGAAAGCGCTGCGCGATTCGTAGTCGGTCCGCTGGGCGGAACGCACCTTGAGTAGCGAGCACTTTTAGTGCGCAAAAACCGACTCGAATAACTTGTGAATAAAATCCGATTCGCGGCGCAAGCTGCTCACACGAAATTGTGAACAAACTGATGCTCACCCACGGGATATTTCACGCGCTTTTTGCTGGACGATGAAGCTTTCGGAGATCAGCAGCACCTTGCGCGACATCCGGGTCGTGCCGGTGAAGACGCTCGGACAAAATTTTTTGCACGATCAAAATCTGGCGCGCTGGGTCGTGCAACAGGCGCAACTTTCCGCGGATGATTTCGTGGTCGAAATCGGACCTGGCCTGGGTGCGATTACGGGCCCCGCGCTCGACACGGGCGCGGAAGTTTTGGCGATCGAAAAAGATGGAAGACTCGTCGATTTTCTGCGCAGTCATTTCGCCGGGCGTCGACTCGAAGTGATTCATGGCGACGCGCTCGAATTTGAAGTAGGCCAGCTCTTCCCGCGCGGTCCCGTCCACTTGTTAGGCAATCTTCCCTACTACGTCTCGACGCAGATCCTGCTCCGCTTCCTTGCTCCGCCAACTCCTATTGCACAGGCGTTGTTAATGTTACAAAGAGAGGTCGCGGCGCGTTTGTCGGCCACGCCGCGTTCTAAGGATTACGGAATTCTTAGCCTTATCGTACAATCACAGTGTCGCGTTGAATATTTGCGCACCGTTCCTGCGTCGGTTTTTCTTCCGCAACCCGAGGTTGATTCTGCGTTCGTGCGCCTCGTTCCGCGTGCACCGGGTGAGCTGCCGGAACACCAGCGTGACGTATTGGTCAGTTTGGTTCGCCGAGGATTTTCCCAGCGCCGAAAACAACTCGGAAAATTGCTGAAGGAGCAGTGCCCGGACTGGGCGCGAGCCGCAGCGGAAATTGGCGCGTCGATCCAGGCGCGGGCTGAGGAATTATCGCTCGAGCAGTGGATCGCTCTCGCGAATCTGATCGAGCCGCCGGGTTCGACCGCGAGCGGGACGGATCCGTCGGAGACGTTCCCGGTGGTGGATGAAATGGATCGCGTGATTGGGTCCGCATCGCGCGCGGAAGTGCATGGGAATAACTTGCGCCACCGGGCTGTTCACATCTTCCTTTTCAATCGCGCTGGGGAGTTGCTTTTGCAGAAGCGTTCCCGCTGGAAAGATCGCCATCCCAATGTCTGGGACTCGAGCGCCGCGGGGCACGTGGCGGCGGGGGAAGAGTATAACGCGACCGCCGCGCGGGAGCTCCGCGAAGAGTTGGGCGTGGAAACCGGGTTGGAGCGGATCGCGCAACTGCCGGCCTCGGCCGAGACGGGCGAAGAATTTATCTGGCTCTACCGCGGGGAACACGAAGGGCCATTTCGGCCGGCGCCGGCGGAGATCGACGGCGTACAGTTTTTCGCCCCGGACGCGATCAGGCGCTGGGTCGCAGAAAGGCCGGGCGACTTTGCGCCCGGCTTTCTCGAATGCTGGCGCGCCGGCGGGTTGACGACCGGTCGCGCCTAACGAACAGACTGGCCTAACGTTTCCGCTTGCCGGCCTTCTTGGCGGATTTCTTCACCGCTTTTTTGGGAGCGGCTTTCTTTTTCGCGGCCGGTTTGCCCTTGGGCGCGGCCAGCGTGGTCCGGGGTGGCAGATCGCCCATCACTTCGCGGCGATATTTGCGGGCCGCCTTGCGGGCGGGCTCTTTGCCACCATAAACGGCGTCGCTGAACATTCTCGTTCCGGTGGCTGAGCCGCGAACGAAATGCACCTGGAAGCCGTGCGTTTGTTTCTTAGCGCGTGGTTTGGTATCGATGCGCTTGATGTTTTGCTCGGAGTCGGGATTGGATCGTTTCCTCATAAGTTTTTGGCCTAACGAGTGGAGCGTAAGGTCAACTTTTCGCTTATGCAAACGCACGAAGCACGAAATTTAAAATTTTTCCGTCGTCGCAGAGAGCGCGGCCGGGGGCAAATTCCAGGCCGCCGCTTTGGCTTTGTAAACGGCGCGCGGGAGGAGGACGTAACAGGGCTGACGCTCGGCCCGCAGCCAGGAAATGACCTGCACAAGGTTGCCCTCCGCCATCGTGGTGCAGCCGGCCGTGGGGCGCGCTGCTCCGCGCCGGATGTGAAAGAAGATGGCGCTCCCCTCGTTAGGCTCGGTCGGATCGGAGTTGTGCCGGATCTCGAGCAGCCAACGGTAGGCGAAATCGTTATGCCGCATTTTTTCTTTCGCGAACCAGGGGGGCGGATTGTCCGGGTCGGGAATCGTGACGAAGCGATTGTAATCGGAGCGCGTCGGGTCATCGATCCAGGCATCGGCTTTCGTCACCTGATGAAACGGAAAATCCGCGCCCGGCGGCAGGGCCGGGTCGTAGGTATAAATTTTTCCCATCCGAAAAACGCCGGCGGGCGCGCGTCCATCGCGTTCTTTTTTCCGGAGGCCCTTTTCGCCCTGGCCAGCCAGGCCGCGGCCCCAGGCGAGTCCGTTTTTGCCGAACAAAACCGGGACGGGTTCGCTCACGGCACGCCAGGGTCCGCCGCTCTGGCGTTCGAAGCGTTGCAGGCTGCCGCGCATCGAATTCCAGTCCGGAGCCAGCCCAACGAGAAGCTGTTCGCAGTCTTGCGGCACCCCGGCGGCACGCCCACTGCTGGCGAGGAGGAAGCAAAATGCTGGCAGAAACAATCGTCGAAGGACCCGTGACATCGCCCAATCTACACAGGTCCTCGGACCGTCCAGAGCGCGCACGGAGTTTGGCCAGCCGAATCGGGGCGCCGTGCCTTCTCTTTCTGGCAGCTCTCGTGACCTACGCGCCGGCCTTGCGAAACGGCTTTGTCGGGGACGACCAGGCGCTCATTTTGCGTGATCCGCTGATTCGCAGTTGGCGGCTGATCTGGGAAGGATTTCAACATTTCCTTTTCACGGACGTGGCGGCTTCCGATTTCTATCGGCCGCTGCAACGCCTCACCTACACGCTCGATTACGCCGCCTACTTTCAGTCGCCGGCTGGGTATCATTTCACGAGCATTCTTTGGCACGCGGCGGCGGCGATCGCTTTGTTCTTTTTCGCCGGGGAATTTCTGAGTCTCGGCAAAATGGCGCCCGCGCGCCGGACCGTCGTTGCTTTCGCCGCCGCGCTGGTCTGGCTCGTGCATCCGGTGCAGAGCGCGGCGGTCGTTTATGTCTCGGGCCGGGCCGATCCGCTGGCCGCGACCTTCGGTTTTCTGGCGCTCTTTCTCGCCCTGCGCATGCTCGCTGCGAGCGGGAACCGGAAATGGTTCCTGGGCTTGGGCGCCGGTTTCTGTTTTCTGGCCAGCGCCTTGAGCAAGGAAATGGGACTCATTTTTTTGCTCGCCTGGCTCCTCCTGGTCATGGCGCGACGTCAGCGCGGTGCCTGGCCGGGGGCGGTCGGGATCGTTGTTTGCGTGCTCGTCGCCTACCTCGGCTTGCGGCTGCCGGCCGAACATCTCGCGCCGCCTCCCGTTCCGGCAGCGCCGCTTCTCGTTAGGCCAATCGTGACCGCACGGGCGGCAGCGGAATATGCAGAGCTCCTCATTTTTCCGCTCCGTCTGCACGAGGCACGCGAGGTCGAGACGCAGCCCACCGGTTACGGCGCGGAGAGCCTCACGGTCGCGGCCTGGCGCGAGTTGCAAACGCTCCTCGGGATCTTGCTCCTCGCGGGCGCAATCTACCTGATTTGGCGGGCCCGCCGCCAGTCGGCAGTATTTCGGCTACTCCTGCTGGCCGCGGTGTTCTATCTGCCGGTCAGCGGAGGGTTCCGACTCAACGCGACCGTGGCGGAACACTGGCTTTATCTGCCGAGCGCGTTCCTTTTTCTCGCCGCGGCGACCGCGCTCGAGTCGTTAGGCGAAACCGGACGCAACCCGACCTGGCGGAAAGCCGCGGGCGTTGTCCTAACGATCTGGGTGATCCTTTTGCCGGTCCGCACTTTTGCGCGAACTTTCGATTGGAAAGATCAGCGCACTTTCCTCACCCGCACGATAGCCGACGGCGGTGATTCCGCCCGGATGCTGATCGATCTCGGCAGTCTGGAATTGAACGAAGGTCACTTCGCGGCCGCGCGCGCGGCGCTTGAGAAAGCGCTGGTGAAGGAACCGGATAATCCGCTCGCGCAACTCCAGCTCGCCGCGGTCGAGATCAAACAGCTCAATTTCGGACCAGCGCGGGCGCGTTTGAAAAAGATTGTCGATCCGCCGGAGCTGATGGCGCGGGCCCAAGAAAGTCTCGTCGTCCTCGAAAATCGCGAGAACGGCAAAGTGGATCTCCTGCGGCTTCGGCTCGCAGCGCGACTCGGTGCGCTTAACTGGCTGATCGAGCAGCGTTACATCCGGGCGTTTGAAAGCCTCAAATTGCCCGAGCGCGCACTCGCTGAATTAAGAAGCTGCGTCGAGGTCGCCCCTTACCGAGCGGAGAGCTGGTGGATGATGAGTGAACTGCTTCAGAAACTCGGTCGCCCGACCGAAGCCGCGGCCGCCCTGTCGCAGGCCGAAGCCGCGGATGTGTATCTGCACGCCCGGGTGGGACATTAGCGGACGCTCCATTTACATCCACGGTGATGCCGCCCCGCGAAGCATGGGTATGAAGAGCTTACTCCGACTCACAGCCAGCGCCGCCTTTCTCGTCGCGGCCACTTTCGCGCCAGCGCAGACGCCCGACGTTCCGGCGCAGCCGATCCCGAGTCCGAGCATTCCAGCCGGTCCTCGGCCCACCGCCACGGTGAGCCCGATCGAGGCCTCGCCCGAGCCGACCTCCACCGTGACGCCGCTCCCGAGCGCGTCGCCGTCTGGCACGCAGCCGCAGACGACCAACACCGTCACGCCGACCCCGGCGGGCTAAGACGTCGCGTTCTCGACCCGCGCCGTGTCGGGCCCGAGAAATTTCAATCCGCTCAACCAGATCACGCCGGAGAGCAGCATCACCGCCGCGATGATGAGGAAGGCGACGTTCATGTTCGTGTGGCCGGCGATGTAACCGATCGCGGGGAAGGCGAGCGCGTCACCGAGCGCGTGAATCACGAGAATATTGAGGGCGAAAGCCGTCGCTCGGACCGCCGGGAAAGCAACGTTGGCCAGCGCGGTGTTCGACGGGCCGGTGTTGAGGAAGGCGAAAAAGATCGCGCCGAAGAGAAAGCCCCAGGCGATCGGGAACGGCGTGAAGAGCATGCCGACAAACATCGGCGCGGCCAGTAACATCCCGACCCCCGAGACGAAGAAATAGGATCCCGGATGGCGTGGCCGCATCCGGTCCGCGATGACGCCGCCGACCAGGGTCGAGAGCAAACCAGCGATCGCAGTGATGAGACCGAAGATCGCGGTCGAGGAAGGAGGCAGACCGCGATAACGCAGATAGGCCGAAATCCAAAAAGCGAGGCCGCCAATCGCAAAGGTCATCGCGGTCTGCGCGAAACAATTGATCGCATAGGAGCGGGTGCGAAAGAGCAGTAGATAATCCGCCCAGGTCGCGCGATCCGCTTTCGGGCGCGAGATGCCGCGGCCGCGTGGATCGCGCTGGAAGAAGCAGAACAAGCCGAGAAGCAAACCGGGAGGCGTGACGAGATAGAAGGCCCAGCGCCAGCCGAGGTGGGCGTTGACCATACCGCCGAGGACGTAACCGAGCGCGCCGCCTACCGGGATGGCCGCGCAGAAAACCGAAAGGACGCGCCCGCGCACTGCGAGCGGAAAGAGATCCGCCAGGATGGTCGGCGCGGCTGGTCCGTAACCGCCCTCGCCGATGCCGACCAGGATGCGGGTGAAGAGGAGCAAACCAAAAGTCGCGGCGAGGCCGGAGGCGCCGCTGGCCAGGCTCCAGAGGATGATGGCCGAGCCGACAATGAGCCAGCGGGAGAAGCGGTCGGAGAGCCAGCCGAGCGCCGGCGCGGAGAGCATGTAGGTCACAAAAAAAGCCGTGCCTAACAAGCCGGTGAGGGCCATCGCATTCGGGTCGTTAGGCGGAAAAAAAGCCGCGCGGATTTCCGGCTCGACCGCGGCCAGGATGTAGCGATCGATGTAATTAAAGAGATTGATCGCGAGGAGAAGAGCGAGCGCGGTGTAGGCGCCGGGCTTGATTTGAGATGCGTTTCTCATGGAATTGCCGATTGCAGTAGGCGACGCGCAGATTGTAAACCATAAAGCAATGCCGCCAATTTCCGCCGCCGAACGCGCCCTGCGCGCCATCGCCACGCCGTTCCTGCGGCTGATTTATCGCGTTAAAGCGGTGGGCGTGGAGCAACTGCCGAGCAGCGGATTTCTACTTCTGCCCAATCACATCACCTGGGTCGATTCCCTCGTCCTTCTCCTCGCCTGTCCCCGGCCGATTCGTTTCATCATCGACCAGGAATATTACGAGAACCGATTTCTCCATCCCTTCCTCCGCATCGCCGGCTGCATTCCGATCACGACGCGGCGGGCGAAAGAAGCGATGCGGCTGGCCGCGGAAAAAATTCGCGCCGGCGAAATCGTCTGCCTGTTTCCGGAAGGCCAGCTCAGCCGGTCAGGCACGCTCCTGGGGCTGCGGCGCGGCTACGAAATCATCGCGCGGGAAGCCGGGGCGACGGTCGTCCCGGTCTGGCTCGATCAACTTTGGGGCTCGATTTTTTCCTTCCAGGGCGGGCGTTTCTTCACCAAATGGCCGCGCCATTTTCCCTATCCCGCGACAGTTGAATTCGGGCGACCGCTTTCGCCTAACGAAGCCGATCTGGCGACCGTGCGCGAAGAATTGCTCAAGGTCGGGGAACGCTGCTACGGCCGGCGCCCCTCCCTGCGCGGCCATCTCGGCGCGGCCGCGGTCCGCGGACTGGCTCGGAAAACATTTCGGACCGCGGTGATCGACGGGATGGATCATTCCGAGCTCAGCCGCGGAAAACTGCTCGGCGCGGCCGCGGCCTTGAGCCGGCATTTGCGGAGGAATTTTCCGGAGCAGCGGATCGGCATCGTCCTGCCGGCGAGCAAAGGCGGGGTGGTGGCAAACCTTGCTGTCGTGCTCGCGAACAAGGTTCCGGTCGGCTTGAATTTCACCAGCGGGAAAGACGCCCTGCAACGCGCGCAGGAGGTCGCGGGATTGAAGACGGCGATCTCGGCCCAGGCCTTCGCCCAACGCCTAACGGATTTTCCGTGGCCGGAGAACGTCGTTCATCTCGATCAATTGCTCCCCAAGCTGAAGGCAAAGATTTTTCTCTGGTGGATGGCGGC
>JBDTVP010000078.1:0-10139 GCA_040007175.1 Spartobacteria bacterium
CGTCCAGCATTTTGAGCCGAAGCTCATTGTAGTTGCCGGAAAAATCGGAAGTGAGGTGGGTGTGCGCGTCCATGAACCCAGGCGAAAGAGTGGCGTCGCCGAGATCGATCACCTGCGCGTTTTCGGGGATGGCAACATTGCTCCCGGCGGCGGTGATGGTGTTGCCTTCGACGATGACGACTCCGTTAGGCAAAAGCGTTTTCGATTTGCCGTCGAAAAGATGGGCGGCCTTGAGCGCGATGACGGCGGCCGGTGTCGCCGTCGCCGTTGAGGTTTGCGCGCCTAACGAGTGGAGAAAGAATGAACCGGCCAGCAGGCCGCCAACTAAAAAGCGAAAAGAAGACATCGCGTCGATATAGGGAGCGGACCCGCGGAACGCAAGCGGCGTCTCGACATTGCGGAATTGTCGCTAGAATGAGGACGTGCGCCGAAGCCCCTGCCCTAACGAACGATGACCGGCCAGTGGATTCAGTCCTACGTCCCGGCACGGCTCGATCGCCTCCCCTGGAATCGCCACCACTGGCTTCTCGTCTTTGCGCTCGGCGCGACCTGGATTCTCGACGGTCTCGAAGTGACCCTCGCCGGATCGGTCGGCGCGATTCTGACCCACCGGGACACCCTGAACCTGAGCACCACGCAAATAGGCGGGAGCGCGACCTGCTATCTGATCGGCGCGGTGTTCGGCGCGATCGGCTTCGGTTACGCCACCGATCGTCTCGGGCGCAAAAAACTCTTCTTCGTGACGGTCGCGCTTTACCTCTGCGCGACTGCCGCGACCGCTTTTTCCTGGAATTTCGTAAGCTACGCTTTTTTCCGGGCGCTGACCGGCGCCGGGATCGGCGGCGAATATGCCGCCATCAATTCCGCGATCGACGAGCTCATCCCGGCGCGGCTCCGGGGCCGCGTCGCCCTGATGATCAACGGCTCCTATTGGATCGGGGCGGCGCTCGGGGCCGGCGCGACGGTCTGGCTGCTCGATCCGGGCCGGCTGCCGGTTTGGTTAGGCTGGCGTTGCGCGTTTGGGATCGGCGCGGTCCTCGGCCTGGTGGTGATTTTCTTCCGCCGCTGGATCCCGGAAAGCCCGCGCTGGCTCATGATTCACGGGCGCAACGAGGAGGCGGAACGGATCGTCGACGAATTCGAGCGGAGGATCGCGCCTCACAAACTGCCGCCGCACACGGAAGCGCCCACCCGCATCCGCACCCGCACCCACACACCGTGGCGGGAAATCTGGCACGCGATCGTGCATGAGCATCGCCGGCGCGCCTGGCTCGGCTTTATCCTCATGCTCACTCAGGCGTTTTTTTATAACGCGATTTTCTTCACCTACCCGCTGGTGCTGATGCGATTTTATGGCGTGCCGGCGGAAAACGCCGGGCTTTATCTACTCCCATTCGCGCTCGGCAATGTTCTCGGGCCATTCGTGATCGGGCATCTCTTCGACACGATCGGGCGCAAACCGATGATCACGGCGACCTACGTCATTTCCGGCCTGTTGCTGGCGCTGACCGGCTGGCTTTTTCACGCCGGCGTCTTGAGCGCACAAACGCAGACGATCGCCTGGATGATCATTTTTTTCGTTGCCTCGGCGGCGGCGAGCTCAGCTTATCTGACGGTGAGCGAAATTTTCCCGCTCGAGATTCGGGCTTTTGCGATCGCCGTTTTCTACGCGGTCGGGACGCTGGCCGGCGGGGTCGGCGCGCCGATTCTTTTCGGCTGGATCATCGGCACGGGATCGAGAACCGGTTTGTTCGTCGGTTACCTCATCGGGGCGGTGCTCATGATCGTCGGCGGGATTACCGAAGCATGGCTCGGAGTGCGCGCGGAACGGCAGCCGCTTGAGCGGATTGCGGCCCCGCTTTCGAGTCGTTAGGCGCGAATCAGACTTCGTTATGCCGCGCGCTCGCACCGTCGCCGAGCCGCGCGAGCCAGCCGGGAATGCGCTGCTTGCTCCGTGCCTCGCGGCCCGAATTCAATTCGTCGCCTTCCACTCCGACCGGACCGGGCAGGATCCGGTTGACCAGTTTCATGAACTCGCCCGTTAGGCTGGGAAAGAGCGCGTTCCCGATGATCGCAACGCGGGCCGAGAAACCGATGATGAGCGAGGCCTGCCCAGCGCGACAGGCGGCGACGATTTTCTCCGCGGCGCGCTCGGCGTTAACCGCGGCAAAAGGCAGCGCGGTCGAGAGCGAAAACCAGGTGAACTCGGAACCGTGATCGCCTTTGAACTTGGCGTGAACCTGTGAGCCGGTCCGCATCATCCCGGGAGTGACCGTGGTGACGCGAATCCCGTCGCGCGCGAGCTCGGCGCGAAAGGCGTCGGAGAGGCCGACGAGGGCAAATTTGCTCGCGCTGTAGGGCGCGAGATGCGGCACCGCCACCTTGCCGCCGATCGACGAGATGTTCACGATCCGCCCCCCACCGGCGCGCCGCATGTGCGGGATCACCTGCTGGATCAAATTAAACGGCGCCCAGAAATGGAGCTGCATCGATTTCTCGAAATCGTGCCGGCGCATGTTCTCGAGCGGGCCGACCTCGATGATGCCGGCATTGTTGATCAGGACGTCGATTGCACCGTAGTGATCGATCACTGTCTCGATCGCGCCTAACGACTGCCCGCGGTCGAGCAAATCGCAGACGACCGGGAGCGCTTCCCCGCCGAGGGCGCGGAGCTCGGCGCAGGCGCGCGCCAGTTCATCCTCATCCCGCGCGAGAAGGGCGAGGCGGCCGCCTTCCGCCGCGATCTTGCGCGCGATCGTTAGGCCGAGACCGCGCGAGCCGCCAGTGATGAGAACGGATTTGCCGGCGTAGGAAAAATCAGAGCGGACCAACCACGAAACCGTCCAGGCGGCGACGCCGATTCCGCCGAGAGTCAAGAGAGAGCGTTTCATGGCCGACTATACATCGGCTTCGACCGGCAGGACCCCGGGGACTTGGTCTGCGATCGGTTTGCGGAAGCTGAGGGCGAGCGCGAAGGCGACGAGGAGAATCGCCGCGCTGGCAAAAAGCGGAGTGCGCGCATAACGAAAAAGCGGCTGGTCGAGATCGAACATGAGAAGCCAGCCGCCGAGGAGCGGACCGATCAAACGGCCGAGGCTCCCGGCGGATTGCATGAGCCCGAGCGCGCGGCCCTGCCAACTGCGATCGATCATTTGCGAGGCGAGTCCGTTGAGCGTGGGATTGACGAGGCCGTTGGCGATCGCGATGGCAGCACAGGCCGCGAGCAAGGTCGGGATCGTCGTCACCAACGGAAGGAGCGCGAGAGAGATTGCGAGCAGGAGCAGTCCGGTGCGGGCGAGGGCAGTTTCGCCAAACATCTTGATCAACCGCCCGATCAAACCGCCCTGCAAAATCACGCTAATGATGCCGATGAAACCAAAAAGATAACCGGTCTTGCGCGCGTCAAAACCGAAGTGCCTTTGGGTGAAGAGCGCGAAGAGCGTCGTCATGATCGCGAACCCGGTGATCGAGAAAAAATAGGTCGCGACGATCGTGGCAAACTTGCGGCCGTGCCCGTGCTGAAACACTTCCGCGAGCCGGGTGCGGACGTGCGGTTGCGAGCGGTATTCCGGCGAGAGACTTTCCGGCAGGATGAAATAGAGCAGCACGACATTCACCGCCGCGAGCGCGGCGGCGAAATAAAACGGCGCGCCATAAGAAATGTGGCTCATGATGCCGCCGATCATCGGCCCGAAAGTGAAGCCGAGCCCAAAGGCGGCGCCGATCACGCCCATCGAACGCGAACGATTTTCCGGCGTGCTGATGTCGGCGATATAAGCCTGGGCGGTGGCGATGTTGCCGCCAGTCGCGCCGTCGATGATGCGCGCGACAAACAAGAGGGCGAGCGAGTGCGCCCAGCCCATGACGAGAAATCCGATCGCGGTGCCGGCCAGACTAATGATGAGAATCGGGCGCCGGCCGTAGCGATCAGAAAGCCGGCCGAGGATCGGCATGAAGATGATCTGCATGCCTGAGTAGATCCCGGTCAGCCACCCGATCTGGACCGGACTGGCGTGGAAATGTTCCGCGTAGAGCGGGAGGACCGGGATGATGATACCAAATCCCACCATGTCGATGAAGACGGTGAGAAAGATGACGAAGAGTGGGGACATATAGGAAAGTGATGAGTGACGAGTGTTTAACAGAAGACGTCAACTGACAAGCGGCAGCCTCCGGTCACTCGTCACTTGTCACTCATCACTTTCCCAATCACCCGTGCTTGCGGTTGAAGCGCGACACTTCACGCGCCGTCTCGCGGTCGGTTGCGCGCTTTTTCAGGTCGAGCCGTTTGTCGCGAGCTTCCTTGCCTTGGGCGACCCCGATCTCGGCTTTGATGCGACCGTTCTTCCAATAGAGCTTAAGGACGACGAGGGTCCGGCCCGCGATGTTCGTTAGGCCATAAAGTTGGTCGATCTCGCGCCGGTGCAGAAGGAGTTTGCGCACCCGTTTCGAGACCGGGATTTCGTGGCTCGCCTGCAGGTAGGGTTGGATGTCGGCCCCGTAAAGGAACGCTTCGCCTTTTTCGATCCGGGCAAAGGCGTCGCCGATGTTAGCCTTACCGGCGCGGATGGATTTGACCTCGCTCCCCTTCAGCTCGACCCCGGCCTCGAAGCGCTCGAGGATATGGAAATCGCGCAGTGCCTTGCGATTGAGAATGGTCTCAGCGGGCATGGGAAAGTGACGGGTGAGAGGTGACGAGTGATCAGTGGAAACGCGCCGCGTCCCAAACTTTACTCGTCACCTGTCACTCGTCGCCGAGCTAAGCCTTGGCGGGCGCTACGGCTGGCAGCTCTTCGTAGGTGAGCTTGCCCGCGATGATTTCTTTCAGCGCGATATCGGTGAGGGAGGATTTGAGGGTGGCTTCGACCAGCGGACGATGACCGACGCTGAGCTGGCGAACGCGTTTGGAAACGACGTTAATCAACAGCTGCTGGTTTGGAATCACTTTAGCTGCGTCTTGCAGGAGTTGGGCGGTCATAGTTCTCAAGGAGCGGACGGCACGGCCATTTTCCGACGGAAACTGCAGGATCGTCGGCGCACTGTTCGTTAAGGCTGAAGAGGTGGAAATCGGAGCAAGCATCGTCGGCGCAAGCGAATTCGGATAATGCGTGCGGAGGATGCGATGTCAAAGGATTTCTGGACGCGCTCGAATCACTTGCCTGAATCAGCGAAGTGGGCAAAGTAGGTGCGTCGCACGGCCGCCTGTGCGTCCGACGTAAAAAAATTTCGGGCTGTGGCTCAGCTTGGTAGAGCGCCTGCCTCGGGTGCAGGAGGTCCAGGGTTCAAATCCCTGCAGCCCGATTTTTTGTCGCACCTCGCTTTGACGACGGGGAATTGAAGCAGACAGTCCCGCTCACTCTGCGCCGATGAACGACTCTGTTCTCACCACCATTGCGATCACCGGGTTCGGGATCGCGTTTTTCCATGCGGCCATCCCGACGCACTGGCTTCCGTTCGTCCTGACCGCGCGAGCTCAGAAATGGGGCCGCGGAAAAACGCTTGCGATCACCGCGCTGGCCGGGGGTGGGCATGTTCTTTTCACGGCGATGCTTGGGTTGATCGTGGCCTGGCTTGGAATCGCGTTGAGCGACCGGATCGGAGCTTGGTTCCCACGCATCGCGGGCGGGGCGTTGGTGCTTTTTGGGCTTTTCTATATTTACCGCCAGGTCACTGGGCACACTCATACGCATTTCAATTTGTTAGGGAGCCACGGGCATTCGCATGAGCATGAGCACGAGCATGTGAAAGAACCTACGACGGGGGCAGTGCGCGCGCCTTCCGATTTGGCGGCGATTTCGAGTTTGTTTGCGCTCCTCACGTTTTCACCCTGCGAAGCATTTATTCCGATCTATGTCTCGGGCGTGCGCTATGGCTGGCAGGGGTTTGCGTTGCTCACCCTCGTTCTTTCCGTGGCCACGGTCGCGGGCATGCTCGCTTTCACTTTTCTCGCTCTCATCGGGATCGAGCAGATCAAGCTGCAAATTTTTGAAAAATATGAGAGCGGCGTGATGGGCGCGCTGTTGTGCATCGTGGGTCTCTTGATCATTGTCTTCGAGAAATGAAAAACTCTGAGCTGAAAACAGGCGATGCCGCGCCCGATTTTACCGCCACCGCCGTTGGTGGAAAATACGGCCCCGGCCAGGCCGTCTCCCTCGCGCAACTGCGCGGCGCTCCGGTTGTCCTCTACTTTTATCCGAAGGACGATACGCCAGGCTGCACCACGCAGGCCTGCGGGCTGCGCGATGCCTGGAGCGAGTTGGAAAGCCGGGCGGAAATTTTCGGGGTCAGTATTGATTCCGTGGCGAGCCACGAGAAATTCATCACGAAATTCAGTCTCCCCTTCCCGCTCCTTTCCGACCCGGAGAAAAAGATCGTGCAGGATTACGGCGTCTGGGTGGAGAAAAGCATGTATGGCAAAAAATACATGGGTGCCGAGCGCTCAACTTTCGTGATCGATGCCGAGGGGCGAATTGCGGCCATCCTGGCGAAAGTAAAACCGGCCGAACACGCTGAGCAGTTGCGGGCGGCGCTGGTCGGCGCGAAATGAGTTGCCAAGCGCACCTTTCAATTTACCTTCGCTCCTCGTGACCGGGTTCGGTCGCGGATTTTGGTTTCAGATGCTGATCTTCGGCACTCCGAAATCGGCAAATTGAAATCCTTCCTATGGGCTCGCTGAAAAAACGACGAAAAGCAAAAATCTCCAAGCACAAGCGCCGCAAGCGGATGAAAGAAAACCGCCACAAGAAGCGTTTGCGTTACAAGTCGTAACTCAGCTCCTCTCGTTAGGCGGCGGCCGGCCCCAAGGCTGGCCACGTTTGCGCGCACTGGCCGGCCCCCTTAATCTTTCGCCCATGACGCGAGGGAAAAGCCGGGCCAAAGCCGCGCGCTGGTGGTTGCCCGCCTGTTGCATCTTTTGCCTCGCGCAGGCTGCCTTGGCGGAGCGTAAAGTTGCGGCGAAACCATTCGGCCAGGACGACTCGCTCGTCTTGCATCCGCCCAAGGACCTCGCGCTCGCGCCGGAAGGCGAACGGAAGGCGCGCGCCCTGCTCGATTACGTCCAGGCGCTCGATTTGCAGGACGACGGGGAAAGCGAGAAGGCGCTGGCGGCTTTCGAGCGCGTCCTTAACGTCGACCCGGGCGAAGTCGATCTCGCCACGCGCGTCGCTTTTCTTCTCACCCAGCAGGGCGATTACCCGCGCGCGATTGATATTCTCAAGGACGCGGTCAAGGCCCAGCCGCGGGAGCCGGGCCCGTTCCTGCAACTGGCCTACATCTACGCCAAGTATCTCAAGAAAATGGAGCCGGCGCTGAGCTACGCGCAGCAGGCGATCAAACTCGCGCCTAACGAGATCGATGGCTACCAGCGCCTGGCCGAGGTGCAACTGGCCGCGCGCAACCGCAAGGCGGCGCTGGAAACGCTCGATCTCGCAGCCAAGGTCGAGACGAACGCGCCCGCCTTCTGGACCCAGCTGGGAAAACTCTATCTCGCCCTGACCGCCCAACCGGAAGACAAGCCGAAGCCGCCGGAGTTGGAGAAAATCAACGCCGTCTTCCGCAAAGCGCTCGCGCTGGCACCCGGCGACGCCTCCATCCTGAAGGATGCGGCCGATTATTTCGCGGCCTCGCAGCAGGTGGAGGAAGCCATTCCGCTTTATCTCCGGGTCCTGGAACTTCAGCCTAACGACTCGAACGCGCGCGAAAAACTGGCCGCCGGCTTCATGCTGACCAACCAGCGCGGCAAGGCGATCGAGCTGCTCCAGGAAATTATCCAGCAACATCCGGAGAAATATCAAACCTACGAACTGCTCGGGGGCGTCCTCGAGGAGGATGCGAAGGAGTTGGTACGGGAGAAAAAACTCGACGAAGCCAAGGCCGAATACGCCAAGGCTGCGGCTAACTACGAGCAGAGCATTCTGATCAATTCCGGCCAGCCGGATAATTACGCCCACCTCGCCGAGATCCTTCTTTTCAGCCTGCGCGAGAACGACCGCGCCATCCGCCTGCTGCAGGAAGCGCGTCGCCATTTCCCGAACACGCCGCAGATCACTTACCTCCTCGCGGTCGCCCTGCGCGAGGCGCAGCACGCGCAGGAATCAGTCACTACTTTTGAAGAAGCGCTGCACGAAAGTCAGGCGACGGGCCAGGACATCACCAATGGTCGCTTTTACTTCGAGTATGGCGCGGCCGCGGAACGGGCCGGGCTCTACGACAAGGCGGCGGAACTTTTTCAACAAGCGATCCAGATCGACCCGGCAGGCGCGGCCGAGTCCTACAATTATCTTGGCTTCATGTGGGCCGAACAGAACACCCACCTCGATGAAGCGGAAGATTACATCAAGCGCGCACTCGCGACCGATCCCGAGAATGGCGCCTATCTCGACAGCCTCGGTTGGCTCCATTATCGCCGGGGAAACTTCGAGCAAGCCCTGGCCGAACTGCTTAGCGCCGCGCAGGCCATCAAGGCCGACGACCCCACTGTCTTTGAGCATATTGGCGACACCTACTCGGCTTTGAGCCAGATGCCCAAGGCGCTGGAATTTTGGCAGAAGGCGCTCGCGCTCGATCAGACCAACAAAAAGCTGGCAGCCAAGATCGAGGCCGCTAAAAACAGGGTCAGCCAAAGCACACCGGCCGCCGCGACTCCGAAGAAGCAATGAGATATCCTACCCCGTGGCAACGCAAGACGATGTGGGCGTCGCTCACCGCCATCTTCGTCGTCGTGCTCGTCATTATTGTCGGCACCGTGATCTGGGTGGGAGCGAACGTGGTTGCTTTTTTGCAGCCGATCCTCATCCCGGTCGCGATCTCCGCCATTCTGGCCTACCTGCTTGATCCGGTTGTGACCTATCTGGCGAAACGCGGTCTCGGCCGGACGAAGGCGGTCCTTCTCCTGTTCGCCATCGCCTTCATCGCTCTCGCAGGTCTGTTCGCGTGGATCGTGCCGATGATTTCCGTGCAAAGCGCGAGCCTCGCGCGGCAGTTGCCCAGCTTCACGGTGCACGTCCGCGATAAGGTGGTGGACCTAATGTATCGCTACGAGCACACCTTCGGTTTGGGCGGCGAGAAGCAAGGTAAAACCAGCGCCGCCACCGGGCTGGTCAACTGGCTCCTTGCCGGACCGACGCCCGCCCCGAGCACTCCCTCCCCGGCCCCGCTGCCGAACGCTCCGCCTAATGCCGCCGGAGAACTCATCGGACCGGCTCCGGCCAAGCTCACCTCTGCGGATCGTCAGCGCATCCAAGATTGGGTGCAAAAGCAATTACCCGCGCTTGAGAAGCAATTGCCCGATCTGATCACCAAGCTTTGGTCCCTCATCAAAACCAGCGTCGGCGGATTTCTCGGTGTGACGGGATTTCTGCTCAGCCTGGTGATGGTGCCGATCTATTCCTTCTTCCTGCTCAAGGAACGTCCCGCGATTCAAAGGCGCTGGCGCGAATATTTGCCCCTGCGCAATTCGCCGCTCAAGGACGAAGTCGGGGACACGTTGGCCCAAATCAACAGCTACGTGATCGCCTACTTCCGTGGCCAGCTCCTGGTTTGCATGGTCGACGGTCTCCTCATCGGTATTGCCCTAACCATTTTCGGTTTGAATTTCGCTCCGCTTATCGGTCTCCTGGTCGTTCCCCTAACGATGATCCCCTACCTCGGTATTGTCCTTTGCTGGATCCCGGCGGTGCTCATCGCCACAGCTCAGTTTGGCGACTGGTGGCACCCCTTTTGGGTTACGATTATCTTTATCGTTGTGCAAAATCTGGAAGGACTTTTCTACGCGCCGCGCATCGTAGGCAACTCCGTCGGCCTTCATCCGATGACCGTGATTGTTTCCATTTTTGTCTGGGGTTTGCTCATCGGCGGTCTGCTTGGTCCACTCCTCGCCATTCCGCTGACCGCTACGCTCAAGGTGCTCTTGGCGCGCTACGTCTGGGGCCGGCGTTTGCGTGAAGAAGTGATGGAGAGCATCGAGGAGGTCCCTGTGGTGGAGTCTGAGCACGAGGCTCCGGAACCCGCTCGCTAGGCGAAGTGCTCCTCGGTTTGCTAAACCGTCGTCCGCCGTGCAAGGAAACGAACCCATGACCGATGAGCCGAAACGAACCCATGACCGATGAGCCGAAACGAGTCCGCCGCAAGCGCCGCAGCCG
>JBDTVP010000079.1:0-9884 GCA_040007175.1 Spartobacteria bacterium
CGATCGTGCGCTGGCCTTCATCGAGCCAGAGCATGAACAAGGTGAGCGACGCGATTACACCCGCCGCGGCCGGAATCGGGAACCCGGTGAAATTTTTGTCCGGACTGTTCGACGGTCCAGCCGCCGCGACGCAATTAAAGCGCGCCAAGCGCAACGCGCCGCAGGCCAGGTAAACAAACGCGATTACCCAGCCTAGATTCTGGAATTCGCCGAGCACGATCTGGTAAACGAGCAGCGCCGGCGCCATCCCGAAGGAGACGATGTCGGCCAGCGAATCGAATTCTCTTCCAAACGGACTCTCGTGCCCACCGAGCCGCGCCAGCCGGCCATCGAGTAAATCGAAAATGCAGGCCGCGAGGATGAACCAGATCGCGTCGTGAAAGTCGGCGGCCGCCCTCAGGAAGTCGGTTTCCTGCGCGCCGTCGTAGATCCGCAGCACCGCAGCGAACCCGCAGAAGAGGTTGCCCGCCGTCATTAAATTCGGCAGCAGATAGATTTTCGGGCTGCGTGGATCGGACATAACTCAGGAGAGCCGCGCGATTGGACTCGATCCACCCGCGACTTTGTCGCCGATATTCACCAGCACCGTCGCGCTCAGCGGGAGGTAGACCTCGGTCCGCGAACCGAACCGGATCATGCCGAAGCGCTCGCCCTTTTGCAATCCATCCCCTACCTTCGACCAGCCAACGATCCGGCGCGCAATCGCCCCGGTGATCTGCCTAACGACGAGCGTGGCGCGCGGATTTTCGAAGGCCCAGGTCATCGCCTCGTTCTTGACTGAACACTCCGGGTTGCGCGCGTCGAGGCACAGCCCCTCATGATGCTGGCGATAGATGACCTTCCCTTCGATCGGTGCGCGGTTGGTGTGAACGTCGAAGACGGACAGGAAAATGGCGACCCGCCGCATCGTTCCCCTAACGACCTCGCTCTCCTCCAGTTCCTCGATCTCCACCACGACCCCATCGGCCGCCGCCACCACCACGTCGGGGTCGGGCGGCGCGACCCGATCCGGATCGCGGAAAAAAGCGAAGGTGTAAGCGATCAGCGCGAGGACGACGACGGCCAGCCAGACCGAGAGAAGCAGGCTCACCGCCAGGAGAAGGAGGAGCACGGCAAAAATCCAGCGGGCCTCGTAGAGTGTTTGGAAACGCATGAGAGGAAGGAGTGTCGGGTTCCCCGCCAGACCGGTCAAGCTCCCGGCCTTCCCGATCGTGCTTCTGCTCTTGATTGTAATCGAATTCCAAGCGCGATTTTCGTAATGACAAAGCGCTCGTCCGCGCCATCATCCGGAACGATGAGCGCGCACCCAACTCCCACCGCCAGCGTGCACGTCCTCGATCATCCGCTGGCTGCGGTCCAGCTCACTATTTTGCGCGCGAAGGCGACCGCGCCTAACGAGTTTCGCTGCGCCCTCCAGCAGGTCGCGCTGCTTCTCCTGGTCGAGGCAGCCCGCAGTTGGGAAACCAGACCGCTCGCCGCGGAAAGCCCGCTCCAAGCCTTCACCGGCGCCCATCTCGCGCGGCCCGTCGCACTCATCCCTATCCTCCGCGCCGGGCTCGGTTTGCAGGAAGGCATGATGACTTTGCTCCCGGAAGCGAGCACCGGCCACGTCGGGCTTTACCGCGACCCCGCTACGCTCCTGCCGGTGCAATATTACAGCCGCCTCCCAGCGATCCTGCCCGCCGCCCAAGTGCTCGTGCTCGACCCGATGCTCGCCACCGGCCAGAGCGCCGCCGCCGCCATCGCGATGGTCAAAGCCGCCGGCGCGATCCATGTGCAATTCGTCTGCCTGCTCGCCTGCCCGCCGGGCATCGATACGCTACAGCGCGAGCATCCCGACGTGCCGATCATCGCCGCCGCGGTCGACCCCGTGCTGAACGACATCGGCTACATCGTCCCCGGCCTCGGCGACGCTGGCGACCGCTACTTCGGGACGGACTAATTTCTTCCTGATCCTGCCCTTGCTCCCATCCGCTGATGACTGGGAGCGAGAGCAGGATTAGGAATCATGTCCTCCAGGCTTGCCTCACCAATCCGAACCTGAGCAGAATCCCCCATGGAACCGAGCGAACCAAAGATCGAAATCTTCGCCCCATTCGGCGAAGCGTTTGAAACCACCAAGCGCATTCTTCTCCAGCCCTTTAACCTCGCGAAGTGGTTCACCATCGGCTTCTCCGCGTGGCTCGCCACTTTCTTCAATGGCGGCAGCTTCAACTACCGACGCGGCATGGGCACTACCGATTGGAACTGGAGAACCCAGACTAACGACGCCACCTCCTCCCTGCAGAATGGACCGCCCTGGCTCATCCCCGTCATCATCATCGTTTCCCTTTTCCTCCTCGCTTTCATCGTCCTCCTCCTTTGGCTCAACTCCCGCGGCCGCTTCATGTTCACCGACTGCATCGTGCGCAACCGCGGCGCCGTCGCCGAGCCTTGGCGCGAGTACCGCTCCGAGGGCAACCGCTACTTCCTTTTCCAACTCGTCGTTACCCTTTGCAGTCTTGTCGTCTTCGGCGGGCTCGGCCTGCTCTTCTTCCTCGGCTGGAATTGGAACCAATCCATCTTCCCGATCCCCATCCTCATTCTTTTCGGCGTCGCTTTCGTGCTCCTGGCGCTGGTCCTCGGTCTCATCCTGAAATTCATGGTCCCGGTGATGTATCGACAGCACTGCGGTCCGCTCGACGCGTTCGGCTCTGTCTGGCGACTCATCGCAACCCGACCCCTCGTCTTCGTCCTCTTCGGCCTCTTCTACTTTGTGCTCTACATCGCTGGCGCGATGATCGGCTGTCTTGCCGCCTGCGTCACCTGCTGCATCGCCGCCATCCCCTACATCGGCACCGTCCTTCTCCTGCCGCTCGTGATGTTCCTTTTCACCTACCCGCTTTGTTTTATCCGCCAGTTTGGCGATCCCTACGACGTCTGGGCCGTCGTTAGGCCAAGCGAGCCGCCACCCGCGCCGGCCATCCCGCCGATCCAGGACACCCCTCCGCCTGCCGCCTGATGAACTCCACCGTCTCATCCCACCTCGCCCCGCTGGAAAAGCGCTGGCGCGCCTTTTATCTCCTTCTCCTGCCCGGCGTGCTCTTACCCCTTGCGCTCCTCCCACCTGGCTCCGTCCCGCATTGGTTCCCTTTCGCGACCTCCTGCGGCGCAGTCACCGGTTTGCCCTGTATCTTCTGCGGCGTCACCCGGGCCATGTATCACCTGATCCACGCCGACTTCGGCCGCGCTCTTTACTACAACTGGCTCGCCTACCCCATCCTGGCCGGCGCGCTCGCCCTGGCCCTTACCACCGCCATCGAGCTTTTCACCTCCCGCAATCTTCTCACCCGTCTGCCCCGCTTGCGCCTGACTCCGGCCCGTTGCAGCTGCCTCGTCGCCGGCTTCGTTCTCCTCTGGTGCCTGCAAGTCTATCTCGCCGTCTCCCAGCACAAGAGCGAACTGCTGAATCCCCGCGGCCCCCTTTATTCGTTAGTCGTCCGTTGACGTGCCGCGATTGCCGCGCGTTACTGCCTCCCACACGTGCCAGAGTCTCCCAGCGATTACGATCGCGAGTGCGAAAAAAGCGCGCTCGGCTAACTACCCTGCACCGCCCTGCGCGAACGCTTTCAGCGCGCCGCGACGCGCTGGACCGGCCGCGAAGCGCGCGCCTTGACCACCCGCGGCCCGACCGTCCCGCCGCCCCGCACCTGCGGCGGTCTGCCGCCCCGCATTTGCGGTGGCCTCATTCCGCCGTGCCGGGAAATCATCCCAACGCGCTGCACCAGGCCTCCCGGCCGCCGCTGCGTCACCCTCGGCCCCTGTCGGCGCGCCACCGGCCGATGCCGCCGCACTACCTGGCGCGTGTTGGAGACAACAATGATCTGGCTCGGTTGTGGACAGATCACCACCGGTAAGGACTGCGAAACAAAATAATCCGATCCATACAGCACCGGCTCCGGCTCGTAGCCCAGCTGGTCCGGGCCATAATAGACTCCCTGCTCCTGCGAGGTTCCGTTGTAATAATCGGGCGAAGCCACCCCGTAAGAAGTATTTGCGAGATCATACGCGGCCTGCGAACCGCTCACGACCACCGGCTCCAGCGGCGCCTCCGTCTGCGCAGCCGCTTCCAGCTCCTGATCCTGCGGCTCCGCCGCGACCTGCAGCGATTGATGGTCCGCCTTGGGGAGCCACACCATGGTGGCGAAAGAATCGGCCGGGAGCTCCGGCGTGGAAGCCGCCGCGGCCGCGAGCTGCTCCGCGCTCGGGAACCGCGCGAACGCCAGCCAGGTCAAGAGCGCGATCAGAAAACCCAGTTCAAATGCGATTATTTTACCGATTTTCATGAGCCTCCTTGAATCATCCGAATACCAACCTGCGCTTGGATCCCACCGAGACCGAAAAACATCCGACCAGACCTTTTCAAAATCAAGCGATGCTTGTCCCGAGAAACGCCGTTCTTAGTCCCCTCCCCGTCGCAGCGAAACCATTCCACACGCCTTCCCGCCGTCGGGACGAGCGATTCCGCACGCTATTCGCCTTCCCCACGGAGAACTGGCGTTGCTTCGGGCCGGGCCTTGCCGTGGGTAAAATAAAAGAAGAACACGACCAACCAGATCGTGGTGGCCATCGCGGCTTGGAACCGAACCTGCTTAAAGGCTGGGGAGGCTGCCCGCAAAGCGAGCGCGTTCTTGTGCTGCGCGGTTCCGTCCCGGCGGCCTGGGCGCGCCGAGCGGGCTGCCCAGCAAGGAACAAAATGAAACATCGTAAGACAAAAGTTTTAATGGTCGATGACGAGCAGGGCTTCACGGACCTCGCCACGCTCTCGCTGACTGACTATGAGATCCGCGGCGAGAATGAATCGGGGCGCGCTTTGGCAGCGGCTCGGGAATTCAAGCCGGACGTCATCCTCCTCGACGTGATGATGCCCGGGCTGGACGGCGGCGATGTCGCGGCACAGCTCCGTGAAGATGCGCGGTTGCGCCGGGTGCCGATCATCTTTCTCACCTCGATGGTGACGGAGGGGGAGACGGGTGTGCGGCTGAACTTTGGCGGGTTCCCGTTCCTCGCCAAGCCGGTGACACCCGAACGCCTGGCGGACACGATCGAGCAACATCTGCTTCGTTAGGCACAAGAACCCGCGGTTTTCGGCTGGTTTTCCGGCGCGGCTTAGGTTTCACTTACCGCGCGCGCCGGGGCGCTTGATGATGAAGCTTTTCCACAGTCAGTCCGCGTGCCTTCTGGCCGGCCTCGCACTTTTCCTGCCCGCGGGATCGAGCGGACCGGAACCGGGCACCCCGCCGCACGGCGAACGCAAGGGACATTCAAGCGGCCGCAACTTCGCCGCGCAGACCGACGTGCAGTCGAGCGCGCGTCCTTCCACGGCGGCGCCGGGCTGGGATTCGGAACGGGTCTGGAGCGGGCAGGATGATTGGGAACCGTTCCTGGCCGCGGATCGTTCTTCGAGGTTCGTATATCAAATGACGACGCGCTTTAACGCGCTCTTTTCCGGAATTTTCATCCGGCGTTCGCCTGATGGCGGAAAGACCTGGGAGGCGGACCAGCTCATCGCGCCGGTCGATGTGTGGGAGGCGGATCCGCAGGTGCAGGTGGCGGATGACGGCACGGTCTTCGCGGTCTGGCTCCATGGGCCGCACTGGGAAAGCAAATTGGTGAAGTCGTACGATCACGGCGCGACCTGGTCGGCGCCGGTCGTGATCGCTCCAGGCTTTCGGTGGACGGATCACCCGTGGCTGGCGGTGTCGCCCGATGGCCGGGACGTTTATGTCGGTTTTAACCAGGACGACAGCTACATCGCAGCGTCGCATAACGGCGGGGCGAGCTTCGAGCCACCGATCCGGACGAATACCCAGCCGACGCCGGGCCATTGGTGGGACGCGAACGGCGCGGCGATCGCCCCCGACGGCAGCATCTACTACGTGGTGATCAATTTCTTCCTTAACTACAAGGGCCCTGCCGAGGTCAATGTCGTGCGTTCACACGATCGCGGGGCGAGCTGGCAAAGCACGGTCGTCGCTGTCTCCGCGCTGCCACCGGGCTGCAGCGGTGCGGACGGTTGCGACTACGGATTTCTCTCCACCACCGCCGGTCTCGCGATCGACCGGAGCGGGAAGATCATGGTGATTTATCACGCAGGCGATGTGACCCGGGAGCCGCAACCAATGTGGGTCATTACTTCGCGCGATGGGATTAACTGGACGCCACGCGCGCAGGTTTCCCAGCCTAACGACGCGGCGAGCAACGGCTTCCCCGCGATCGCAGCGGGACCGGTGGCGGGGGACTTCCGCCTTGTCTGGCAAGGGAACAACGGCGATCCGCGCGGCTGGAACACTTATTATCGGCGCACGACCGATGGCGGCGCGACCTGGAGCGAAACGGCGCAGCTCTCCGATCGCAGCGGCGGCGCGCCTTACAAGACGCGCGCGGGCTACCTTTTTCCTTACGGGGATTACCTTGGTCTTTCGGTCGATGGCGCGGGAAACAATCACGTGATCTGGGGCGAAGGCTCGAGCTACGACGGACCGGGCGGGGTGTGGTACACGCGCGGCTTCTAACTGATCACGCAAAGGAAGAGAGACCTCTCAGTTGCAATTGACGCGCCCTCGTTAGGCGCGAACGAGTGTTGCAACTGGAAGGTCCCTCCCCGCGCTTCGCCGGGTCGGGATGACAGGTGGAAGGGGCGGTCGTTGAACGTCGCTTTTCTTGTTCAAGGCCTACTTCATTCCCGCGACCGTCGGCTGGCCGCCCTGGCGATAAACGACTCCGCTTTTCATCACGAAATCGACGTGCGTGAGCAGCGCGGGGTCGCCTAACGGATCGCCTTTCGTCGCGACCAGATCGGCATAACGACCGCTCTGGACGGAACCAACACGATCCGTCGCGCCGAGGAGATCGGCCGCGTTGCGGGTCGCAGCGAAGAGCGCCTGCGCCGGCGGCATTCCGGCCGCAATCATGAGCCCGAACTCCATCGTGTGATCGCCCTCGCCGATATCGCTGCCAAAGGCGATTTTCACCCCTGATTTCAACGCGAGCGGGAAGTTTTTCTTCGGCAACGGATCGTTCGCCAACTCCTTCGCCGCTGTCCCCGGGGCGAGGAGCTCGGGATGATCGCGCGCCGCCAAAAAATATACTTCGAAAACGGTGAGCGTCGGCACGAGCCAGGTCCCCTTCTCTTTCATCAAGGCAAAAGTCTGCGCGGTGGCAAACGAGCCGTGCTCAACCGAATCGACGCCTGCGCGGACGGCCGCTTCGATCGCCGGCGCCGGATAAATATGCGCGGAGACTTTCATGCCTAACGAATGCGCGGTCTCGACCGCAGCGCGCATCTCGTCGTCGGTCATCAACTGCTGGTGCGGGTTATCACCGGTGGAAGCGATCCCGCCCGAGGGCATGATCTTGATCAGGTCGGCGCCGCGCCGGCGATGTTCGCGCACCCGGAGGCGCGCTTCGTCCGGCGTGTTCACGATCCCGTTATCCCAACCGGCATGCGAGAGCCCGGGGTCGAGCCCGCTCCAGGGATCGCCATGGCCGGCGGTCGGGCCGAGCGGCTCGAGCGAAACCCAGAGCCGCGGGCCGGCAATCTTGCCGGCGTTAATCGCGTCGCGGAGGGCGACCGTCTCATCGCCGCCGCCCACGTCGCGCGCGCCGGTGAAACCTTGCTGCAACATCGCCCGCGCGAAAACCACGCCATCGAAGGCTCGGTCGAGCGCGGAATGGGTGAGCCAATCCTCGGTCGCGTTGACGCGGCTCGGCAGCTTCGACACGATATGCACATGGCAATCGATGAAGCCGGGGAGCACCGTCTCTTGCGAGAGATCGATGACCTCAGCACCGGCCAGACTAACGAACCCGCTCTCGACCGCGGTGATGCGGTCATCGTGGATCACAATGGAAACTTTGCTGCGCGGCGCGTCGCTCACTCCGTCGAGCAAAGCACCGGCATGGACCACCAGATCGCGAGCGAAAGCAGGAGGCGCGAACAACGCGACGAGCAGAGCGCCAGCGAAAAACTTCTTCATGAAGCGCAACCTAGAGGGCTCGATTCCCGACGGTCAATCGCAAAGCCCGGCCCGGCGGAAAGAGAGCCGCGATCTGGGTCTAGCAATCGAAAGCCTCACTGGTCAGCGGGTTAAAATTCTGTTAGGTAGCGGGCCATGTCTTCCGTCGTCGAGTTCCAACACACCCTCGCCAAAGCCGCCCCGCTCAACGGCACTTCGCTTCACACCGGCGCGAAGGTCTCGTTGAAAATCCAGCCCGCGCCGGCGAACTCCGGGATCAAATTCAAACGCAAGGATCTGCAGGACGAACCGACGATCGACGCCACGATCGCGAATGTGAAAACGGTCGAGCGCGCGACCACGATCGGCGAAGGCTCCATGCGCGTGCACACGGTCGAGCATGTCCTCTCCGCGCTTTCCGCACTAGGGGTCGACAACGCGGTCATCGAGATGGACGCAAACGAACCGCCGATCGGTGACGGGAGCGCGATCGCCTATGTGGAAGCGATCAAGAAGGCCGGACTCGTGGCGCAGGAAGCGCCGCGCCTTCCCTTTTTCGTGCGCGAGCCGCTCTCGATCGAAACCAAAAACGGCTCGTTGCTTGTGATCCTGCCGGACGACGAATTTCGCATCTCCTGCACCCAGGCCGGACCGGAAGGACGCTTCACGCAGTTCATGACGACCACGGTCACGCCCGCGATCTACGAACGCGAAATCGCACCGGCCCGCACCTTTGTTTACTACGAGGACGTGCAGCAGTTAATGGAGAAAAACCTTATCAAGGGCGGCAGCCTCGAGAACGCGATCGTCGTTAGGGGCGAATCGGTCCTGAGCAAGGAGCCGCTCCGGTTTCCCGACGAATTCGTCCGGCACAAGATCCTCGACATCATCGGCGACCTCGCCTTGCTCGGGCGTGCGATTCGGGGCCACGTCATCGCGGTCAAGCCGGGTCACGGGATCAACACCGAGCTCGCGCGGGCGCTCGCGAAAGTGCACCAGCGGACGGTCGCGACCCTGCCGGTGCGCAGTTTCCCGCAGGGCGAAGGCGGGCTTGATATCAACGAAGTGATGAAGATTTTGCCGCATCGTTATCCTTTCCTGATGGTCGACCGGATCGTCTCTTTCGAGGGCGACAAGAAATGTATCGGGATCAAGTCGGTCACGATCAACGAGCCGTTTTTCCAGGGACATTTCCCGGGGCACCCGGTGATGCCGGGCGTGCTCCAGGTCGAGGCGATGGCGCAGGTGGCGAGCGTGCTCATGATGCGGATCAGCAAAAGCGCGAGCCGGGTCGGATATTTCATGAGCGCGGACGGGGTGAAATTCCGCAAACCGGTGTTCCCGGGCGACACGCTTTTCATTCACGCTGAGCTGACCAAGTCGCGCGGCAACCGCCTGGCCAAGGCGGCGTGCAAGTGCGTCGTGAACGACGCGGTCGTCTCCGAGGGAGAGCTGATGTTCACGTTCCTCGAGAAGTGAGGGAAGGGATGACGAAAAGGCGCGGAAACGGACGGCGGATTGCGGGCCTTCGGGTTTTGTCATGCGCTCTACCCTGGTCATTGGTCATCGGTCATTCGTCATTCTAGAAGATGTCCACGGTCCAGATTCATCCGAGCGCCATCGTCGATCCGGCCGCACTGGTCGGCCCCGGGACGGTCGTCGGTCCCTTCTGCATTGTGGCGGCCGGGGTTTCGTTAGGCGAGAACTGCTGGCTGCAGAATCACGTCACGCTGCAAGGGCCGCTCGCCGCCGGCCGGGGGAATAAGTTTTATGCTTATTGCTCGATCGGGCAGCAAACCCAGGACCTGAAATATCGCGGCGAACCGACCTACCTCGAGATCGGCGACGACAATTGTTTTCGCGAGTTCGTCACGATCAACCGGAGCA
>JBDTVP010000080.1:0-9881 GCA_040007175.1 Spartobacteria bacterium
CGGGATTCGGGTTGCGGGATTCGGGAGCGTTCACCGCGCGCGCCGCGAGTCTGGTTGCGCATTCCAGTCGATGCGGGAAATTCCCCCGCACGATCTATGGCGGTACAATTCAGGGATTACTACGAAACGCTCGGGGTGGCGAAAACGGCGAGCGCGGATGAGATCAAGAGCGCATTCCGCAAGCTTGCGCGCAAACATCATCCCGACGTCGCCAAGGCGAAGGAGAAGGCTGCCGCCGAGGAAAAATTCAAGACGATCAACGAGGCCTACGAGGTCCTGAGCGATCCGGAGAAGCGCGCGAAATACGATCAACTCGGCGCGGATTGGAATCAGCCGGGCGGGTTCCAACCGCCGCCGAACTGGGGTGGCGGCGCCGGGGGCGGCGGTTTTCGGCGCGCGGCCGGCGGGAACGGCGGCGGGGTCGAGTTCGAATTTGGCGGGACTGGATTCAGCGATTTCTTCGAGGCGGTCTTCGGCGGTGGGCGCGGCGAATCGGCTTTCGGCGGTGGCGGGATGGGCCGGCGGCCGGCGACCGCGGCGCGCGGCCAGGATGTCGAAGCCGATATCATGGTCACGCTCGAGGAGGCGCTCCACGGCTCCGCGCGCCAGATTTCGCTGCGCCGCGGCGACTCGGAGAAGGTGGAAAGTTACCAGGTAAAAATTCCGCGCGGAGTGCACGAAGGACAACGCATCCGGCTTGCCGGGCAAGGCGAAGCCGGCGCGCGCGGTGGGAAAAGCGGCGACCTTTTCCTGCGCGTGCGGTTGGCGCGCCATCCCGATTTTGCGGTCGAGGGGAACGACCTCCTCCACGAGGTGACGCTCGCTCCGTGGCAGGTCGTACTCGGGACGGAGATCGAGGTGCCGACCCTGGAAGGATTCCGGCGTTTGAAGATTCCGGCCGGGACGCAGCCGGGCCGGCGTTTTCGTTTGCGCGAGCGCGGGCTGCCGGACGCCGCCGGCGGGCGGGGCAATCTTTTCGTCGTCACGCAAATCAAGATCCCGACCGAGCTGAGCGCGGACGAACGCGAGCTCTGGGAAAAGTTAGGCGCGCCGAAGCCCGCTTAACGCGAGGACTCGACAAGGCGACGGCTCTTTCGCTAAGAAGAAGGGATGAAAATTTCTCTCGGCTCCGATCACGCCGGCTTCCGCTACAAGGAAAAGATCAAGGAGCTGCTCGTCTCGTTAGGGCATGAGGTAGAGGATTTTGGCACGACGAGCGAAGAGCCGGTCGATTATCCGAAATTCATCCGGCCGGCCGCCGAAGCGGTCGCCCGCGGGGAGTGCGAACGCGGGATCGTGCTCGGCGGCTCGGGCAATGGCGAAGCGATGGCGGCGAACAAGGTGCGCGGCGTCCGTTGCGCGCTTTGCTGGAATGAAGAAAGCGCCCGGCTCTCCCGCCAGCATAACGACGCCAACGTCCTGTCGTTAGGGGAGCGCATGCTCTCGGAGGAACTCGCGCTCCAGATCGTGCGCGTCTGGCTCACGACCGATTTTGAGGGCGGCCGCCACAGCGCGCGGATCGCGCTGCTCGACCAATAGCGGCCGCTCAGGCAAGAGCCGCGCCGACGCTGGCCAGGAAGACGGCGCTGACGAAAGCGTTGCTCTGGAAAAACGCGCGGTTGATCGCCTCCAGATCGAGCCGGGCCGCGCTCCGGTGTTCATAAAAGAGCGCCGCGGCGACCAGCGGCATCCCGGCAAAGTAAACCGCGCCTAACGAAGCCGCGAAACCAAACGCGATGAGGGCGAGGAACATCGCGAGGTGGAGCAATTGCGCCAGCCGCAGGGAGCGGGCCAGGCCGAGCCGCACGACGAGCGAATGCAAACCCTCGCGCCGGTCGAATTCATAATCCTGCGTCGCGTAGATGAGATCGAAACCCGCCACCCAGCCGACCACGCCTGCGCCGAGGACGACAGGCGCAAAGGCGAGGCGCCCGGTGGCGGCGATCCAGGCTCCAGCCGGCGCGACTGCGAGCGCGAACCCGAGGAAAAAATGGCTCGCCGCGGTGAAGCGCTTCGTGAGCGAGTAGAAGAAAACGATCGCGAGCGCGAGCGGCGAGAGGAGGAACGTCACGCGATTGATCGCGCCGGCAGCCGCGATGAACGCCAACGCGCTGAGCACCAGCAAGACGAGCGCGACCGGTCGCGAGAGGAGCCGGTGCCGCGCCGCCGTCCGTGGGTTCCGCTGGTCGAGGTTCCAGTCCACCACGCGGTTGAAGAGCATCGCGGCCGTGCGGGCGAAAACCATGCAAAGGACGACGAGCGTGAGCAACCGCAGCGAGGGCCGGCCCTGCGTCGCGACGAGAAGCGCGCCAAGCGCGAAGGGGAGCGCGAAAACGGTATGCGAGAACCGGATCAGGCTCAGGAAACGGGTCAGGCCGCTTTCGTTGGGGGTCATAAGAGGAGCGTCTCGAGCCGTGCCCGGGCGGAGGAAAGAATCGGCGTGCCGTGCGCGAAAAGCAGGCGCTCAAACGGCCAATCCAATAACCGGCGAAGCGAGCGCCGGAGCGCCTTCTGGTCCGTGCAGTATTTCGCCGGCAGGAGCGCGAACCCATACGGCTCGAAATGAATCAACGCATCCCCGACGACCATCGTGCCCCCTTCCTCCGCGAAATGGAACGCCATCTCGCCGGGCGCTCCACCGGGGAGGGCGACGGCCGTTAGGCCGGGGAAAATCTCTTCGCCGTCGGTGATCGACACGGTCTTTTCGCCTTCCAATGCCTCGACGACCGGCGCGGCGGCGTAAATCGGGGCCGCGAACTGTCGGCCGAAGGAAGCTGCCGCCCGGGGGTGGTTGGAATTTGTGACCAGGACGCCGGCAACGCGCGCCCCGGCCGCCAATTCCGCCAGGGAATCGGCGGCAAGAGGCACAGGATCAATCAGAAACAGCCGGGCACCGGATTCGACCGCGGTGGAGTAGAGATCGCTCTTCACCGCCGGATCGTAAACCTGCCAGAGCCGGAGGAAAGTGCTCAGCTGCTGGAGCTCAGCCGCCTCAGCCATGACAGAAATTATAGAGAATACAAATTCGTGGCACCGCAAGTGCTATAAGCAACAGAATTACTATAACAAGCATATGATGACCTTCTCCTATCAAGCTCGCGATGGTTCCGGCAATATCGTAACTGGTATTCAAGACGCCATCAACGAGGACAACGCTGTCACAAGTCTCATGGGCCGTGGCCTCATGGTTCTGTCGCTTCAACAAAAGGCTGCGGCTTCCCGCAAGAAAAACAAAGTCTGGACGGTCAAAGAGACCGATCTGGTTCTCTTCACGCGCCAGCTCGCGACCATGATCGAAGCTGGCATTTCGCTCACCCAGGCGATGACCGCGCTCTATGAGCAGTGCGATCCCAAGCGACAGAAGAGCCTGCGCGAGGTGATCAGCGACGTCACTGCCCGCGTGCAGGGCGGCGAAACCTTTAACGAATCGATCGCCAAACATCCGCGCGTCTTCAATCGGCTTTTCATCAGCATGGTGAAAGCCGGCGAGGCGGGCGGCTTGCTCTCGGAAATTCTCGACCGGTTGGCCGGTTTCCTCGAGGCCAGCGCGCGTCTGCGCAAAAAGATCAAATCGGCCATGACCTACCCGGTCATCGTCATTTCGATCGCCTTTTTGATTACCACCTTCCTCATCGTCCGGGTCGTCCCGGTCTTCGGCGAAATCTTCAAGGATTTCGGGGCCCAGCTGCCCGCGCCGACTCAATTCCTGATCGACCTGAGTGACTTCATCCGGGCGCGCTGGTATTTCATGATCCTCGGCATGGGTGCCGCATTCTTCGGCGCTCGGGCCTTCCTGCGCTCCACCCGCGGCCGCCAGTTGAGCGATAAATACAAACTCAAGCTGCCGGTCTTCGGACCGCTCGTGCACAAGATCTGCATGTCGCGTTTCGCCCGCACCTTCGCCCAGCTCATTCGCAGCGGTGTGCCGATCCTGGAAGTGCTCGACATCGTCGGTGGCACCTCCGGCAACCATGTTATCGAAGAGAGCATTAAGGGCGTCAGCGCCGATGTGGAGAAAGGCGATAACCTCTCGGTCGCGCTCTCGAAGAAGGAGATTTTCCCGCCGATGATGCTGCGGATGGTCGCGGCCGGCGAATCGACCGGTCGCATCGATACGATGCTGGAGAAAATGGCGGATTTCTGGGACGAAGAAATCGAAGCGATGCTCGACGCCATGACCTCCTTGATTGAGCCGCTTTTGATTGTGTTCCTCGGGGTGATCGTGGGCGGCATCGTGATCGCGATGTTCCTGCCGATCTTCAAGCTGAACGAAGTAGTTTCGCAGAGCAAAAGCTAGGGAGAAGCTTGCTCGGTGGAAGGGAGGGCGGGTCGCAAGGCCCGCCCTCTTTGTTTCACGAGTTCACTCCGCCGGCTTCGTGACCTGCTCGACCCGCGCATACATCTCGTAATAGATCCGCTCGATCGCGGCCGCAGGATCCTCCAGCATCATGTTCTCCTTGATCTTGCTCGCGTAAATCGGGAACGAAAACGGCGAAATCACCGGCAGCTCGCGCAGGGTCCACTCCAATTCCTGCGCTTCATCGAGAAAGGCGAACGCCGTTTCCGCGTCGAGAAAAGTGTGGGTCGCCTGCCGATAAGCTTCCTCGAGCAACGGATGATCCGGCTCGTGTTGCTCGAGCACGCGGAAGAGCACCTCGGAGCTCCAGCTCAACTGCCTCGGCTTGCGTTCGCGCCCCGGCAGGTTACGCGGCACCATCAGCCCGGTCTGCGCCACCCCGCGGAATTGCCATTTCACCAGTTCCGACCCACGCAAAGCCGCGTGCAGATCTTCCTCCGCGCTTTCCCGTCGGAAGCAGCCCTGCCACTGCGCGAGCGGCAACTCCTGGAAACGCCGCAGCGTGAGCAGGAATCCGTAGTCGTCGATCGTGACCAGTGCATTCCCGCCGATCCGATCCTGGACCCGCCAGGCGACGATGCGGGAAAGGGCGTCGTTCGCGCTCCGGCCGATGAGCGAGTGGAAAAAGTAATGGGTGTGATCGCCGTCGCGATAACGCTCAAGCAGAAGCTTGCTCGCCACCGGCACTTCCGAGATGGCGAGTTGGGCGCGGAAGAATTCCACGATCGGCTGCGCGTTCGCGATCGAGAGTTGATAGGACTCGACCAGCCAATCAATCGCCTCGGCATCGGATCCGGTGCCGAGTCGTTCGTTGAGATCGGCGCGCAATTTACGCACCGCTTTCGCCAAACCGGAAGTGAGCGGCATCTTGGCCGCGTTCCAGCGCGGGATGGTCGGGAGATGCCCGTCGGCCCGCTCGACATACGCTTCCTGGACGCCGGTATCGATCAGCCTAACGACTCGTCCGCCGAGCACAAAAAGATCGCCCACCTGGAGCTGCTTGATGAATCCTTCCTCGACCGAGCCGAGCCGGCGCCGGCCGAGCAGGACGCTGACAAAACCCTCCGAGACGATCGTCCCGATATTGACCAGGAACTCCCGCGTCACGCGCGGATGGGCGAGCGAAATGATCCCGTCCGCGATCGCGATTTTTCCGAAGAGCCCGGTGTATTGCCGCTGCAACGATTCGCCCCCACCGGTCAGGTATTCGAGGACATGCTCGAACTCATCGCGGGCCAGTTCCCGAAACGGGTAGGCGCGCCTAACGACACTAAACGCCTCGTCGACCGAGATCGGCGCGAGCGCGGCCATCCCCACGATGTGCTGCGCGAGGACGTCGTTAGGCTTTTCCAGGATCCGGATCGGATCGAGCACCGTGTCGCGGACGAGTTGGGCCGTGGCCGTCGCCTCCACCAGGTCATTGATGTTGGTCGCGACGAGGACGCCGTGGCTGGTCTGGTTTAAAGAATGTCCGGAACGACCGATCCGCTGAATGGCGCGCGAGACGCCTTTCGGCGTCGCCACCATAACGACGAGATCGACCGCCCCGATATCGATCCCGAGCTCGAGGCTGGTCGAGCAGACCACCGCGCGCAATTCGCCGTTTTTGAGCCGGTCTTCCACTTCCATCCGCACGCTGCGGTCGAGCGAGGCGTGATGGATTTCGATTTGATCGGCGAGCTCGGGGAGGAGTTCCTTCAAGCGGAGGCCGAGCTGCTCCGCGGCGGAGCGCACGTTGGTAAAGACGATGACTGAGCGGCGGGAGCGGATCAGCTCCGCCAGCTCGGCGTAAAGCCGGATGCCAGTGTAGCCGGCGGGCGGATAAGGTTTGCGTCGAATCGGCGAAAAGACTTCGACGATTGATTCTTTTTCCATCTTCGCCTGCGCGATTCGGCAGGGACGACCGTCGCCCGCGAGGAATTTCGCCAACAACTCAAGCGGCGCGGCCGTGGCCGACAATCCCACTCGGCAAAGCGGCCCCGTCTTGTCGTTAGGCAAAGAAACCAGACGCTCCAGGCGCTCGAGCGAGAGCACGAGATCGACCCCGCGCTTGTTGCCGGCGAAGGAGTGCAGCTCGTCCACGATGACGTAGCGGCAGCTCGCGAGATGCGCGGCGAAAGTTTCCTGCGCCAGCATCACGGCCAGGCTCTCCGGCGTCGTGACGAGGAAATGCGCCGGTTTGCGCCGAAACTTCGCCCGCTCGCTCGCGCTCGTGTCGCCGGTCCGGACGTGAACCAGCAACTCTTTCTCCAGCCCCATCCCGGCGATCGGAGCGCGCAGATTTTTACCGATGTCGTAGGTCAGCGCGCGCAGCGGAGAGATGTAGAGGCACTGCACGCCTAACGACATCGGCCCGGCCTCGAGCCGGCGCAGGAAATCGTCGAACACGCCGAGAAACCCGGCCAGCGTCTTACCGCTCCCGGTGGGCGAGGTCAGGAGGATGGATTTCCGTTCCAGGATCGAGGGCACGCAGCGCAACTGCGCATCGGTGAAATTCCCGTAAGCGGTGCGAAACCAGCCCGCCAGCCGCGGATGAAGCCGCGCGAAGAGCGCTTTCTGGGTCACGACCGGCGATGGCATGGGAGACTTTCGCGAAAGGCCGGTCTCCGCGCCAGTTGCCGGCGCGGCTCGACGGGGCAACCCTCTCAGGATGACCGGATTGATTTTTGCCGCCGTCCGTCAACACGCGGACTCCGTGTTCGCCCTGCGGATCGTTTTCAGTCTCTGCCTCGTCCTCGTTTTGTTCGCGGGCGCTTACATTTTTCGAATTCGGAAGCGTCTCTTCGAGCGCGACCCGGAGGTGGTGGGAGATCACTGGGCGGCGCGCAATTTGCGCCTCTGGCAGGTCATCCTCGTCTGGCTGCTCGCGGTCGACCTGCTCGTGACGATGCTCTGGCGTTTGTAACCGGCCAGGCGAACGGTCTGGCCTAACGTTCGGGATTGACCGGGAAATGCTTGTTCTTCAGCTTCTCCGAGACGCGTTTTGTCTTCTCCGCCTCGATCTCCTCGGTCGCCGCGCCTAACAAATCGTAGGCTTCGCGATTCTTCGGCGCGCGGGACATGTAACAAACCGCGTGGGCGAGGGGAATGCGCGCTTCCGGCATCCCGACAAACTCGACCGCCTGCTGGGTCGCGATCGCGAGCGGAAGTGCACCGGCATCGGCCAGCCCGACATCTTCGCTCGCGAAGATGACGATCCGCCGCGCGACGAAACGAAAATCTTCCCCGGCATGAAGCATTTTCGCGAGCCAGTAGATCGCGCCTTTCTCATCCGAGGCGCGCATGCTTTTGATGAAGGCGCTGATCGTATCGTAATGCGCGTCGCCCGCGCGATCGTAGACGACCGCCTTGGTCTGGATGCTTTCCTCCGCCACCTGGAGTGTGAAATGAATGGTAGCGCAAGCTTCCAGCTTGCTCTTTGACCCAGCCGACAAGCTGGAAGCTTGCGCTACCTCGGGTGTGGTCAGGACCCCGATCTCGAGAGCGTTTAAACATTTGCGCGCATCGCCGTCGCTCAGCTTCGCAAGATGCCGCTTCGCGTCCGCGTCTATCTTCACCCGATGTTTCCCGAGCCCGCGTTCCTCGTCCGCGAGCGCGCGGTCGATCAACTCCTCCAACTCCTCCACCCCTAACGACTCGAGCTGGAAAACCTGCGAGCGCGAAACGAGCGCGCTGTTCACGTAGAAAAACGGGTTGTAAGTCGTCGCGCCGATCAGCCGCAGATTCCCGCTCTCCACGTCGGGCAGAAGAATGTCCTGCTGGGCCTTGTTGAAGTGATGAATCTCGTCCACGAAAAGGATCGTCCGTTTCCCGGAAGTGCGACGGCGATTGCTCGCGCCCGCGACCACCTTGCGCATCTCCGCGACGTTGCTTTCCACGCCGCTCAGCTTTTCGAATTTCGATTCGGTCATCGCCGCGATGATCTGCGCGAGGGTCGTTTTCCCGGTCCCGGGCGGGCCGGAAAGTATGACCGAAGGCAGCCGGTCCGCTTCGATCGCGCGCCGGAGCAATTTGCCCGGCGCGAGGATATGCTTCTGCCCGACGAATTCGTCGAGGGAGCGCGGCCGCATCCGGCTGGCGAGCGGCGCGGCGGGGTCGGCTTGCGCCTCCGACTCTTCTTCGGCCGGGCTGAATAAGTCCTGCACCGGGCAGGATACCGAACATCGCTCCGCTTTTCCAACTGCTTGACCGCTTGCGGCCGGTCCCGCATCCTGCTGGAGGTGAAACGCATTCTCGTGCCGGTCGATTTTTCCCCTGCGATGGAAGGCGTCGTCGCTCTCGCCCGCAAGATGGCCGAGGCCTTTAACGCCGAGCTGCACCTCGTCCACGTGCGCGAGATCGCAGCCATCCCGGTCTTCCCGGCGGCGACGATTGGCTACCCGGGCATCGGCCTGCCGGAGATGGGAATGGCAGGCGGGGCGCCGCTCCCAGCCGGTTTCTCGCCCGTCGATGCGCCTAACGAACGCAAAAACGGCCCGTGTGGCGCGCTCCGGGACGAACTGACCCGGACCGGGCTGGCGGTCGTAGCCCACGAACGCGAGGGCGCGGTGATCGAAGAAATCCTCAAGATCGCCTCCGAAATTTCCGCCAACCTGATCGTGATGGGATCTCACGGACACGGCTCGGTTTACAACCTGCTCGTCGGCAGCGTGACCGAGGGCGTCCTGCAAGCGGCCCGGCGTCCCGTCCTCCTCGTCCCGGCCCCCGTGGCCGGGAAGTGACGGCCCGCCGCCTTGCGCGGCCCGGCTTTTGCTCGAAAGGTTGGCGACATGGGAAAAGGGAAAATATTCTTGGGGCTGATTCTCGCGCTCGGGTGTTCGATGTGCCTAACGACGGCGGCGACCCTCCCGTTTGACACCGTTTTCCGCGGCCGGCAAAAATTCGATCACCTCGTGCAGCAGGCCCAGGCCAATAATTGGAAGGCGCTCCGCATCGGCGAGCGGACGGCCGCGGTCGGTCGCGCCATGGTCGGGACGCCCTACAAGTCCTACACCCTCGAGATTGACGACCGGATCGAGGCGCCCTCCGTAAATTTCTTCGGGATGGATTGCTGGACCTATTTCGAGATCGCGCTCGGTTTTGCCCGGATGCTTGATGATGCGCCGGCGCGGTGGACACCCGAGCGCTTACTTCATTACATCGAACTCGATCGTTACCGCGGCGGCGAATGCACCGGCGAATATCTTTCCCGGCTGCATTATCTGGAGGATTGGCTGGCGGATAACGACCGGCGCGGGCTGGTGGAAGACCTGACCCGCGACCTCGGCGGGGTGCGCTCCAATCACGCCGCGCACGAGATGACTTTCGGTTGGCGGCATTATCGGTATTTGAAAGCGAACCCGGCTTTGCTCGCGCCGTTAGGCAGAATGGAAGCCCGGGTCACGGAACGGCCGCTTTATCAAATTCCGAAAAGCCGGGTCGCCGCGATCGAATCGAAACTGAAAAGCGGCGACATCATCGGGATCGTTTCGCGCGATCGGCCCGGGATCTACTCGACTTCGCACGTCGGTCTCGCCTACCGCAC
>JBDTVP010000081.1:0-9878 GCA_040007175.1 Spartobacteria bacterium
GTCAACAACATGAAGACCAGCGCCTGCACCACGCCCACCAGCAGTTCCATAAAGTAAAAAGGGATCGGGATCAGCCACGACAACGACGGCACCAGGTGGGCCATCGATTCGAGCATGTTCTCACCGGCGTAGACGTTGCCGTAAAGTCGGAAACCGAGCGAGATCGGTCGGAAAAGGATGGAAACGATCTCCAGCCAGCCGACCATGAAAAAGACCACGATCATGAGGACTTTCAGGATGCCTTTGGAATCGCCCTTCGGCCCGAAGAGATGGACGATGACGCCGCCCGGACCGTTTTCCTGGAGCGCCCAGAAAATCCAGAGCGCAAAGAAGACGACCGCCATTGCGAAAGTGAGATTGAGATCGGCGTTCGCGCCGCGGAGCAATGGGCGATCGACATGGAACGCGTTCGTGACTGGATCGTGGTGACCCCAACCGATCGTGCCGACACCGGGAATCAAGCCAAACCAGTTCAGGAAAAGGATGAAGATGAAAATCGTGGCGAAGAACCAGAAAGTTTTCTTCACCAGATGCGGGCCGATTACGCTCTCGAGGAAGTTGTAGAGACCCTCTACCATCCATTCCCAGAAATTTTGCGCGCCAGTCGGCACCGGCTTGATTTTACGAGTCGCCGTTTGAGCGAAAAAAATGATCGCCGCTGCCACCACCCAGGTAACGAGCATGGAGTTGGTCACCGTAAATTTCCCTAACTGGAAAAGCGGCGCTGCTTTTAAAGAGAGTGCTTCATGTTCCGCCGGGGCGCCGGGTGCGCGCTCAGCCCCGCTCGCGCCGGGCGCGAGACCGCTAAAAACGAGCAGCGCAAAAACGCTTAATAACAGGGGTAAAATACGGAAATAGCGATGGACCATTAGCGGGTTCGGAAAGCGGCGCCCCGGATATCGGGGAAGGCGCGTCATGCTCCCGACGGAACAGGCGCGCACCTCAAGGCCGCTAACTTCGCGCATACAGAAGAGCATGTTGCCAGCACTGACAAGCGACTTTCCGGAGTTTTTTTGGCGGCTGGAATCCGCCACGGAATTCAAGGCGAACGCCTTATTTTGCTGGGACCTGCTCCGGTCTCAACTGCGGAGTCGCCACGGGACGCGCCGCGCTGGCGCGGGCTCCTACTTCATCTGCGATCTCGATCGCCTCGCGGTAGTGCGCTTCCAACTTTGCGATGTGGATACGCTGTTCGAAATGGAGCCCTACCGACTCACTCGCCAGGAGACCCATTTCCGCGAAAGAATGCGGGCCACTCGTGATTTTCTTCATCTCCGCGGCCAGCCCGAGATGGTCGCGCTCATCGACTAAGGCGCCGCAGCGGCCTTCCTCGACCGCCTCGGGAATCCCGCCATGGCGGGTCGCCAACACCGGCATGCCGGTGGCCATTGCTTCCAGGATGGAATTGGGAATTCCCTCCTGGTTTTCATCGCCCGGCATTTCGCTCGGATGCAGAAAAATGTGGCAGGTATGATAGAGCTTGAGCAAATCCGCCTGGGTAAGAAAGCCGGTGAAATGGACATGATCAGCCACCCCGAGCTGCGCCGCGAGCGCCTCGAGCGCCGGTTGCAGCGGTCCCTTACCCGCGATCAGCAACTCTGCCCGCGGACTCTCCCGTTGGAAAAGCGCAAAGGCGCGCAGACAAGTCGTTAGGCCTTTTTTCGGAATCAAGCGGCAGGCCTGCAGAAACCTCCAGCGCCCTTTCGCCGGCGCCTCCCGGCGCGCCATCGGGAATTGCTGGAGCGGAATACCCGTCCGGTTGATCCGAATTTTCTCCGCCGGACAACCAAGCTGGATGAGACGCTGCTCGAGCGAACGGGAACGCGCCAGGACGAGCGGAACGGCATGAAAAACTTTCCGCAATTTGCCGGCATAATCGGGCGTTTCCGCCTTCAGCATCACGTCAGCGCCGTGAAACGAGACGATGCACGGCTTGTCCCAGCATTGAATGAAAGGGAGCAGGTGCACGCCGGTGTGGCCGAAATAAATGTGCATCAAATCCGCGCCCCGGCGTTCGAGCAGGTTCGCGAGCAACTGGTATTCGCCTCGATAAACGATTGGCGGCTGCCGCTGGACGAATTTCAACCAGCCATGCCGGAAGGGATTCGGACGCGGGGGCGGAATGAGTTCGATGTCATCAAACGGAAAGCGATCGCTGTTCGCCTTCTTTTTCGTCATGACGAAGGTCTGCACGTCGCGCAGGGCCGTCACCTGCCGGTAGATGTGGAGCATCTCCGACTTAAGGAATGTTGTGCAATAACTTGCGACGACCAATTTCGACATAATAGATGGGGGCTTAAGGCAGCGCAAAAAGTCGTGAACTGTTAACGCATCACTTCGTGTTGTCTAACTGTATTCGTGCACCCTGCTCTCACTGGTCTTGGCCGATTCCTCAGCCGCGTTCGCGCTTAACCAGCAATCCAGGAAGCTCTTGAGCTTATCGATCCCTTCCTTTTCTTTCGCTGACACCGCCATTACTTCGCGGTCAGGGAAACGCTGTCGAAATGCCGCCAGATTTTCGGCCGCTTCCGGTAAATCCATCTTGTTCGCCACCACCCGCCAGGGCCGCTGCGACAGGCGGGAGTCATAGAGATCAATTTCGCGCCGCAGATGCTGCAAATCTTCGATCGGATTGCGCCCCTCGCTCCCCGCCATATCGAGCACGAAAAGGAGCAGGCGGCAGCGCGTGATATGGCGGAGAAAAGCGTGTCCCAGGCCAAGATTGCGGTGCGCCCCTTCGATCAACCCCGGCACGTCCGCCACCGTCGCACGCCGATAGTCGTCGAAATCCACCACCCCGATCATCGGATGCAACGTCGTGAACGGGTAGGCCGCGACCTTCGGATGCGCGGCGGAAATCTGGCGGAGCAAGGTCGATTTACCCGCGTTCGGATAACCGACCAAACCGGCGTCCGCGATCGTCCGCAGCTCGAAAATAAAATTGCCTTCTTCTCCTTCTTCACCCTCCGAATACTCACGCGGCGCGCGGTTCCGCGAGCTTTTAAAATGGACATTGCCCTTCCCCCCTTTGCCGCCATGACAGAGGATGAATTCCTCGTTAGGCAAAGCCAGGTCCGCGACTTGTTCGAGGGCCACGTCGGGAGGGGGAGTTCGCTCCCCCTCTTCCGGAATCTCCGCCAGATCCACTTCGTTAGGCGGGAGCGCCGCCGCATCGAAAGTCGACGGATTGCCTAACGAATCGACCCGGTGCACCACCGTCCCGACCGGGACCTTCACGATCTTCGGCACCGCCCCGCGACCGTGCATTTGCTTGCCCATGCCGTGCGAGCCTTTCTTGGCCTTGATCAACGGCTCGTAGAAAAGACTGGCGAGATTATCGGTATGTTCGTCGGCGCGCAGAATAATGTCGCCGCCCTTGCCACCGTCGCCCCCGTCCGGACCGCCGCGCGGGACGAATTTTTCGCGCCGAAAACTGACGCAACCGCGCCCGCCATCGCCCGCTTTAGCAAATACCTTGATCCGATCGACAAACATCCCGGGAAGATACACCGCACCGCGCATAACGACAGGGCAGCGGCGAATGACGCTCGCGCCCGCTTATTTCTTCAACAACGTCTCGTAAAGACGCTTCGTTTCCATTGCGATCGCCGCCCAGCCAAACTTTTCTTCCGCCCGCTTCCGCCCCGCGCGGCCAAAAGTTTTCTGCAACGCCGGGTCCGCCATCACTTCATTCACCCGCGCCGCCAGATCGCGCGCAAACTGCTCCGGCTGCGTCGGCTCGAACGGGCTCTCCGCCATCTGCTCGACCGGCACGAGAAACCCGGTTTCCCCATCCACCACTACCTCCTTGATTCCGCCGACCGCGCTCGCCACTACCGCGGTTTCGCAGGCCATCGCCTCGAGATTGATGATCCCAAACGGCTCGTAAATCGAAGGACAACAAAAGACCGCCGCCTGCGCGTAAAGCTGATGGACCGTTTCCTTGTCGACCATCTCGTCGATCCAAATGATGCCGTTCCGTTTCCCCTGCGCCGCGCTCACCGCGGCTTTCATTTCCGCCGCGATCTCCGGCGTGTCCGGCGCGCCGGCACAGAGCACGATCTGGAAATCCGGAGCCATGAATTCAATCGCGCGCACGAGGTGAATGATCCCTTTCTGCCGGGTGATGCGCCCAACGAACAGGAGATAGGGCCGCGCCGGATCGATCCCATGCCGGAGCAGCGCCTCGGTTTTTTCGCTCGGCCGATACTCGTCGAGATCGATCCCGTTGTAGATCACATGGAGGCGCGAGGGCTCGATTTGGAAAAGATTTTCCAAGTCCGTTTTCGTGCCCTGCGAGACCGCGATGACCGCGTCGGCCATTTCCAGCGCGGTCTTTTCCAGCCAGACAGTGAAATCGTAGCCGCCGCCGAGTTGCTCGCGCTTCCACGGCCGCAGCGGCTCGAGCGAATGCACCGTGATGACGAGCGGAATGCCGTAATTCAACTTCGCCAGGATGCCGCCGAAATGGCTGTACCAGGTATGGCAATGAACGAGGTCGGCCGTGATTTCGCTCGTGTTGAAATCGAGGCAACGCTGCAGTGCGCCGAAGACCGGGCGGAGCGGTTCCGGGCAGGTGTAGCCAGCTGTGTCCAGGTCAAAGCCACGCACCTCTGGATTTGACCCTACCGATTCCTGGTCGCCGAAACAGCGCACTTCTACATCGATTAGTTTCGCCAACTCGCGCGAAAGATATTCGACGTGCACGCCGGCTCCGCCGTAGACATTTGGCGGATATTCGTTCGTTAGGAGAAGAGCCTTCATTTTCTTGGATTCGAAGAAGACTATATCGGCGCGCCGCTCTTTAAAAGCTTCTCAGCGCCCGACCGCCCAGCCTTTACTTTCCCGCATGCCGGCGCGCCGCGTAAAACCACTCCTCCTCGCCTTCGATCTCGGCACCTCTTCCGTGCGGACGGCGCTCTTCAGCGAGACCCTGCGGCTCATCCCCGGTTCCGCATCCAGCGCTGAATATCACGTTCGCCATTTGGATGATCGCGGGGCCGAACTCGATCCCGCAACTCTCCTCCGGGCCGCCCGTAAATGCCTTCGCCACACCCGCCGCCTAACGAATACTCCGCTCCGCGCGGTTTGCGGTTCCGGTTTTTGGCACAGCCTGCTCGGCCTCGATCGGGCTGGCCGGCCGCTTACACCAATCTTCACCTGGGGCGATGCGCGTTGCGCGGAAGACGCCGCCCGGCTGCGTGACGAATTGGACGAGCGCGTTATCCATCAGCGCACCGGCTGCATGCTGCGCGCTTCCTTTTGGCCGGCCAAACTCCGCTGGCTGCGTCGCACCCAGCCGAGGCTTTTCCGGCGGGTCGCGCGCTGGGTTTCGCCCGCGGAATTTATCTTCGAGCACCTCTTCCGGGTCCGCGCCTGCAGTCATTCGATGGCGAGTGCGACCGGCCTTTACGACTTTGCACGGCGCGATTGGGATGACGCGCTCCTCGCGCTGTGCGGCCTAACGAGGGCGCAACTTGGCCCGCTCCAGGATGAAGTCCTTGGCGGTAACCTCACGGTCTATCCTGCGATCGGAGACGGTGCGGCCGGTAATCTCGGGTCCGGCGCCTCCGCCCCGGGCGTGGTCGCCATCAATGTTGGGACCAGCGCCGCGGTCCGCGCGATTCCGGCCGGCCGCGCCAGGCTGCCCTTCGGCCTTTTTCGTTTTGTCGTCGATCGCGAGCGCGCCCTGCTCGGCGGTGCGGTCAGCAACGCCGGCAACCTGCGCGCCTGGTGCCTGCGCGAGCTGCATTTGCCTAACGATAAGCAGGCGGTCGAGAAACTTCTCTGCCAGTCCACTACGGCGGCCGCTCGCCTCACGATCCTGCCGTTCTGGGTCAGCGAGCGCGCACCGAGCTGGCCGGAAGAGCTCGACGGCGTCATCCTCGGCCTCACCCAGGCGAGCACGGCGGCCGACCTTCTCCACGCCGCCACCGCCGCGAGCTTCCAACGACTGGGGGAGATCCTGGTCGAGTTGGAAAAAGCGATCGGCCGCGCGAAGAAGATCATCGTTTCCGGCGGGATTCTACAATCCCCGGCTTCGCTCCAGATCCTGGCCGATGCGCTAGGCCGCGATCTGGAAACCAGCGCTCACCAGGAAGCCTCGCTTCGCGGCGCCGCCGTCTACGCGTTAGGGATGTTAGGCAAAAAAATTCCGCGGACGAAGCGCGGGAAAATTATTCGCCACAACCGCTCGAAAAGCGCCGCCGCGCGGGCCGCGCGAACGCGGCAAAAAAATCTCGAGGGGCTTCTCTGCAGCCGGGGTCGCTGACCCCGGCGGTGGAGGCATCACCCGCGATCCAAGGCTTTCACCCACTCCATCACAAACTGATGTTTCGTTCGCTCGCCGGCGCGCTCGAAAATGAAAAGCAGATTCGCCAGCATGCGCAGGAAGACGAGCCGAGGCGAGGCGGGCGCGAAGTAACTCGAATGCGTCTTCAACCGCTGTCGCGCGAGGATCGCTTCGCAATCGGGCCGCGACAGGATGCGGCCCTGGTGAAAGGGATCGAACAAGATCCGCTCGTAGCGCGCGATGAAATGCCCCGGCAAATTAATCCCGTCGATCTGCATGTCGGCGCGGCGGCCAATGATCACATAGAGCATCGCGAGCGAGATCGGAATGCCGAGTCGCGTCTCGATCACGTCGCTCAGGAGCGAATTTTTGGGGTCGTAATATTCCTCCGCGTTGCCGCGAAACCCGAGGTCTTCCGCCATGAAAGTCGTTAGGGCCTGAAGCCGTTCGCGCGCCGAGCCCGCCTTCTCCACCAGCACCCGCAGGCGCCGGCCCCAGCTGTCCAGTTTGCGCCGCAACTTCGCGACGGGCGCGTCGGGTTCAAAGCAGCGAGTCAAAAGCCACCACGCCGCCTCGAGATCACCGTGCTCGGGAAATAGATGCGCGAAGAGCAGCATCTCGTCCTGCACCTGATCCGTCTCGATGCGCTCGAGCACGTCGCGCACGTGTTCCGTGACGGCCGCGTCATCGAGCGCAAGCAGATCGCGCAAGGCCGCCACGCCGTCGCTTCCGGATTCGATCAGCTGTTCCTTTAACAGGGTGACCGTGGCGGGATCATTGTCGCGCAAGAGCCGAACGATCGCGTCCTTTTGGAACATTTCTATTTTTACGATTTTCGCGCCGGGGGCGCAAGATGTTCAATTCTCCTCGCGCACACTCAGCACTTCACCGGGCCGGCATTCCAATTCCAAAGTGATTGGCCGGCAACAGACGCTGCAATCCTCAATCATCGTCTGGTCGCCTTGCGAGGTATCAACCTGGAGGGGGAAACTTTCCCCGCAATGCGGACAGGAAACGTCAATCTCAGCGAGCAGATCCATCCGATTTCTCCAGGCCGGGCGCGGAGGCGCCGCGTTCATGTTCCGTTCCCTCGCCCGCGTCCGCACGGGGCGTAGACTTCTCGTCGCGGCGCTCCCACGTGATCCGCATGCGCGGCAAACTTTCCGGGTAACGGCTGCGCAGAAATTCGATCAGCCCTTCGCGCACCTGGCAGCGGAGATCGAAACTCGTGCCCGCGTTGGCGCTGCTGACCAGTGCGCGGATTTCAACCGTTTCCGGCTTGCTGTCGGTCACCTGCAATTTGCAGACCTGGCCATTCCAATTCTCGTTTTTTTCCACCAGCCGTTTCAATTCCTCGCGCAGTTCGCCTAACGGAACCTGGTAATCGAGATAGAGGAAAATCGTCCCGAGAATTTCATCCGACTTGCGGCTCCAATTCTGGAACGGCTTTTCGATGAAATAAGTGATCGGCACGATCAGCCGGCGCAGGTCCCAGGTGCGGATGGCAACGAAGGTGAGGGTGATGTCTTCGATTCGCCCAAACTCCCCTTCCACGATCACAACGTCGTCGATCAGAATCGGCTGACTGAGTGCGATCTGGATTCCGGCGAGCAAATTGCCCAGCGTCTTCTGCGCTGCGAAACCCAGGATGATCCCGGCGATCCCGGCGGAGGCGAGGATACTCGCGCCGAGTTGCCGGACGTCATCAAACATCATCAGGATCGCGCCGATCCCGAAGATGAGCACGACCGAGGTGATGATTTTCCGGATGACCGAGACCTGGGTGTAAATGCGTCGCGCGGTGTAATTATCCGCCACATCCAGCCGGTGCTCGCGGAGGAGCGCGGACTGCACCGCCCGCACCGCGCGGATGATGAGGAAAGCCAGACTAACGATGAACAAAATGCCAATCGCTTTTTGCGTGAGCCAGGCCCATTCCGCCGGCAACGCGAGGAGCGGGAGGAGCAGGATGATGGCGAGTAACGGCACCGCCAGCCGGAGCGTTTGGCCGGCCACCGGCACCAGGACATTGTTGAGCACGCTGCCGCTGCCCTCCGCCCAATGCCGCATTCGTTTTTCGAGCGCGCGGATTACCTGGAAAATCAGCCAGAGCACCGCGATGACCCGACCAGCATAGAGAAGCGCGGTCAGCGCATTCGCCAGAAAAAGGCGCGACGGGGCGGAGGTGATCCCGTCGACGATCGGCATAAAGGCGAGAAAGCCGCCGATGACCCAAAGGAAAAGCGCGAGCGGCTTGCGGAGGGCGGCCGCGGCCAGCGCCGACCAGGATTGGCGCTCCTTCGATTCAATCGCCCCGGCCCGCCGCCTAACGAACCAGAGAAGCCAGCCGGTGAAGGCGGCGATGACCGCGAGCGAGGCCACGCAGGCGAGGATCCGCATCCAGGTGATCCGATCGAAAACGCGCCGTTGGAGGAATTCATTTCCGCTCTGCTGCGCGGCGCCATCCAGCCAGCGGCCGTAGCTGAGACCGGCCTGGTAGATCTTGCTCCGCTCCGCCGCGGCCCGTTGGGCGGAAAGGCTTTCGGCCGAATCGCGCGCCGGCGTCGCTTCCGCGAAGCTTTCCAGTGGTGCCAGGATGCAGAAGGCCGCGATCGTTAGGCAAAGCCAGCGCCGCAAATTTCGCAATCTGGCAGCTTGGCAGCCGCTCGTCATCGCTCTTGCGTCTCGAGGATAATCGTTGCCATCCCGCTCTGGTCGGTGTGGCTCAGGCTGATCCAAATTTTGCCGACGCCGCGTTCTTTCGCCATCTGCTCGGCACCGCCGCTCAGGACGACGAAGGGCTCGCCGCTCTCTTTTTTTTGCACGTCGAGATCGCGCCAACCCATCGACTTTCCAATCCCGGTCCCAAACGCCTTGGAGAGCGCTTCCTTGGCCGCGAAACGCGCCGCGAAATGGCGCGCCGGAAATTTCATCGAGTTCGAGTAGACGATCTCGCCCGCCGTAAAAACGCGCTGGAGAAATTTCTCCCCGAAGCGCTCGATCGAACTCTCGATCCGCGCGCAGTCCACCAGGTCGATGCCAATGCCGACGATGCTCATCCCCGGTAGTTTTGCATCAACGCGAGCATTTCGCTCACCGCGTTCTCGAGTCCGCTGAAGAGCGCGCGGGCCACGATCGCGTGGCCAATGTTCAGTTCGTTCAGGTGCGGAATTTTGTGGATGAGCGCGATGTTGCGGTAATTGATCCCGTGGCCGGCGTTCACTTGCAGGCCGAAATTCGCTGCGCGAATCGCCGCCGCCTGCAGTCGCTCCAGTTCCTGCTGCTCCACTTTTTCGGTGAAGGCGTTGGCCAGTCCGCCGGTGTGCAGTTCGACAATATCCGCCGCCAGATCGGCGGCGACCGAGACCTGTTCCGGGTCCGGATCGATGAAGAGGCTGACGCGAATTCCAGCGGCGTTCAGCCGCTTCAAGGTTAGCTGCAACTCGCGTTTGTGCCTAACGAGGTCGAGCCCGCCTTCGGTCGTGATCTCCTCGCGTTGCTCAGGCACGAGGCAGACCTCGTCGGGTTGCAGGCGGAGGGCGAAATCAATGATCGTGCTCGTGTTCCCCATCTCGAGATTGAGCTT
>JBDTVP010000082.1:0-9839 GCA_040007175.1 Spartobacteria bacterium
TCGTCCTGCTCGAGATCGAGCCGGAGAAACAAAAGACGCGAATCGATTTCGCCTTCTCCCGAAGCGACGTCGGGGTCTGGCCGGTTTGCCTAACGAGCATCCGCAAACGCGGCCGGCAGCTTTTCTACGAGCGCGATGGACGCGAGATCCGGATCGAGCGGATCTACAACCGCGTTATTTTCGATGAGCTGCTGCGCCGCCCCGAGCTGAAACCGGGCTTCGATTTCCGCGATGATCTCGACATCAAATGGGTCGGGCATCCGAACTGGTATTTCCGGCTCAGTAAACATTCGCTGCCCTTCCTCAAGACCGCCCACACTTCCGGCGCTTTTTATGCGGACGAGTTTCCGCCTAACGAGACGCTGGCGGATTATGTGCTCAAGCCGCTTTATTCCTTTGCCGGGCTCGGGGTGGAAATGGATCCGACCCCGGAAAAACTGGCGGCGCTGGATGATCCTCACACCTGGATTCTGCAGGAGAAGGTGAACTACGCCGAGTTTGTCCCGACGACCGATGGCCACCGCTCGAAGGCGGAAATCCGGATGATGTTCCTTTGGGCCGAGGATGGCGACCCCATCCTGGTGAACAACCTCGTTCGGATGAGCCAGGGCAAAATGATGGGCGTCGATTTCAACAAGGACAAAACCTGGGTCGGCTCGAGCATCGCCCTTCACCAGGGCGGGTGAGGTGGAGGGACGGGCGCTGTCCCGTCCTCGATTCAGAGGCAGGGACGACATGGGCGGCCGTCCCTCTAGGGTCAGGCCAGCTCCGCGTTCGTTTCGGCGAAGGCTTCGACGGCGCGCTCCAGGTCTGCACGCGAATGCGCGGCGGAGACCTGCGTGCGCACCCGCGCCGTTCCGTGCGGCACGACCGGGTAGAAAAAGCCGACGACATAAACGCCCTTCTCCAGCATCCGAGCCGCAAATTTTTGCGAGAGCGCGGCGTCGCCCAGCATGATCGGGACAATCGGATGCGTTCCCGGCTTGATCGTTAGGCCGCCCTTTGTGAGGGCGGCACGGAAATATTTTGTGTTCTCGGCCAGCTTGTCGCGCAATTCGGTCGAACTGCTGAGCAGCTCGAGCGCCCGCAAGGACGCGGCCACGATCGGGGGCGCGACCGTGTTCGAGAAAAGATAAGGTCGCGAACGCTGGCGCAGGAGCGCGACGATCTCCTTGCGCCCGCTGGTGTAGCCGCCGCTCGCTCCGCCGAGCGCCTTGCCAAGTGTTCCGGTAAGAATGTCGATTCGGCCCTGCACTCCGCAATGTTCCGGCGTGCCGCGGCCGGTTTTGCCGATGAACCCGGCGGCGTGGGCGTCGTCCACCATCACCATCGCGTCGTATTTTTCCGCGAGATCGCAAACGCCCTTTAGGTTCGCGATCGTGCCGTCCATCGAGAAAACACCGTCGGTCGCGATGAGGCGGAAGCGCGCGTCCTTCGCCGCTTGCAACTGCGCTTCGAGATCGGCCATGTCGCAATTTTTGTAGCGGTAACGCTGCGCTTTGCAGAGCCGCACCCCGTCGATAATGCTGGCGTGATTCAGCTCGTCGGAAATGACCGCGTCTTCCGCGCCTAACAATGTCTCGAAGAGCCCGCCGTTGGCGTCGAAGCAAGAGGGATAAAGAATCGTCTCCTCGGTCCCGAGGAATTTTGTCAGGGCAGCCTCCAGCTCCTTGTGAATGTCCTGCGTCCCGCAAATAAAGCGCACGCTGGCCATCCCGAAGCCGTGACTATCGAGCGCTGCCTTGGCCGCCGCGATAAGCGCGGGATGATCGGCCAGCCCGAGATAATTATTCGCGCAAAGATTGATCACCCGCCGGCCGTCCGCGATCGGGATCTCGGCGTTCTGCGGCCCGGTGATGACCCGCTCAGTTTTGTAGAGCCCCTGCGCTTTGATTTCCTCGAGGGTTTTGGAAACGTGATCGGCAAATTTCGCGAGCATGGGCGCAGCTTCAGGCAAAGGTCGAAACGATGCAAAAGCGGGTTCGCGAAACGCCGCTTGTCCCGCTTGTGAATAACTGTTAATAACTTCCCGACTCACTTGGCATGAGAATCCTTTTCGCCCTCCTCGCCGCCATGGTCGGGCTGTCGTTAGGCGCGTGCAGCTCTTCCCGCAGTTTGCCGGCTTACGAGCGGCCGCTCGCCCGGACCGATTTCCAGCAGGTCCGCACGACCGCTTACACGCATACGGAATCCGATCACCAGCAGTATGGGAACCGGACCGCGCTCGGCGGAATCCTGCACGCCGCCCCGCCGCCGGTCGTGCCGCGCGCGCTCCCGGTCGCGCAGAATATTTATCGCGGCCCGCAGACTGGTTACCAATCGATCGCCTACGTCTCCTCCTCGCAGCCGTTTTTGGCCGATAACTTCTCCAACCAAATCTACGGCAGCGCGGCAGCCGATTGGGCCCGCTGGCCGGCGGGAACGATCTTCCGCGTCATCTCGACCGGACAACTTTACCGGGTCGAGGACTACGGCTGGGCGCTTTCCGGCCGCAACACGATCGATCTCTACATGGCGACGCCGCGCGAGATGAACGGCTGGGGCGTGCGGCAGGAGATGATCCAAGTCGTGCAGTGGGGCGACCCGCAAGCGAGCCTGCGCCGGCTCGCTTCGCAGACGAAGTATCGCCACATCAAGCGCATGGTCCTCGAGCTCGAAGGCAAGGAACGCGCCGCCGCAAACTTGGACTGACGTGGAACGGGGTTTTGCGCCCCGATCTGCTGCGGCGGCTTCCGATGATCGGGGCACAAATGCCCCTCCCACATTGCGCCTCGCTCACCACCCCTCCATCTTGCACCAGGATGGGAGGGCTGGAGATCAATTTGGTGGTGCCGGATCTCTGGCAACAGGAAGCGGTCCGCGCCTTGCAAGCCGGGCAGGACGTCGTGGTCCACGCGCCGACCGGGGCGGGCAAAACTTACATCTTCGAGCTGCTCTATCCCTCGCTCAAAGGGCAAGCCGTCTTCACCGTCCCGACCCGCGCCCTCGCGAACGATAAGCTGGCCGAGTGGCGGGCCCGCGGCTGGGACGTCGGCATCGCGACCGGTGATCTCGCCCTGAATCTCGACGCCAAAGTGGTCGTCGCGACCCTCGAGACACAGCGCTCGCGTTTCCTCCGCCGCGAAGGTCCGCGCCTCCTCGTGGTCGATGAATATCAACTCATCGCGGACCCAGTGCGCGGCGTGCATTACGAACTTTCGCTCGCGCTTGCGCCGCCGGGAACACAGCTCCTTTTGCTCAGCGGCAGCGTGAATAATCCGCAGGACGTGGTCGCCTGGCTGCGCCGGATCGGGCGCGACGCGGTGCTCGTTAGGCATGAGCAGCGCGCGGTGCCGCAGCACGAAGTCGATCTGCGGAATTTGCCGGAAGTCGGCTTTCTCCAAGTGCGTGAATTCTGGCCGCGCATGATCGCGAAAGCACTCCACGCCGGACTCGCGCCGGTCCTGGTCTTCGCCCCACGGCGCAACGCGACCGAGGAAATGGCGCAGGCCATCGCCAGTTCGGTGCCGGTGCGCGATCCGCTCCCGCTTTCCCCGCAACAGGAAGCACTCGCGGGCAAGCGCCTCACGAAATTGTTGCGCAGCCGAGTCGCTTATCATCACAGCGGCCTGAGCTACGCGGTCCGCGCGGGTTTGATCGAGCCGCTGGCCAAAGCCGGCCAGCTCAATGTCGTCGTCGCAACGATGGGTCTGGCAGCGGGGATTAACTTTTCCATGCGCTCGGTCCTGATCACCGACACGCGCTATCTCTCGGGGAATTTCGAGCGCCAGGTCGAGCCGGATGAGCTGCTGCAGATGTTTGGCCGGGCCGGCCGCCGCGGCTTGGACGACACCGGCTTCGTCCTTTTCACCCCCGATCAACCGCGGCTCAGTTTCGCGCGACCGCGGCAACTGAAACGCGCGATGCAGGTCGACTGGCCGAGCCTCATCAGCGTGATGCGCGGCGCAACCGAGCGCGGCGACCAACCTTTCGCGGCCGCGGTCGAAGTGAGCCGCTCGCTTTTCAGCGCGCAACTCGTCCCGCTCGGGGTCGAGCATTCGCTCGCTACCGGCCCGAAAGCGTGCGGCCTCTCAGTGGATGCGGAACGCGCCCGTTTCGTGAGACGACCGATAATGGAAATACTGAACAGCCGCGAAGAGTGGGAGCCGCGCGGGGAGAAGATGGAAAGATCGTTAGGCGGAGCGCTCTTCCGCGAAAACGAAAGCTGGGTTCCCGCGCTGAGCCGGCCGGCCACGCTGGATCAATTTCGGCTCGGGAATCTCTGCCGGCTGCCGGAAAAGAAAATTTACGGGCGCGAACTGCCGCTTGCCACCGCGGTCGCGGAGCAGCCGAACCTGCAACTGGTCAAACCCCTGCGCAAAACGCTCCAGCTAAAATCGCTCCCGGAAGCCGAGCTGCGCGCGCGGGTGACCGAATTGATGCCGCAATGGAGCGGCGGCGGCGCGGTCTCGGATTTCGTTAGGCGCGGGAATCTCCTCACCGTGCGAATCGATTTTTCGCAGGTGCCTATTGCTGCCTGGCGCGATTCGTTAGGGCAATTTCTCGTCGCTCCGCCCGAGCGTTCGGCTCTGCCGCTGGTCTGCCGTGGTTGCACCGAGCTGGAGCACGATCAAACCGTCGCGATCGTCGCTTCACCCGCCTTTGCCTGGCGGCGGCTCGGCCTGGTCGAGCCGGAGGGCAAACCGACTCGGCGCGGAGTGATCTTCGGGTTCTTTCAAAGCGGCGAAGGGTTGGCCGTCGCGGCCGCGCTGGAGGATGAGACCTACCCGATCGACGATCTCGTTTTCGACCTGGCCAACATCCGGGCCGGCCCGCGTTTTGCCGGCGAGGACGCGCCGTTAGGCGGTCGTCTCGGGGCGCTCTGTCAGCGCGTCTACGAACGCGCCGATCATCCCGGTTATCTCGAAATGGGGGTGCCGATTCATTACGGCTCGGGTGCTTCCGAAGTGATCCGCGAAGTGATGACAAATCCGAGTGGGCGCTACAAAATCACTTCGGATTCATTGCGCCACGGCGACGTCGAACGTGCGTTAATGGAATGGCGCAGCCTCTTGCGACACCTCGCAGGTGCGCCTGATCTGGAATGGGATCGCTGGCGCGCCTTGAAATCGACCGCGCAGGAATTGCTCGGCCGCACGACTTCGCCCGCTTTGCTGGATTTCCCGCCGCTGCTCGCGGCACAACAGCGTCGCGTTGCCTGACCTTCCTGGTCGTGTTCCCAATTCCTCAAAGATGAGCAGGAGAAGGATTCAGATGCTAGCGTTGACTTATGCCTAACGACATCGATTCAGCGACTCCGGCCGCGCTTGACTACCGCATGCCGGCGGAGTGGGAACCGCACGCCGCCACCTGGCTCTCCTGGCCGCGCCGGGAAGGAATCAGCTTTCCCGATTCCTACGATCGCGTGGTGCCGACGCTGCGCGCGATGGTCGCGGCCTTGCTCGAGTCGGAACCGGTCAACCTCAACGTCTGCAACGGCGCGCACGAGGCGGAAGCGCGCGCCGCGCTGGAGGGTTTACCTAACGAGCGCCTGACTTTCCACCTCGTCCCGACGAACGAGCCTTGGTGCCGCGATCACGGGCCGATCTTTCTCACCCGGACCGAGGAGCCGCGGCTTGCCGTGGTCGATTGGGATTACAACGCTTGGGGCGGCAAGTATCCGCCCTGCGATCTCGACGAAGTCGTCCCCACGCGGGTGGCCGAGAAACTCAAGCTGCCGGTTTATTATCCGCGCATGATCCTGGAAGGCGGCTCGATCGACGTGAACGGCGCCGGCGCGTTGCTCACGACGGAAGGTTGTCTGCTTAATCCAAACCGGAATCCACAGCTCAAGCGCGCGGAGATCGAGCAACGGCTGCGCGACTTTCTTGGGGTGCGGGACATTCTTTGGTTAGGTGAGGGGATTGAAGGCGATGATACCGATGGGCACATCGATGACCTGACGCGTTTCGTCGCCGAACGCACGGTGGTCACGGTGGTGGAGACGAACGACGCCGACCCGAACTTCGCGCCGCTCCAAGCCAACCTCGGACGGCTCCGCAGCCTAACGATCGGGGGGAAGCCGCTCGAGATTCTCGAGTTGCCCATGCCGGCGAAAATCGTGCGGGAAGATCTGCGGCTGCCGGCCAGCTACGCGAATTTTTACATCGCGAACACGAGCGTGCTTCTCCCGACTTTCGCCGACCCTAACGACGTGGTGGCGGCCGAAATTTTACAGCGCGTTTTCCCGACGCGGAAGATCGTTCCGATCGATTGCCGCGAGTTGATCTGGGGTCTCGGCGCATTTCATTGCCTCACCCAGCAGCAGCCGAGCGTCGGCTGACGGCGAGCCCGGGGCTGCGCGCTCTCTTTATCTTGTCATCCCGAGCCGCGCAGCCGGCGAGGAATCTCGCAATCGCTCATTACGGCACCCGGTCACGATCGATAACCGCTCGGGCGGACACACTCGGGCAACGTTCGCACCCGCAGATTGCAATTTGGAGATCTCTCGCCGTCTGCGCGGCTCGGGATGACAAAAGTTTTTTGTTCCTTCGGGGCCGCGGTTTCTGGGCGACGCCCCGCCTAACCCGTCGTCGGCGCGGGTTTGTAGCCGCTCTTCAAAATCGCGTCGTGCAGCGCCGGGGCGTGCGTTTTGCGCGCATCGAAGGTTACCCAAACATTTTCGCTTTCCGGATCGGCCACGACTTCTTTCACGCCTTCGATTTTCATCAGCGGTTCGCGCAGCGCGCGCACACACTCGTCGCAATCGTTGCCCTCAGTCGCGATATCGATTCGCTCCAGAACGGGTTTGTCGGCGGTGTCGTGAAGATTGTGCGGATCGGCTGGGTCCATGCCTTTACTTCGCATTTCGCGGCGAAGTTGAGGGTCTCGAGCCAAGCGGCGCGCAGGATTCAGGCGGAAACGCGAAGCCGGCTGAGCAGGTTCTCGACTTCGCGCGCGCCCAGATCCGTCTTCGCGTAATCGAGCGGGACCGCGCCGTGCAATCCGCGCTGCGGCGCCTTGAGCCATTGGCGCGCTTCCTCCAGCCCGCCGAAGAGATGCACGGCATGCCCGAGGAGGCGGGCGAAACAAACCACCTTGCCGGATTCATCGCTCGTTAGGCGACCGGCCGCTTTGCGTTCTTCCACGACGTCCCGAGTGAGCCCGAGCCGGGCGCTCAATTCCTCGAGTGAAAGGTCGAGCTGTCGTCGAAGCGCCTCGAATTCGTCAAAGGCGAGCCCGCCGCCCGCCGAAACTTTCCCCGGCTTCTGCGGCGCACTTTTCGCTGGCAGCACCCCTTTTGTTTTCGGCGCCGCTTTCTTCGTCACTGCGATGGGGCGCGCCGGGGATTTTTTTACCGGCGTGGCTTTTTTACCTTTGACCGGAGCTTTCATCGGACTGGTCATATCAGATCACGCGGCGCCCTGACAAGCCCCCGGTGACCGAGTCGCGGAGGTGGCCCCTCCGGCCCAATAAACCTTGCGAGCAACGGGGCCGAGTCCCTACAGTAACCCATGAACACGAACCCGACGGAATACGCGCATCCCGAGGCTTTGGTCGAGGCCGACTGGCTCGAGCAACACCTCGACGACAAGGACATCCGCATCGTCGAATCGAACGAGGATATCCTGCTTTACGACACCGGCCACATTCCCGGAGCAGTGCACATCGATTGGCGGGCCGATCTGCAGGATCCGCTGATTCGCGATTACATCGCACCGGATAAATTCGCCGAGCTCTGCCAACGCAACGGCATCACGCCGGAAACGACCTGCGTTTTTTATGGCGATAAGGCGAACTGGTGGGCTTGCTACGCCCTTTGGGCTTTCCGGTTATTCGGACACAAGAACGTGAAGATCCTCAATGGCGGCCGCGACAAATGGAAAGCCGACGGCCGCAAAATGACGCGCGAAGTTTCAAAATATCCGAAAACCGAATATCCCGTTCCGGCGCGCCGGATGGACAAGGAGATTCGCGCGTTTGCCGATGAAGCGCTCGCCCAAAGCAAAGCGAAGAAGCCGCTCATCGACGTGCGTTCGCCCGGCGAATACAAGGGCGAGATCACGCACATGGCGGAATACCCGCAGGAAGGCGTGCTCCGCGGCGGCCACATCCCGGGCGCAAAAAGCGTTCCGTGGAAAACCGCGACGAAGGACGACAACACTTTCAAATCCGCACCGGAGCTGGCGAAGATTTACTTCGAAGGCGCGGGTGTAAACCCGGCGGTCGATACCGTCGTCTATTGCCGGATCGGGGAACGCTCGAGCCATACCTGGTTCGTTCTCACCTATTTGTTAGGCTTGGAAAACGTGCGCAACTACGACGGTTCCTGGACCGAGTGGGGGAACAAAGTCGGCGCTCCGATCGAGAAGAGCGCCTAACGAGTTGCTCTCTGGGGGCTCTGCCGTTTCGCACCGCTCTTCAGGTTTGTCATCCCGAGCCGCTGCAGGACGGCGAGGGATCGCTCTCCGCATTGCCAAATCGGGATGACACCCAAAAAGAGCGTCGCGAAAAGCCCAGCGCCCCAGAATGACAGCCGCGCCCAGCCGCGATAGGTTGCTCGCGATGTATCCCGAGAAGCTGCAAAACATCATCGACCTCTTCGAGCATCTGCCCGAGATCGAGCGGCGCGAGACGCTCGTCGCCTACTCCGACAGCGCGCCGAAACAGGAACCGCGCGAAGACGAAAAATTCGATCTCGAAGATGTGCGCAAAGATGAAGAGTGCGCCGATAAAGTCGGCGTTTACCTGCAAGTCGACGACGAGGGTCGCGCTCACCTGCGCATGACGCTCGGACCCGAGGTGCAAACCCTCACTCGGGCCATGACCTCCATCCTTTGCAAAGGCCTCGAGGGCGCCACACCGCAGGAAATTCTCGAGCTCCCGAGCGATTTCGTGACTCGCATCGTCGGCGCCGAGCTCGTCCGGGTGCGCAGCCAGACGACGTATTACGTGCTCACGCGAATCAAAGGGATCTGCAAGGTTTACCTCGACCGCCAGCGCGCCCGCGAGGTGGCTTAGCGTCGCACCGACCGGAAGTCTGGCTTCCAGCCTGACTCGGCCGATGGGCTTCTCAGCCGGACGGCTCGGGCGCGATTGACCGGGTCGGCTGGGAGCCCGCCCGCCAGGTCAGTCGAGACGACACACTTCCGGCGCGCGATGATTCGACCTCGGCCCATTTTTGCATAGTCTCCCGCAGCGCATGCCGAGGAACGATCAACTCCACAAAATCCTCTTGATTGGCTCCGGCCCGATTATCATCGGGCAGGGCTGCGAGTTTGATTATTCTGGCGTGCAAGCCTGCAAGGCGCTGCGTGAGGAAGGCTACGAAGTCGTGCTCGTGAATTCGAATCCGGCTACGATCATGACCGATCCGGAGTTTGCGGATCGCACCTATATCGAGCCCATCACGCCCGCGGTCATCGAGTCGATCCTGGAACGCGAAAAACCGGATGCGATCCTGCCCACGATGGGCGGCCAGACCGCGCTTAACGCCGCGATAGAGTTGAACCGCAACGGCGCGCTCGTTAGGCACAATGTGCAGCTAATCGGCGCCAATGCGCTCGCCATTGCCAAGGGCGAAGATCGCCAGCTTTTCAAGGAAGCAATGGTCCGGATCGGACTCGACGTGGCGCGCTCTGGGATCGCCCGCTCGCTTGCCGACGCCGAACGCGTCGCGGCGGAGATCGGCAGTTTCCCGCTCATCATTCGGCCCGCCTTTACGTTAGGCGGCTCCGGCGGCGGCATCGCCTACAACCGCGAAGAGCTAAGCTCGATCGTGGAACTCGGGCTCGATCTTTCGCCGGTCAGCGAAGTCCTGATCGAGGAGTCATTGTTAGGCTGGAAGGAATTCGAGATGG
>JBDTVP010000083.1:0-9623 GCA_040007175.1 Spartobacteria bacterium
TCGACCAGGCGGCCGAGGCGGTCCTCGCAATGGTAAAGGAATTGCGCAACGGGACCGATGCCGCGACCGCGCGGGAGATGAACTCGCGGCTGCAAACCATCGAAGGCGACGCCGACAAACTCGAGCTCGAGCTCCTGCGCGACTTGTATCACGGGGACTACGAAGCGAAGCAGATCATCTTTTTACGCGATCTTTACGAGCTGCTCGAGAAGGTGATCGATCGCTGCCGAGACACCGGCAACATCATCCTCCAGGTCGTGCTGAAGTATTCCTGAGTTTGCCCTAACGACACTGCAATGGTTCTCTTTCTCGTCGTCGTCCTGGCGGCTCTTCTTTTCGAATACATCAATGGCTTTCACGATGCCGCGAACGCGATCGCGACCGTCGTCTCGACTAAAGTCCTGACCCCGCGCCAAGCGATCGCGATGGCGGCCTTTTTCAACCTGACCGGCGCGCTCATGGGCACGGCGGTCGCTTCGACAATCGGGAAAGGAATTGTCGACCTCAAGGTGGTGACAATGCCGACGATTCTCTGCGCGCTGCTCGGCGCGATTATCTGGAACCTGATCACTTGGCTGCTCGGGCTGCCGTCGAGTTCGAGCCACGCGCTGATCGGCGGGCTTTGCGGCGCCGCGCTGGCCACGGCGCGCGGCGATTTCTCGGTCTTGAAATGGCGGACCGGGCTGATGCCGAAAGTTGTGATTCCGATGATCACCTCGCCGATCGCGGGCTTCATCATCGGCGCGCTCCTCATGGTTGTGCTCATCATGATCCTGCACCGTTTTACGCCGCATTTGATTCACAAAATCTTCGGCAAACTTCAGCTCGTGAGCGCGGCCTGGATGGCGCACAGCCACGGGACTAACGACGCGCAGAAAACGATGGGCATCATCGCGCTCGCGCTTTTCACCGCCACGAGCAGCGGCGCCTTTGCGCACCTCCCGCCGGGTTTTCATTTCCTCGTCACTCCGGAATTCAAAGTGCCTTCCTGGGTCGTGGTCATCTGCGCCGGGACGATGGCGGCGGGGACGGCGGCGGGCGGCTGGCGGATCATTCGCACGCTCGGGCACAAAATGGTGAAGCTGCAGCCGGTCCACGGTTTCGCCGCGGAGACGACGGCTGCTGTCATCATCCAGGCGGCCAGTTCCTACGGCATTCCGCTTTCCACCACGCACGTCATCTCCACTTCAATCATGGGCGTGGGCGCGGTGAAACGCTTCGGCGGCGTGAAGTGGACGTTGGTCGAGCGGATCGTCTGGACATGGGTCTTCACCCTCCCGGTGACCGCCGCGATCGGCTACATCCTCGCGCGGGCCGCGGCGGCGTTTTAGCGGCCGGTTGCCGAAGAAAAACCGGCGCTAGGTCGCTTCGATTGCAATCGAAGTCCGCCCCCCTCACCCGGCATCAGCCAAATCAGCCGATCGCTCGAGCATGCGAGTGAGATGATGCTGCTCGGGCCCGACCTGGGCCAACTGCAACGCGCGGCGAAAACTTTCCGCGGCTTCGCGATGACGCTCGAGCCGTTGCTGCAATTCACCGACGACGGCGTGGAGCAAATAATGGGATTCGATTATTTCCCGCCGCGGGATCGCGGCGACAGCGTCGAGCGCGGCCTGCGGGCCATGGACATGCGCCACGGCGACGGCGCGATTGAGCGCGACGATCGGCGACGGATTGTTCTCCTGCAGACGATCGTAGTGGCGGAGAATGCGTTCCCAATCCGTCGAAGCGGAATCGGTCGCGAGGCAATGGCAGGCGGCAATCCCAGCCTGCAAATGATAGTCGCTCACCTCATTACCGTCCGCCGCGCAAGCGAGGTGCATCAGGCCCTGGTTGATCAAGGTTTGATCCCACAGCGAGCGGTCCTGATCATCGAGGCGCAGCAAATCGCCCTGCTCATCAAGACGCGTGGGAAAGCGCGCGCTGCTCAGCAACATGAGCGCGAGCAGCGCATGGCTGCGCGGCGTGCGGCCGACGGGATGCGCGACCAGCAGGCTCGTTAGGCGAATCGCCTCGCGCGTCAACTCGACGCGGAGGAGGGAATCACCGGAGCTGGCTTTGTAGCCTTCGTTAAAAAGAAGATAGAGCGCGGCGAGAACGCCGTTGAGACGCGGAGTGAGATCTTCGCCCTCGGGAATCTCAAAACCGATCCCGGCTTCTTGGATGCGCAGCCGGGTGCGCGTGAGTTGTTTCTCGATCGCGGCCTCGCTGCTCAGAAAAGCGCGCGCGATTTCTCCCGTGCTGAAACCGCAGAGCACCTTGAGCGCGAGCACGACCTGCGCGTCGGTCGCGATCGCGGGGTGCGCGCAGACAAACATGAGCCGCAAGGCGTCGTCGCGGATCTCGTGTTCGCTTCGCTTCCCGCTGGTCGAAGCCGCGAGCGTTTGGTCGAGATAGGCGATGATCGCCGGTTCTTTCGAGGTAGACATGCGCTGATGCCGGAGCGCATCTTTCGCGAGGTTCATCGCCACGCGCATGATCCAGGCCGATGGATTCTCCGGGATGCCGCCCATCGACCAGTTGCGCAAGGCGCGCAGCATCGCCTCCTGTGCCACGTCCTCGGCGAGCGCGAGATTGTGGACGCCGAGGAGACGGATCAAAGCGCCATGCAGACGCCCGGTTTCGTGGCGGAAGAAATTCTCGACCAACTGCGCCGGCGCGACGACGGCAGGCGTTGTCCCGTCTCGCTCGGGTGGCGGTTCGCCATCGTTAGGCAAGACTCTGGGCGGCGGGAGCACGATCAGATCAGGCGTGGGCGGCGGTGACGGTGTTCCGATGGCCGACGCCGAGATGGCAGCTATCAGCCAGGCGGCGCACCTCGATGACCAGCCCATAGTCGAGCCCCGGGTGGTTCTGCGCGATGGCCGTCGCTTGGTCGAGATCCGCGACCATGAGCATGACGTAGCCGCCGATCGCTTCCTTCGCCTCTGCGAATGGACCGTCGACGACGCGTTCGCCGCGCGGGCCAGCTACAATGCGAGTCTCGGGGTCGAGCGGAGTGCCGCCGATAGCTTTGCCGTCGGCGGCGAGATCGTCGTACCAAGCGTTCCAGCGAGTCATGAGGAGCTGGCGCTCATCGGCGGAAAGATTGGCGTGGTTTTCCGGCCCGGAGTTGCGAAAAAAGAGGATGTAAGGAGTGCTGTTTGTTTCCATAGGGTTGTTTTGGTTGGTGAAGTGAACGGTCGTTCTATCCCTATGACGAACGAACGCGGCACGATCGGACAATCAGGTCGCTTTAACCCGCATTTGCAAAAAAAATGGCGGCAGTGTCCGAACCCTGCGTGCTCGTTCGTCGCTTCATTGAAGGCAATTAAAACCATCCACTCTTTTCAATCCCAGTCATGATCACACTCATCCTTCTCGGCCTGGCTTTCTGCGTGGGCCTCTTCCTCCTTGTCGTGGCCTCGCGGCCCTCTCACTTCCGGATTAGCCGTAGCGCCCAAATCGCCGCCCCGCCTGCCACCGTTTTTGCGCACCTCAACGATCTCCACCTTTTCCAAGACTGGTCACCTTGGGCCAGGAAAGAACCCGAGGCGCAAATGAACTTCGAAGGCCCGCGGGCCGGCGTCGGCGCGGCAGTCTCGTGGCGCGGGAAGAAGGTGGGCGAAGGACGGATGACGCTCACGGAAAGTCGCCCTGCAGAGTTGGTCCAGTTTCGTCTCGAATTCCTGAAACCCTTTGCGGTCACGAACACGGCGGAGTTCGACTTCCGCGCGGATGGCGATGCGACAACCATCACTTGGAGCATGACGGGCGAAAACCGGTTTCTCTGCAAAGCGATCGGGCTCTTCGTCGACATGGATAAGATGTGCGGCCGGGATTTCGAGCAAGGGCTGGAGAACCTGCGCGCCATCGCAGAAAACGAGGCCGGCCCTGGGACTGCGTCGGGCAGAACGACGCCTCCAATCACGCTCGGCCATTCCGGGGTAGCGCGGACGGCTCTCGCTCATTAGGACGACGTTCGACCTTGCAGCGAGTCGCACTAAATTCTCTCAGGATGAAAACCAAATCTACCAAGCAAAGGAAGATGCACGTGACGAAGACTGAAGAACTCAACCCATCCACATCGATGACGACAAATCCAACCAACACTATTCAACTCCACCGCGTGCTGCGCGCGCCGTCGGAGAGAATCTTTCGCGCTTTCCTGGAGGCCGACGCGCTGGCGAAATGGCTCCCGCCTAACGGATTCACGAACACGGTCCACGAGATGGAGGCGAAGGTCGGCGGACGTTTCCGGATGACGTTTACTAATTTTACGACCGGATCGAGTCACTCCTTTGGGGGCGAGTATCTGGAGCTGGTCCCGCACGAGCGGATCCGCTACACGGACGTGTTTGACGATCCCAGCATGCCGGGAATGATGCAGACGACGGTGATCTTGCAGGAAGTTTCGTGCGGGACGGACGTCAGGATTACTCAGGAAGGCGTGCCCGGCTCGATTCCGGCAGAGGCTTGTTATCTCGGCTGGCAGGAATCGCTCATTCTGTTGGGGAAACTGGTGGAGGCGGAGATCCCGGACTAGGACGCTCCAGCGAGGAGGGGCGCTTTTTTGATTTGATTGCGCTGTAGCTATCGCTTTACGAATAAACTATGAGCTCTATCCGCTTGCTTGTTGGCACCAGGAAAGGCGCCTTCGTCCTGACCTCGGATGGGATGCGCCGCGATTGGAAGGTGAGCGGGCCGCATTTCGCCGGGTGGGAAATTTATCATCTCAAGGGATCGCCGGTGAATCCGAACCGAATTTATGCGTCGCAAACCAGCGGCTGGTTCGGGCAACAGGTGCAGCGATCGGACGATGGCGGCAAGACCTGGGAAGCGGTCGGGAAGGACTTCGTCTATGACGGCACACCCGGCACCCATCAATGGTATGACGGAACGCAGCACCCTTGGGAATTCAAGCGGATCTGGCATTTCGAGCCGTCGTTAGGCGAAGCCGACACGGTCTATGCCGGGGCGGAAGACGCCGCGCTCTTTCGCAGCACCGACGGAGGCACGAGCTGGCAGGAACTTCCGGGATTACGCGAGGCCAAAGGGAAACTGTGGCAGCCGGGCGCGGGCGGAATGTGTCTGCACACCATCCTGCTCGACCCGACAAATCCGAATCGCATTTTCGTCGCGATCTCGGCCGCGGGCGCGTTCCGGAGCGATGACGCGGGCCAGAGTTGGAGCCCGATTAACAAAGGGCTGAAATCCCAATACGAACTGCCGGACCCAGACGCTGATGTCGGACATTGCGTCCACCGGATTGCGATGCACGCCTCGCGTCCCGGCGTGCTTTTCATGCAAAAGCATTGGGACGTGATGCGGAGCGACAACGGCGGAGAGATGTGGAGCGAAGTGAGCGGCAATCTGCCCTCGGATTTCGGTTTCCCGATCGATGTCCACGCGCACGAACCGGAGACGATCTACGTCGTACCGATTAAGAGTGACTCCGAGCATTTCCCGCCGGACGGCAAGCTGCGGGTTTACCGCAGCCGGACCGGCGGCAACGAATGGGAGGCCCTCACGAAAGGCCTGCCGCAGAGTGATTGCTATGTCAACGTGCTGCGCGACGCGATGGCAGTCGATTCGCTCGACCAGTGCGGCATCTATTTCGGGACCACGGGCGGCCAGGTCTATGCCTCGGCCGATGCGGGCGATACCTGGAAAGCCATAGTTAGGGATCTTCCCGCGGTCTGCTCGGTCGAAGTCCAGACTTTGCCATGACCCGGGTCGTGCTCCCGGTTCACTTGCGCACGCTGGCGCGGGTCGAGGACGAGGTGCAGTTGGAGGTTGCGGAACCGATCACTCAACGCCGCGTCCTCGACGCGCTTGAAGCCGCTTACCCTGTTTTGCGCGGCACCGTTCGCGATCAAGCCACGCAAAAGCGACGTCCACTCGTTAGGTTTTTTTGTTGCGGCGAAGACTTTTCTCACGAAACACCCGACGCGTTGCTCCCCGACGCCATTGCGAATGGCACGGAACCCTTCTTCATCATCGGCGCGATGGCAGGAGGTTGAGCAATCTTTTCTCGGCAAGTGAGTTCCCAACTGCAACCCAGCAGAGGGAGCCGTCCTGGTTAACTGACTTGCCGCAGATATTCCCGGTCCCAGGCCGCGGGAATACTCTCGCGCGGGGAATAGGGCCCCGGCTGATAGGCGCACGACGCAATCCCTTGCTGACTCAACTCGCAGACGTGCCAATCCTGCTTGTTCGTCATATCCCAAAACTCGATCGCATCTTCCGGGCGGTATTTGGGATCGGTAACTCCGGCCGCGTCCGGATGAAAAAACCAGTCGCATTGAACCAGCGTCCGCTCCGGTGACTGCGGCCAGAGCTGGTGCACCATGACATAATCGGGATGCATGCTCAGGAGCAGGTTGGGAAAGATCGAGTAGTAGAAAACGCGCGCATGATCCTCCGCCTTGATGTCGCCGACAGGCCGGGCGCAGGCCTGACCGCTCATCGTTAGGCTTTTGCCAGCGTTGATCGACATGAAGCCGCCGAGGAACGGCCCTTCACAGAGATCGTTCTCCGCCGAATCCGAGGGCGAGATTTTCGAAAGAAGCGGATGAACTCCGGGACAATGATAGCACTCGGAGTAATTCTGGAAGATCAGCTTCCAATTCGCGCTCACCTCGTATTCGATCCGGCGAGCCGAGCGCAGACGAGGCAGGTTCCAGTGGGTGAACTTTCCCGCGAGCGGTGCGAAAACCTCTTCCAAGGGCGAGGTTGTCTTCTCCAGACTAACGAAGAGTAAACCCTCCCACACTTCGAGCCGGACGGAATGCAGCGCGTAGTTTCCTTTCGCAAAATCCCGTGCCTCGTCCATGTGCGGCGCGCCGAGCAAGCGGCCGTCCAGCGCATAGGTCCAGGCGTGGTACGGACATTGCAACGCCGCCGCGTGTCCACTCGCCTCCTCACACAACCGTGTGCCGCGGTGCCGGCAAACATTATAGAACCCGCGCAGGCCGCCCTCTTGATCACGCACGACAATCACGCTCTCACCCGCAACTTCCTGCACAATGTAGTCCCCGGTTTTCGGCACCTGACTCTGATGCCCGACGCAAACCCATTGCCGGGAGAAAATCTTCATCTGTTCCTCGGCAAATACTTCCGGCCAGACGAAATAACGCTGCGGCAAAGTCTTGGCGCCGGCCGTGAAAGTCTCAGTCGTTTTCCGGAAATCGCGCCTCGTCGCGTCGGTCGCAGTTGGCATGCCGGCATGCTCGCACGTCGCCGCGGTGAGCGTCAAACGCGCAAGCAATTCAGGGGAGAAGACTTTGCCCACGGCGCAGTCGCTTACTTCAGCACCGCCTGGTGGAACCCATGCCAATCATCGAGATTGTTCAGGCTCACGGCGTCCTTGGGTGACTTGGCCTCATCCGTGATTCCGCAGCAACCTAGGATCTCCTGGCGCGTCTCAGCTTCATGAACGTAGCCAGTCACGGCCGCATTATGTTTCTCGATCGCATCGTTGTTGAGAGACTTCGCGTTCTGTTTCACCCACGCTTCAAATTGCGGGTAAGTCGGTTTCTCCGCTTTGATGTAATCCTTGACCGCCTGTTCGTCGAGGCCGAGCGCGGCACAGGTCATCGCATCGTAGCCCCGGCCCATTCCCGGATAGCCGGCGGCCAGTTTGCCGGCCTCTTCCAATGAGACTTTCTGCCAGAGACGCGGGAGATGGAGCACGCCGAGTGGACCGGCCGTACCGGAACTGATCATGGGGACATAGGTATCGCTCATAGTAATGACTTTCTAGTTTTGTGGTTCGTGTGCAGGCCCGCCGTGGCAGGCGAAATTTGAGCTTCTGCTCTCACCCGAAGGCTACGGGACGAGGAGCAGGAAGACAATTCATTTCGACCGCAGCGATCGGCCCCTGTGTGAACGAGGCATCTCTTGCGTCATGCCGACAACTGTGAATTGGTAAAGTTACGGTGGACATAAGAGTTGATGACCTACGCGGTCCGGAGATCATCGCGTTGCTGCACGAGCACCTGCGCTGCATGGAACGCGCCTCTCCGCCGGAAAGCCGGCACGCCCTCGATCTCGACGGCCTGCGCGGGCCTGATATCACTTTCTGGACCATGTGGGACGGAACAGACCTGGCTGGTTGCGCCGCGCTCAAAGAGCTGAACGCAACGCACGGCGAGATCAAATCCATGCGGACGGCTTCCGACTACCAGCGCCGGGGAGTCGCGGCGCGCATGCTCCGGCAGATCGTTGAGGAAGCGCAGCACCGCGAGTATCGCCGGCTAAGTCTTGAGACTGGGTCGATGGACTACTTTGCCCCGGCCAGGAGATTGTACGCCGGTTCCGGCTTTTCCTATTGCGAACCTTTCGCTTCTTACAAACTGGATCCTAACAGCGTTTTCATTACCAAGGAACTGTAACTAATGACGGAATCTCCCAGAACAATCAAAACTATGTATAACAAAAATAACCTGGCTAAACTCAAGAAAATGGACACCCTCGCCCCCGAGGCGATGAAGGCCTTTTGGGCTTTCGATAAGGCGGCGGTCGCCGATGGGGCGATCCCGGTAAAATACAAGGAACTTATTGCGGTCGCGGTCGCGCATACCACCCAGTGCCCGTACTGCATTGATATTCACGCTGGGAACGCGCGCAAGGCGGGGGCGACCGACGCGGAGCTGGTGGAGGCGGCGCTGGTTGCGGCCTCGCTGCGAGCCGGAGCGGCTGTGACTCATGCCACCCACCTTTTCGCTGACTAAGTCCTCACCTACGATTAATCAGCCCTGCGAGATTGATGCGCAGAGGCCGGCTTGTCGTTGTCGCCTGCTTGCATAACCGCGAGCCGTGCCATGGAACGATAAGGTTAATGCGGCGCGCGCGTTACCCTCACTTTTGTAACTTGGACGTGACGGCGCACGTCCCTAATTCATCTTGCGTCGCTGGGCCGACTGCAATTCTTCGGACGTTAATTAATCAACCGCGAGCCAGTCGAACCAAGAGCAGGAAGAAGAAAAAAAACAAGGCGAAAATGCTCGCGTAGACGATCGCGTCCTGGCGGCGGGCGCGACGCTCGGCTTCGGCGTAGGGAATGTTAGTGAAACTCACCATGGTGTAGAGCGGGAGATAGAGCCCCGGCAGGAGCCCTTCCAGAGTGTGGTCGAGCTTCTTTTTCGCCCGGAAGGTGCGCGAGGCGGTCTTGTCGCGCATCTCGATAAAATTTGCCACTGCGAGGTCCGCCAGTGCGTCGGCATTGGCTTTGCGCTGCGCGGAATACTCGGCGAAGGCCCGCTTACGATCGTTAGGGAACTCGGCCAGGCATTGATCGAAGATGACGCAATCTTCGAAGGCGGCGTTCATCCCCTGCCCGTAAAAGGGCACGACCGCGTGGGCTGCGTCGCCGACGAGCGCGACTTTGTCGCCGTAATGCCAGGGAGCGCAGCGGACGGTGACAAGTGAGCCGGTCGGGTTTTCGCGAAAATCCTCGAGCAGCGCGGGCATGAGCGGGACGGCGTCGGGGAATTCTTCGTCGAAGAAGCGACGGACGTCGTCGTCGGCCGTGGTGGTGGCAAAACTGCGCGGGCCATCGAACTCCCAGAAGAGCGTGCATGTGAACGAGCCATCGGGGTTGGGCAGCGCGATCATCATGAAACTCTTGCGCGGCCAGATGT
>JBDTVP010000084.1:0-9556 GCA_040007175.1 Spartobacteria bacterium
GTGGCGCTGCAAATCCGCGCAGGTCGTGATCCCGCGCTGTTGCAATTTTTGTTCGGTCACCGCGCCGATCCCCCAGATTTTGCGCACCGGCAGCGCGGCCATGAATTCCGGCACGTCGTTAGGCGCGACTTCATATTGGCCGTCCGGTTTGTGCAGGTCGCTCGCGATTTTCGCCACCAGTTTGTTCGGCCCGATCCCGGCCGAGGCGGTCAATTTCGTTTTCCTAAAAATGAGACCGCGGATGACTTCCGCGAGCGCGCCCGGCGCTCCGGGATGCGCGCTGACATCGAGATAAGCTTCATCGAGCGAGAGCGGCTCAACCAGTGGCGTGAAGCGATGCAGGATGCCGCGGATGACGGCCGATTCGCGGCGGTAAACATCGAAGCGAGTCGGGAGCACGATCAATTTCGGGCAACGCTGTAGCGCCATGAAAGTCGGCATCGCGGAGTGGACGCCGAATTTTCGCGCTTCGTAATTGCAGGTCGTGAGGACACCGCGCCGGTCGCGCGCTCCGCCGACGCCGACCGGTTTGCCGCGCAACTCCGGCCGGTCGCGCACCTCGATCGCGGCGTAAAAGCAATCCATGTCGAGATGGATGATGGCGCGTGTCGTGGCCGGCTTCGTCACCGGATAAGGCAACGCCGGATGAACGCCTGCGCAAGCCGGTGCGACCTTGCCCGGGCGGCAATGCGATTAAAGCAGTGATGGACGACGCCGGCCGGGAACAAATCGAGGCCTACCTGAAGGATCATTACGCCGCCGGAGTGGGGGCGCTGGAATTGATCAGGCACTCACGCAAGTCCCATGAGAGCACGCCTTGGGCGGCATTTTTTGCGGAACTGGAAATCGAGGTCGAGGCCGATCACGAGCAGCTGCACAACCTGATCCAGGCGCTCGGCTGGGACGACAGTGGCGTGCGCAACGCGGGCGCTTGGATGGCGGAGAAGCTGGGTCGGGCAAAGCTCGGCTTTTCTGGCTCGGAAACATCTGCACTCCGCCGGCTTCAGACGCTCGAGAGCCTTGCGCTTGGCATCAAAGGGAAACAATTGCTCTGGCGCGCGCTCGCGGCGGTCCGCGACACGTTGGCCGCCCTGCAAAAAACAGATTTCGAGTTATTGGAAAAGCGCGCCATCGAACAGCTGGAAAAGGTCGAAACGAAACGCCTCCTGGCCGCGCAGGAATCGTTCGGCCGTTGATTCACCGGAAGCGCGGGGGCTGACTTTTCCGTCGTCGTTGGCAGTTACTTCCCAGCCGCTGCCGCGGCTGCGGGAATCTGGAAGCCTTCGATCAATCCCTTGATCTCGTGCACGAAGTTGGCCGCGCCAGCGCCGTTCACCACCCGGTGATCGAAGGTGAGGGAAAGCGTGATCACCTCCACGGTCTGCGCTTTCTTTCCGTTAGGCGAAAGCTCGTGGTGCGCCGACCCGACGAAAAGCGTTCCAACCGACGGCGGGACCACGATCGGCGCCGCTGCCTTGACCCCAAACGCGCCCAGGCTGCTGATCACGATCGGCGCGTTCATCGCGTCGACCCGTCCGCTGCGGGTGGCGGCGATCGTTTCGTTATAACGCCTAACGAAATCGGGCCAGGCAAGCCGGTTAGCCGCGCTCATGACCGCGGTCGCGAGCCGGTCGTCGTCCATCGAGACGGCCACGCCGAGATCGAAATCTTCGCTTTCCAGGATCCGGTCGTCGTCCAGCATGAGGCGGCGAAACGGGGAGTGCTTTTCCATCGCACGAACGACGGCCCACGCGACCATGACGGAGGGAGACGGCGCATCTTTGCCGTCGCTTTTCTTGGCCGCTTCGCGCGCGTCGCGGACCGCGTCCCAACGCGCATCGATCTGCAAATTTGCGGGAACAACGCGCCCGAGTTTGCGCGTGATGGTGGCGGAGAGCGCGGGTTCGCGCGCGGTCGTTTTACGTGTTTCAGGGACCGGAGCGGCCGGCGCTGTTTCACGGGGAGACACTTCCGCGGCGGCTTCGATCTGCTCATCGAGATCGCCAGCGCCTTCGGTGAGAATTTTCCCCAGTTCCTGGCCGATCTCGACCGTGTCGTCGACCTTGGTTTTCCATTCACCCATCGTGCCGGCGAAGGAGGATTCGATCGGATAAACGGCTTTGTCGGTCTCGACCTCGCAGAGGGCGTCGTCGAGTTCGATGCGATCGCCCGCTTGTTTTAGGAGCGCGACGACTTTGGCGGAACGAATTCCTTCGCCCATGATCGGGACGATGATGGGCTGAGTGCGCTGGCCCGCCGCAGCGGGCTTCTTCGCGGTAGCTGCGGACGATGTCTCCGGTTTTCCGGCAGCCGCCTCCACTCGCGCGGTGACGGCGTCCCCAGCTGCGGCGCGCTCCCGGCGAACCGCGACGGAAGTCTCAATCGCCCTAACGATACGTTCGACGTCGGGGAGGGCGGCGTATTCGTAGATCGGGTTGTAGCCGATCATGACGTTGCCTTTGCTGACTAAGATCGGCGGGCTGATCATCGCGTCCCAAAGCCCCGCCTGGCCGGTGATGTGCGAGATGATCATCTGGCCGACGCTGCAATTTTCGGTGTCTTCCTGCACGACGATGAGCCGGCCGGTCTTGCGGACGGATTCCTCGATCGTGGCGCGATCCCAGGGCGCGATGGAGCGGAGATCGATCAACTCGACGTCCGCCTTGTCGCCCAGCTTGGCCAGGGCTTCGATCGATTTCTCCATCGTGTTGCCCCACGCCACCACGGTGACGTCGGCGCCGGCGCGATGGACGCGGGCTTCGCCTAACGATACCGCGCGGATCGGCTGGGCCGACTCGTGTTCCGCCCAGAGCAGATGTTTCGGGATGAGAATAAAGGTCGGGTCTTCGCAATGCATCGCGGTCCAGAGCAGACCGGCCGCGTCCTCGGGATTGCTCGGGATGGCGATGTGGATGCCCGGATAATGGGCGAGGGGAGCCTCGTTCGATTGGCTGTGCCACAGGCTGCCGCCGGGAAGGTAGGCGCCGTAGGGCGCGTAAACGACTAGCGGACAAGTCCAGGTGCCGAAGGAACGCCAGCGCAGGTTGCAGAGATTGGTCACGACCTGGTTCCAGCCCGGGCCGATGAAATCGATGAACTGCAATTCGAAGACCGGCCGTTTGCCGTAGGAAGCGAGGCCGCAGGCGACGCCGAGAATGGTCGACTCGGCCAGCGGCGAGTTGAAAACCTGATTCGGGAATTCGGTCGAAAGCTTTTGGGTGAGGCGGAAGACGCCGCCTTTCGGATCCTCGATGTCTTCGCCGAAAATGATGCGCTCGGAATTTTTCGCGAGTCCGGCGCGCAACGTCAGATTCACGACGTCGCCGATGCGATATTTGCCGGCCGGCAACACTTCATCGTCGAGTTGCGGTAGCTCGCCCGTAACCTGCAACTGGAGTTCGTCCGCCGAGGGATCTTCCTCCTTTTCCGCGTTGATGAACTCCTGGCGGATCCGCTCCTTGATCTCCTGCTCGAGCTTCTCGTATTCGTCGGCGCTGAGCGCATTTTCCGCGATCAGGCGATCTTTCCATTTCGTTAGGGGATCGCCCGCCGCGAGGTTTTCGATCTCTTCCGCGGTCCGATAAAGTTTGTGGTCGTCGGAACTGGTGTGGCTGGAGAGCCGCTCCATTTTCACCCAGAAAAAGACCGGCCCTTTGCCGGCACGGAGATGCGCGCTCGCTTTCTGGCCAGCCTCATAAACCGCGTGCACGTCGGAGCCGTCGACCTGCTCCCAGTCGTTAGGCTGGAGGACATCGATTGCGAGCGGGTTGATCTTGCGGGTCGGGCTGCTGATCCCGTAGCCGTTATCCTCGACTACGAAAAGCACCGGCAGTTGCCGCTCTTTCGCAAAACAGACCGCCTCGAAAAAATCACCCTGGCGAGTGGCGGCGTCGCCGATCGTGGCAATGACGAAGTTCGGTTTGCCATCGAGCTTGATCCCCCAAGCGATCCCGCAGGCGGGCAAAAGCTGCGCGCCAGTCGGCGTCGGCACGCTCCAGATATGGCGCTCGGCGTAGCTGTAATGCGACGGCATTTGCCGGCCGTGGCTCTGGCCTTTGCGCTTCGCGAAATAATCGAGCGCGAGTTCCGCCGAAGTCACGCCGCGGCCGAGGACGAGCGCGCGGTCGCGATAATATCCGCAAACGTAATCGCCCGGCTCGCTCATGAAGGAGAGCGCGGCGAGCGCTTCGTGTCCCATGCCGGAAACGTGAAAATGGCCTTTGCCCTGGCGATTCAGGTTTTGTTCGCGCAGATCGCCGTGTCGGCTCTCGAGCAGAATGGTGAGGAGGCGAAGTTTGTCTTTTTTGCTCAGTGCCATCGTCGGATTATTGAGAGTTGCGGGTCGTTAGTGGAGAGGGAAATCGAAGCAGCCCGGGTCGCACTTTCAACCTCGAAAGCGCGCGGGGCAAACATTGTCGGCTGGGAATGCCGGCGTCTGACCGCCTCTGCAGGATGCGCTAGAAGTCTTGGGCGCGTGAATTCCAGGCGGCCGGGGTCGCCGACCCGGTTACAACGGCGCCACGACGGCGTCGGACGGCTTCGCGAATTTCGCGGCGTCGGGCGCTTCCTTCAGGAAATGGACGTTGCTGTATTCGAGCGTGCCGAGCGGTTCGCCTTCGATATCGGTCCCGGTCCATTTGTAGAACGGCGCGACTTTCGGCACCTGCAAGCCATCGGCGGTTTGCCATTCTTCGAAGACGATCGCGTGCGGCTCGAGCTCCTCGACCGGGCGGCCTTTGCGCATGGCGGGGAAGGTGACGACGTAGTAGGCGAGCTTCAGTTGGCTCGTTTTCGGATCGAGGTAGGCGACGTAGTAATCGTCCGGCGTATCGCCGGTGCCTTTGCCGAAAGTGATCCGGACCGCGTCGTATTCCTGGCCGCGGAAAGTTTTCTTGCCTAACGACTCCTGCTTCGCGCCATGATCCGCGAAAACAAAAGGCATCCCGAAGAAATAAAAGGGCGTCCACATGTAGAACCGCGGCGGCGTTCCGCCGAGCGCATCAAGCCCCGGCTTGATCCAGACCTCGCCGTTGCTGCTCCCGAGCGAGTAGGCGTCGCTCGTGATGAGACCGGACCGGCTTTGCAAATCAAAGAGTTGATGTTCCCGCTTGTCGCCTTTCTTGCTCGATTTCCAGATCACGTCGTATTGGACGCCGCCGAAACTCCGCCATTTATCCAGTCCGCCGTGCGCAGCGAGGGTGCGGTCGAGCTGCGCGAAAGCAGGGGAGGCCAGGACAAGGAGAGCGACAATCAGCAGCGAACCGCGAAGCAATTTCATCTAAAATGAATAGGGACGATTGACGCTGGCGCAAGGGGAACGCGGGGCGACGAAATATGGGGCCGGAGGCGTTGGAGTGGCGGCGTGCGCGCCGCCGCTCCCGGCTTCCTCGGAGTTGACGAGGGCGCGAGATGCGTTCAGGTCGTGAGCGTGCCGACCAACGATGCGCCCGGTGGCGCGCTGCCTCTCCGCCTGGCCGATCTGCGCCGGCTGAAATGGTGGGTTTGGGTTACCGAAGTCATCCGCCCGAGCGATCTCCAGGTCACGCTCGCCTGGGCTGGGTTGATCGGTTTTGGTGGGGCGCTGACCTCGATTGGGTTTCGTTATGCGACAAGCGCTTTGCACAAGCTGCTGACCGGCAGCGCCAGCGGGGGCTTCGTGGAAAGCTTCAGCACGCTCGCATGGTGGCAACGCCTAACGATCCCCGCCGTCGGCGGTTTGCTCGCCGGGCTCGTCCTCTATCTCGGGATGCGTTGGCGGGGCGATGTCACGACCACCGACTACATGGAAGCGGTCGTCCTCGGTGACGGAAAAATCTCGACCCGGCGCAGTCTCGTGAAATGCCTTTCCGCCATGTTCACGATCGCCTCCGGCGGCTCGATCGGGCGCGAAGGGCCGCTCGTCCAGTTGTCGTCGCTCGTCGCTTCGGTCGCCGGGCGGCTGCGCCATTGGTCGACGCCGCGACTCCGTTTACTCGTCGGCTGCGGCGCCGCGGCGGGGATTGCCTCGGCTTACAATGCCCCGATCGCCGGCGCACTTTTTGTTGCCGAGATCGTGCTCGGTTCCGTCGCGATGGAGCTCTTCGGTCCGCTCGTTTTCGCGTCCGTCATCGCCACCCTGACCGTGCGCGGCTTTATCGGAAGCGAACCGATTTACGTCATCCCTCCATTCCGGCTGAATTCGACCTGGGAGATTGCGCCCTATCTCTTGCTCGGCTTATTCGCCGGCCTGGTCGCGCCCTGGTTTCTTCGTCTCCTTAATGCGAGTGAACGCCTGGTTAGCCGGGTGCGCGCGCCGGTTTACCTGAAAATGCTGGCGGGCGGCCTCGTCGTCGGTGCACTCGCGGTCTGTCATCCCGAAGTGTGCGGTAATGGCTACAGCGCCGTGAACACGATCCTCGCCGGCAATTGGACCTGGCAGATCGTGGCCGTCATCCTCCTCTTCAAAGTGCTCGCCACCGCCGCGACCTTTGGTTCCGGCGCGGTCGGTGGCGTCTTTACTCCGACACTTTTTGTCGGCGCGAGTCTCGGATATCTGTTCGGCATCGGCGTCGCGCATTTCCCCGTCGGTCTCACGACGAACCCAAGCGCTTTTGCGCTCGTCGGAATGGGCGCCTTCCTCGCCGCCACCACGCACGCGCCCATCATGGCTATCATCATGATCTTCGAGCTGACTCTGGATTATCAAATCATCCTGCCGCTCATGCTCGCCTGCGTGATCGGCTACTACACCTCCGTCCGCTTCGAGCCCCGCTCCATCTACAGCGAAGCGCTGAAGCGCAAAGGGGCAGGGGACTACCGACACCAGCTCGCCGAGCTGCACGTGCGCGACCTGATGAAGCCCGACCCGCTAACCGTCTCGCCGACCGCTCGCTTCGCCGAGATCGCGGAAAAGTTCGTCGCGAATCGTGTTAACTATCTCTATGTGACAGAGGAAGAGCGCTTCGTTGGTGCGATCTCGTTACATGACATTAAGAATTACCTGAACGCCCCGGAGCTCGCGCAGCTCGTCATCGCGGGGGATATCCTGCGTCCGGAGATTCCCTTCGTGCATCCGACCGCGACCCTCAACGAAGCGCTGGACCGTTTCGCGCAGCATCAGGGTGAACGTCTCCCAGTAGTGATGCGCGAGGAAAATCACCGCCTCGTCGGAAGCCTCGCCAAGACCGATGTGATCCTGGCGCTAGCCGGGAGCGGCCGCCGCGGAAGTGCGAAGGGTGGAGGTTCGTAAAAGCTGATCGCATTTGGGAATCAAGATTGCTCGGAGGAAACGGGACGGACAGCCAAGCCGTGACATAGACGTCAAGCCCGAAGGGGATGGGAGCAGCGCGACCATATCAATGAAACGGACTGCCAAGCCACGCTGCATCACTTGGTCAGGTCTTATTTGGCCTTCTCATCACCGTCTGGTTAGGCCTTTCGGTCTCGCACTAAAGCTGCCCGAATCAGGGCGACTAAGCATCCGCGATCGACGCCGCTTGACCAAGGGCAGGAGAAGGCATCCATTAGCCTAAAGTCATGAAACCGTATCTCTTGCGCAAACATCCCGGCGACCTCGCGCTGCCGTTTCTCTTTTTGTGCCTCGTCGCCCTCCTCGGCTCTCCTTCATCCGGTCGGGCGGCCCCTTCGCCTTTCTTTAAGGCCGGCCGCCTCAAAATCCCGCGCACGGAACACACCGGCACTCTCCTGCCGGATGGCCGCATCCTCGTCGCGGGTGGCGTGGAGGCGGACGCGCAGACCAGCGCAGAGCTCTACGATCCCGCGACGAGACTCTGGTCTAAAGCGGCCGATCTACCGCGCCAGCGCCGGAATCACACCGCCACGCTTTTGCCGAACGGGAAAGTCCTGGTCGTGGGCGGGGCGATCTTTGTCGTCGATTTTCGGAAGGCGGATTTGTATGACCCGGCGACCAACCTTTGGTCGGCCACCGGTAGTAATGTGGTCGCGCGCACCTCCGCGCCGACTGCCACTCTCCTATCGGATGGACGAGTGCTGCTGGCCGGAGGTTTGGGCTCGAATTTTATCGCAGTGGCGAGCGCGGAGATCTACGACCCTGTCGCGGGAACATGGACCCCCACCGGCAGCATGCACGTCGCCCGCGCGAACCATACCGCCACCCTCTTAGCCAGCGGCGACGTCCTCGTCGCGGGAGGCGCGACTACCGGGACGGCTGAGATCTATCATCCATCCACCGGCCAGTGGGAATTGACCGGCAGTCTCAGTGAGTCTCGCGCCTTTCACGGTGCGACGTTGCTCCAGAATGGCAGCGTGCTCGTCGCCGGCGGTTACAACCTATCCGGTGGCATCGCCACCGCAGAGTTATTCGATCCCGCCCGGGGCACCTGGCAGTTCACTGGGAGTCTCGATCAAGCCCGCTACTCCCTTACGACCACGCTCCTGGCCGATGGCGAAGTCCTGCTCCTTGGTGGCGAGCTCAACGATTTTTCTACCATCGGCACGGCACTTCTCTACCATCCGGCCACCGGCACGTGGCTCACCAGCAGTGGCAGCCTGCACTTCCCGCGTGCTGGTTACGTGACCGTGCAATTACCTAATGGCGATGTGGTGCTGACCGGCGGCTTCGCCAGCCGCTCCACCGGTCAATCCCTCGAACCCAGCGCGGCCGAAGGTTACCGCCTCCGGGCGACTGACCCGGTCGTCCCTCCCGCCACTTCATCGACTCAATAGAACTGCACGGAAACTCCGCAGCGCGACGACCAACTCGAAGCCCACGGTCGCAGCTTGATGGTCAACCACGGGATCGGGCCGGTCCAGAAATGGTGGAAAGCGCGCACCTTTGGTAAATTGGAAGTACCTGGGTGGCTCCAAGAGTTATTAAGTCACACCCAGCCGATCCTGCTCGCCTTGGCAGAGCAGATCCGGCGCCCGCCCCGAGTTCCACTGGTATGGCGAGGTGGAAGCGCAGCACCCGGTCAAGTTCTACTTCGCCACTCCGCATCACAGCTGGGAGCGCGGGACCAATGAGAACACCAACGGACTCCCCCGGCAGTATCTCCCCAAAGGAAAAAGCATGGCACGAGTCACCCAAAGCCAATGCGACTTAATCGCCCAACACCTAAACAATCGACCGAGATAAAGACATGGCCCCAAAACACCCAATCAATGCTTCCTTCACACCTAGCAAATGTTGCACTACAAAGTTGAGCCTAGGATCCGCTACCAAGCGAGCGGTCTCGCGCCCTCAGGGCCTCATGCTAATCTTGCTGACAGAGCCGCTCCCGTAGTTTGCCACCCAGATGTTGGCACCGTCGAAGAGAACCCCCGCGGGAGCGCCTCCCACAGGGTAGGTTCGCTGGCGAACGCCGCGCCGGTAATCGAGGCTCATGACGGTGCTGTCGTAATAATCTGTCACCCACACGTGAGCGCCGTCAAAGGTGAGCTGGTTCGGATTCCTTCCTACGGCGCGCTCCCCCCCGGGAATTCCATCACTCGCACGTAGCCTGCTAAGGGTGTTATCTGCGCTATTCGCTACCCAGATATTAGATCCGTCAAAAACTAGGCCGGCCGGCTCACGGCCGACGGCGAAAATTCCTTGCAA
>JBDTVP010000085.1:0-9413 GCA_040007175.1 Spartobacteria bacterium
ACGATCCCGAGAAACTTGACCCGCTCGAGGAGCGGCTGGGCCGGGTCCTGCGCTTCCTCGAGCACGCGACGATTGAACTCGAGCCAGCTCAGCTCGCGGTTGATGAAATTCGTCGGGGCGGAGAAATCGGGCGCGGGCGGCGGTTCGTTAGGCGCGGGAATCATCGGCACGACATTGGCCGGCGGCTCGGGCGTAGAAGGAGAAGCGGAAGAAGGCATTAGGCGAAGGGTGCGCGACGGCGGCGGCGACCTTTAACTAAACCCTCCGCCAGCATTTCGCGCAAATCGCGCATTGACTCGTGGTCCGCCGGCTGCAATCTGGCGCCCATGGCAAGCGCACGGAACTCGACGAAGGCAAAATGGCACGGCTTGGAACTCTTCGAATGGATCGCGATCGTGCTCGCGGTGCTCGGGCTCGTCGCGGTTTTCTGCATCTTCTTTATCCGCCGACACGTGATCGAATATCACGTCGAGCACACCTTCGGGGTGAAAGATTCGGAGTTCTTCGGCTCCGCGCTCGCGCTCTACGACCCGGTCCCGCTGGCTGGGAACAAGCTCCAGCTTTTACAGGATGGCGATGCGTATTTCCCCGCCATGCTGGGTGCGATCCGAGGCGCGCAACAGACCGTTAACTTCCAAGCTTACATCCTCCATTCCGACAAGGTCGGCTGGCAATTTCGCGATGCGCTGGCCGAGCGGGCCAAGGCAGGAGTGGAAGTGCGCGTCCTGCTCGATGGCATCGGCTCCGGTTGGGGTCTCGATAATTCCGACGTCAAGATGATGAAGGAGGCCGGCTGTAAATTTGCCTACTACCATCCGCTGATGTCGTGGCGAATCGATCGCACGAACCGACGCTCGCATCGCCGCGTCCTGGTGATCGACGGCAAGGTCGGCTTCACCGGCGGCGTCGGTTTTGCGGAGCCCTGGGCTGGCCATGCGCAGAGCCCGAAGAACTGGCACGACGTCCAGGTGCGCGTGGAAGGCCCGCTCGTTAGTGCGCTCCAGAATGCGTTTGAGGAACATTGGATCAAAACGTTTGGCGAAACTCTGAGCGGCGCGGGGCAGTTCCCCGCGCTCGCGCCCGCCGGCGAGATCAAGGGGCAACTGATCGCGTCGCATTCGTTCTCGATGGCGCCGGTGCCGTTGACCCAGGCGATCGCATTCGCGGCGGCGGAGAAACGGATTTGGATCACGAACGCCTATTGCACGCCGAGCGATGACCAGGTCGAGCTGCTCGTCAAAGCGGTGCAGCGAAAAGTCGATGTGCGCCTGATCGTGCCGGGCGCGCATAACGATCAGCCGCTCACGAAATCCGCCGGGCGCGCCGCCTACGGGAAGATGCTCGAGGGCGGGGTGCGGATTTTCGAATACGAACCGACGATGATTCACACCAAAGGGATGGTTGTCGACGGCCTGTTCGCGCTCATCGGGTCGTCGAATCTCGATCCGCGGTCGTCATCGATTAACGAGGAGCTCGACCTGGCGATTTACGATCAGAATTTCGGGCGGGAAATGGAAACGATGTTCGAGAGCGACCTCAAGAAATCGAAGGAATACACCTACGAGCAATTCAAGAATCGCTCGGTCTGGGAGCGGGTGACGGAGTGGGTGATGTTGCCGTTTCGCTCGCAGTTGTAGCCACTCGCGCGTGGGAACTGGAGGGACGCCCGCCGTGGCGTCCGTGTCTCAGAACCGAGGACGGGACAGCGCCCGTCCCTCCAAGGAGCGTGCGACGGCAAGTGAAGTTTGTCATCCCGAGCCGCGCAGACGGCGAGGGACCTCCCAGTTGCAATCCACGCATTCTTTTTGCATGACGCGTCTCTTGGCGACTGCGGGGTCCCTCGCCGCGCTTTGCCGGCTCGGGATGACAAAATAAGTATGGTTGCGTTGACGGCGACGCGATCGAAAGCGCTGGAGTGCCAGAAGGGGGGCCTCCACCCCGGGAGGCGCGTCAGCGCGCCGGGCAATACGTCTGCACTACTTCCAGCTTCGGAGTTAAGACAACCAAATCCGCATCCATCCCTTCGGCGAGCACTCCCTTGCTCATCCAACCCATTGCGCGGGCTGGCGTTCTCGTCGCCATCCGGACCGCTTCCCAAAGCGGAACCTCGACCAGGGCGATCATTCGCCTAACGAGATCGATCATGCGCGAGGAACTCCCGGCCAGGGCCGAGCCGTCGGCCAGCCAGCAGGCCCCGTCCGCCACCACGCAATCCTTCCCGAAAAGCGAAAAACGCGCGTTGTTAGGCAAACCGGCCCCCGCGATCGCGTCCGTCACGAGACAAATCCCCGCCGCGCCTTTGGCCCGGTAGAGCATCCGCATCAGGGTGGCGGAAACATGCCGGCCGTCGGCGATCAACTCGCAAAAAATCGCCGGTTCGCTGAGCGCAAACTCGAGCAGCCCGGCGACCCGTTCGCGGCCGCGGCGGCGCATCGACGACATGCAGTTAAAGGTATGCGTTACCTGCCGCATCCCCTGGGTGAAGCCGGCCCGCGCTTCCTCCGCCCAGGCATCGCTGTGCCCGCCGCTGCAGGCGATTCCGCTTTTCGTTAGGTGCGCGATCACCCCGAGCGCGCCGGGCAGTTCCGGGGCGAGCGTGATCCGCTTGATCGTCGCGGCCTCAGCGACCAACAGCGCCACCGTGTCCGCGCGGGGTTCAAGCATGAAGTCCGTCCGCTGCGCCCCATGTTTCTGCGGCGAAAGAAAAGGCCCTTCCACATGCGCGCCGCGCAGTTGCGGGATGCGCCCGATCTCGCCCCCGACCGCGCGCACGACCCGCGTGATCTCCGCGAGCGGCGCGGTCACGGTGGTAAGGAGAAGCGAAGTCGTCCCGCCGCCCGCGTGATAGCCGCAAATCGCGGCAAAGGCTTCCGCCGTTCCCTCCATCGTGTCCCGTCCGACGGCGCCGTGCACATGCAGATCGACGAACCCCGGCGCGAGATAATTGCCCGCCAGGTCGATCACCTCTTCGCCCGCGCTGGCCGGCCCGCTGCGCAGCTCAACGATCTTTCCGTCCGCCGCCCGAAGGGTGATCCCGTCCTCGATCCGGTCGGGAAAAATCAGCCGGCCATTGGTAAAGATCATGCCGGCAGGAACATTGCGTTTACTTGGGCGGCAGTCCATCGTCCACCTGCAAATGAACCCCGAGTATGATGTCGCGATCCTCGGCGGCGCTTTTTCCGGCGCGGCCACCGCGTTGCTGATTAAGCGGCGGATGCCGGCGGCCCGCATCCTGATCATCGAGAAGGCGACCGAGTTCGATCGCAAGGTCGGCGAATCGACGACCGAGGTGAGCAGCTGCTTTTTGACCAAGATTCTCGGCCTAACGAGCTATCTCGGGCACGAGCAACTGACCAAGCAGGGCCTGCGGCTCTGGTTCGCCAATCGGACCGACCAGCCGTTTGACGACTGCGTCGAAATCGGCGCGCGCTACCAGGCGCGGCTCCCAACTTTTCAGGTCGATCGCTCGAAACTGGACGGACATTTGCTCGGCCTCGCGACCCAGGCCGGATGCGACCTCTGGCGGCCGGCGAAGGTGACGCGCTGCGACCTGACCGGCTCGGAAGGACAATCGTTAGGCGTAAAAGTCGACGGAGAAGAGCGCGAGGTGCGCTGCCGCTGGGTGGTCGACGCGACCGGGCGGGCGGCTTTTCTCGCCCGCAAGCTCGGGCATTTCCGCCAGAACATCGAGCACCCGATCAACGCCGTCTGGGCGCGTTTCAGCGGGGTGAAAGATTGGGACAGCTACGAATGGCGGGAGAAATTTCCAGATTACGCGGGGGCTTCGCGGACCGGGCGGGCCTGGGCGACGAATCATCTCATGGGGCAGGGCTGGTGGTGCTGGATCATTCCGCTCAAGGGCGGTGATTTCAGCGCCGGGCTGGTTTATGACAGCCGCTTGTTCAAGTTGCCGGAGGGCGCCAGCCTGGGCGAACGGCTGCGCGAGCACATCCTCACCCATCCGGTCGGGCGCGAGATTTTTCGGGACGCGAACATCGTGGAGCGCGAGGCGAAAGCGTATTCCGCGCTTCCTTATCACAGCGCGCAGGTCTGCGGCGATGGATGGGCGATCGCGGGCGACGCGGCCAGCTTCATCGACCCGCTCTACAGTCCTGGGCTGGATCTCTGCGCCTACACCACTTCGGTCGTGAGTGACCTGGTGGCCCGATCGTTAGGCGGAGAGGACGTGACGGCGCGACAGAGCTATTACAACGAGCAATTCGTCGCCACCTATCGCGCCTGGTTCGAGACGCTCTACCGGGACAAATATTATTACATGGGCGAGGCCGATCTGATGTCAGCCGCGTTCCTCCTCGATGTCGGGACTTATTTCATCGGGCTCGTTAGGCCAGTTTACGGAAATCCGGAGCGGGCTTTGCTCGAGCTGCCGTTTGAAGGCGTGGCCGGCCGGCTTTTTACCAGAATGATGAAGCTCTACAACCGGCGGCTCAGCGCGATCGCGAAGAACCGCATCGCCCACGGCACGAGCGGGGCAGGCAACAGCGGCTGGCGCGAACTCTACGACGGGTTCGTGCCCGATTTTCGCCTGCACAAATTGATCCGCAAAGGCCTCTTCCGCTGGTGGCGGGCGGAGTTGGGCAACTTGCGTTACGTCTTTCGCAGCCGGAAATCGAGCGCAGCCACGACCGCGCCGGCGGCCCGGGCGGCCGAAGCTTTGTAGCGCACGTTTCCAGCTTGCGCAGGGCGGCCCGTAAATCGGAAGCTGGCGCTTCTTTTATGACCCGACCTCGCCACTGGTACCATCGTCTCGCGGTCCGCGGCGTCCTTTGGCGGCAGTATCTCGATTTTGGCCTAACGAACGTGCCGTTCTATCTCCGGCCGATCATGATCTTCTTTTGGACGATCGTTTTTTACTTCCTGGCCGCGCCGGCGCGCCGGGCGATCCTGAGTAATTTGCGTGTCGTCCTCCCCGGCTCGAGCGCGCTCTTTAATCACGCCCGCGCCTGGCTCACGCTTTACAATTTTGCCTGGACGATTTCCGACGCGGCCGATCACAAGCTCTCGCAAACGGAGTTCGCCTACGAAGTCGAAGGCGCGGAGTTTTTCGAGAAGCTGGCGGCCGCAGAGGGCGCGGTTTTGCTCACGGCTCACATGGGGAATTACGATCTCGGCGCGGCTGTTTTCGCGCAACGTTTCCAACGCCAGCTTCGAATGGTGCGCGCGCCGGAGGCGGACCAGGAATCGGCGCGACATCTCGACGAATCGCTCGCCCGCGCCGGGGCGGGCGCGGTCAAGGTGGCCTACAACACCTCGGGCATGACGCTGCCGTTCGAGCTGCTCCAGGCCATCCGGCAGGGGGAGATCGTGTCGATCCAAGGCGACCGCGCGGTCGGCCCCGTTTCGCAGCGGCCGGCGCAGTTGTTTGGCGAACAGGTCAGCTTGCCGGACGGCCCCTTCATGCTCGCCTTCGTCGCACAGGTGCCGATTTTTCCGCTCTTCATTGTGCGGACCTCCTACCATCGCTACCGCATCGTCGCGCGGGAGCCGATCGATTGCCTGCGCACGGAGCGCGGGCGCGAGGCGGCGATCGAAGAGGGGATGCAGACCTGGATCCGAACGCTGGAAAGCGTGATCGCGGAGCATTGGTCGCAGTGGTTTTCGTTAGTCCCGATTTTTCCGGCGCGATGAAGGAGCGAGCGCCACTCGAAATCGGTTACGCCTTTGCCCTGCCGCGTCTTCTTGCGCGGCTCGGCGGGCAAACCGTCCGCCGGGCGGAACTGAGTCGCGCGGAAGCCTATGGAGTGGGGATTCTCGTCTTCGGAATCTGCTGCGTCTTCGCGGCCCGGGCGGTGTTGCCGTTCGTTAGGTCGTGGCCGGCGCAGCTGCTTTTTGTTTTTCTCCTGCCGGCCGCGATGTGGGTCGTATTGCTCGTCGTTTATTTCATTAACTGGCTGCTCGTCGCGAGCCTGCGCCGGCTCGGCCTCTATTCCGCGCCGACCAACAATCCGTTCCAGCACTTCGTCATCATCTGCCTGGTTTCGCTAATCGCCCTGCTCTTCTTGCTGGACGAGGCCGGCTGGATTCATTCGTTAGGCGCGATTTGGCTCGGCCTGGTCGGCTGCAATCTCCTCGCGCTTCTCTTCCTCAAATTCCGGCATGAAGACTGAGCTTCCGCGGAAATTCATCCTCGGTTTCGCGCTCGCGGCAGCGCTTTTTTTTATCTTCATGGTCAGCTCGAGGCCGCTCCTCGCGCTCGGGGTTCTCTTCCTCTCGCATCTGCTGATTCTGTTTCCGACCCTGGTCGCTAATTGTCCGTGGTGGGGTCCGGTCGTGACGCGTTTCGAGACACCGCGGCGCGAAGTCTGGCTCACGATCGACGATGGGCCGGACCCGATTCATACCCCGCGGATGCTGGAGATACTGGAGCGCTTCGAGGCGCAGGCGACCTTCTTCGTCATCGGAGAACGCGCCGCAAAATACCCTAACGAATTGGAAGCGATCCGCGCCGCCGGGCACGAGGTCGCGAACCATACCGCGACGCATCCGAGCGGCACGTTCTGGTGTTACCCGCCGGGGCGGATCGCGGACGAAATCGATCGCGGAGTGGCGTCCCGTTATTTTCGAGCGCCAGCCGGATTGAAGAACTTCTTCGTGCATCCGGCGCTCGCGCGGCGCGGGATGCAGTTGGTCGGCTGGACGGTGCGCGGACTCGACACGGTCAAAAAAGATCCCGCGGCGGTCGCGGCGCTCATCCTGAAGCGGGTCCGGCCGGGCGCGATCGTGCTCCTGCATGAGGGGCATCGAACGGCGAGCGAACCGGATTTTCATCCACACTGCCTGGAGCTGACCCTGGCTGCCCTAACGAACGCAAATTATCGCTGCGTGCTGCCGGGCAAGTGGTAGCCGGGAGCACCGACCCGGCTGCAACGGCGGAAGATGAAGAGGTGATTATTAAAAGGTGTTCGACCCCAGAGCGGCTTCACCTCGCGCGTAAATTCATCCTCACCAAAGGCTGCAAAGATTTTTTCCCGGGTCGGAAAATGGAGCGGGGCTTTCATGTTCCAGGTCGTAGCCTGGGCAAAGCGCTCGGCCAGATGCGTCAGCCAAAAACGCGCGTTCCCATCGCGCGGACAATCGCGAATCACCAGCACCCCGCCCGGCGCGACCCGGGCCGCGAGCCGTTCCAGGAGGCGTTCCTGTTCGTTAGGCCGAAGATAATGGAGAAGATCGAAGAGGACGACGCTGCCGGTTTGCGCGATCGGTTCGCACGCGTCCTGCTCGATGAATTCAAGCTCGCGATAAACACCGCGCGCGACGGTCTTGGCCCGCTCGATCTTCCGGCCGTCGGAGTCGAGCCCGCAAATCGGCGGCTGAAAATTGCGCTCGCGCAGATAGAAACTGAGCAACCCCACCCCGCAGCCGACATCGACCAGCGGTTGGTTGGTTTGGGCAAGCAAGGCAAAAGCAGCAGGATAAATCGGGTCGCTCCGCAACTTCCGCCCGGCATAAATTCGGAGCCAGCGCTCGTCGAACCGGGCCGCGACCCGCGCGCAGGCGTGCTCGTGCTCGGCCGCGTCGACCGATCCATTTTTCATTGCGTGACTCTGGTGCCCTGACAAAGTGAATATTCCGATGTCCGACCTTTTTTCCCAATACAAGGTGGACGACTTTTTCGACGAGATGTTTGCCGCGCCCGGGGTGGCCCGCCCTCATTACAGCAGGTTGCTCGCGACCTTCAAGGAAATGGCAGGGGCGGATTTCGCACGGAAGCGCGACCTGGCCGCGGCCAGTTTCCTCAGTCAAGGCGTCACCTTCACGGTCTACAACGACGACCAGGGCACGGAGCGAATTTTTCCTTTCGACCTGGTTCCACGCATCATCCCGGCCTCGGAATGGGATCTGGTCGAGCGCGGCCTGACCCAGCGGATCACCGCGCTCAACCTTTTCCTGCACGACATTTATCACGGGCAAACCATCCTGCGCGACGGCGTGGTCCCGAAGCAGATCGTTTGGGAAGCCGCGCATTTCCGGCCCGAGTTCATGAACTTCGATGTGCCGCGAAACATCTACATTCACATCTGCGGGACGGACCTGATTCGCGATCGCGAAGGCAATTATCTCGTGCTCGAGGACAACGCGCGCTGTCCCTCGGGCGTCTCCTACGTGCTCGAGAATCGGCAGGCGATGAAGCGGATTTTTCCGACGCTCTTTTCCGAATATCGGGTGCGACCGGTGGAAGATTACGGGCAGGAACTGCTCAACGCTCTCCGCTACATCGCGTCGCCGAAGGCCGACGAACCGACCGTCGTCCTGCTCACGCCCGGAGTTTATAATTCGGCCTACTACGAACACTCTTTCCTCGCGCGCTCGATGGGAATCGAGATCGTCGAAGGCCGCGACCTGGTGGTGCAGGATGGCTGCGTCTTCATGCGCACAACCAAAGGGCTCAAGCGAGTCGACGTAATTTACCGGCGGATCAACGATGACTTCCTCGATCCGCGCGTCTTCCGGAAAGATTCCGGGCTGGGCGTGCCGGGGCTGGTCGATGCTTACCGCTGCGGTTGCGTGAGCCTGGCCAACTCAATCGGGACCGGCGTGGCGGACGACAAAGTGATTTATCATTTCGTGCCGAAAATGATCCGATATTACCTCGGAGAAGATCCGATCCTGGGAAATGTGCCGACCTACCTGGCCTCTCAGCCGGACGACTTGAAATACATTCTCGAACACCTGCCCGAGCTGGTGGTGAAAGCGGCCAACGAGAGCGGCGGTTACGGCATGTTAATCGGCTCGCAGGCGAGCGCGGCGGAGCGGGAAGATTTTGCGGGGCGGATCAAGGCCGACCCGCGCAACTACATCGCGCAACCGATCGTGGCGCTCTCGCGGTCGCCCTCTTTCTGCAACGAATCGATGCAAGGCCGGCATGTCGATTTGCGTCCTTACATTTTGTACGGCGAAAAGGTGACGATCATCCCCGGCGGCCTAACGAGGGTGGCATTGAAGGAGGGATCGCTCGTGGTCAACTCCTCGCAGGGAGGCGGAAGCAAGGATACTTGGGTGGTGGAGGAAGATGGAGAGTGACCAGCGGATGAAGATGAAACCAACGGACAAGCTGCACTCGTCACTGGTCACTCATTACTCATCACTTTTTTTATGTTAAGCCGCGTCGCTGACTCTCTTTATTGGATGAGCCGCTACATCGAGCGGTCGGAGAATGATGCCCGGATCCTGGATGTGAATCTGCAGTTATTGCTCGATCTCGGGGGCGAAGAGGAAGCGATGCAGCATTGGGCGCCGGTCATCGCGTCGCTTGAGGAAACGGACCTGTTCGATTCGCTCTACGATACGGCGGATGAACATTCGGTGACGGAATTCCTGACCCTGCAGCGGAAGAATCCGAATTCGATTATTTCCTGCCTAACGAAGGCACGCGAGAATGCGCGCACGACGCG
>JBDTVP010000086.1:0-9169 GCA_040007175.1 Spartobacteria bacterium
GCGCGAGATGATAGCTGGCGAACCCATGTCGAAGCGCATTGTGCGGCCATTCCACGATACCAGCGTCGGCGCGTGCCCGGTCGAAATGTTCGCGGTAATCGGAGGGCGTAACGGGCCCCGTCATGCGCGCGTAAGGCTCCAGCCAACTAGCGAGGTTCGATTGGATTCGAACGAAGCGGCGCCGAGCACTCTTGGCCTTCTTTGCCGTCACCTCAATCAGGCCCGATTGAAAATCGACTTCGCGCCAATCCAAACGCTCTAATTCGGCCCGTCTGAGCCCCGCGAACGCTCCAACCGCCAGGAAAGGAACGAGAGCCGGTGAAGATGACTCAAGAAGGCTGGCAGTCTGTTCAACGGTGAGAATGCCGACTACCCCTTCAACCAGCTTCGCTTTTGCGCTTTTCTGTGCGGGATTGGATACACAATACCCTTGCTCGTGGGCAAAGTTGAAAGCCACGATCAACACTCTTCTGAAATTGTTTCGGGTCGTTGCGGCCAACGGACGACCGCTGTCGCGTTCGCTCAGGCTTCGGAGCCACTGATCGACCTCGCGCGAGGTGATCTCCGCAACAGGCTTTCCGTTGAATGTCTCCGCGAACTGACCGAGCCGACTCTTTAGATCGCTCAGGTAACGCGCGCTGGCGCCATCCGCTCGCTTGATCTTCAACAGTTCCTCGACGAGCTGCGCGGCCGTACAGGTCCGATTCATCGCCTGCAAGTGCGGCAGGTAGAAATTGACGGCATCACGTACCGTCACCGAGAACGGCTCGAGCAACTCCCGGCACTCGAGATACTCGGCCCTCTGTCGATCCGTAAAGGCTAGGCCCGCGGTCCCGAAGTTCTCCCGCTCAATCAACTTTGCGCTCAGGAAAGATTCCGCATGGCTCTTCTCCTTGAAGAATTGTCGGTTCCGCCCTGCCCCGACTTTCGGCCAGGTGACGCAGTAGAGCCGACGGCCGTTGACCCGGACCCGAGAGAGCTTCGTTGTAGTCTTGCGCATGGTGACGCATAATTACGAAATGAACCGCTGTTTGTCAACTATTAGCCAACTCGTCAGACTGTAAGGAGCGACACCACGGACTTAAAATCCGTTGGGCTTAACGGCCCGTGCCGGTTCGAGTCCGGCCATCGGTAAATTCCCAAATGCGCGCTGCGGATCGGCAATTTTCTCGCCAATTTGGGTCGCTAAACCTAGAACCGAACCGTCGACGCGGCCGGCCGTAAAATTTGATGAAACTCCTGCGAAAACTCACGGGGCGCCGGGCTGATTCTGCTCGAAACTGCACCTAACGAATGACTACGGAAGAACGCCAGGAGCGGCTGGGCATCGTCGACGCGGATCTCGAGGAGACTTTTGCCCGCTCTTCCGGGCCGGGCGGCCAGCATGTGAACAAGGTCTCGACCGCGGTCACCTTGCGGCACCGACCCAGCGGGATCGCAGTCACGGTGCAGGATTCACGCTCGCAGGCGCGGAATCGCGTCCTCGCGCTGGAGCGTTTACTCGACACGCTGGAGCATCGCAAAGAAGCGGCGCGGCAGCAAAGGCGCGCCGAGGTTTCGCAAAATCGGCGGCGCAATTCGCCGCGACCGCCGCGCTTGAAACGAAAAATTCTCGAGGGCAAGAAGAAGCGCTCGCTCCTGAAAAAACTCCGCGCAAAGCCGGGCGAATGAGTTACCCGCCCGCTCGTGGAAAACGATTTGCGGGTCGGAATAATCGGGGCCGGCTGGCCGGGGCAGCAACATGCGCGGGCCGTCCACGCAGCTCGCGGCGCGGTCCTGCAGGCGCTGGCCGAGCCTAACGAAGAGCGCGCGCGGCAATTCCGGAAGGGCCATGCGCCCGCGAAGGTGGCGCCAAATCATACCGACTTGTTAGGCCCTCCGACCCTCGATGCTGTCGTCATCCGCCTGCCGGATCATCCGCATTTTCCCGCCGCCCTCGCCGCTCTCCGTTCCGGCAAACATATCCTCTGCGAAAACCACCGACCTAGAACGGCGCCGAGATGCGATTCTGCGGGAGGCGGCGGAAGAGCAGGGACTGATCTATTTTTTCAGCCGACAGTTTCGTTTCACTCACACGATGCGCCGGGCCCATGAGTTGATTGCACGCCAGGGACTCGAGAAAATCAATCTCGCGGAAGCCGTCCGGCTGCGGTCGCGCGGGATCCCGACCGGGCTCGGCGGCTGGTTTACGGCGACCGTCCGTCTAAACCCGCTGACGCTTTTCCAGGATGTGGGCGGGAAGCTGGTGGACCAGGCGCTCGAACCACCCGATCGCGCGGAGTCGATTGAACTTCGGATGCAAACTTTCGTCGACGCCATCGCCGGCCGAGCCGCGCCGGTAAACAGTGCGAAGCAGGCGGTTTACCTGATGGAAATGCTCGATGCGATTTACCTTTCGAGCAGCACGGGTCGGGAAGTGCAGATTGCGCAGGCTTGAAAAATCTTCGCCCGTCAGCCATCCGCCAGCGTTACGTGCGTCGAATCCAGTGTGTTACCAATAAACCTACTATGAAAAAACTTATCCTTATCCTCTCGGTGATCCCGGCCTGCGCGCTGGTTCTGTCTTCTTGCACGACTGTTGTGAAAGAACCGTCACCGACCACGACCACGACCACCCACAGCGAGACGTCAGTGCAACGCGCGCCGCAAAGCACGAGCACCACGGTGACTCGGCAGAGCGCGGGCGGCTACTAAGTCGCGAGTTAGCTTCAAACAGAAAAGGGAGACGCGATTGCGTCTCCCTTTTTTTGCATCGGAACGCCCGCAGGAGCAGCCTTCTCGAGGCGGTTCCCGCGGCACTCGTTAGTCTTGGCTGTCGTTAGACCGGAGCTTCGACTTCTTCTTCCACCTCATCGCTCACCACTGGCGCGATGGCCTGGAGCTTCTCCGCGCCGCGCAGATCCATTAGTTTTACGCCCATCGTGTTGCGGCCGACGGCGCGGATTTCCGAGATCCGTGTCCGCACCATCTGCCCCTTGGTCGTAATCAGCATGAGCTCGTCTTTTTCCGTGACGGTGAGGGCGCCGACGACGCGGCCGGTTTTGTCGCCGGTCTTCATCGTGATGATCCCTTTTCCGCCGCGCTTCTGAGTGCGGTAATTGTCGAACGCAGTCCGTTTGCCGACCCCGTTTTCGCCCGCGACGAGCAGCATCGCGTCATTATTCACGAGCGCGATCGCCACAATAAAATCGCCTTTCGTGGGCCGAATTCCCCAGACGCCGACCGTGTTGCGTCCTTGGTCACGCAGTTGTTCCTCGTGAAAGCGCAGGCTCATTCCTTCCGAGGTGATGAGGACGATTTCGTTGTCGCCGTTCGTTAGGACGGCGTCGATCAGGCAATCGTCATCCTCGATATTGATCGCGATGATTCCGCCTTTACGGACATTGCTGTAATCGGAAAGATTAGACTTTTTCACGATGCCGGTCCGGGTCGCGAAAACGATGTGGAAATTTTCATCCCACGTTTCGTCGACCGCGTGCGCGCCGGTGCCGCTCTTCTTCGATTGAATGCGAATCGTGGCCGCGATTTTCTCGCCCGCCCGGAGCTCGAGCAGGTTCGCGATGGAGCGGCCTTTGGAGGCGCGGCCCATCTCGGGAATTTCGTAGACTTTCTCCACGTAACAGCGCCCGGATTCGGTGAAGAACATCAGATAATCGTGCGTCGTCGCGGTGAAGAGATGCTCGATGAAATCGCCTTCGTCTTCCTGCGTCGCGCCTTCGCGTGTCGTCATCCCGATCACGCCTTTCCCGCCGCGCCGCTGCGCGCGGAAGGCGCTGACCGCAGTGCGCTTGATGAAGCCGCCATGGGTAATGCTGATAATGCAACCTTCGTTGGCGATGAGATCTTCCATGTTCATCTCGCCTTCGTCGGGCACGAGCTGAGTCAGGCGCGGGCCGGCGTGCTTCTGCCGGATCTCGCGGAGCTCTTCCTTAATGATGTCGAACACCCGGATTTCCTTGGCCAGGATGTCGCGCAGATCCTTGATCGTCTCGATCAACTCCTTGTATTCGCTGATGATTTTCTCGCGCTCAAGACCGGTCAACTGATAGAGCCGCAACTCGAGAATCTGATTGGCCTGGTGTTCGCTGAAGGCATAACGGCCATCCGTTAGGCGCGCTTCGTTCCGAATCAGGAGGCCGATCTGTTCGACCTGCTTGCGGGTGAATTCGAAGGCGAGCAATTTGACCCGCGCTTCATCGCGATTAGCCGATCCGCGGATGATCCGGATGAACTCATCCATGTTCGCGAGCGCGATGAGGTAACCCTCCAACGTCTCGGCCCGCTCCTCGGCTCTGCGCAATTCATAGCGAGTCCGGCGCAGGACGACTTCGCGGCGGTGATCGATGAACGCCTGGTTTGCTTCCTTCAGCGACAGCAATTTCGGTTTGCCGTGATCGATCGCCAGCATGTTGACTGCGAACGAGGATTCGAGCGCGGTGTGCTTGTAGAGATTGTTGATCACCACCTTGGGCAACGCGTCGCGTTTCAACTCGATCACGACGCGGGTGTTCTCGTCCGACTCGTCGCGGATCGCGGTGATGTCGGTCAGTACTTTGTCGTTCACGAGCCCGGCGATCCGCTCGACGAGCGTGGCGCGGTTCACGTTGTAGGGAATTTCCGTGATCACGATTTGCTCGCGATTCCCCTTGAGCTCCTCGACGCCAGCTTTGCCGCGGACTTTCATGCTGCCGCGGCCGGTCTCGATGTATTGCTTCACCCCGGCGACACCGCAGATCGCGCAACCCGTCGGGAAGTCCGGGCCTTTAACGTATTTCATCAAGCCCTCGGAAGTGATGTCCGGGTCATCGATCTGCGCACAAATGCCGTCGATCACTTCGCCGAGATTGTGCGGTGGCATGTTCGTGGCCATGCCGACGGCGATGCCGGTGCCGCCGTTGACGAGCATGTTGGGGAAAGCAGCAGGGAAAACGGTTGGTTCCGTTAGGCGCTCATCGTAGTTCGGGACAAAATCGACCGTGTCCTTGTCCATGTCGGTCATGAGCGCGGCGCCGAGATGCGTCATGCGCGCCTCGGTGTATCGCATGGCGGCGGGCGGATCGCCCTCGACCGAACCGAAGTTGCCCTGGCCTTCGACAAGAGTCTCCCGCATCGCCCAAGACTGCGCCATGTGCACGAGCGTCGGATAAATTACCGCCTCGCCGTGCGGGTGATAGTTACCGCTCGTGTCACCACAAATTTTCGCGCACTTATAGGGCTTGCGGCCGGGATAGAGGGAGAGCTGCTGCATCGCGTAAAGGATGCGGCGTTGCGAAGGCTTTAATCCGTCGCGCGCATCCGGCAGCGCGCGCGAGATGATGACCGACATGGAGTAGTCGAGGAACGACCTCGAGACTTCCTCGGCAACGTTGATCGGGTCTATTTTTTCGTTGGCGTTATACACGGGTATTCTCTTTGCAACAGGACCAGCTAATCCTGCTTAAACATCCAAATTGCGAACGTTGAGCGCGTTGTCCTCGATGTATTGGCGGCGTGGCTCGACGACGTCGCCCATCAGTTTGGAGAACATCTGATCCGCTTCGACCGCGTTGTCGTCGTTCAGGTCGACCTGTAGAAGCTTGCGCCGGTTTGGGTCCATCGTGGTGTTAAAGAGCTCTTTCGCGTTCATTTCCCCGAGCCCCTTGAAGCGCTTGATCTGCACGCCACGCCGCCCGATTTCCATGATCTTCTCCAAGATCTCCGGGATCGAGAAAAGCGGATGCGAAGTCGCGCGATCGCCGTCACCTTCGATCAACTCGAAGATCGGTTTATCGGCCGCGGCGTAGTGATCCACCTTCAGGCCTTTGCGGGCCAGCTCGCCGATCAGCTTTTGAATGCTGGCCGCCTCGTGCAGCTCGATCAGTTTGCCGCGGCGCCGGTTACCGTTAACCTTGGCCGCCGGGGCATTCGTTAGGGGAAGAAGCTCCTGGCCAACTTCCACTTCGAAGAGGCTGAGGTCGAGGTTACCCTCGTGAAACTGCCTCACGGAACGCTCGTCGTGAAAATAATGGACGGACTCGTCGTTTCCATCGCGCACTTTGACCAGGTAACTCGGGAATTTGTCGGTCTTCGCGTCGCGATGACCGAGAAAATCCTCGAAATCGCCGCCGTGCCGCCGGACCGACTCGCTCAGCTTGGCCAGACGCTCGAGTTGATCGAGCATGTCCTTGAGTTGCGCAGTCGTCAGCTCCTTGTTGTCGGCCAGGTTTTTCAACCGCACGTCTTCCGCGCCTAACGAGATCAAAATCCGGTTCAGCTGCACGTCGTCATCGACATATTCCTCGCGCTTCTTGCGCTTGATCTGGTAGAGCGGCGGCTGCGCGATGTAGATCTTGCCGGCCCGGACCAGTTCGGTCATCTGGCGATAAAAAAAGGTTAAAAGCAGGACCCGAATGTGCGAGCCGTCCACGTCGGCGTCGGTCATGATGATGATCCGGCCGTAGCGCAACTTCGTAATGTCGAAGGTCCCCTCCTCTTTCGTGGTCGCTTCTTCTTTCGGCTTGCCGATGCCGGTGCCGATCGCGGTGATCATCGCCTGGATTTCTGTATTCTTGAGCGCCTGGTCGAGCCGCGCCTTCTCGACATTGATCAGTTTGCCGCGGATCGGCAGGATCGCCTGATAACGTCGATCGCGTCCCTGTTTCGCGGAGCCACCGGCCGAGTCGCCCTCGACGATGTAGAGCTCGGTCAATTCCGGATCGCGCTCGGAACAATCGGCCAGCTTACCGGGCAAACCGCCGCCAGTGAGCGCGCCTTTACGGATCGTCTCGCGCGCTTTGCGGGCCGCTTCGCGGGCGCGGGCCGCAGTCAAAACCTTGTCGAAAATCTTCTTCGCCACCGGCGGATTGGAATCGAAGTAGGTCATCAACCCGTCGTAAACGACCGAGTTCACGACGCCATCGATCTCGGTATTGACCAGCTTGACCTTGGTCTGCGATTCGAAACGCGGGTTCGGCAGTTTGATGCTCAGCACGCAGACGAGGCCTTCGCGCACATCGTCGCCGGAGATGGCCGGGTCCTTCTCTTTCACCAGGCTGTTGGCTTTCGCGTACTGGTTGACCGCTTTCGTTAGGGCGGTGCGGAATCCAGTCAGGTGGGTGCCACCATCCGGATTCGGGATCGAGTTGGCAAAGGGCAAAATCTGGTCGGTGTAGCTGTCGTTGTACTGCAGCACGACATCGACGAAGACTTCATCCCGCTGCCGCGATATCACGACCGGCTTGGGGTGAATGACGTTCTTGTTTTCACCCAGCTGCTTCACGAATTCCTCGATCCCGTGTTTGTAGAAAAACATCTCTTTCCTGGTCGGCTCGGTCCGTTCGTCCTGTAGCGTGATTTCGAGTCCGGGGTTGAGGAACGCCAGTTCACGCAGACGGCTGGCGAGACGCTCGAACTTGAACTCGGTCGTGATCGTGAAAATCGTCGCGTCGGGCAGAAACGTGATCAGCGTGCCGGTCGTTTTCTTGCTTTTCAGCTCACCGATGACACTCAGCTTCTCAGTCGTCTTCCCGCGCTCGAAAGCCATGTGGTAAACCTTCGCGTCGCGCGAGACCTCCACCTTGAACCAGTCGGAAAGCGCGTTGACGCACTTCGCGCCGACGCCGTGGAGACCTCCGGAATACTTGTAGGCGCCCTGTCCGAACTTGCCGCCCGCGTGCAGATTCGTCAGGACCAACTCGACCGCCGGCATCTTGAACTTCGGATGCATGTCGACCGGAATGCCGCGGCCGTTGTCACGAATCGAGACCGAGCCGTCGACATGGACCGAGACGTCGATCCTGGAACAGTAGCCAGCCAGATGTTCGTCAATCGAGTTGTCGAGAACTTCAAAAACGCAATGGTGCAACCCGCGTTCATCAGGGTCACCGATGTACATGCCCGGGCGTTTCCGGACCGCCTCCAGACCCTCGAGTTTATCGATCTGGGCGGCATCGTATTTTTGGCTTTCGGCGATGCCGGCGGGGCGCTCGGCTGGTGAACTGAAAACTTCGGTTTCGTCGTTAGTTTGGAGCATAAAAAAGCGGGCGCGCCGCGAGTCAAAAAGATAGGCGAGAAGCGGCCTCGGGACAACTAATTATCTCGAACCGGGCCGGAAGCCAAATCCCCAACATTTTGGGCGTGGGCGGAGGCCCGGCCACAGGATGTTGTGGCCTTGGCTTTAATGAGGCACAAGCGAATCCGGATCATGCAAACCTAGGTCACTTCGCTTCGGGAGGACCGGCTAACGGATCGCACGAAGGCACTTGCATCACAGTCCACTCCGGACCGTCTGCAAGAGCAATTTTCCACCGCTCGCCTTAACGAGATGCGCGAAAAATCAGGGGAACAGGCCGCGCGTTTTCTTCGCCCGCATGACGCGCTCGACTCCGATCGCCATCGCGGCGGTCCGATGCGAAACCTTGTGCGCTTTGGAGCGTCGGATCACCTGCGTGAACGAGCTCTCCAAAATGCGGAAAAGTTTGTCCGTCACTTCCGTCTCGGTCCACATGAAGGACTGCAGCCCTTGCACCCATTCGAAGTAGGAAACGATCACGCCGCCGGCGTTGCACAAGATATCGGGAATGACGAAGACTTCCTCCCACCGCTTGTTCAAGATCAGATCGGCTTCCGGCGTGGTCGGACCATTCGCGCCCTCCGCCAGAATTCGGCATTTGATTTTGCTCGCGTTCTTTTCGTGGATCACGCGATCGACTGCGCAGGGCGCAAGGATGTCGCATTTCATCTCGAGCAGCTCGGCCGGGTCGACTCGATCGGCCTGGTCGAAGGCGCGCAGGTTGCCTTTCTTCTGCACATGTAAATCGGCCGCCTTCACGTCGATTCCTTTGGGATTATAGAGCGCGACGGTGTGATCACTGATCCCAACAATCTTGACGCCGGTCTTGAGGCCGAGGGCGAGCGCGGCGACCGAGCCGACATTGCCGAAACCCTGGATGATCGCGGTCGTTTTCTCCGGCCGCATTTTCAGCATGTCCATCGCGCGCTCGATCAGGTAAACCGCGCCGCGGCCGGTCGATTCGCGCCGGCCTTCGGTGCCGCCGACGGAGACCGGTTTGCCGGTCACGATTTCCTTCACCGCGTAGCCCTGATAAACCGAATAGGTGTCCATGAACCAGGCCATGACCTGTTCGTTAGTCCCCATGTCCGGGCCCATGATGTCAGTCTTCGGGCCGAC
>JBDTVP010000087.1:0-8907 GCA_040007175.1 Spartobacteria bacterium
CACGCGCGCTTGAACCCGCTCGCCCAGATGCGCGACGCGGACCTGACCTACAGCCACGCCTCACAGGTCTCGGAGAAAAACCCGAGCGTGGCGGAGCCGCTGCGCGTTTCCGATTGCTCGCAGATTACCGACGGCGCCGCTGCCGTCGTCCTCGTCTCGGGCAAATACCTCGACAAGCATGGCATCGATAAGTCGAAGCTCCCGCAATTGCTCGGCTTCGGTCACACGACCGATTACCTCGCGCTGGAAAAGAAGGACGCCCCGATTTTCAGCACCGCGCGCAAAGCGGCGGAGAAAGCATTCGGCATGGCCAATCTCAAGCCGCGCGACATGCACGGCGCAGAGGTGCACGATTGTTTCTCGATCACCGAGATCGTGGCCTACGAAATCCTCGGCCTGGCCGAGCCGGGCAAAGGCGCGGAGTTGGCCAAGAGCGGCGCGACCGCCTTGCCGCAGGCGCGCGGTGAGCATGTCACCGGCAACTTCGATTTCGAGATCCCGGTTAACACCGGTGGCGGACTGATCGGCGACGGTCACCCCGTCGGCGCGACCGGCGTGCGCCAGGTCGTCGACGCCTACCAGCAACTGACCAACCAGTCAGGCCCGCGTCAGATCAAGGACGCGAAAAAATTCCTTACTTTCAACATGGGCGGTAGCCTAACGACTTCCGTCGCCATGATCTGGGGAACCTGATTTTTCCAAGACGCCGGCCTCTCAGGAGAAAGGCCGGCGCTGGAAAAATAAAAGCTCAGCGACGACGCTGACTGCTCAGGAGTTTGGCCGCCGCCAAGGTGAGTGCACCCATTACTACTGGGTTGCCCATCGCTTTCACAAACCAGGGCTTTTCGGCTACGGTCTTACGGAGGGCTTCGGGATTGTTTTTGCGCGCGTAATCCATCACCCGCGCTGCGTCATCATCGCTCATCTCCTGCGGGTTGGTCGAACCGAGGCCAAGCATTCCAGCTAGACCCGCGAGTCCGCCGGCCAGCCCACCAGCGCTCCCGGTGCTGCCTTGGCTGCCGGTCATGGCGCCCAGGAGGGATCCGAGAAGACCCTGCTTCTCCTGCGGGGGGGCCTGCGCGATCGCCTGGCCCGCCGCCTGACGGAATTCGTTGTCGTCAAGCTTGCCGAGATACTGCGTAGCGCCCTCGTGATAGGCCTGATTGTCAAAGTCGTTGTCTTCTGGCCGATTTGAGACAAAACGGTCGTGATAGCGCGCCGCGGCCTGGTCGTCCACCGTTCCGCCGCCGCTAAAGCGCTGCATGAAGTCATCTACTGTGTCTGCCATAATAATTTTGAGCCGAGTTGTTGTTTTGCTGAGGTAAAAGCCTAACGAACCGGGGTGTAGGTCATGTCCGAAGTGCGCGCGTCCAGGTGCGCCGTGCCGATTTTGTGGGGTGGATTGGAGGGCGTGTAAGCCAGCACGGTCAAATCCTGACCTGGAAATTCCTTCGCCATCTGGGTCATGATCGCACGCATCAGGGCCGGTATTTTGTCCAGCGGCACGCTCCGGTGGAGGATGAGGCCGAGTTCGTTTTGTTTGTTTAGAAGCGCGCGCTCGATCGTTGCTCCCTGGGGATCCGCTTCCCGAATCCGGTTGAGGAACGCCATCTGCCTTTGCCGTAAGGCAGGCGCCTGCGCAAGCCGCGCTTCCGGTTCCCGATCAGCCGTAGGCGAAGTGGGAGAAACCGGGGTTGGGGCATCGCAGCCGCCTAAGAGGCCGCAGGCTGCGACGAATGCGAAAAAAAGATGGGTGGTCGGTCGCATGCGGTGACGCGCACGGGGAGGTTGTTAGGCGGCGCGACCGCGGATCAGGCGGTAGAGGATGAGCAGAATAATCGCGCCAACAACCGACGCGATGAAACCGGCCGGCTCTCCCTCGGCATACCAATGCATGGCTCGACCAAGAAATCCGGCAAGGAAAGCGCCCGCAATACCGAGCAATATCGTGATGATAAACCCGCCGGGATCTTTCCCCGGCATAAGGAGTTTTGCGATGACGCCTACGATAAGGCCGATAATCAGGGTCCAGATGATTGACATAGATAAGGAGAGGTTGTGGCCGAGGGCCGCTTTTGAATAGTGAAGCTGCTAATAGTTCGCGGCGGCTATACCCGTTGGCCGTGAACGAATAGGCGACAATCGTAATCTCCGCCTTTGGCGACATGAGCGGTAGTCAAACGACTTCTGTGGCCATGATCGGGGGCCGGGAATAATAGTCGCCTCCGCGATCCTGGACGGTGCCTCCCGGCATTCGGCCCGATTACCTGAACAACAAGACGCTCGCCTGACACGTCCGCACCATCGTCGTCGTCGTGCTGCCGAGGATAAAGGTGACGGATGGGCGAATGGCCGTGCGCGCCCATCACGAGGAGCTGGATGCCTTCGCGTTGAATCGCGTCCGCGATGACGGTCTCCGGCTCGCCGGGATGAGCATGGCTGGTCACTGCAAATCCGGCCGCGCCTAATTTTGCGATCGCTCCTTCCGTACGCCCGCGACGTCTAGCGCGGCGTGTAAGTGGCCTCTTCGGTTTTCCCGTCGAGATGCGCCACCCCGATTTTGCGGGGCGGATTGGCGGACTGAAAAACGCCCACCGTGACGTCTTCTTTCGGGAAGTCGTGCGCCATCTCGGTCAGGACGGTGCGCATGATGCCCTCCACCTTCTCCGGCGCGACGTCGGCTGCGAGAACCACGCCGAGCTGATTCTGGTCGTCGAGCATCGTGCGACCGATGGAGAGCGATTCGTCCTGCCGGATTCGATTCAGGATCGTCCACTGATCCTGGACAGGCTTCGGCACGACCGCGGCGCGAGCGGCCAGCTTTTCCTGAGGCGAAGGGGTGGCCGTTTCGGCGACGGGCTTTGGTTTCACGCAGGCCGCCATGCCTAACGACGCGGCAACCGCGAGCGCGGCGACACCGGTCAGAGAAGGCCGGGAGTTTGCAGGCAGCATTTTCATTCCCTGAAGTTAGGATTTTTTTCCTGTTTCGCGAACCCGAACGCGCTTACATCCTTCGGACCATGAGCACGCACGACGCTGAAGCCACGATGGCCGTTTTCCTCGACCTGGAAAACATCGCCCTGGGCGCGCACGACGCGCAGTTCCCCGCTTTCGATGTGCGAAAGGTGCTGGAGCGTCTCCTCCTCAAGGGGCACATCGTGGTGAAGAAGGCCTATTGCGATTTCGAACGCTACAAAGCCTTCAAGCGCGGTCTGCACGAAGCCGCTTTCGAGATGATCGAAATCCCGCACGTTAGGCAATCCGGCAAAAATTCGGCCGATATCCGGATGGTGGTGGACGCGCTCGATCTTTGTTACACGAAAAGTCACGTCGACACTTTCGCGATCATCAGCGGCGACTCGGACTTCTCGCCGCTGGTCAGCAAGTTACGCGAGAACAACAAAACGGTCATCGGGGTCGGGGTAAAAAAATCGACCTCCGATCTTTTCATCACCAATTGCGACGAATTTATCTATTACGACGACCTCGTGCGCTCCGAGCCGACACGGCGACGACCGAGCAACGCGGCTTCGAGCAGGGCGCCGGCCAAGGTCGCTCCGGAAAAAAATCAAGGCCCGCCGATCGAGGAAGCGCTCGATCTTTTGACCAACACGATCGACGCCCTGCGCGCGGAGCGGGGAGAAGACTACGCGGTCCACGGCTCGCGCGTGAAGCAGGCGATCAAGCGTCAGCATCCCGGCTTTAATGAACGGGCGTATGGGTTTAGGACGTTCAGCGAACTGCTTTTGGAAGCGCAAAAGCGCAGTTTATTGAAACTGGAGAGCGACAAGAACGCGGGCGGCTACTTCCTGCACACGGTCGAATAGTTGGCCCCGGCTGATTTCGGCCGGGCGACGGTTTCGCGGACAGAAACACGCGAATAAATCCCGAAATCCGAAGTCTAATCAGGACGGCTCCCCCGGGCCCGCGTGCTGCGGAGCCCTGTGTGTAGTCGCTCAAATTCAATGGATAACAGAGTCTTTCTCGAACGCTATCGTCTGTCGGTCGGCCGCAACGGCCAACCGGTGGAGCTCCATCGCTCACCCGCCGCGCGCACTTATCGCGCGCAGGAAATCGAGACCGGCCGCGAAGTGGCGCTAACGATTGTTTCACCAGCGCCGACCGACGCGGTGACTTTGGAGCGGCTCGAGATGGAAGCGAAAGCCGCGGAGAAGATCAACCAGATCAACCTCCCGCGGCTGCGCGATTTTGGGCGCGAAAACGACGAGCTGATTTACGTCGACGAATATTGCGAAGGCCACACCGCTGCCGCCTGGGTCGCGGGCCGCGGCGTTTTGCCCGTCGGAGCGGTCTTGCGCGTCGCGCTCCAGGTCGTGGATGCGATGAACGCGACCGCGTTCCAGCGTCTCCATCATCACGCGCTCAATCCCGATAACATCATCTTCGTTTCCGGGCAGACGGTGGAAGGCGATTGGCCGCCGGTAAAAGTGCTGCATTGGTTCGTGCCGCCGGCCCGGCCCGTCGGCGGGGAAGATGCGCGAACCGAAAGTGCGGCCCGTTTCGCCAGTCCGGAGCAACTGGACGGCGCACCGGTCGGTGTCCGCTCGGAAATCTATTCGCTCGGGGCGACGATGTGGTTCCTTCTCACCGGCGTGCCGCCGCTGGCGGGCGCGGACGCGTCCCGGGCCACAAAGGAGAAGCTGCGCGGCGTGCCGAAGATCGTTAGGCATCTGCTCGACCGCATGCTCCGGGAGGACGCGGCGGAGCGTCCGCATGACCCGGTCGCGCTGGCCGCGTATTTGCAAACCTGTCTCGCGCGCGCCGAGCGCCGGACGAAGATGGAACAGCGTTTCGGCCTGCCGGTCGGGGCCAAGGCCCGGGTGGTGGAACCGAAAGCGCGGATGCCGATTCCCCTCAAGCCGCTCGCCTGGGCGGCGGGAATTCTCGCGCTGGCCACGTTCGCGCTTTTGTTTCTGCCCTCGCCCCTGGCGCGTCAGCGCTCCGTGGCGGTGGCTGCGCCGGCAACCCGTTTGCCGGAAAGTTTGCCTAACGAAGTGCCGGTGGTGAGCAAGGATTCGCTCGGGCGCATCGAGGACGAGAGTGGGCCGTCGGCATCAGATGAAATTCCGCGCGACGAGAATCTCCGCGCGGAAACGGCCGCGGCCCCGGTGAGCCAGGCGTCGAATGAGAGTGCGGCAGCGGCCCCCGCCGCCGCGCCGGCGCTGGCTGCGTCGCGCAGCGAGACCGTAAATCCGCCTAACGAGAATCTCCGCGCCGAGAACGCGCCCGCGGCGGTGACCCGGGTGTCGAATGAAACCCCGCGCGCTGAAACTGCCGCCGCCCCTGTGGTCGCCGCAGAAAATTCGCGCGCCGAAATTCCCCGCGAAGAAGAAGCGACGCTCGCCAGCGCGGAGCCTGAGGCGGCCGCCCCGGAGGAAGGTCCCTCGGAATCTGTGTCGAGTTCGGCGCCGCTGGTAGCCTCGAACACGGTGGAGAGCAGGCCTGTCGAAAGCTCTTTGCCGACGGAGCCGGAGAGCGACATTTCCGCCACGCCGCCCCCGATTATTGCGCAGACTAACGAACCGGACACCGCAGCTTCGATCCCGGCGCCGGCCGAGGTCGCGCCTGAGGTGGTGGAGGAAAAACCAAAAGCCGTGGCCCTGACCAGTTCGTCGCCGAAAACGACCAGGCGCCCGGGCGCCGTGCGCCCGACCACAAAGAAGAAATCCGTTGCGGTGGCCGCGCGTGCATCGACCCAGACGAAAACTCGCCATTCCACCCGAATCACGAAACGAGCCCGCGCTCTGCCGAAGTTGCGCGTCGGTTCCGCGCCCGCGGAGCTGGTCGGGACCACTTCCGACGGGCGCTGGATTCTGTCCGTCGAAGACAGCGGCCGCCGGGTTATCGTGCCGCCGCCGCCCGGCTTTGCGCCGTAGCCGGTTCGTCTTGCCTAACGAGACGCCCAAGAACTCCGGCGGCCAGCTCGAAGGAACGCAGACGCGCCGCGTGGTCGTAGATCTGCGCCGTCGCGATGATTTCATCCGCGCCGGTTTCCGCGAGGAGAGTCTCGAGCCGGCCGCGCACCGTCTCGGGTGAGCCGACCGCGGAAAAACGCGTTCGCTGCTTTACCGCGGCCTCCTCGGCGCGGCTCCATTGGCCTTCCATGCTCTCGACGGGCGGCGGAAGTTTTCCCGGCCGGCCGCGCACCATTTTCAAGAACTGGAGCTGTGAGGAAGTGAAGAGGCGCTCGGCTTCCGCATCCGTCTCCGCTGCAAAAACACCGACGCCGATCATAACGTGCGGCTGGGCGAGGGCGGGGGAGGGTTGAAAATTTTCGCGGTAAAGCTGAAGCGCGACTTCCAGATATTCCGGCGCGAAATGCGAGGCGAAGGCAAAAGGCAGACCCAGCTCGGCCGCGAGCCGGGCGCTGAAATCGCTCGAGCCTAACAAATAGAGCGGAACGTTCGCCCCTGCGCCCGGGACCGCTTGGAGCGCCTGTCCCGGCCGGGCCGGCTCGAGGTAGGATTGCAGCTCGAGCACGTCCTGCGGAAAGGTATCGCCGCTGCTCCCGAGATTGCGCCGCATGGCGCGGGCGGTCAGTTGATCGCTCCCCGGCGCGCGCCCGAGTCCGAGATCGATTCGTCCCGGATAAAGCGCGTCCAGAGTTCCAAACTGTTCCGCAATCACGAGCGGCGCGTGGTTAGGCAACATGATCCCGCCCGCGCCGACCCGGATGCGCTTGGTGCCGCCAGCGACATGCCCGATCACGACCGCCGTCGCCGCGCTCGCGATGCCCGGGAGGTTATGATGCTCGGCCAGCCAATAGCGGTGATAACCCCAATCCTCGGCGTGGCGGGCGAGGTCGAGCGTGTTGCGAAAAGCGAGCGCGGCGTCGCCGCCTTCGATGACCGGAGAGAGATCGAGCAGGGAAAAATATTTCATCGGCGCAGTACTTTAACGCTTCTCGCACCCGCCGCGAGCGGCGCTCGCTGGCACGAGAGGCTGGCGAAGGAAGTGCGGTCTTCCAGAGCTGTCATCCCCGAGCCGGCGCAGCGCGGCGCGGGATCTCGCAGTTACAATCGCGGCTTTCTCACGACGAGGATCCGTGGCTTGCAACTGCGAGATCCTTCGTCGTCTGCGCGACTCAGGATGACGGAGTTTTTGTGGCGGTGCCAGGCATCGTAGCGTGCGGAGCTGGACGCATCTCGTTCTCGAGATCCGCCCCGGGGGGGCTCGCTTCAGCAAGTCCAGCCAGATACAGAAACGCGTCACGTCATGAAACCGGACATGCGGAAGCAGGCCCCTCTCGATCGCGCTATATTTTCCGATGGAATACACCCGACTCGGAAAGTCCGGCCTGAAAGTTTCGCGTCTTTGCCTCGGTTGCATGACCTACGGCGTGCCCGAACGCGGTAATCATGCGTGGAGTCTGAATGAAGAAGCGAGCCGGCCATTTCTCGCCCGTGCGCTCGAGCTCGGGATCAATTTCTTCGACACCGCCAACGCTTATTCCGATGGGACGAGCGAAGAGATCGTCGGACGGATTTTGCGCGAGCTCGGGCAACGCGACGAGCTGGTCGTGGCGACGAAATGTTTCTTCCCCTGGCGCGAGCGGCCGAACACCGGCGGCCTTTCGCGGAAGGCGATTTTCAGCGCGATTGACGACAGCCTGCGGCGGCTCGGAATGGATTACGTCGATCTTTATCAAATCCATCGCTGGGATTATGAAACGCCGATCGAGGAGACGCTCGAGGCGCTGCACGATGTCGTGCAGGCGGGCAAAGCGCGCTATATCGGCGCCTCCTCGATGTGGGCTTGGCAACTCTGCCATGCGCTCCACGTGGCGGACCGCCATGGTTGGACGCGCTTCGTCTCGATGCAGCCGCACTATAATCTGCTCTACCGCGAAGAAGAGCGGGAGATGCTTCCGCTTTGCGAGGCGGAGGGAATCGGTGTGATCCCGTGGAGCCCGCTCGCGCGCGGTCATCTGGCGCGGCCGTGGGGCGAGTCGGGCGGCGGTCGCGCGAAGACCGATGAATATGGCAGGACGCTTTACCAGGGCCAGGCCGAGGCCGATCGCGCGGTGGTCGAACGGCTCGGCGAAATCGCCGAGGCCAAAGGTATCCCGCGCGCGCAGGTCGCGCTCGCCTGGATGCTGCAAAAGCCAGCCGTGACCGCGCCCATTATTGGCGCGTCGAAGCCGCAGCATCTCGACGACGCCGTCGCCGCGTTGGCGGTGAAACTGGCGCCTAACGAGATGGCAGCGCTGGAGGAACCGTATATCCCTCACCCGGTCCTCGGATTTTCGTAAGCGTGCGCTACCCGGAACAGAATTCGCCGCACGAGATGGGAACGGCGTTCTGTGCAAATAGCGCTTTCCGCTTTCGGCCCGCTCCCGTAAATTCCCGGCATGGAATCCTTTTACCTCCTCGGTGTCGCGGTTTTGGCGGTCATCGCCCTTGTTCTCGCGGTCGTGCTTTTCAATTTCTTCGGGCTTTGGCTCCGCGCCCGCATCGCCAATGCGCCCGTCGGCATCGGCAAAATGGTCGGCATGCGCCTCCGCAAAGTGCCGGTCGGCTTGATTGTCGATAACCGCATCACCGCGTCGAAAGCCGGCATTGAGATTCCAAGCGACCCGCTCGAAGCGCATTACCTCGCGGGCGGCGACGTGAGCCACGTCATCCTCGCGCTCATCGCGGCCGACAAAGCCGGCATCTCGCTCGATTTCAACCGCGCCTGCGCGATCGATCTCGCGACCAAGGGCACCGGCAAAACCGTCCTCGAAGCCGTCCGTACCAGCATTAATCCGAAGATCATCGACGTCCCGAGCGCGGCGATGGGCCGAACCACGATCGACGGCGTGGCCAAGGACGGCATCGGGGTGAAAGTAAAAGCGCGCGTTACGGTCCGTTCGCATCTCGACCGTTTCGTCGGCGGCGCGACGGA
>JBDTVP010000088.1:0-8863 GCA_040007175.1 Spartobacteria bacterium
AGCGCGGCCGAAAACCAATCTCAACCGGAGGATCTTCCCATGCTGGCGAACAAGAAAGTCATCGACGCGATCAACAAACAAATCGGCAACGAGTTCGGTGCCGCCATGCAATATGTCGCGATTGCATCCTACTTCTCGGTCGAGGCGCTCCCGCAGTTGGCCGAACATTTCTTTCGCCAGGCCGCGGAGGAAAACGATCACGCGATGCGGTTCCTGAAATACGTCATCGATACCGGCGGCCAGCCCGTGATCCCGGCGATCGCTGCGCCGCAACCGACCTTCGCGACCGCCGAGGAAGCGATTCGGCTCTCACTCGACCAGGAAATCGAAGTCACGCACCAGATTAATGCGCTGGTCGAACTGGCGCGCTCGGAGAACGACTTCATCACCAATAATTTCCTGCAATGGTTCCTGACGGAGCAACTCGAGGAAGTCTCCTCGATGGATACCCTCCTCAAGATCGTGCAGCGCGGCGCGAATAATCTCCTCAGTGTGGAGGAATATCTCGCCCGGGTCGGAGTCAAAGGCGCCGGTCCCGGCGGGCATTGACTCGCGCTATTCCACCGTCACGCTTTTCGCCAGGTTGCGCGGCTTATCCACGTCGCGCCCGAGCGCGACCGCGAGATGATAGGCGAATAGTTGCAGCGGGATAACGGTCAAGACCGGCATCACGATATCGTCCGCGTCCGGCACGAGGATGAGATCGTCGGCGATGCCTTTCAACTTGGCCGCGCCGCTCTCGGTCGTGACCGCGATAATCGGGCCTTTGCGCGCACGCACCTGCTCGATGTTGTTCATGTTCTTGGAGAAAACCGCGTCATCCGGCGCGATGAAAACCGAGGGGAGCTCCGGCCTAACGAGCGCGATGATGCCGTGCTTGAGTTCCGCGCTCGGGTGCCCTTCGGCGAAAAGATAGGTGATCTCCTTCATCTTCAGCGCGGCCTCGAGCGCGATCGGGAAATTGCGCTGCCGCCCGAAGAACAGCATCCCGGGCGCTTCGACGTATTTCTGCGCGACCGCCTTGATCTGATCGGTCGTCTTGAGCAATTGCTCGATCTTTTCCGGGAGCGCTTCGAGCGATTCGATCAGGGCGGTGCCTTCCGCGGTCGAGAGATGGCGCATCCGGCCTAACAACAAGCCGAGCAGAACCATGATCACGACCTGCGAAGTAAAAGATTTGGTCGCGGCCACACCGATCTCCGGCCCGGCATGCATGTAGACGCCGCCATCGCTCTCTCGCGCGATCGTGCTCGCGACATTGTTGCAGATCCCGAGGGTGCGATAGCCTTTGCGCTGGCTCTCGCGGAGCGCGCCTAACGTGTCGGCCGTCTCGCCGCTCTGGCTGACTGCGAAGACGAGGGTATCGCGCGTCATCGGGGTGTTGCGGTGCCGGAATTCGCTCGCGTATTCCACTTCCGTCGGAACTTGGGCGAGTTGCTCGATGAGGTATTCGCCGACCATCCCGGCGTGGAGCGCGGTCCCGCAACCGGTCAGGACGACCCGGCCCACATCGCGCAATTCGGCGGGCGTCATGTTCAATCCGCCTAACTTTGCCGTGCACTCTTCCAGGCTGAGCCGGCCGCGCATCGCGTCGCGGACCGAACCGGGCTGCTCGAAGATTTCCTTCAGCATGTAGTGCGGGTAATCGCCTTTCTTGATGTCCTCGGCGGTGAACTCAACCTTGCTGATCGCGTGGTTGCCGCGCTCGCCGGCGAGCGAGCTGATCTCGAACTTGTCGCGCTCGACCGCGACGAGATCGAAGTCGTTCAGGTAAACCGCGTCGCGGGTGTAGGCGACGATCGCGCTGACGTCGCTCGCGAGAAAATTTTCGTCCTTCCCGACGCCGAGAACGAGCGGGCTGCCGCGCCGCGCGCCGACGATGAAATCGGGAATGTCGGCGTGCACCATCGCGATGCCGTAGGTGCCGATGACTTGTTGCAGCGCGCTGCGGAGCGCTTCCACGAGAAGGGCCTTGTGGCGTTGCGGATCGGTCACGCCCTTGGCGGAGTCGGCATAGATTTTTCCAACCAGATGGGCCAGCACTTCGGTGTCGGTCTCGGATTTGAAATGATGCTCGCTTTCCTGGAGCAGCGTCTCGCGAATCTGAGCGTAGTTCTCGATCACGCCGTTATGGACGAGCGCGAGCTTGCCGCTTTCATCGAAATGCGGATGGGCATTCTGATCCGTCGGTTTGCCGTGCGTCGCCCAGCGGGTGTGGCTGATGCCGTAGGTGCCGGGCGCGGGCGACTCGGCCATGAGCTTCGAAAGCCCGGCGATGCGGCCGGCGCACTTCCGCGTCGTGATATGATCGCCATCGACGATCGCGACGCCCGCCGAGTCGTAGCCGCGATATTCGAGCCGGCGCAGCCCATCCAGAAGAATGGGCGCAGCTTCCGATTTTCCGACGTAACCGACGATGCCGCACATAAGTTGGGCGCATCGTGACACCGACCGCCTTCCGACGCAAGGAAGGCAGGAGCAGACATGGGCTTGCTTTTCCGGGCGCGATTCGGTGTAAATTACAAACTTTCACATGGCACAATCTCCTTCCCTGCCGCCGGGCACTACGCAGCGCACTCTCTCGATCATCATGGGCGGAGGCGCGGGCACCCGCTTGTTTCCGCTGACCAAGGACCGGGCCAAGCCGGCCGTCCCGTTAGGCGGAAAATATCGGCTGGTCGACATCCCCATCAGCAACTGCCTCAACTCCGGGCTGCGCTCGATTTATGTCCTGACTCAGTTCAACACGATGTCGCTCCATCGCCACATCCAGGCGAGCTACAAGTTCGACAATTTCTCGCGCAGTTTTGTCGACATTCTCGCGGCGCAACAGACGCCGCTCAGCACGCAATGGTATCAAGGCACGGCCGACGCGGTCCGGCAAAACCTGCGCTACTTCCTCGAGCAGCCCTACGATTATTTCCTCATCCTGAGCGGCGACCAGCTTTACCGGATGGATTTCCGGACGCTGCTCCACCAGCACATCCGCTCCGGGGCGGAGATCACGCTCGCAACGACGCCGGTGCAGCGCGCGGCCGCCTCCGATTTCGGGATCATGCTGAGCGGTCCGGACCGTCGGGTCACGCGCTTCGAAGAAAAGCCGAAGGAAGCCGCGGTGCTCGATGAGTTAAAGCTGGATCGTCAACTGCTCGAATCCATCGGGAGCAACCCGGACGAAGAACTCTTCCAGGCTTCCATGGGCATTTACCTTTTTAACCGGCAGGTGCTGGTCGATTGCCTCAACAGCGACCTCGATGATTTCGGGAAACACGTTATCCCTCAGGCGATCGGCGAACGGCCGGTGAACGTTTTCATTTTTAAGGGCTACTGGGAAGACATCGGAACGATTCGCGCGTTCTACGAGGCAAATCTCGACCTCACGGATATCGAGCCGCAATACAGTTTCTTCGAAGCGCAGGCGCCGATTTACACTCACCCGCGCTTCCTGCCCGGGAGCAAAATCAACGGCGCAACGCTCCGCCAGGCGATCATCTCGGACGGCTGCATTATTTCCGACGCCCACATCGAGCGCAGTGTCATCGGCGTGCGCAGCATCATCCGGAGCGGCGCGACAATCCGGAATAGCGTGATCATGGGCGGCGACCATTTCGAGGGCGCGGCTCCGAATAACATGCCGGGCGCGCCGCCGATCGGGATCGGTCGCAATTGTGTGATCGACCGCGCGATCATCGACAAAAATGCGCGGATCGGCGACGGCGTGGTGATCACGCCGGAAGGCAAAGCCGGGGACGTGGACGCGGAAAACTATTACATCCGCGACGGGATCGTGATTGTGCCAAAAGACGCGGTCATCCCGGCCGGCTTTTGGATCTGAGCGCGAGTTCCGCAGCTCGTTAGGCGAAACTCAGTTGCTGATATTGTTGCCGCCGGTGCCACCGATGCCGCCGGGCACGTTAGCGCCGCTTTCCCACTTGGCCGGCTTGTTCCAGGGAATGCTGGATTCGTTGCGCGAATCAGGATCGCCAATCAGGGCAGTGCGCTTTTTTTCAGTCGCGCAGGAGGAAAAAACGACCGCGGTCACGGCCAGGAGGGCGATTGCCAAATAACGGCCGCGCTGTGTTCTACGAATTGGTGCTTCCAGCATAAATGACGGTATCTCCGGGCTGCACTTGGACGCCGCGCGCCAAGCTGTTTGAGATGATATCGCCTATCGAGGTGGTCGGTTCAACCGAGGAGATGCGGATCTTGCCGATGAGCGCGCCACCGCGCATGACCAGAAGTTCGGAATTTGGCACCACGCCCTGTTGTTCGCCCATGCTCAGGACGACGAAATTATAGGCCTGGTTAACCGCCAGGACGGTGCCGTGCACCCCGGGCGAATTCATTCCGGAATCGCGCCGTCGTTTTTCTTCCTCGATCGCCGCGACCCGGTCCTGAGCTGCTTTCACCTTGTCGCCCAGGATCGTTTTTTCCTCTTCGGCCGCGGCCAGCTGCGCCTTGGTCTCGTCGAGCATCGCTTTCATCTCGTTAGGCGAAACTCCTTCCGCCGCGCCCGGCACTCCCCCCACGGTCGCGTCCGCCACCCGCTTTTGCAGATCGGCAATCTGGCCTTCGCTCGCCTGGAGTTTGGCTTCGATCTCGGCTTTTTCGTTCTGCGCTTTGCTTAATTCGGCTTCGGCGCTGGTTGCTTTATCTTCCGCCGCCGTCGCTTTGCCCGTGACCGTCACGAAATCTTTTTCGCGCGCCTTGAGTTTCCGATCGCTCGCCTTCCGGGCCTGGCTGACCGTGTCCCGGTCGGTCGTGGTGGTCGCAAGATCGTTCCGCAATCCCTTGACCTTGCTCGTGTTTAGAAAACCAAAAAGCAGGGAAAGCGTCATCAAGACAATGGAGATTCCGACCAAAATCTTCGGCATGATCACGAGTGGTTGAGCGAGGGCAGTGGTGGACACGATGGACGCGGGAGCGTTTTTAGCCGGGAGCGGGCAAGATTAGCAACCTCGAATTCGAACTTTTGTTTTCCGCGCGGCCGCGATTCGAAATTGCGCCGGTTGCGCATCCGGCCTATAGCAACCTCCTCATGGGCCAACAACATCGAGTTACCGTCAAGCGGAAGCGCCGCAAAGCTTATGTGGAACGCAAACGCGCGGCGGCCAAGACACCGCGTCGCCCAGCCGCTAAGTCCCGCGCGAAGAAGCCGGCTGCTGCCGCCAAACCGGCCGCCGCGGCTAAGGCGACCGCCGACGCAGCCGAGGCTTAGCACACCCCAGGGCAACGTCCCGCCCTCTAGGTTTGGCCGCTCACCACGACTGGGTTTGATTCCCTCCCCGCGTCCGCCCTATCGTGCGGCGTGCGGCCGCAATATCTCCTCGTCGACGGGCACAGCATTATATTCGCCTGGCCGGCCTTGCGCTCGCTCCACGAACGCCGCACTTCGCTGGCCCGTGAAGCATTGATCAAGCAATTGCGCGATTACCAGGATTGGAGCGGGACACGCGTCGTGGTCGTCTTCGACGGTCGGCGCTCGACCGTTTCGCAGGAGGCCGAGCCGGGCGAAATCCAGATCTTTTATTCGCGCGTCGGGCAGACAGCCGATTCGATTATCGAACGGCTGGCGAGCAAGTATGCGGAACGTTTCCAGCTCGTCGTCGCGACGGGCGATTACCTCGTGCAGGAGACCGCGGGCGCAAGCGGCGCCGAAACAATTTCTCCGGACGGCTTGCGCGAACTGCTCCGGGACGCGCGGGGTCGTTAGGCGGCGCCGAGCAGGGCGGGCTGGGCCCGGCTCTGGGCCTCACTCCGGGTGCGCTGGCGGCAAGTGGCGAGGACGCGTGAGAGGACGCAGTAAAGTTGTTCGACCGGCAGATTTTTGCTCACGTAGCCGTTCGCACCGGCGCGGAGCGCGGCGTGCATTTTTTCTTCCTCATAACCGGCGCCGGTGAAGACGATGATCGGCAGCCCGGGCTGAATCTCCCGGATGTAAGTGATGAGCGAGATTCCATCCACCTTGGGCATGTTCAGGTCCACCACCACCACTTCGCAGTCGTGCATCTCCAGCCAGGCGGCAGTCTGAAAGCCTTCGGTCAGGGTGGCACAGGTGTGTCCCTTTTGTTTGAGGTAGATGGCGAGGAACTTAGTGATCGTCGGGTCGTCGTCGATGACGAGGAATTCGGCCCGATCGCGGTTCAGGATTTTCATACGGTAAAGCTGGTTATTTCTGGTCCCTTTATAATTTCTATAATCGTATTAAGCAGTAACCTTGCCACTTGTGCCAGGGGCCGATTTTTTCTGCCGGTCGGTCGGCCCTAACGATTTCGGTTCCTCTCTGGAGAACGGATTCATCGAACAGCCTCGACCGAACCGGCCGACCCAGGGGGCGGTCCTGTTTTGGGGAAATTCTCGTTCCGAAGCCAGCGCCCTTCCCCGGTGCTCTCCGCCGCGAAAATCACGTAAAACTTTGGGTTGAAGAGCCGGGACCGAGACACCAGCGTAACGCCCCAATGTCCCGCGAATACACGCTCCAACGCGCCCCCTCCACGGCGACAATCAGCATCGATTACGCCGCGGAGTTGAACGAGCAGCAATACGCCGCCGTGACCGCGGCCCCGGGACCGCTCCTCGTCATCGCCGGCGCCGGCTCGGGCAAAACGCGCACCCTCACCTACCGCGTCGCCTACTTGCTCGAGAACGGCGTCGATCCGCGCAACATCCTCCTCCTCACTTTCACGAATAAAGCCGCGCGCCAGATGCTCGACCGCGTCGCGAACCTTCTCCCGACCGACGCGAGCGGACTCTGGGGCGGGACCTTCCATTCCATCGGCAACCGGATGCTGCGGCGACACGGCAGCGCGCTCGGTTATACGAGCGGGTTCACGATCATGGACCGCGAAGACCAGAAAGATTTGCTTAACTCGGTCGTGGCCAGTTCCGGGATTGATCCGAAGGAAATCCGTTTTCCAAAAGGCGACGTCCTGGCCGACATCTTCAGTTTCATCGTTAACACCGAACGCCCGATCGAGGAGCTGTTGGCCGAGAAATTCCCCTACTTCCTTCCGCTCCTCGAGCAAATCAAAGACGTCCACGACCGCTACGAGCGGCGGAAGAAGAAGACCAACTCGCTCGATTTCGACGACCTGCTCGAGAAGACGCTCCGGATGCTGAAGGAGCACGACGAGATCGCGTCCTTCTATCGCCGCCAGTTTCAATTCATCCTGGTCGACGAATACCAGGACACGAACAAGATCCAGGCCGACTTCATCGACCTGCTCGCGGCCGAACACCAGAACGTCATGGTCGTGGGCGACGACGCCCAGTCGATCTACTCCTGGCGGGGCGCAAATTTCCAAAACATTCTCGCCTTTCCCCGTCGTTATCCGAAGGCGCAGGTTTTCAAGATCGAGCTGAACTACCGGAGCGTGCCCGAGATCCTGCAGGTCGCGAACGCGGCCATCTCGGCCAACGTCCAGCAGTTCCGCAAACAACTGAGCGCCACTCGCCTAACGAATAAGGTGAAACCGGCGTTGATCGCGCTGAACGATGGCGGCGAGCAGTCGCGATTTGTCGCCCAACGAATCCTCGAAATGCGTGATGAAGGGATCGAGCTGAACGAGATCGCGGTGCTCTACCGCGCGCATTATCATGCGGTCGAATTGCAGCTCGAGCTTTCCCGCCGCGGCATTCCCTACCAGATCACGAGCGGGATCCGTTTCTTCGAGCAGGCCCACATCAAGGACGTGGCCGCGTTCATCCGTTTCGTCGCCAACCCGCGCGACGAGGTGGCTTTCAAGCGCATGGTCCGGCTGCTCCCCGGCGTTGGTGGGAAGAGTGCGGAGAATTTGTGGAACGGCTGGGCGAATGCGTTAGGCGAGCCTGCCCCTGTCGCGGAGGCTGCTGACACCGGCGGCGCAACGCCCGAAAGCATCGCACCGGCTGAGTTCCCAACCCCGGCCGGGGTCAGCGACCCCGGCTTCAGTTTCGGGGCGCGCCTGCGCACCCTCTCGGTCGGCGCGCGCTCCAAAAAATCGTGGGAACAACTGGCCGACACGCTCGATGAGATTGCGCCTAACGGGCAGCCGAATCCGCCGACCCAGATGATCATGTCGATCGTCGAAGCGATTTACGACGACTACGCCAAGGCGAATTTCGCCAACTACGAACTGCGCAAGGAAGACCTCAACCAACTGGCCGGTTTTGCGCGCCAGTTCAAAGACATCCACGAATTTCTTTCTCAACTCGCGCTCATCAGCAACGTCGACGCCGAGCCAGCGGTGAATCAGGCGGGCGATACCGAGGCGGTCAACCTCTCCTCCGTCCACCAGGCGAAAGGCCTCGAGTTCCATTCCGTCTTCGTTATCTGGCTGACCGACGGCATGTTCCCGAGCACCCGCTCGCTCGAGACCCGGGAAGCGATCGAGGAAGAACGGCGCCTCTTCTATGTCGCCGTGACCCGGGCCCGCGACGAGCTTTACCTGACCTATCCGCACATGCGTTTGAACGCCGGCTACGGCGACATGTTTCAACGCCCTTCGCGTTTTCTCAAAGAAATCCCGACTTCGTTAGTCGAGGACTGGACGGTCCGGCGCGGGTAAAGAACGAAGTCAGAAACGAAACTGGCAGACATCGCTTCGCCATTCGACCTTCGGCATTAATTTGTCATTGGTCACTCGGAATTCGTCCTATCACTCATGAATCTCACGCCTAACGAGCGCATCGCCGGAATCCTGACACCGCTTTTCGCCCTGCGTAGCGAGGCTGACCTCGGCATTGGCGACCTCGCCGCCTTGCGTCAGTTCATCGATTGGTCGCGGAAGCTCGGATTCCAGTTGGTCCAGCTCCTGCCGATCAACGAAACCGGCGGCGACAACAGCCCCTACAACGCGATCAGCTCGCGCGCGATCGATCCGAC
>JBDTVP010000089.1:0-8570 GCA_040007175.1 Spartobacteria bacterium
CGGACGACCGCGCCCCTGACCGATGGCGACACCATCCGGATCGATGTCGGGCAATTCCTGCGCTGCGATTTCTCCGAGCGGATCATCGAGGAAGAACGCAACATCATCCGCAACCTCGAGGTGGTCGACATCAACCACCGCTTCACGAACAGCGACATCGCGCTCGAGGGCATCAGCTACGGCCTGCATCGCGGCGAGCTGGTCTGCGTGATGGGCGCGAGCGGCTCCGGCAAAAGCACCCTCATGCGCGTGCTCGGCGGGCAACTGCAACCTTCACGCGGCCAGATTCTGCTCAACGGCCAGTCGCTTTACGAAAATCTCGACGCGCTCAAACGCTACGTCACCTACATCCCGCAGGATGACGCCTTCGACGAGCACCTAACGATCGCGGAAAACCTCCACTTCGCGGCCGCGATCCGTTCCCCGCATCTCTCCCGGCGCGATCGCACCCGGCGCCTCGAGGCCAAATTGATCGAGCTCGGCCTGAGCGAACGGCGCGACAGCATCGTCGGCAGCCCGGTGAAAAAACTCCTCAGCGGCGGCGAACGCAAACGGCTCAACATCGGTCTCGACATGATCGGCAACGCCGACGTTTACCTCTTCGACGAACCGACTTCCGGCCTCTCCTCGAAGGACTCCGAACACGTGATCGAGATCATCCGCGGGATGGCGCACAACAAGATCATCGTGGTCACGATTCACCAGCCGAGCTCGAAAATTTTCCAGATGTTTCACAAGGCGATCCTGCTCGATAAAGGCGGCCGGCTCGTCTTCTTCGGCACTCCGACCGACATGCTGCGCTACTTCGCGGAGGCCGAGCACCAGCATCAATTCGGCGCCGATCTCGGGGCCTGTCCCTCCTGCGGTACGACCCGGCCGGAGTTTATTTTCGACGTGCTTGAGACGCCGCTGCGCGACCTGAGCGGCGACATCATTTACGAGGAAAATAATCGCGGCCAACTCATGCCGGCGCGCCGCTATTCGCCCGAATTTTGGCGCGATAAATACGAGGCGTTTCGTCTCATCCAGGACGTCAAACAGGTCCCGCTCCGGCACGATCCTGTCCTGCCCGCGCCGCCGCCACCGCAGCAGGAACCGCGGGAACGCGTTCGCTGGCACGACGAATGGACGCAGCTGCGCACGCTCTTGCGGCGCGCCTTCATGAGCAAGTTGCGCAACCGCGCCAACCTCGTCATCACGATCGGAGTCGCGCCCGTCCTCGCGCTCCTCATCGCGACCATCCTGCGTTACTCCGACAGCGGCCGCTACGATTTCGTCTCGGCTTATCACATCCCGACTTTTCTTTTTCTCAGCCTGATCGTGGCCATGTTCCTCGGCCTCACGAACAGCGCCGACGATATCATCCGCGATCGAGCCGTCCTCCAGCGCGAGCGCAACCTCAATGTCCGCCTGAGCTATTACGTTTTCGCGAAGACCTCTTCGTTAGGCGTGTTCGCCCTCGTCCAGTGCATCCTCTTTGTCCTGATCGGCAACTTCATCCTCCAGATCCGCGGGATGTTCTGGTACGACCTCGCGATCGTCTTCATGACCGCGATGAGCGGAGTATCGTTAGGCTTGGTCGTCTCATCGCTCGTGGCCGATCCGAAAACGGCCGCCAACATCGTCCCGCTCGTTCTCATTCCGCAGATCATCATGGGCGGCGCACTGATCAAATACGAGGACATGAACCGCAATCTCGGGCTGGTTTACACTTTCTCCCGCTGGTTCAGCGAGCATCCCGACAGCGACGAGAAAAAGAAAATGGACAGCCGCCTGGAGGTGCCGTTTATCTGCGAGTTTGTCGCCATGCGCTGGTCCTACGAAGAGATGATCGTGGCGCAGGCGAAGTTGAATCCGTTGACCAAACGCCAGGAAGAAGCGCAACGGCAAATCGACGCCATCGTGGCCCGGCGCGAGAGCAATCCGGGCGACTCGAAACGGCTCGATGACCTGAAAGAGACGCTCGCCGTCCTCTCCGGGCTCGAGGCGCCAAGCGTGGGCGAGCTGAAACGATATCTCGGGGTGATCGATCGCGTCCTGTCCGGGAAAACTGCTTTTCATCGCGACGCGTTTAGCAAGGCCAACGGCCCGATCACGGCCGAGCAGCTTTTCGTGAACCAAAAAATTTCCGACCTGATCGCCAACGCGGAGATGGAGCAGAGCGACTACCGGCGCGGCGGCAAACCGAACGTATTTTTCGGTGCGCAGAAACGTTACTTCGGCGCAACGGTCAGCGTCTTCGCCTTCAATACCGCCATCATGGTCGGCTCCAGTTTTGTGCTCTTGTTGATGCTCCTTTGGATCTTGCGCCGCCAGTTACAGGTGCGAAGAGGTTGAACCTTATGAAGAAAACGAAAGACCAGACGCGCCTCATCGTCGCCTCGAGCGAGCACGACGCCGATATGCTTTACGCCACGCGCTTCTTCGCGCCCGACGCTTTTATTTTTCTCGAACAAAACGGCCGCCGCACCCTCGTCCTGAGCGATCTCGAAATCGATCGGGGCCGCAAGCAAGCGGAGGCAGATGAGTTTTTGCCCTACAGCAAGTTTGAAAAGGAAGTGCAGGGCGGAAGCAAAAAGGCGCCTCCCTACGAAAGAGTGCTGGCCCATTTTCTCGCGACGAAAAAAGTTCGCTCGGCCGTCGTCCCGGCAAATTTCCCGCTCGGTTTCGCGCGCGAGTTGGAGTCGAAAAAAATCCGGCTCCAGCCGACTAACGAACTTTTCTGGCCGGCCCGCGAAACGAAAACGGAACCGGAATTGCGCCTGATGCGCAAGGCGCTCGAGATCACGGAAGCCGGCATGGCTCGCGGAATCGAAGTGCTGAAACGCTCGAAGCCGGGCAAGGCGCAAAAGTTGGAATGGTCGGGCGCCGTGCTCACCTCCGAGATTCTGCGCGCGGAGATCGACACCGCGGTTCTGCGCGCGGGCGGCTTGCCTGCGAACACGATCGTGGCGGGGGGCGATCAGGCCTGCGATCCGCACGAGCGCGGTCATGGTCCGCTCAAGGCGAACAGTCTGATCATCATCGATATTTTTCCGCGCGCGGCCGCCAGCGGTTACTACGGCGACCTAACGAGAACCGTGGTGCGCGGCAAGGCGAGCGAAGCGCAGCGTCGTCTCTGGGCGACGGTCAACCAAGGCCAGGCGCTCGCCTTGAAGCAAATGAAGCCCGGCGTCGACGGCCTCAAGCTGCACCAGGAAATAAAACAGTATTTCACCGACGAAGGGTTCCCGACCGAGTTGCGCGACGGGAAACAGACTGGATTTTTTCATGGCACCGGTCACGGTCTCGGTCTCGAAATTCACGAGTTTCCGCGTTTCCAAAAAACTATTTTCAAAGCCGGCCAGGTGCTGACGGTCGAACCCGGTCTCTATTATCCCGGGCTCGGCGGCGTCCGAACAGAGGATGTCGTTGCGATCACCAAGAGCGGAATTCGGATGCTCTCGCGTTTCGAAAATCGCCTGGAAATCTGATCCTACCGGTCGCGACCGCTCACCTTCAGCCGGCGTGAATGAACGTCGGGCGCACTCGAGCGTCTAATCAAAGGAACATTGCTCTAAAAGAATGTACTCATCCTACGGATACGGAATGCTCTTCACCCAAAATTATCTTCTCTTAATCGGAATTCCACTCCTCGTCGGTTTGTGGGCGCAGTTTCGCGTCAAAAGCGCGTTCACAAAATGGGGCAAGGTCCGCGCCAGCTCCAACGTCACCGGCGCGGAAGCCGCGCGTGAAATTTTGCAGGCCGCCGCGATCAACGACGTAGACGTGGTCGAGATCAACGATTATCTCGGCGACCACTACGATCCAACGAGCAAACGGCTTTGCCTCTCGAGCAACGTCTACAACACGCCATCCGTCGCGGCTCTCGGCATTGCGGCGCACGAAACCGGCCACGCCATCCAGCACGCCAAGGCTTACGCTCCGCTCAAGGCGCGCATGCTGGTCGTGCCGGTGACCGGCATCGCGACTCGCATCCTGCCGTTCGCCATCATCGGAGGTCTCTTCTTCCATATCACGGGGCTGATCACGATCGGCATCTATTGCTACCTGGCGCTGCTCGTTTTTCAGCTCATCACTTTGCCGGTGGAGTTCGACGCATCGCGTCGAGCGAAAATCATCGTGCAGCAAATGGGCATGATTCAGCCGGGCGAAGAAGCCATCGGCGTGAACAAAGTGCTGAACGCCGCCGCCTGGACCTACGTCGCGGCCTTCATCGCCACCTTGGGTAACTTGATCTGGCTCCTTTCGGTGCGCGATCGCCGCTAACGAATGACGCCCGCTGTCGCGCTACCCGCCGCCCGTCGCCTAACCGATTTACTATCGTCGGGCGCTCCCGCGCGTGCTAAACGTAGCCGGGAGGCGATGGATCAACCGCGAATCGACGAAGACCAGGCACTCGTCGCGCGCGCTCAAACGGGCGACGCCGCGGCGTTCGACGACCTTGTCGTGAAATATTCGCCGCGCCTTTACGGCCTCGTCTACAACATGACCTCGAACCACGAGGACACGAACGACATGCTTCAGGATGTCTTCGCCAAGGCCTATCGTGCGATCAGCGGTTTCCGCGGGAAATCATCCTTCTATACCTGGATCCACACCATCGCGGTCAACATGACGCTGAACTTCCTGAAGAAGCGCGGCCGCCGTTACCATCTCAGCCTCGACGACGTCGACGCCAGCATTCAGAACGACAAGGAATTTATTGAACTCACTTCGACCAGCAGCCCGGTCCGGGAAGCGGACCTCGGCGAGCTGCAGCGAAGATTGAACGAGGCGATGATGAAGCTGTCTGATGAACACAGGGCGGTCGTCACCATGTTTCATATTCAAGGAATGCCACACGCAGAAATCAGCAAAATTCTTGGCGTTTCCGAGGGAACAGTGCGATCGAGGCTCTTCTACGCGAATCGCCAACTGCAAAATTATCTGGACGAATTCCGCAAAAACCCCGTTGGTTAAAAACTCCGCTGCCGCATGGACAACTTCGACGAAAACGAACTCGGAAACGAAATCGGGCAATTGCTTCGCTTGAAAAAGTTTGAGCAGCCGCCTCCGGGTTACTTCGAAAATTTTCTCCATGAATTTCATCGTCGTCAGCGCGACGAACTGCTCCGTCAGCCGGTCTGGAGTGTTCTGTGGCAGCGTCTCTCCGATTCGCTTTTCCGCTTCAACATTCCCTCGCTTACTTCCTACCCGGTCGCTGTGGCCGCGGTTTTAGTCTGTGCAGCGGTGCTCTCGTTGAAGGTTTATCAGTCGCCGCAATCCCCGAGCGTTGCGGTCATTGACGCCACGCCAGTTTCTTCCATGCCGAGCGTGATCGACCAGATGACGACCGAGCAGGTGCCGGACAACTTTACCCTCAGGACGAGTCTTCGCGATGAAAGCTCGTCGCTCGCCACGCGCAGCCTTGGGCCCGATCTTTCCCGTCAGATGACTGAAAGCGCCTACACTCACCGAACCGCAGCGCCCCCGCGCTACGTGCTCGATCGGCTGCCAGTGAGTTATGAGCCGTCTTTCAAGTTTTAGGGAAGGTTCGCGCTCGCACTTTCTTCGCGCGCGCTCCGCTGTTCTCACTGTCTGCGTCGCTCTCCTTCTCACTCCTGCGCTTCGTGCCCAGGAGGACACGGCCGGTGCGATTAGCCGCGAGGTCAAAGCGCTCTTCGAGCGTTGCGGTAGCGCGGTGGTAAAAATTCACGCCTTCGACGAACACAGCGAACTTTCCGGGACTGGATTTTTCGTCGATCCGACTGGCACGATTTACACCTCCTATTCGGTCGGCGGGGAAGCGGAAAACTTCACCATCCAACACGAAGGGAAAAAATATCACGCCACGCGCCTGATGGCGGATCTTCGCAGCGGTATCGCCCTGCTCAAAGTCGATGCGGCAACACCTTTTCTGCCGATCGGGAAATCGTCTGAGCTCGGCTTAGCCACGCCGGTCGTGGCGATTGGTTACCCGCTTGATCTCCCGGTTTCGCCGAGCTTCGGCATGATCGCCGGGTTCGATCGCAAATATCTCGGGCGTTATTTCTCCACCACTCATCTCCGCGTAAATCTGCCAACGCAACGCGGCGAAGCCGGCGCGCCGCTTCTCAATTTCAAAGGCGAAGTCGTCGGTATCCTCGTCAGCAGCGTCGATAGCGGCTCCGCCTGTTACGCGCTGCCGATCGACGCTGCGGAAAAAATTCGGCGCGATTATGTGCGTTTCGGCGACGCACGGCATGGCTGGATCGGGATCGACGTGCAGGAAGCCGGGCAAACGGTCGAGGGTTCCACCGCCGAGATGACGCAGATCCGCGAGGGCACGCCGGCCGCCGGCTCGGGCTTGCAGACCGGCGATATTCTTTTACAGGTCGGCTCAATTCCGGTGCACAAACCAGAGGATGTGATCGACGCCTCCTTCTTCCTCAGCACCGGCGACCCCGTGCCGATCACCGTGATGCGCGGAAAAGAGCGGCTCACTTTCACCGTCCAGGCCGGTTCGACTAAGCCGGAAGCGATGGCACTTAGCCCGACCACAAGATCAGCCGTCCCGCTCCGCCTCGAAGCGCCGGACAGCAAGACGCCTTAACGTCGCGCGGCGACAATGTGGGAGGGCCTTTGTGCCCCGATCAGTTAGCGCTCCGCCAGCTCATCGCAAAGGCCCCTCCCACATTATTTCCGTCCAGGCGATGTCGCCCATGATCGCGCACGCTTTGCTCGTTCAGGGAAAACTGCCCCGTCGGCGACGATTGGAATCAGCAGAGTGACGAGGAAGTAAAGTCGGCGGAGTAGGTTCGGATAATTCACGAAGTCTCGCCGCCTAACCAAAAGCAATCCTATATTGCGTCCCTGGCCGAGCTTGGCCCGGGAGAAGTTTGCCAAACCCTTGCTCGGCGAGGGTTTTGATCCCGAGCTTTTTCGCCTTCTCCAATTTGCTCCCCGCTTCCTCGATTAATCTCCTTGTTCTGTGAACGAGTTTCAAAATAGCGTCGATATCTTATCAGAATGTTCCGCTAATGAGGGAAACGATCGAATTCCTAGTTCAGGGATCAGCGGCCGAGCCTTATCGCGTTTGGTTCCGTCGAGAAGGGAACAACCTCTCTGCGTATTGCACGTGCCCCGCGGGCGAAAACGGGATGTATTGCAAACACCGAATTCGTATTCTTCAGGGCCTAGTAGAAGGCGTGGTGAGTGACAACGCGAGTGACGTAACAAAGGGGCTGACTGGTTGGCTGGCACCGACGTCGAGACCGCTTTGCGAAGCGTGATCTCACTCGAAAAACAAGTCGAACAAACAAAGCACGCTCTCAGTGCGGCCAAGAAATTATTGGCAAAATGTCTGTTGGATTAATGCCACTACTTTTCGCCGAGAATCTTCCGAAATCCCTCTTCCTCGAGAGTAGGAATGCCTAGCTGAGCGGCTTTGTCGAGTTTGCTCCCGGCTGATTCGCCAGCGAGTAGATAGCTCGTATTCTTGCTTACGCTGCTGCTGACATGTCCGCCAAGCGCTTCTATTTTCGCGCTCGCTTCATCGCGAGTCATCGAAACCAATGTACCGGTCAGGACGAAAGTCTTCCCAGCGAGTGGCAGTTGCCTGGCTTTCTTGGGAGAGATCCGTTCGCTCTTAGGGTGGATTCCAAGGTGCTTCATCCGGCCCAGAACTCGTTTACCCGAGACAGAGTCGAAATATTCTATGACACAATCCGCCACGACAGGCCCAATCTCAGTGTTGATACTGGGATCTTTTTCATTCTTGCTTTTGGATTGCTCCGCGAAGCCTGCATCGATCAATCGCAAGCCGATCTCTACCATTTCATCCTTCAATCGTTTATAAGTCTGGGGATCCTTTCGTCGCAGCCCGGCGACCTTCTTACGCTTTTCGTGATAGGCAGAAACATCCCGAAGCAAAGGCGACGGCGCCATGTCCTCCATCTTGTCGTGGAATGCAGCAAGTTGCAGCGCCGTTGTCTTCCCCACGTTTGGAATAGCCAAAGCAAAAATCCAACGGGAGAGCGGAAACGTTTTGGCTCGAACAATTGCTTGAACGGCCTTCGCCGCATTTTTTTCGCCAAAGACTCGGGGTAACTCTTCCGTTCCTAAATTCAGCGATGCCATCTGCTCGACCTTCAATTCGAACAGATCAATTGGATTGTTGACCAGCCCGCGCTCCACCAATTTATCCGCCACAATACCACCAACACTTTCAATATCGAGTGCTCCCCGTGCGGTGAAAAATTCCAATCGTCGGGTCGCCTGCGCGGGACATTGAAGATTTTCACAGCGCCAGGCCACGAATTTCGGATCCCTTCGTATTCTCGAACCGCAGACGGGACACTTCCCGTGAATATGCTCAAGAAAATTGAAGGACTTTGAATCCGGTAACCGTTTTGAGGTAACTACCTGCACCACCGCTGGAATCACTTCGCCCGCTTTTTCGATCACGACGGTGTCCCCGATCCGGATGTCTTTGCGCTTAATCTCGTCTTCATTGTGCAACGTGGCGCGGGACACCGTGCTGCCGCTCACAGTCACTGGCTCAAGCGCCGCGACCGGGGTGAGCACGCCGGTCCGGCCGACCTGGATGA
>JBDTVP010000090.1:0-8531 GCA_040007175.1 Spartobacteria bacterium
TCGAGCGTAGCGAGCGCGTTCTGCGGGCCGAGATATTTCTCACCGTCGTAGCTACTGGCGACGATGCGACTTCCGTTGTCGAGCACGACCAACGACGGGAGACTTTTCCCGCCGATCTCACTCACGCCAGCCAGCTCGGCCAGTTGCTCGTAGTTGACCGCAAGCCACGGCATCTTCGTTTCGCGAATGTAGGTTTCCCAGCTGAAACGCGAACGATCAGAACTGACGAAAATCAGCTCGAACTCCGGATGCGCCGCCGCGATCCGGTTGTAATAATCGATCAGCTCCGGGGTAAACTTGCGGCAAGGCGCGCACCAGTGGGCGGAGTAATAAAGCGCCACATATTTCTTGTTCTCGAGCTCGGTTCCGGTGGCAGGGCTGATGGAGCCATCGTGGCAGCGGACGAGTCTGGTCTTTAGCGCATCGAGAATCAGCGTCCCTCCGGCCGCCGGGGCATCGGCAGATTTGGCCCGGGCTGCTTGCTGCTGCGCCTGGTAGAGCGTGTTGAACTTTTGGTCTCGCTCAACCTGAGCTGCGCGGCTTGCGGCGATCTTGGTTTCCTTTTGTTTCGCCTCCTCGGTCTGCGTGCTGGAGGCCGCGTAGGCGTTGCCCTCCAAGGCGGCGATCAACTCCGGGCTGGCGTTGAATTCCGCGAGGGCCTTTTTTGTTGCCGGGTCGAGCGGCTCGCGCACCCGGCGGCTCGCGACCTCCGCGAGGATCGTGCTGCTCGAGTAACCGGAGCGGAGCATGAGCGCGATTTCCTTGTTGGATAAGGGCAGCGGGAGAGCTGCGGCGGTCCCGATCAACCCAGCGAGCAGGAGGAGAAGAAAGATGCGCATGCCGCTCTGGGAGCAGGAGATGCGCCAGTTACTTTTTTGCGCCGGGAAAATAGCGCGGAAGAAGCTCGCGAAACTCCGTCTTCGCTGCGGCAGCTTTAGCGGCCAATTCATGCGCAGCTTCGGTTTGTCCGGTGTGCGCGGCGAAGATGGCGCTCAACCATTGCCGTTCGCCGATATCGGCCACGGCTGGGCGAATGAACGCGGTGGACATCGTCAGTAGCACCCTGGGCGGAAGATTAAGCCAACCCGTCATGACGGTGCCGTAGCGCGTCTTGAGCTCCAGTTTATCCGCCCGCGCCCGTCGCACCGGGCCGTCGTAACGCACTCCGTTGATATCCGTCACCGCGCCGCCAAAACCGGTTTGATTGATATCGTTGATCAGTTTTGTTTTCCAATCCGCCAGCCAGCGCGCGCGCCGCAGTTCCGCGTCGCGCTCTGCTTTCACCGTCTCCGCCGTGAGCTGCAATTTCTCCAGCGCGGCGACGGCCTCGTCGAATTGGTAGGCCGCCAGCGCCTTGCGTTCCTGCGCCAGAGCCGCCTGGAAGCGCGGAGTTTCCTCCGTCGTGCGAATCTTTTCTTCGGCCGCCCGTTTCTCGGATTGGATCGCGAGCTGCGCCGCAAGTTTTGCTTCTTCGTCCGCGAGTTGAAAGGCGAGCCCGCCTTTGGTTTTCAAACGCGCGCTCAACTTGCGAATCTTTTGCAGCGCGACTTCCGGGTCCTTGCTCGTCTCGCGGATTTTCTGCCACTCCATGTAGAGCCGGTAATCGGTCAGTCGTTTCTGCGCGAGCGGTTTCAGATCCTCCAACCAAGCCACTGCCGGCGCCGGCTGGAGCGCAGCGAAACGCTCCAAAATCGTCGCCGCCTGAGCGAATTCACCGCGTTCCCAAAGCTGCAGCCCGGCCGAAAGATCAGCTGCCGGCGCAACGTTAGGCGTGTTCGCCGTCAGCTCGCGAAAAAGCGCCTCGGCGGTTCCGTAATGGCCGGCCTGCAGTTCGCGCCGCGCTGCGCCTAACTGCGCCTGGAGATCGCCGGGCCCGGGCGTGGCCGTGAGTTCCTCCGACGCAAGCGCGGGCGCGGCGGCGCGCCGCGGAAGATGGCGGAGGCCAAGGACGACCCCAATAACGAGCAAGCCCACGACGGCGAGCACGCCTAACGAAACCAGCACGCGCACCGGCAGGCTCCAGCGGCCGCGCAATTCCTTCTCCCGCGCCGTGAAGGCGGCCTGGGCCACGTCGAGTTGCGCGATCAGTTCCTGGTAGGAACTCTGTCGATCGCCCGGGCTCGGCCGCAGCATCTGGTCGATCACTGCCGCCGTTTCCGCGGAAACATCCGGCGCCACCTCCCGCAACGGGACCGGATTTGACTTGAGCTTTTTTAGCTCGGCCGCCGACTGCGTTTCATCGACAAAAGTCGGCCGGCCCGAGATGGCGTGAAAAAGCGTCGCCCCGAGGCTGAAGAGATCGCTCCGAAAATCTTCTTTCTCGCCGGTGAGACGTTCCGGCGCGACGTAATAAGGCGTGCCCCAGATTTCGTCATCGGTTTCCGCGGCGTGCTGGGCCGCAAAAAGCGCGAGCCCGAAGTCGACGATCTTGGCCCGTGTCCGTTCCTCGAAAAGAATGTTCCCCGGCTTGATGTCGCGATGAATCAGCCCCGCCTGGAGCGCGGCTTGGAGTCCTTTCGCCACCTGCAAACCGAGCTCGAGCGTCTGCAATTCCGAAATGCGCTTTTCGTCTTCAATCCGATCGTCGAGACTCCCGCCATCGACCAGCTCCATCACGACGTAGAATTGCCCGTGATCTTCTCCGACCGAGAAGACCTCGACGACATGCGGATGCTTGATCGACGCAGTGATCCGCGCTTCCTCCTGCAACTTCGCGGTGAAAGTGGCGTCGCCGGCAAATTCTTTCCGCAACAGCTTGAGCGCGACGAAGCGATTCAGCCGCGTGTCGCGCGCCTTGTAAACCGAGCCCATCCCGCCGGTGCCGAGCGGCTCGACCACGAGGTAGGTCTCGAAAATGCGTTCGACCCGTAACGGCACACCGCAGGCCGGGCACTCGACTTTCGCAAAGGGATCGAGCCCGGCGGTGGCGACCGGCTCCCCGCAACTCGGACAGGACTGCACCTGCTTGCCGCTCTCACTCGAAGCCATCGCGGGATCTTAACATCCCCGGCCTGGGCGGCAATCGCCGCGCCTGCGCGCAGGACTATCCGACTCGTTAGGTTTCGTTAGGCGCGGCTAAGGAATAAACTCGTAGGCTCCCATATCCGGCAGGGCCGAACCATTGCCATCGCCATCCACAACCCGCGGGTTTCCGGCAAAATCCGTCGCCGGAAGATTTGGAACCGACAAGGTGCCGGCATCGATGGCCGGCGAGCGATCGCGCAACTGATAGTTTGCCCTGGCGTAACCGGCGAACCTCGGATTGCGAGAAAGGTTCCCGTTCGAACCGGTCTGGTCGGCGATGCCGGAATAATTGACCGCGTTCCGAAAAACGAGGTTCTCCTGAAAGTTCGGTTCGTTGCCGGGGCTAAGAAAAGCCACATTCAGTCCGACGTCGTTTCCGACCACGATGTTGTTGGCGTAAAGCTGGCCGGAGGTGGGCACGCGCGCGTCCACGTAAATGCCGACGCTGTTCTTCACGATGGTGTTGTTCGCCACGACCGGGTGACCCTCCACGGGCACGCCAATGTTGATCGCGCGACAGGGGTTGCTTTCAAAGAGGTTGTTGATCACCAGAGGCGAGGAGCTGTTCACGAAGCTCACCACGCCGGATGAAAATTGTGTGTCGCAGGTATTATTGATGAAGCGGTTTCTTTCCACGGCGGGCGACGAGCTATTTCCGCCGATGGCGGCGCCAAAGCCTCCGGCGCCCTGCGCGTTCGCCTGGAAAACATTCTCGGTAATGGTAGGCGATCCTCCGAGGAGCATGATCCCGGCGCCGAAAGAAGCGCTGCCGTGCTGAATCGTAAAACCGGTCAGGACCGATCCGACACCTTCGCCGGATTGAAAAGTTACGACCGTGCCGGAGCTGCTTCCGTCGATAAACGTCACGCTCGCGCCGGCCGCGCTTTGCACCGTGATCGCTTTGCCGTGGTAATCGAGATGTTCGAAATAAGTTCCGGGCGAAACGACGACCGTGTCGCCCGAGCTGGCTGTATTAATCGCCTGCTGTATGGTCGGCTGGTCAGCGGGCACCACGATCACCGCCGCCGCCAGATCGCCTGCGAGGAATAACGCAGCTGCGACCGCACTGCCGCTTTTGAGGATGAAGTTTTTATCGAACATACGTGAGACCGATCTTGATGAATCGGCCGGAATCTGTCAATCGGCCAAAAAGGAGCCATCGGCCGATCCGGCAGCGGTCTTCGAGCTCGTCGTGCCTAACGAGAACGCGGGTTCGCGGCTCGATCGCTATCTCGCATTGGCCCTGCCGCAATTTTCGCGCGCGCGTCTCCAGGCTCTGATTCGCGAGGGCGCAATCCAATTACAGGGCGCGAACGCGCGCATCCGCGAAACCGTCCGTGCCGGCGACGTCGTTCGCATCACCGTCCCGCCGTTGCAGGAGATTGACGCCGAGGCGGAGGAGATTTCGCTCGAGATCCTGTTCGAGGATGACGACCTGCTCGTGTTGAACAAGCCGCCCGGGCTCGTCGTCCATCCCGGCGCCGGCAACCAGACGCATACGCTCGTTAACGCTCTCCTTCACCACTGCACGAACCTCTCCGGCATCGGCGGCAAGGAGCGGCCGGGCATTGTCCATCGTCTCGACAAGGACACGAGTGGCTGCCTCGTCGTGGCCAAGAACGATGCCGCGCACCAGGAGCTGGCGAGACAGTTTGCCGAGCGCCAGGTAAAGAAAATCTATCTCGCATTGGTTGCCGGGAAGTTAAAAAAACCGCACGGCACGATCGACGCCGCGATCGGCCGGCACCGGGTGAATCGGAAAAAAATGGCGATCACCGAAGCGCGCGGCCGAGTGGCGAAGACCGACTATCGCGTTCTGCAATTCGGACACGGCGTTAGCCTGCTCGAGTGCGCGTTGCATAGCGGCCGGACGCACCAGATTCGCGTCCACCTTCAGCATTTGGGCCATCCGATCCTCGGCGATGCACTCTACGGAAAAGCCGGGTCCGCGCCGCGCCAGATGTTGCACGCCTGGAAGCTCGGGTTCACGCATCCCGGGACGAAAGAGCGTCTCTTTTTCGAGGCGCCGATCCCGGAGGACTTTCGGCGGTTACAAGAGAGCGCGTTCAATCAAACCCGGGCGTGACACGCAACCTGGAGCCAATCCCGATCAGGCTTCCAACTCGTTAGGCAGCGAGCGTCTCCGGAGTGCGAAGAGCGTGGCCACGATCGGCGGGATGAGGATAAATCCGCGCAACCAGGGCTCCGAATGCCACGGCAACATGAAGAGCCGTTCGTCCCAGAAAAGGTAATAGGCGAAGATCGTGATCGAGAGCACTTGCCAGGCTTCGTTCCGACGCCATGCGGCCAGCGGCAGAATCCAGGTGCAATACCAAGGATGCAGAATCGGGCTCAGGACCAGCGCCGTGCCCATGACCCAAAACAAACCGCGCCGCCAATTTCGCCAAAAAAGGAGCGAGACGAGCACGACCGCGACCAGAATGACGACGTTATAGCTGAAATTCTTCTGGTGCGGATTCGGCCAGATTGTTTCCTCGATCAGCCACCAAAACATGTCGTTCACCCGTGCCACGTAAACAAAACGCCCTAACGATTCCCAAATCGGAACCTGCGGCGCGCCGAAAGGCAGGCTGAGGAGCGCTGGAATGCCGAGACTGAGGAGCAACGCCCAGGCGCGACGGCCCAGCGCGAAAACACAGATCGGCAGGAGCAGCAACGGAACCAGCTTGATCGAGATGGCCGCGCCCAGCGCCACCGCGCCGAAGATCGCCCAGCGCCATTGCTCCTTCGTCTCGGTCGCCGCGCGGCTGCGCACGAAACAAAGAATGCCGACCAGCATCGGCAGGATCATGAGACTGTCGAAATGCGCCGCGCCGGCGAAGCTGTAAACGACGAGCGGATTCCACGCATACCAGGCCGCGTCCGCATAGCGCGCCCGACCGCCGATCAAACGCAGGAGCACGGCGATCGCGCCGAGATCCGCGATGGCGAAGAGCAATTTGTAAGCAAGCGGGCCGGAGGTAAACCGGCTGATTCCGGCGAAGACCAGCTCCGAGCCCGGCGGATAAATCGCGCTGAAATCGCGGTGATTGATCCGGTTCCAATCCGCGTAGCCCTCACGGACCGGCGCCAGTTGCTCGTCGTTAGGCGCGAGAAGGTAGGGATTAAAACCGGCGTTTTGCACTCTCCCCTCCCACTGGTAGCGCCAGACGTCGTCCCCCGGCTCGAGTGGGAGCGCGACCAGGCGCAGGAAAATCGTCGTCGCCCAAAAAGTGAGCGCGACCCAGCGGCCGGTCGCTTCTCGATTAAACGCGGAAGCCGCCGCAAAAAAAGCGATCCCGCAGAGAACCGCGATCTCGACGAACTTGATCGGCATCCCGGCGAAGCGCCAGTCGTCGAAACGATGAAGCAACGCGAGGAGAACGATCTCGGCCAGGAGCGCGAGCCAAAAGCGTGCTTGCCTAAGGAATGACATCGGCGGCTCCCTTTTTTCCGATCCGTTGCAGGCCGAGCCGGTAAGCCGCGACATCCACGATCTCTGCCACCCGGCGCTTCAAGCGTCGGGCGCGCGACCCGAGGAAGATAAGGAAGAGCGCGTAGGGAATCAGAATGCGCAGATCCAGCCCGCCGCTGTTCAGGTCGCGGTAGAGGATCATCGCGATGATGAGCAGGTTGATGATGACCGTGGTGGTGACGAAGCGGTAACGCAGCCGCACTCTCGTTAGGCATTTCGGCCCGCCGTGGTATTCGGTCACGGTTTGCAGGACGACGCTCCAGAAGAAATTTCCGTAGATCTGGATGTCCCATTCTTTCCAGCCGGTATCGGCCGAGTAGCTCCAGCCCTCTTCCTCGAGCAGCTCGAAAGTGGATTTCAAAAGCGCGTTCCGCTCGATCCCGTCTTCGCTCCAGTAATTGCGCCGGCGCAGATTGCCGCGGCCGGCGGTGCGCGACGGCATTTTCTCATGCGTCCCGATCACGCCTCGCGGGGTGCGCTTGAATTCCAGCCAGGTGAAATATCGATTCCAGCCGCGCACGAGCGGCTGCGCGAAGGCGAGGAACATGACGAGCAACCGTGCCGGGACCGTATCGAATTTCGGCTCGATCCGTGCGCGCAACATGTAGGAAAGCGCGACGCAGAGCGTGCCCCCAAGCATCAGATAGGGCACGACGCGCAGGACCGGCAAAAAGATTCCGAGGCCGAAAAGAAAGAGCGTCAACGCGAACCACTCGACACTGCTCAGATAGTTCGCGATTTCCGATTGCGGGGTCGGATAGATCGACTGGAAAAAACCCTCGCCGAACACCCCGTGGTAGATGATCGGGCGATTGATGAACCAGCTGAAGCGCGGCGAGCCGTAGATCTGCCCGCGCCATTTCGCGGTCCCGGTGGGGCCGAAAAAAATGAGGTGCTTAAAGCGCAACATCGATTCCGCTTCGCCATAACCGGCCTGCTGTTTGCGAAACGCGCCTAACGTAAAGCGGCGGTGATGCCAGACGATCGCGGTGGGAGCAAAGGCGATGACGTGGCCTTCCTGTTGCAAGCGCCAGCAGAAATCGACGTCGTCGCCTGCCTTGCGATACTCAATATCAAACCCGCCCACGGTGTCGAACGCCCATCGATAGAAGGCCATGTTACAACCCGGGATGTGCTCCGCGACCGTGTCGGTCAGGAGCACGTGGCTCGGTCCGCCGGGCGCCGCAGCGACGCAGGCCTGAACCCAATTTTCCGCCGGCGGCGAAATGTTCGGTCCGCCCACCCCAGCGTAATCGCCGCTCACCAGCGTGCCGATCAGGTAATAAAGCCAATCCGGATCGGCCATGCAGTCGGAGTCGGTGTAGGCGAGCACTTCGCCCTGGGCCGCGGCCGCGCCGGCATTACGCGCGTAGCTCAGGCCGTGATTGTCCTGTCGGATGTAGCGCACGTTAGGAAAACGGGCCGCGATCTCGGGCGTGTTATCGGTCGAACCGTCGTCGACCAGGATCGCTTCGTAGGCCGGATAATTGATTTTACCTAACGACTCGAGGCATTCCTCCAGCGTCTTTCCGCCGTTATAGGAACAAACGATGACCGAGACGAAAGGCGTTTGCGGCAAATCGCGATGCGGCAGGGCGGCATCATCCTGACCAAGTTTATTCTGCAAGGCGAAGAACGATTTTTTCGGAGAGCGATCGCGCCTAACGAGCCCAAACGACCAGTCGGTAATCTCCTGCTCGCCGGTAAACCATTCGTCCGTCCAGGCGAAGAAGATCGTCCCGGCGAGACCGCAGCGGACCACGCTGTCGACATGCCAGCTGAGCATTTCGGCCTGCTCGTCCTCGCTGTGGCGGATCGTATCCATCCCGAATTCGCCCAGCATGAGCGGTTTTTCCTCGGCCAGATTTTGCAGGCGCAGGAGATATTTTTCGAAGTCCCGCTGATCGTGTAGGTAGACGTTGAAACAGAAAAAATCAACGTTTTGCGGGAGGAGATACTCGGTCGGCGGATAGCTCGCGTAGGAAAAGAGAACGTTGGGATCCTCTTCGCGGCCGACCCGGATGAGCGTCTC
>JBDTVP010000091.1:0-8427 GCA_040007175.1 Spartobacteria bacterium
CTAACGAGAATTGTGCGAAAGTTCGCAATTAATTACGAAGAATTTTTCGTATAACATGGCGATTCAGTCGACGCCGGCAGGAGTGTCGAGGGGGCTGCGGATGCCCAGCCCAGGCTTGTTTAGCACGTGGGTGTAAATCATCGTGGTTGAGACGTCTTTGTGTCCGAGCAACTCTTGGACGGTGCGAATATCGTAGCCGGCTTCAAGCAGGTGGGTGGCAAAACTGTGGCGAAAAGTATGGCAACTGGCAGCTTTTGGTACGCCAGTGGCATAAATAGCTCGCTTGACTGCGTTTTGCAGGTTCTTTTCGTGGACGTGATGGCGGCGCGTTGCGCCGGAGCGGGGGTCGACGGAGCGCTTGGCCGCCGGGAAGACCCACTGCCAACGCCAGTCACACGCGGCCTTGGGATATTTTCGTTTCAGCGCGAAAGGCAGATAGACGTCGCCGGCCCCCTGGGCGACATCGGCCTGATGGATTCTTCGGACTCGCTCGAGATGCTCGCGGAGCGGACGTTTGAGCCGGGCCGGAAGAAGCGTGCGACGTTCGCGCAGCCCCTTGCCGTCGCGCACCATGATCTGATCGTAGCCAAAGTCGATGTCCTTGACGCGCAAGCGCAGGCACTCGAGAAGCCTAAGTCCGCTGCCATAGAGGAGTTCTGTCATCAACCGGTAATCGCCGGGGAGATGAGCGATGACGGCGTGGGCTTCCTGCCGCGTGAGGACCACAGGCAGCTTGGGCGGTCGCTTGACGCGCTCGACTCCCGCGAGGTAATCGAGTTTCCGGTCGAGCACTTGCTGATAGAGAAAGAGGAGAGCGCTCAAAGCCTGGTTTTGTGTGGAGGCGGCGACGTGCCCATCGATGGCGAGATGACTGAGGAAGCCGGCGATCTCTTCCTCTCCCATTTTCTCGGGGTGACGTTTCTCGTGAAAAAGAATGAAGCGCCGGATCCACTGGAGATAGACTTGCTCGGTGCGGAGGGAATAATGTTTCACCCGCAGGTGCCAGCGGACGCGGTCGAGCAGGCGCGGCGGGCGGCCGGTGTGGGCGGCGGGGCCTTCGCTGGGGCGGGCCAACGGGATGGATTTGGTCGGTGGGGCGGCGGACACAGCGAGGCTGGTATGGGAAAAATCTGCTGCTGGGTCAAGTATAATTCCTCCGAGGGGCTGGGAACATGGCGGATCGAGTCGCCAAGCAAACGTGTCGGGGTCGGTTGTGTGGCAACGTTGCCTGGTCGTATGGCGGGTTAAGCGGCAAGGCAGGCTTCGCCAGGGGTGGCGGTTTGGGGGCGGTGGAAGCAGGCGACTCGGGCCATCTCAGAGCACCGTGTTTTGACCTCGATCGTCTGTGACTGGGCTTCTCTCCTCCGCGATGTGAGCTCGCTTCTCCGTGATGTGACCTCACTTCTCCGCGATGCGACCTCACTTCTTCGTGATGCCACCTCTCTTCTCCGTGATTAGAGCTCTCTTCTTCGTGATGTGACCTCTCTTCTTCGTGATTATGGTACCGTTTGTGGAGTCGCTGGGGGCATTTCACTACATCTTGCGGTTTTCCCAGGAAGGGACGATCGGCCTCCCGCTGGCTCGCCGACGCTCTCGCCCCCTCCAAGCGATGGCGCGGGCTGCCCCGTTCCCCTTCCCGCCACGGGCGAGCGCACGGGTTCACAGGCCGCCTCCGGTCCGGATTTCTGCGCCAACGCAAGCCTGCCCCGGTTATTTTACATGCGGAACTGCTGCGCTTTTTTTCCTCGTGCTCGGAGAAAGAACGCGCACGACGACGAGCAGATGCACGAACGGGGAGCGAAGGATGAACGCTCGTCGGCCGCGCGTTGTCTCTCCTCCGATGAAGTTGCATCGTCACGCCTCGCGCCTATGCTAAGCCCGATTTGAGCATGAAAAGTTTCCTTTCACTGCTCGTTGCATTCGCGAGCGCCGGCTCCGCTCTCGCGCAAGCTCCGGGACCCGATCAACCCGCCCTCCCACACACGACGAATATCCTCGAGGCGATGATCGCGGCCGGCCCGGTGATGCTTCTGCTTTTTCTCATCTCCGTCTTCACGGTGATGCTGATCATCGTTTATCTTTTCACAATCCGGCGCGGCGCGATCGTGACCAGCGGCTACATGGCGACGGCGGATGCTCTCCTGCGCAAGCGCGATTATCTCGGCCTGCTCGCGGTTTCAAATCGGCACGGCGAAGCGATCGCCCGCGTGGTGCAGAAGACGCTCGATTTCATGACGAAGAATCCGAATGCCGACCTGACGCAGGCGCGTGAGATCGCGGAAACGGAAGGCACCCGGGTCGCGACCAATCTGAATAACCGCGTCACTTACCTGGCCGATATCGCGACGATCGGTCCGCTTGTCGGTTTGTTCGGCACGGTCATCGGCATCATCCGCTCCTTCGGCGCGCTCGGCTCGGAGATGGGACCTTCGCGCTACATTCTTCTCTCCAAGGGGATCAGCGAGGCGCTCATCAATACCTGCGGCGGTCTCGGGATCGGCATCACCGCGATGATCTTCTACGCTTTCTTCCGCGGGCGCGCGCAACGGCTGGTCTCCGACCTGGAATCGGCCAGCACCCACATTATTTCCCTCCTCACGCTCCAGCAAAACCGCCGCCGGGAACGCGCGCCGGTCCTGCTCGAAGATGAATTTTGAGCGGGATGCGGGTTGCGCGATGCGAGCTGCGGGATACTTGATGAACCCGGAGATCCCGCAACCCGCATCGCGAAACTCGCATCCCGCAGCACTTCCCGAACGATGAACTTTCGTAGTCGCACCGTTTCGCAGCATCCCGGCATCCAACTCGCACCGTTGGTCGATGTGCTCCTGCTGCTCCTCATCTTTTTTCTCATCACCTGGAACGCGGCCCGGAACGAAAACGAGCTCGATGTGAAGGTGCCGAAGGCGAGCGCGGCGCAGGAAAAATCGGCGCCGATCGGCGATGTGATCGTGAATGTGAAATCCGATGGCGCCGTGGTCGTGAATCGGCGGACTCTTTCGGAGGTCGACCTAACGACGATGTTGCAGGGCCTGGTGAAGTTGAATCCCGACCAGGCGGTGGTGATCCGCGGTGATGAAACCGGCGCCTACAAACATATCGTTGGGGTGTTGAACATTTGCAGCCAGGCCGGCGTCTCCAACGTCGCTTTCGCGACCGCCAAATGAGGTCGCGGCGGGGCAGAGTCGCGCTCCTGGTCGCGGCGACGGTGGGCTTTCACTCGATCGTTCTCGCGCAGGATAACGTCCCGGTCCGGCGCGCCATTCCCGTGCAACCGGCGCAACCGCCGGTGGCTCGCGCGATCCCGGTCGAGACGCCGCCGGCCGCGCCTGCGCCGACGATCATGCGCGCGCTGCCGGTGCCCGACGAACCAGCGATCGTCGCTCCGGCCGCGTCCCGGCCGCCAGCGGAGGAAGGCGCAAGCGAGAGCCGCGAGTCGGCGGAGCAACGTCAGATCAATTACGCCAACGCGCTTTTCGGGCGCAAGATCTACGATCTCGCGGTGCCGGAATACGAAAAATTCCTCGGTCTCTACCCAAACTCCGCCGACCGCGTGACCGCGCTTTTCTACATGGGCGAAGCGTATCGCGCGCTGAAGCGGACGGCGGCCGCGCGGACCAGTTTCCAAAGTGTGGTGAAGGAATTTCCCGAGAACGAACTGGCCGGGCCGGCCTCCTACGGTCTCGCGGAAATCTTTTTTAACGAAAATAACTATGACTCCGCGCTGCCGTTGTTTCACCGCGCGGCGGCGAAGGCGAAAGGATCCGCGCTCTCTCTTTCGGCGCGTTATTTCGAAGGACGTTGCCTCGAGAATCTCGGAAGGAAAGACGAGGCGCGCGATGTCTATCAGCAGGTCATACAGGTCAAAAATCCGAATCCGTTTCGCGATGATTCGCGGCTCGCGGTCGGCGCGATTTTCCTCGCGGCCGGGCGCAAAGCCGATGCGCTGCAACAATTCGAAGCGCTCGCCGGCGAGACGAGCAAAGCTTCGCTGAAGGCGGAAGCCACTGTCCGCGCCGGCCTTGTCGCGCTCGATCTCGCGCAGGCTGGCAAAGCCGATAAAGCGATGACGGCGAAGGCGACCGCTCTTCTCCAGAAGGGCAGAAATTTACCGGAGGCCGGACGCTGGAGTGGGATCGCCGCGGTCGGATTGCTCCGTCTCGAATATCAGGCGGGCCAGTACGAACAAGCGGTCGCCGATTATCAGAAGAGCAAGGATCAGGTGCCGGAAGAAGTGCGCGCCGAGATGATGTTACTGGCCGCGAACAGCCAGCGGCAGCTCGGGAATTTCAAGGAAGCGCAGGATATTTATCGGCAGATCATCCAAAAATATCCGGGCCGCGAGGAGGCGAAGGACGCGCAATACCAGCGCCTGATCGGACTCTATAACGCGAGCGACCCGGCTTTGCGGGCGGAGGTCGATACTTTCATCAAGGAGAATCCGGACGGCGAACGCTCGGACCAGGCGAAGCTGCTCAAGGCCGAGGCGCTCTATAAGGAGAAGGATTTCGCTGGGGCGGCGCCGCTCTACGCCGGGCTGCGCGATTCCAAGTTGTCGGCCAAGCTGCGCGCCGAATCGGCTTTCAAACTCGGCTGGTGTTACGTGCAAACCAAGGCGCCTGACCAAACGATCGACGCGTTTGGGTATTTTCTGCAGGCGTTTCCCGATAACTCCCAGGTGCCCTCGGCCCTCGCGCAGCGCGCGCTCGCTTTCCAGACTAACAAACAATACGAACGCGCCCGAAGCGATCTCGAGCAGCTCCTGACCAGCTACCCAAAAGCGCGCGAACGCGAAGCCGCGCTCCAGCAAAAAGCTCTCATCCTCGGACAAATGGACGACGCCAAGGGGATGACGACGACGTTCCAACAACTCCTGAAGGAATATCCGAAGAGCACGGCCGCTGCCCAGGCGCACTATTATATCGGCAAGTCCGCCTTCGAAGCGAAGGAGTACGAGAGCGCGATCGCGGAGATGGATCAGGCGCGCAAGCTGAACCAGGAGCAGTACGGAACCCCGGCCGCGCTCCGGATCATGTCGTCGTATTTTTACCTGAAAAACCGCGACGCACTGGCCAGGGAGGTGGACCAATTTTACGTCGCGTCGCCTAACGGCGGGGTGCCGGCGGAGATTCTCGAATGGCTGGGGCTGGAATCGTATAACGCGAACGACTATGCCGCCGCGGCCAAATATCTCGGCGCGCTGAGCCAGGCAGCCAATGTGAGCGCGGTGAAGCCAGACTTTTGGTTTTATCTCGGCGACGCGCAGATGAGATTGAACCAACCGGCCGACGCGGAAACTTCGCTCCAGAAATTCCTCGAATCGACGAGCGATCCGGCGGCCAAAGCGAAAGCACTCCTCGCCCTCGGCGCGGCCAAGATCGGCGCGCACAAACCCGACGACGCGCAGAAGATCGCGGAGGAAATCATGACTCTGCAACCGGAAGGCCGGATCAACGCGCAGGCGCGGCTGCTGGCCGGCGAAGTCGAAATGGAGAAAGAACAATTCGAAGATGCGGGCAAGGCGTTCATGAGCATCGCGCTTCTCTACGACGACCCCGAAATCACGCCGCAGGCTTTGGCGAAGGCGGTGAAAGCCTACGAAAAAGCCGGCAAACCGAGCGAAGCCGAGCGTGCCAACACGCAGCTCCATCAAAAGTATCCTGACTACGCCGGCGGCTAATGTTTAACGGGAAAATTTTGGACAGGATTAACAGGTTTTTTTGGATTTTTTAAGAAGGCGTGGGCGACAGTTTTTTCCGGTTAATCCGGTTTGGTTCTCATCCGCAGAGCTGACGCAACGTCTCGATCGGCAGCGGCCCGAGAAATTTTTTCGGATCGTCGATCTGCAAGATCGGCCGGGCCAGGCAGGCGGCGAGAAAACTGAGGTCGGGCGTGGCCGCGAGACCGGCTTGCGCGGTCAATTGCAACTGGGCCAGTTGCCTAACGACACGCTCGATATTTTCCCGGCAATTCTTCACCGAGGTAAAATGGACCGTGCAGACCCCGGGCGCGGTCGCTTCGATCTCTGGCGCGAGCGTGGCCGCGTGATGGAGAAGAATGTCGCCGGCGATTTTCTCCTGCGCCCAGGCGCGCGATTTGATGACCAACCGCAAACAACGCGCCAGTCCCTGGCTCGGGGTCAGGCCCGGCCGCACGCCCGCTTCCGCCGCGCTCGGCGTGACCTGCCAAATGGTCGCCTTCGCCTCATCATTCTCGAGCACCGCGACTGGCTGCGCGGCCAGTTCCGGCTCCGGCCGCAGAGCGGACTGCAAGGCAAAATCGGGCAGGTAAAGCGCTGCGAACATCAGCTTGCTTGCGCGGTGATGGTCGCGCTCCTCCATTTGTTAGGCTGAGCGCGCTGCACGCGGATCTTCAACTGCGCCTGCAAATCGGCCGCCTCCCAATCGAGCTGCGGCAGGGTCCAGCGATTTTCCAGGGCCAGCTTCCATTGCGCGCTGCTGATCATGCTTTGCCGGGTCAGGACGAGAAAGGCGGTCGGCGCCGACTCGACCAGGCGCTGCAGCCGATACCAGTTGCTCGACGGAATCTTGCGCAATTCCGGCACCGGATTGAGAACCAGATCCAAAACGACGAGCGGAAAATTTCCGTCGCGCAAAAGCAGATCAGCCGCCTGGATCGCCTCGGTGGCTTTCCGGCAACGCACCCAAAGCAGGTGCCGCAAGGCGGTCGCATCCAGGGAAGCCGGATCGAACGAATCGCGCCCGTCGATCAAGGCGAGAAACGAGCGCTCGCGCGCGACGCGTTGCAAAAGCGCCGCGAGGATGGTGGCGCTGCCCGCGTTTCCCGGCGCGCTGGTCAGCTCGGTGATGGCGCCTTTGGCCAAGCCACCCGCCGGCGTTTCGTCAAAAATTTGCAGCCCGGTGACGAACCGATCCGCAGTCGGCAACGCCTCCTGCGGGAAACGTTCCGCCAGAAGTTTTCGCAGATCGATGATCCTGCTCGCCGCCATCCCGAAGCATGGCATGGGAGCGTGACATGTTCAAAAACACATCTTCGCTTTATCCTCCCGATTCGCCGATATTCCATCTGTCATCCCGATCCGCCGCAGGACGGAGAGGGATCTCACAAGCGGCGCGCGACCAACGCCAGCAAAAGCAACGTCGCACCCAGAGTGTGAGATCCTTCGCCGTCTCCGCGGCTCAGGATGACAAAACGAATCCCGTTACGAGCACACTCTGCCGCCGGACAATTGCTTTCGGACGAGCGACGTCATCACCCCTTGAATCCGCAACTCGCGCGCCGGGATCAGATCGGGAAATTGCGGGTTCTCGGCTTTCAAATACGGCCGACCCCGCTCGGTCACGAAACGTTTCAAGGTCGTCTCGCCATCGATCAACGCGGCCACGATATCGCCACTCCTGGCGGTCTGCCGATCTTCCAAAATCACGAGATCCCCATCGAGAATGTGCGCGCCGATCATGGAATCGCCCCGCACCCGCAAGGCAAAAGTGCGCGCGCTGCGAGAGGCATTAACCGAATCCAAATCGAGCGCGATGTGCCCTTCGATATTTTGCTCGGCCAGCGTCGCCATGCCCGCCGGGATTTCACCGTAAATCGGAACATCGACGACGCGACTGTGCGGCGCGGAGGTGATCAAGGCGCGCGCCTTCCCGGGATGCCGCTGGAGAAAACCTTTCCGCTCGAGCGCGGCGATGTACTGCATGACCGAGGTCTGGCTGGCGAAACCAAAGTGCTCCTGGATTTCGCGCGTACTTGGGGTCAGGCCTTTCGTCCGCTGCTCGGTCTGAATGAATTGCAGGATATTCTTCTGCCCGGGAGTGAGCATGTGAACATATTCGCGCAAAGAGCCGCGCTGGCAAGAGCAAATCGCCTTTTTTAGTTAGGCCACGTCGAGCTGATGGCGCTTTTCCGCGGTGCGCTCGACCAGCTTGGAGAGATAGGAAATGGAATCGTAGAGCTCGATCAACGGCGCCAATTCGTTAGGCGAATTCGTTTGCCAGGTCGCGTCGAGTTGCCGGATTCGCGTGAGCTCGGATTCGTAGGCCGCGCGCAACTGTTCCTCCAGCTTTGCCAGGCTGGCGGTGAGTTTCGTTTGCTCGCCCTTTAAGAGAGAACGCGCCAGCGCGCCGGTGGCCGCGGCGCTTTGGAGCAGGAAACGCTCGACTTCGCGCAGCAGCGTCCCGGTGTTCCAAAACAAATCCGCCACCGTCGGCGGGATGGGCCGGCCGGCCGGCAGTTCGGCGCCTTCCAGAGTGAGGAGATGTTGCAGGCGCAACTTGGGATCGCTCAGGACGCGGAACGACTCATTCAACCCGGCGTCCGGCGGCGCCGTGCGGCTGCGCGCGAAATACTTTTCCTTGAGCTGTTCAGGATCGAGCCAGGGACGCCGCGCTTCCTCGAGGAGCGCGAAGTAATCGGTCATGCCGAAAAACTCTCGCCGCAGGA
>JBDTVP010000092.1:0-8022 GCA_040007175.1 Spartobacteria bacterium
CGGCGCATGACTCACGCTCGACGCGTCACCCCGGCCTACGCGAGCGCCGATTTCTCCTACCGCCAAAGCCGCCTAACGGGTGACCGCTGGCTGCTTGCGGGCGACGCCGCCGGGTTTATCGATCCGGTTTTCAGCAGCGGGGTTTTCCTCGCGCTCCTGGCCGGCGAACAGAGTGCCGATATTCTGAACGTGGTGCTCGATCAGCCGAGCAAAGCACCGCGGCTTTTCGCGCAATACGAGCGCCTTCTCCGCCGGGTCATGAAAGGTTATCTGCGTTTCGTCGAGGCCTGGTATTCGAAGGAATTCATCGAGGTCTTTTTGCATCCACAGGATTTCCTCCAGATCCCGCCGGCCGTGAACGCCGTCCTCGCCGGCAACGTCCATGGCAGCTTCGGCATCCGCTGGCGCATGGCGCTCTTCTATTTCATCGTGCGGCTGCAGCGTTATTTCCCGCTCTGCCCGCGCCGCACGCTGGTGCCCGGGAAAAACACTCGGCCGCTGGAGGAAGCGCTCCGTTCCGCGGCCTAACGAACAATGCTTTTTCGCCAGAAAACGTGGACGAGAGTGCCCTTCAGGGAGCACCGGCCGCGGCCAAATGCAGCCTGCCAACGGCCTGCGTTCCCCAGAATGCGGGGGATGAGCAGACCGAACTTCGCGCTTTGCCTCCTCTTCTTTTGCCTCACGAGTTGCCAGACCATCCGTCACCAGTTCGCCTCGCCCGAGCCGGATTGGCAATCGAAGATCGGCCAGTTGCAATATGCCGGAACAACCACCTCGCTCATCGGTGAAGTCCTGGTTCGTTATTCCAGCCAGGGCGATTTCGAGCTCACCTTCAGCAAAGGTCCTGGCGTTGCTCTCCTGACCGTGCGGCAGGACGATAAATTTGTCCGGGTCAGTGGTCCCCTCGCCCGCGGTTCGTGGTCCGGTCCGCCTAACGAAACGCCGGCCCGGCTCCGCGGCTGGGTCTCCCTCCGTGGCCTGCTCCTCCGCTCAACCAATCAACCGCTCATCCGTCAGGACATCGGTTCGGAACACTTCGTCTTCGCCTTCTGACCGCCGCGGTCGCCGATGTCGTACTCCCGATTTATCGCCCGTCTCGTCACCGAACGCCGCGGCCTCCTCTGGATCGCCGTCGCGCTCCTCGCGGGCGCGAGCCTCTATGTGCTCGTCACCCGCTTGACGCTCGACACCGAGGTCCTCAACCTCCTTCCCGGAAAATTCGCGTCGGTCCAGGGACTCAAGGTTTACAACCGCGACTTCGCCCAGACCCGCGAACTCACCTTCGCGCTGGTCGCCCAGCCTAACGACGTAGAACGGCTCGAAGAATTCGCGCCGACCTTCGCGGAACGCCTCCGCCAGCAGCCTTGGAGCACGCGCGTCCTGAGCGGTTCGCCGATCGAAACGCCGGATGGAATCACCGACCTGCAGGGTCTCGCCGTGCCGCTCCTCCTCAACCTTGAGCCGAAAGCTTTCGACGAGACGATGGCCATCCTGCAGCCGGCCAATCTCCAGGCCCGGCTCAGCCGTTTGCACCAGGAAATCGAAGCCGGCTCGCCCCGGCCCGAGTTTGAACTTTCACTCGATCCGTTAGGCGTGGTCGCGCCCGCGCTCAAGCCGTTCGCCGGCAATGCTGCTCTCCAGGAAGGGCAGCCGCTCACTTCACCCGATCGCACGACCCGCATTTTTCTCGCCGTCACCAATCAACCGTCGATCAGCGCCTTCGATTGCCAGGTCCTGATGGAAAAGGTGAACGCTTTCCGCGCCAAGGCGGGCGAGGGCTGGGAGGGGAGCGCCCCGCTGCAAGTCCTCGTTACCGGTCGCTCCGCCTACGTGGCCGAGATTTCTCTCAGCATGCGGCACGACATTATCGTCACCCTGCTCGGTTCGATCCTGCTCGTCGGCGGCGTTTTTTTTATCGGCTTCGGGCGCTGGTTGCCCCTCCTCGGGATGGGTTTTTCGCTGCTCCTTTGCTGCCTCGTCGCGCTCGCCGCCGGGCTCCTTATTTTCGGCGAACTCAACATGGTGACGATCGGGATGTGCGCCATCCTCATTGGGCTCGGGGTGGATTTTGCCATCCTCATTTTCGGCCGCTACCAGCAGGGTCGCAACGAAGGCAGCACGCACGTCGAGGCGATCGAGGACGCGGTCGCGAGCCTCGGGCGCGCGATCTTTTTCGGCGCCCTCACCACCGCGGTCGGCTTTCTCGCGCTCCTGCTCGCCGGCTCTGGCGGCTTCACCCAGCTCGGGGTGCTGATCGCGGTCGGCATCCTCGTGGCCGGGCTTTTTATGACGAGCGTTTTCTTTTTGTTCACCCGCGAACGCTCGGTCCCGCCGCGCCACGATTGGATTCTCGCTCTCGTTAGGCTTTACGTCCGCCAGACCCTGCGCGCGCCCCGGCTCATTCTTTGGTTGGCGCTGCCGCTCCTTCTTCTCCTCTTCGCGATCGCCCTCTCGCCGCGCCCGCCGCTCATCTTCGATGCCAGCACCCATTCGATGGAGCCGAAGAAAAGCGACGCCGGTTACGCGCTCCAGACGATCATGGCGAAAATGCCGACCCGCTGGGAACCGGTCATCGGAATCGTGCGCGCGCCTAACGAGGAACAACTGCACGACGACTGGCAGAAACTGGAGACGCATTGGCGGGACCTGGAGAAAACGGGAGCGATCAAGGGTTTCTCGACCCCGGCCGCCCTCGCGCTCTCGCCCCGCTTGATCGAACAAAATCGCCTTCGCCTGCGCGCGATCGACTTCGGCGCGGCGCGGCAGGCCCTGGAGAGCGCGATCGCGCAGGAAGGATTCAGCCGTGAAACTTTCGCGTCTGGTTTCACCCTGCTCGATCAGCTCGAGGCGACCGGGCGCGGCACCCGGCCGGTTCCGAATTGGCGCCAGCAGCTCCCGCGCACTTCGAGCTGGTGGTTTTTGGTCGATCGCTATTTCGCCGACGACCCGCTCCTGAGCGTCGGTTTCGTGACCACGAATCGCCCGGTCGAAACAAACGAACAAAAGAAACAGCTCGAACGCGAGCTCCCGGTCGCGGGCGTTCCGATGACCCTGTCCGGCTGGAGCTTTACCCTGACCGATCTGCTGCCCTGGTCGCATCGCCAGCTCATCCTCATCAGCACGCTGATGGCGCTCTTCGACGCCACCCTTCTCGCCCTGCTTTATCGCAACTGGCGGCTCTGGCTCATACAAATTGCCACCCTCGCCTTTGCGGTCGGCGCGATGATTGCGACGATGAAACTCGCCCACATCCCGCTCAATCTGCTCAACGTTCTCGCCTTCCGCCTCGTCCTCGCGATCGGCGTCGACTACGGCATCTACGTCCTGCTGGTCTGGCAAAGCGCGCGGGAAGTGGAGCACGACGTGGCTGGAGTCTTAAAACCGGTCGCGCTCGCCGGGCTCACCGCCATCGCCGGTTTCGGTTCGTTAGGCTTGGCCAACAACCCGACCTTGAGCGGGCTCGGCGTCGCCTGCGCGATCGGCCTCGTCTGGAGTCTCTTCGGCACGATCTTTTTCACCCTGCCCGCCGCCGCCGCGGTGGAGCCGAAGAAAAACGAATCAGGAAAGCAGGCAGGCAGGAAAGATTTGCAGGCTTGAGTCGGGCGGCGAAAGTCCCGTTCCGTTTTCCTGTTCTCTCGCGTTCCTGATTCATTCTTTCCGAATAGTTCGGCCGCGCTGGAGTCTCTCTATTGCACCATGACCTTTAAATTCTCGTTTCTTGCACCTTTGCTCCTGCTCGCCTTTGCGAGCGCGCAAGCCGCGCCGCTCAGCCCGCCCGAGACCAAGTCGCTTCTCGAGCGCATCCGCGAGAAGCGCGCCGCCGCGCCCCAGGTGCAGGCAGATTTCCAGGAGGAGAAAACCGTCCACCTGATGAATAAACCGATCAACAGCACAGGCCAGGTCTGGTTTGCGGCGCCCAACAAATTCCGCCGCGAAGTGAAGGGCAACGCGCCCAGCCTCACGGTGAGCGACGGCACGCAGCTCTGGATCTTTTATCCGAAATTCAAATCGGCCGAGCGCTACTCGTTAGGGAAACGCTCCCCGCTCGACGCCGGCCTGGCCGCCCTGACCGCGGCGCTGAACCTGCAGAACGTCGAGAACAGCTACCACATCACCGCAAGCAAAACCGCGACCGGCCATGAACTGCAGCTCGTTCCGCGCAACCCGTCGCTCAAGCGCCTCCTGAAAACGTTTAACATCCAGTTAAACGCCGACCTCCAGGTGCAACGGACCGAGATGTTGCAGCCGAACGGTGACCACATCGTCACGCTCTACAGCAAAGAATCGCGCGCCCCAATTCCAGCCACCACCTTCGAGTTCACCCCGCCGGCCGGGACGAACGTGACCACGCCGCTCGGACGTTAGGCGTGGAAATCGCCGGGAATTATATCCAGCCCGCGCGCTCAAAAGAGGAGCGCGCGAGACAGTCCTGGGCGAGTTTCCTCGGTCAGGATCGTCACCCGGCAGCTCAAACTCAATGGCCAACCGGCAGTCCGATGAACGGTGCTCTAAAAATTTCGATCATCATCCCGGCTGCGAACGAAGCGGAGGCCCTCCCGCTCGCGCTCGCCCGGATCAAGGGCCCGGCGCATGAGACCATCGTGGTCGACGCGGAAAGCGACGACGGCACGCCCGCGATCGCGGAATCGCTGGGCTGCAAAGTCCTCGCCCATTCGCAGCGCCATCGCGCCCGTCAAATGAACCGCGGCGCGCTCGAAGCCCGTGGCGCGATCCTGCTTTTCCTGCACGCGGACACCTGGCTCCCGTCCGGCGCGCTCGCCAAAATCATCGACGCGATCGAGCGGCGCGGGGCGATCGGCGGAGGATTCACCCGTCGCTACCGCTCGCGCTCCCTCACCCTCGCGCTGACCAGCCGCCTCGCCGGTCTGCGCAATCGCCTGATCGGCTGGCATCTCGGCGACCAGGCACTTTTCGTTAGGCGCGATCTCTTCGAAAAGATCGGCGGCTACCGCGACCTGCCGATTTTCGAGGACCTCGATTTCTCCCGCCGCCTGCGCGCGGCCGGTAAAACGGTCACCCTGACCCCGCCGGTCCAGACTTCGCCCCGCCGTTTTGAAGCACGCGGCCCGCTCCGCACGACCTGGGATGACCTCCTCCTGACCCGCAAATTTATTTCCGGGAAAGACCCGAATGAGCTTTGCCTTTCCCCCCGCACTCGCCTAAAAAGTCTGCAAACATATGAACGCTTATCTTGATCGCCTCGATGCCCAGATTGCTGCTCGTCATTTGCTCACGCACCCATTTTATCTCGCCTGGACTCGGGGCGAACTGAGCCGGGAGACTTTGGCCGATTACGCCGCGCAATATTATCAGCATGTGGCCGCGTTCCCGACTTATCTCTCGGCCGTGCACGCGCGCTGCGACGATCAATCGACCCGTCGCCAGTTGCTGGCCAACTTGATCGACGAAGAAGCAGGCAACCCGAATCACCCGCAGCTCTGGCAAAACTTTGCCGCCGCTCTGGGCGTTTCGCCTAACGACCTCGACAACACCGAGACCCGCCCGGAGACCGCCGCTTTGATCGAGACTTTCCGCACCGTCTGCCGCGAAGGCGATCTGGCCGAGGGCCTGGCCGCGCTCTACGCCTACGAGAGTCAGATTCCAGCCGTCTCGGAATCGAAGATCGATGGGCTGCAAAAGCACTACGGTTTCACCGACCCGGAGAGCTACCGCTACTTCACCGTCCACATCGAAGCTGACCGCGAGCACGCGGCGACCGAGCGCGCCTTGCTCGCCGAGAAAATCACGCCAGCGAACGAAGCTTCCGCGACAAAAGCGGCCGACCGGGTGCTGAATGCCCTCTGGGAATTGCTTTCCGGGGTTTGCCGACGGCACGCGATCGCTTGTTAGGCGAGGACGGTTAGGGCACGCCGGGGCGAGCTGGCTTCGTTCAGTTTTCCAGACCCGCCGCGATCTTCGCCGGTGAGGGTTTCGCGTCGGAACGATCGACCAGTTTGTCCATCATCCGGTGCGCGATGGGAGCTTGCAGCAGGCTGAACCGCGGGTTGAGGCTGAAGGCTTCGCCTAACTCTCTCCTGGCCGCGCCACGCTCGCCCGAGGCAGCTGCGATCATCCCGGCGTGATAATGCATTTCAGCGTCGGGCGTGTGGCGCCGCAGCGCGCGGCGCATCGCCTCCCGCGCGTGCGGAAGATCGCCATTCTTAAAGTAAACCCAGGCGAGCACATCTGCGTCGAGCACGTTCTGAGTGAGTTTATGTGGCTCCACGAGACGCCCCGCTTCCGCGAGTTTGCGATCGTGGTCGGCATAAAATTTTGCCATCTGCATCTGCTCGTGCCGGTTGCTGTCGGATTGGGCGCTGCGCAGGTGCTCCACCTGTTTGTAGTATTCCTCCGCTATTTCCTGGCCCCCGCGGAGCGCGGAAAGGTCGCCCAGCGCGACCAGCGCTTCGTGGTTAGGCGAAATCTTGAGCAGAGACTGGTAATAACGACGGGCTGACAAAAAATCGTTGCGACCTGCGGCGACGCGGCCAGCGGCCAGGAGCACAGAAACATTCTGCGGAACCGCGACCAGCGCCGGCGCGAGCACCTGTTGCGCGGGAAGAATCGCTCCGTCGGCGAAAAGGAGGAGCGCGAGTTGAGCCTGGCACGACGCGGTCTTTGAGGAATCGGTCCCTGCTCCGCGGATCGCCTTTTCCAGCACTCGCATCGCGTGGCTTTGATTTCCGTCCAGCCAGAGCGCATTGGCCCGGCGGCTCATGGAAGAAAGATCGGGCCGCAGCTCCACCATCCTTTGGTATTGTTCGAGCGCCCGGTCGTAGTCGCCCGCCTCCAACGCGGCATCACCGCGGATGCCAAAGGCCGCCGCGTCGTGCGAGTTAACTTGTGGCGAGTCTTGCAGCGGAGCGACGCCAGCATGAATGGAGGCCACCGTGGTCACGACTTTGGGGCGGCTGGGCGCCTGACCCGTAGATTTCGAAGAGAGAGCGGCCAGACCGAGCACCCCGATGAGACAAAGAAAAAAGAAGACGCTCCGCGACATCGTTAGGCCAGACTTGCGAGACGAAAGTTGTTCCACGGCATCAATCCCACTGACGGAAAACGCCGACGCATTTAAAAAATGCGCCGGCGCAACTCCAATTTACACACTGACAGTTTCGATCATCCTAGCGCGAGGCAGTCACCGGCTCGACGTTGGGACCGGAATCCTTGCTGTTGCGCGGACCAGCGTTTGGCGTCCCGGCATACGGGAAGGTGCGATTATAGACCTGGTCATTGGCGGCCGCGTTGTCGCCCACCACTGTGATCGTCTCGAAGGTCGGGCCGCTCGCTACCGCGGTCAGCGCGATATCGACGACGTCGTCACCGAAGCGGCGTCCGTTAGGCCAACCCGAAGGAATCTGCGCACCGTCGCCGTTCGCGATCGTATCTCCACCGATAAAACTTAACCGGTTAAAGGCCGCGTCGCCGGAGACCGGCACCTTGTTGGTGGTCGTGTTCACTCGGATGACGTCGGGAATATAAACTGCTTGCAGGTCCACCCGATTATCGGTCTGAAAATCAGTCCCAAAGACAGTGTTGATCAGCACCGCGATCTCGGGATTCAACGCATAGGTGGCAAACTTCGTGGCGTCTTCCGTTGGCTTGGTCCGGTTGTAGTTATCCTTATCCGCGACCGCGACCAAGACTTCGTTGAACAGAGGATTAGCCAGCCGATCGACCTGGACAAACGGGCCTTTGCCCACATCGCTGCCAGTGCTGGAACGCACCGTCATCCGCGGCCGACTGACCGACGCATAGACTCCGATGCCCTGACTCTCCGGCTGCAAAGCACCGGTATAAGTGAAGCTCGGGAATTTGCTCACCGGAATCACAATCGCGTAGTGCAGCACATTGTAACCCTTGAAGCCGTCCACTCCGTTGCCATCTTGGCCGAGTCCGTCGTTCGGATCGCCATTGTTATCGAGAATCCGACCGTCGAGGAGATCGAAGATCGCCGGCGTATCAGCGAAGAAACCATCCTCTCGCGAACCGGCGAAAACA
>JBDTVP010000093.1:0-7999 GCA_040007175.1 Spartobacteria bacterium
ACACCCAGAAATGCATCCGCGCCGGAGGCAAGCATAACGACCTCGACGACGTCGGGCTCGACACCTATCACCACACTTTTTTCGAAATGCTCGGGAACTGGAGCTTCGGCGATTACTTCAAAAAAGAAGCGATCGAGTGGGCTTGGGAACTAGTCGTTAGTCGTTGGGGCCTGCCGCCGGAACGGCTCTACGCGACCGTCTACCGGCCCGGGCCTAACGAACCGAGTGAGTTCGACCAGGAAGCGCACGACCATTGGAAAACGCTCTTCGAAAATGTCGGCCTCAATCCCGCCGTCCACATCGTCGACGGCAACAAGCAGGACAACTTCTGGATGATGGGCGACACCGGCCCCTGCGGTCCGTGCTCCGAGTTACACGTCGATCTCACCCCGGCGGGCGACACCGGCGGTTCGTTAGTCAACGCCGGCGACGCGCGCTGCATCGAGATCTGGAACTTGGTTTTCATCCAGTTCAACGCCAACCCTGACGGCACCTTCGCTCCCCTCCCCGCCCGCCACGTCGATACCGGAATGGGGTTCGAGCGCGCCGTCTCCATCATCCAGGGCACAAAAAACTTCACCGATTTCTCCGGCATCATTTCGAATTACGAGACCGACGTCTTCCGTCCCATCTTCGACGAAATCGAAAAGTTAAGTGGCCGATCCTACCATTCCACGTTGCCGGGCAATCCGGGTAGCGCGGCCGTCCAGGCTGCTGGCGAAGGCGTCCCGCCTCCGCGAACTTCAGAAAACTCGCCCCAGTCGCAGAGCGCGACAAAAGTCAGCGATCAGGAAAAAATCGACATCGCCTTCCGCGTCATCGCCGACCACATCCGCACCCTCAGCTTCGCGATCGCCGACGGCATCCAACCAAGCAACGAAGGTCGCGGCTACGTCCTCCGCCGCATCCTGCGCCGCGCCGTCCGTTACGGCCGCACCCTCGGTTTTCACGAACCGTTCTTCTACCAGTTGGTCGACGTTCTCGTGCGCACGATGAGCGAAGTATTCCCCGAGCTGCGAAAGCAGCAGTCCAAGGTAAAGGAAACGATCCAGCGCGAAGAAGAATCCTTCAACCGCACCCTCGACAAAGGCCTCGCGCTCTTCGAGACCGAGGTCGCGCGCCTCCAGACGCAATCCCCTCCGGGTAGCGCGGCCGTCCCGGCTGCTGGCGAAGGCGTCCCGCCTTCGCGAACTTCCGCCCCGGGCGCCGCCTACGCCAAACGCCGCCTCCCGCATTTCGAGCTTCCGTGGGCGATCTACGCCCTCACGATCACGACCGCGCACCGCCGCCCACTCTCTCCCGCCGCTCGCACCATTGTCCTCGACGCCTTCCGTCATTTTCACAACGACCGCTACGACCTGCTCGCGGTCAGCGTCCTCCCGGATTACGTCCATGCGCTCCTCCGTCCGCGACCAAAAGGCGATGACGAAAAGGGCGAACCGATTTTCTGGTCGTTAGGTGAATTGATGCAGCCGATTAAATCCTTCAGTGCGCACGCCATTAACAAGGCGGAGGGAAAAAGCGGCGCGGTTTGGGACACGGAACGGTTCGACCGTTACGTGCGTTCCGATCGCGATCTGGAGGAAAAATTTCAATACATTTTGCGCAATCCCTGGGACGCGAAAATCGTCGCGCCTAACGAGGTGTATCCCTGGGTTTGGACGCCGGAGGATGAAGTCGGCAGCGGGGAGGAAAGTTCGTCGCGGCGGGACGCCGCGACCAGCACGCGAGACGCGCGCGCTACCCAGGCTTCTGGCGCGTCGCGCATCTCTGGTGAGTTCGCGTTTCGGCTTTATGACGAGCAGGGGTTTCCGCTCGATCTGACCGAGCTGATGGCGCGTGAGCGCGGGCTCACGGTGGATGTCGCGGGCTTCGAGAAGTTGATGGAAGACCAGCGCGCGCGTGGGCGCTCCGCGCAGAAGAAGGAAGTCGTCGCCGTTTCCGACCTTGGCACGAACGAGCCGACGAATTTCCTCGGCTATGAGCACGATCACACCGGCGCCGATGTGCTGGCGGTCGTCGAGGTCGGAGAAAAGCATGGCGTCATCCTGAATAACTCTGTGCTCTATGCGGAGATGGGTGGCCAGGTCGCCGATCGCGGCGAGATGATCGGCCAGTCCGGTTCCTGGAAAATTTCCGATACCCGCAAATCCGGCGACACCTGGATTCATCTCATCGAGGGCGAAACCGCGCCGGCCGTGGGCGAGCATGTCACGCTGCGCTTCGAGCGCACCCGTCGCTCGGCGATCGAGCGCCATCACACCGTCACCCATCTGCTGCACTGGGCCCTGCACGAAGTTGTTAGTCGCGAGGCGACGCAGAAAGGCAGCTACGTCGGTCCGGAGAAATTGACTTTCGATTTCGCGAGCGCGGCTCTCACCAAACCGCAGGTGCGCGCAGTGGAAAAGCTCGTGAACGACAAGATCGCCGAGAACGCTCCGGTTTCCTGGACGGAAATTCCCTACGCCGAGGCGAAAGAACGCGCCGACATCATCCAGTTCTTCGGCGACAAATACGGCGACCTGGTGCGCGTTGTGCAGATCGGCGGTGCGCCTAACGAGTTGCAGGGTTACTCGATGGAACTCTGCGGCGGCACCCATGCCCGCACCACCGGCGAGATCGGCTCGTTCCGGATTTTGAGCGAAGGCGCTATCGCGGCCGGCATCCGTCGGATCGAAGCGGTGGCCGGAAACGCGGTCCGCGAATGGGCGCGCGCGGAAGCGGCGCGCCAGGACGAGAAATTTCAGGCGCTAACAAAAAAGAACCCCGGACTCGCAGTCCTGCCTGAGCTCGACTCGACGGAATCGACTGCTCTCCTGGCCAGCATCGATGCGCGCGCCGCTCAGCTCGAGAAGCTCGAGAACGAAGTGCGCGAGACGGAGAAAGCAAACGCCAAGGCCGCGGAAGGCGAATCGCAAAAGCGGGCGGCCGCCATCGCTAAAGACCTGGCCAGCGCGACCGACGGTCAGGGGGCCTGTGTTGCTTCCGTCCCGGATGCCGATGGCAAATTGCTCGGCGCGATCGTGGACGCGCTCAAACCCAGTTTCGAGGGCCCGATTTTCCTGGCCGGCGAGAAAGAGGGCCGCGTCGCCCTGATCGCCTCCGTTCCAAAGGCCCTAACGACGCGCTTCCAGGCCGGCAAATTGATCCAGGAAATCGCCCCACTCGTCGGCGGCAAAGGCGGTGGCCGTCCCGAGCTCGCGCAAGGCGGCGGGACCGATGCCACTCAAATCGACGCCGCCCTCGCCAAAGCGAAGACGCTTCTCGCCTAACGACCGTCTAGGGCAGGGCGAAAGTCGCGATCGCGGTGATGGCGAGCGCCGCCGCCAGGACGATGAAGTAGAGCAGACCGCCGAAGAAAAACTTGAAGGTGGTCATGAACCAGCCCTGGCCATAGACCTGCCGGATCGAGAGAAAGATCTGCACCAGGATCGCGAGCACCAGAATCAGAATCAACGGCGCGCGCAGCCCGGGCGCCCAGCGACTCGCGGCCATCGCGCCCAAGACCGTGAGCAGAATGGCAAAGTAGAAAAACGAATGGATGTGGAGGGCGTAAACGAGATGCTCGATGTAGAAGCGGCCCTTGCGCACATATAGAATTTTCAGGACGAGGGCGAAGAGCGGGATGCAGAAAAGCATCATGGTCGAGATGTTGTCCCGGAGCGTGTCGGCGAAAAATTGCAGCTTGGTTCCGTCCTCGCCGAGCTTCGCTTTCACCTGTTGCTCCATCCATTTCTCGAACGGCGTCCGGGTCGCCTTCGGATCATCAAAGATGATCAGTTTTTGCGGTTCTTTTTTCGTCGGGGCGACGGCAGGCGAGGACCCGCTGGTTGGGCCGCTCGCCTTGGCCGGCGCCGGTGATTCCGGAGCTTCTTCGATCGCGCGATTGACCTGATCACGCACGTGCGAGGGCAGCCCTTCGATCTGCGACATCGCCTTCTTGATCTCGGCGCGGCCTTCCGGCGTCACCTTGCTCTTATCGACCGTCGGCGTGTCCACCGGAATGAACCTTGCGCCAAGGAAAAACGCGATGCTCACAAGGAGATAAAGCCGGAGCGGATGGAGGTAACGCGTGCGGCGGCCGGCCACGAATTGATTCGTGAGCCAGCCGGGCTTGAGCAGAAGCAGCCCGAGCGTCTTGGTGAACTTCGAGTCCCAATTCAGGAACGAGTCCGCGACGTCCGCGATGACGTGGCGAAAAGAGCGCCGGTAATCGACCGCCACCTGGCCACACTTCGAGCAATACTGGCCGTGCAGATCGGTGCCGCAATCTTCGCACTGCGTGATCGGCGGCGGCGGAGGCGCGCACTTGCGCCACCCGAAAAATCCCCGCCGTTTCCGCCCCGGTTTCTCGAGGGACGCGACCGCCGCGTCCCCCAGGATCGCGTCCGTCGTTTCGTCTGACATTTTTTCCCCTAACGAACCGCCGCCCAGACGCGGTGGACGTCTTCGTGGTCCTCAAGCGTCTGGAGAAATTCGCCCACCTGGATGCGATCGTCTTCGCTCAGCTCCGGAAAGTTTTTCGCCACGTAACCAAGCTCGCTCGTCACGATGATCCAACCGTTTTGGCCTAACCATTGCGAGACGAGGTGGAGATCGGTCGGCGCGCTCACGAACTGCGCACCGCTCGCGCCCTCTGGAATTTCGGGATCGTCGGCGTGGGTGAGCGGCTTGAAATCCTGAGCGCCGGCCTCGATCGCGGCGGCTTCGGCGTCTGCATTGGCATCGGCGTGATGCGCCTCGACCAGGCCGACGTGATCGAAAAGGAACTTGTTACTCCCGGGCGCGCCGAGCTGGCCGCGTTTGAAAAGGACTCGGATCTCGGGCGCAGTCCGGTTTTTGTTATCGGTCAGGATTTCCACGATCACCGGCACCTTGCGCGGCGCGTAGCCCTCGAAAACGATATGCTCGAGCTCGAGTTTTTCGCCGCCGATGCCGGCCCCTTTCTTGATCGCGCGCTCGATCGTGTCGCGGGTCACGCTTTGCCGGCGCGCCTTCTCAACGACCGCGAAAAGCCGCGCGTTGCCGGCCGGATCACCGCCGCCGAGTTTCGCGGCGACCATGATTTCCTTGACCAGTTTGCCGACGGCCTGGCCTTTTTTCAGCCCCGCCACTTCCCGTTTTGCGTGCAACCATTGACGACCCATGCGCCTTTTTAACCGGGCTGCGCGTCCGAGGCAAGCCGCGCCCGCGCCCGACGTTTCCCGGAAGAAGACTTGAAGGCGCCATCAACCATGAGATGGAAAACGCATGGATCTTGCACTGAATAACAAGAAAGCGTTCGTGAGCGGATCGACTGCGGGAATCGGCCTCGCCATCGCCGGCCGGCTGGCCCGCGAAGGCGCGGAAGTCTGGCTCAACGGACGCTCGCAAGAGCGCGTCGACCAGGCGTTGGCGGAAATAAAAAAGGATTTCGCCGGAGCCCGGGTGCAGGGGATCGCGGCCGACCTCGGGACGGCCCAAGGTTGTGCCGAAACCGTTAGGCAACTTCCGCAGCTCGACATCCTGATTAATAATGTCGGCATCTTCGAGCCGAAGCCGTTTGAAAAAATTAGCGACGCCGATTGGGAGAAATTCTTCGCGGTCAACGTCCTCTCCGGCGTGCGCCTGAGCCGCGCTTACCTCGCTGGAATGAAGGAGCGCAACTGGGGCCGGATCATTTTTATCTCAAGCGAATCCGGGCTCCAGATCCCGGCCGAGATGATCCACTACGGCATGACCAAGACGGCGCAGCTCGCGATCGCGCGCGGCCTGGCCGAGACCTGCGCCGGCACGGCGGTGACGGTCAACTCCGTCCTCCCGGGCCCGACCGCATCGGAAGGCGTTTCGGAGTTCGTCGGGCAACTCGCGCAGGAGAGCGAAATGAGCAGGGAAGATTTCGAGAAAGAGTTTTTCCAGACCGCGCGCCCGACCTCGCTCCTGAAAAGGTTCATCGAGCCTAACGAGATCGCGGACGTGGTCGCGTTCGTCTGCAGCCCGCTCGCGGCCGCGATCAACGGTGCCTCAGTCCGCGCCGACGGCGGCGTGATCAAGTCGATCGCCTAACGTCTAGGGAAGAAGCAGGGTGAGAAACGCGGTCACGCCAAAGGCGAGGGCGAGCAGGACCGAATAGATCACGCTCCCAAGGGCGAACTTGAAGAGCGTGGCCAACCAATTCTGCCGATAGACTCGCCGAATCGCGATGAGCAACTGAATCAGAACCGCGGTCCCCAGAAAAGTGCAGGCGATCGCAGTCAGCGCGGTGCTTTTCAACGTCAGAAGGAAACCGACCCCGATGATGATGACGGTGCTGAGAAAAACGAACGCGTGGGTGTAGAGCGCGAAGACGAGATGCTCGATGTAAAAGCGCCGTTTAAAGACGTAGATAATCTTCAGGACAAGCGCGAAGAGCGGAATGCAGCAGAGCACCATCGGCGCGAGATTTTGGATCAGCGCCTTCAGGAAAAGATCGCCGCGCGCCCCGGCCGGCCCGATCTTTTCCAGCACGCGGCTCCGGATCCACTTATTGGATATCGATGTCTCTTTTCCCCGGTCGAGAACGGCGAAATCTTTCTCCCAGTCGAGGTCAGGCGTCGCAGTGGGCGACGGCGAGGTGAAGTTACCTAACGAGATTCCGGGCGACGGATCGGTCGACAGAATCGGCACCGGGCTAGGCGACGTCGTGGCGATCGAGAATTCGCTTGGGCGCGTCTTCCCGCCGCCTTGGAAATGGGTTTCCTTCGCGAGGAAGTTGATCACGAGGAAAAAGAGGACGCTCGCAATCAGGTAGACGCGCAACGGATGGACGTGCCGGGCGCGCTTGCCCTCGACGAACTCATTCGTCAGGCGCCAAGGCTTGAAGAGCAGGAGCCAGAAGGATTGAAAGAAGCGCGCGTCGAAATTGAAAAATGCGTCGGCCGCATCGGCCATGAGCGAGCCGAAAGAGCGCCGGTAATCGACTCCCGGCTGCCCGCATTGGGCGCAGTAGGGGCCGGCCAGGGCCGCGCCGCAATTCTCGCAATGGGTCAGGGGCGGCAAGGCCTCGCGTTTCCGGCGGAGCCATTTTCGACCAGGGTATCCGTGCAATTCGCCGGCGGCGGCATCGCCGAAAACCAACGGGGTCGTTTCATCGGACATCGACCGCAGATTACTCCCACGCGGGCGACCAGTTCAATCCGGAAGCAATCGTTAGTCGCGGAGCAAGAAAAGCGCGGCCGTGCCGGCCACGCCGATCGCGCAAAGCGTCAGCGTATCCTCGATGAAATAGGGGTACGCCATCAGCGCAATCCCGAGGAACATCGGCTTCCAGGCGCTCATTCGTTTGCCGTAGATGAAGCCGACGAAACCGACGCTGCTGAAAAACAGGCCGGCGAAAAGATTGCCGCCGGAGAGGAAGGGCATGGCCTTATGGTAGCTACATTCGCGCCAGCGGCCGGGATCACCGATCCCGGTCACAACGCAGCGTCTGCGCTTCCGGTTAAAACAAAACTAAGGATTGACCAGTGCAATTGCGCAGTGCGACGATGCGCCCACTTTCACCGCTGATGGCGAAACAACCGGAGAACATTCGTGGCATCCAAACTTTTCCAGACCAAAAGCCCTGAACTCCTAATCCGCGAATCGGAAGCACCCGAGCGCAAAATGAAGCGCTCGCTCACGGCGTTCGATCTCACCTGCCTCGGGATCGGCGCGATTATCGGCGCGGGAATTTTCGCCCTCGCCGGGACGGCGGCGGCGGGAGAGTCGGCTCGGGTCGGCGATTCGATCGTGAAGACGCCGGTCCTCAATTTCATCATCGCCTGGATCCACCAGAGCGATCTCGTATTCGGTCGTCCGGCCGCCGGTCCGGCAGTGGCGCTCTCCTTCGTCGTCGCGGCCGTGGCCTGCGGGTTCGCGGCGCTTTGTTACAGCGAGCTGGCCTCGATGATTCCGGTTTCGGGTTCCGCCTACACCTATTCCTACGCGACGTTAGGCGAGATCATCGCCTGGATCATCGGCTGGGATTTGATCCTCGAATATG
>JBDTVP010000094.1:0-7975 GCA_040007175.1 Spartobacteria bacterium
ATGATCGCGGAAGCGGAAGGAAGCACGCTTTTCCTCGACGAGATTTCCGAGATGCCGGCGGAGTTGCAGACGCGGTTTTTGCGCGTCCTCCAGGAGCGGGAATTTCGGCCGTTAGGCAGCACGAAAACCTTGAAGGCGGATTTCCGGGTCGTGGCCGCGACGAATCGCCCGGTGCACCAGGCGATGGCGGAGAATCGGCTGCGCTCCGATCTTTTTTACCGGCTCAACACTTTCCAGATCGAGCTGCCGCCTCTGCGCGAACGGAAGGAAGACATTCCCCCGCTCGTCTCCTCGTTCTTGAAAAGTTTTGCGCTTCAACTCGGCAAGCCGGAGCCCGCGATTGTGCCGGAAGCGTTCCAGAAGTTGCTCGATTACGGCTGGCCGGGAAATGTGCGCGAACTGCAAAACGCGATCGAGTACGCGGTCGTGCTCGCCCGGCACGACCGGATCACGGTGAAAGAATTGCCGGCCGAGGTCCGCATCCCGGTCGCGTTACAAAAGACGGAGCGCGACCCCGGGGAGGGCAACACCCCGGCGCGCAGCCTTAACGACATGGAGCGCAACGCCATCCTCGACGCGCTGGCGCAATGTCACGGCAACAAAAAGAAAGCGGCCGAGCTTCTCGGCATCCAGCGCCCGACTCTTTATAACAAGATGAAGCGCTACGAGATCCAGCTCTAGGACGGTCGCGGCGTTTCGGATTTTCGAGATTCGAATTTCCAACTTAGATTCGGATCGTGTCCCAGCATCAGGATAAAGTTGTCGAGCACGCGCAACGCGAGCTGGCCTCGGCCGGTGCCGCCGATCCGCCGCATTTGCTCGCGCTTTACCAGCGATTCCTCAAGATCGAGGACCATCGTCTTCGCCTGCGGCACCAGGCCGGCGGCGGCGGTCGCGAAGTGTGCGCGAGTCGCGCTTCGCTCATCGACGTCATCCTGCGTCATATTTTCGAGACGGCGACCGCGGCCGCGCGGGAAAAGAGCAGCACGGAATTATTGCCGATCAGTCTGGTCGCGCTCGGCGGTTACGGCCGGGGCGAACTGAACCCGGGGAGCGACGTGGATGTGATGTTCCTGCATCCGCACACCGGCAAGGAAGTACCGGACTCCCTCGCCCAGACGGTGGAGCAAGTTCTGTATTTACTCTGGGACGTCGGTTTCAAAGTTGGGCACTCGACCCGTTCGGTGCGCGAGGCAGTGGCGCAGGCCAACGGCGAAATGCTGATCAAGACTTCCATGCTCGAGGCGCGCCCTCTCACCGGCGACGCGGATCTTTTCCAGCGTTTCCGCGGGCAATTCCGGAGGCACTGCGTGCAGGGGCACGAGAAGCAATACATCGCCGCCCGCATGGCTGACCAGGCAGAGCGGCACACGAAATTCGCCAATAACGTTTACCTGCAGGAACCGAACGTGAAGCGGGGTTGCGGCGGGCTGCGCGATTACCAGAATCTTCTCTGGATCACCTATTTCAAGGAAGGCGCACTAACGACGACGCATCTGGTCGGGAAAGGCTGGCTGAGCAGCGGCGACCGGCGCCGGATCGACTTTGCCTACGACTTTCTCCTCCGTGTCCGGACCCAGCTGCATTACACAAACAAGCGGACGACCGATGTCCTCCATCTCAGCCTGCAACCGGAGATCGCGCTTCGGCTCGGTTACACCCAGAAGCTCCCGATCGCCCGGAGCGAGGCGTTCATGAAAGATTACTATGCGCACACCCGGAATATTTTCCGGATTACCGAGCGCCTAACGGAACGTTTTGCGACTGGCACCGCGACGACGACCCACCGGCTCTTCTTTCCGCTTCTCCCCACGTATCGCGAGCAGGCCGACCATTTCGGAAACTTCCTCAGCCGCGGTGGCCTGCTGCAGGTGAGCGATCCGCAGATCTTCGCGCAAGAGCCGGAGCTGCTGATGAAAACGTTTGAGCACGCGCAACAACGGAACCTGAAACTGGGTCCGGAATTAACCGACGCGATCGGGCGCCGGCTCCGTTTCGTGACGAAGGAATTTCGTTATGCGAAAGCGCCACGCGAAATTTTTGCGCGCATCCTCAGCCGGAAGGGCGAAGTCGGGCGCACCCTGCGAATGATGCACGAGGTCGATTTCCTCGGGAGCTATCTGCCGGAGTTTGGGCATCTCACCTGCCTCGTGCAGCACGAATTTTTTCATCGTTATACGGCCGACGAACACACCCTCGTCTGTCTCGAAAAACTCGACGCCGTGCGCGACACGGAAGATCCGAAACTGCGCCCCTACCAGGCGCTCTTCCAGAAATTGCCCGATCCGTATGTGCTTTATCTCGCGCTCCTCCTGCACGACACCGGCAAGGGAGTCGGGGCGCGGCCGCACTCGGAAGCGAGCGCTCTTTTTGCCCAGGGCGTGGCCGCGCGTCTCCAACTCGCGCCGGAGCAACGGCGTTCCCTGGTTTTATTGGTCGATCATCACGTCACGCTTTCGAGCATGGCCCAGCAACGGAATGTCGATGACCCCGCGACCGTGATCGAGCTCGCGAACATCGTGAAATCGCAGGCCAATCTCGACGCGCTCATGCTCCTCACCTTGGCGGACGGCCAGGGCACGACTGCCACCTGGTCGGATTGGAAGGAGTCGCTCGTCTGGAGTCTTTACCGCGCGGCGGCGCGTTACCTGCAGGACCAGGAAGGATTTATCTTCCAGATCACGATCGAACGCGAGCGCCTCCGCCAGGCCGTCGCCGAGAAACTCGTGCCCGACTTCGCGGATGAAATCGAAGCCCATTTCGATTACATGCCGGACATCTATTTCCGCTCCTTCGGCGTGGAGGAAATCGTGGCGCACCTCGATCTCTTCCGCACGCTCTGGCGCAAGATCTACCTGCGGGACGAGCCGGCCTCCACGCCGATCGTGCACTGGGAGACGGTCCCGGATCAGGGCCACAGCGTGGTCTCGATCTGCACCTGGGACCGGCAACATTTGCTCGCCAGCATCGCCGGCGCCTTCGCGGTCGCGTCGCTCAACATCCTGAGCGCAGATATTTTTATCCGCGGCGACAACCTGACGCTGGATGTCTTCCGGGTGCGAAACGACAAGCTGGGGCCAGTGACCGACACGGATGAAATCGCGACGGTGGAATCGCTCCTCCGCGCCGCTTTGCAGAGCGAGCGTTTCGAGTTCGGGCCGCTCCTCGCCGAAGTCCGACGGAAGCGCGCGAAGGTTCCGTCGGAGATCGATTTCCCCACCCGGATCACGATTGAAAACAAAAGCCACCCGACCTGCACTCTCATTCAAGTGGAGACGCCGGACCGGCTCGGTTTGCTCTACGATCTCGTCGCCTGCCTCGGCCGGAATAATGTCTACATCACCCTCTCGCGCATCAACACGGACAAGGGCGCGGCGATCGACACCTTCTACGTGACGGACGCGACCACGCACGGGAAAATCAGCGAGACGAACCGGGTGGAGGAATTGCAAAAACAATTGCACGTCGCGACGGTTCCGCGCGCCTAACGATCGCCGCGGCCGCCGGTGATTTTGCCGAATCGGCCGATTCGTTTACCTTCCCGCTCTACTCTTCTATGAACGTCCTTATCCTCGCCGCCGGCTACGCCACCCGTCTCTATCCCCTCACCGAAAAGAAGGCCAAACCGCTCCTCGAAGTGGCGGGCAAGCCGATGATCGAATGGGTTCTCGATAACCTGGCGCCGATCCCCGACCTCGGGACGGTTTATGTCGTGACGAACGACAAGTTTGCCGCTGATTTCCAGGTCTGGGCGGATGGTTACGCGAAGGCGGGAGCGAAGTTCGATTGCAAAATCGTGAATGACGGTTCGCGCAGCGATGCTGATAAGCTGGGTGCGATCGGCGATATTCGTCTGGTCATCGACCGCGAGGAATTGACGAAGGAACCTTTGATCGTGGTCGCGGGCGATAATCTTTTCAGCGAATCGCTGGCCGAGTTCGCGGCCGAGGCGAAAAACTGCGCGGCAATGCTGGCGACTTATGACGTTGGGGATCTCGAGGCGATGAAAAAATATTCCAGCATCAAGACCGATGCCGGTGGCGTGATCACCCACTTCGAGGAAAAACCGGAGAAACCGGACAGCACCCTGACGGGGATTGCGCTCTATTATTTTTCGCCGGAAACGCTCGAACTTTTCACGACCTATATCGCGGCCGGGAATAATCCCGACCAGCCCGGGCGGTTCATTCAATGGCTCTACACCCGGCGGCCGGTGAAGACGCACCAGATCACGGGGACTTGGTACGACATCGGGAGCAAAGAGACGCTGGAAGAAGCCAACCAAATTTTCGCGAACCTCGCGAAATAGCTTCTGCCCTTAACGAATGTGGGAGGGGCCTTGGTGCCCCGATTGGGGGAGAGACGCCGCTACGGGTTCGGGGCTGTTATTTCAGCCGGCCTTCGTCGAATTCAATCAAGTCGAAATAGGTGCCGATGTCTTTCCGCCCGGCGCCGCCCGCTTCCTTCAGGAAGTGAGTAAAGCGCGCTTTTTTTTCCGCGGTATCCGGATGCCGTGAAATCATCGCCGCGTTCCACTGCTCGATCTCTTCCGGCGAATGCACACGGCAATTCTGTTGCACCCAGGCCAGCACGGCGGCGTCGTCCTCAAGTTCGTTAGCCTTCTTCTCGAAAGCGTCCGGATCGATCTTCAGAAAGCTAAGAAGATGCTTGTCGAAACCGACCGTCTTGTAGTTGTAGCCCTCAAGCAGTCCTTTGCTCTGGAGACGCGCCTTGTCGATCAGACGGGCCAGGTGGACGTAGCCGCCGAGACGCTCGTACGGACTGCGCGGAAGCAGCTTTTGCATTCGGCGGGGCTAGGAAGTGGCCGGTAAACCGTAAGGATGCGGGGGCGGGCGCTTCGGCTTGGAGCTCGGCCGCGGCCTGGTCGATTCGACCCCCGCGAGCAGTTCGCCCTGTTCCCAGCCTTTCTGGCCAATGGCCAGTTGACCCGAGAAAGTGCCGCCTTTTTCGACATTGATCGAACGCGCGACGACGTTGCCATCGAGAACCCCCGTGCTCCGGATTGTCACCACCGTCTCGGCGACGATCTCGCCCGCCATGCGTCCGCGGATTTCAATCGAGCCCACCTGCAACTGGCGAAAAAATTGCACGTCCGCTTTCTTCCCGATCAAGACCAGCGGCGCAGTCAGCTTGCCATGGACCTTCCCCGGGGTGCGAAATTCGGCCTTCTCGATGCACTGCAAACTGCCGCGCAATTTGCCGTCGATGATCGCCGACCGGCAAACCACACTGCTGCTGCTCAGGTCGCCCGCGGAAGTAATGTGCACCTCGCCGTGGGTGCGGATGGCGCGGCTGAAAGGAGTGTTGATCTTGTAGTCGCGCAGATCCATATGGACGCTGCACGAAGGGCAGATGGTCGAAGTCGCGACGGAATTCAGCTCCTGGGTGGTGCCGCAATCGAAGCACGAGACCGAGGTAATGCGCGGACGATTCCAAAGGCCCTCGACCCGGCGCAGAAGGGACTGGGCAGCGAGAACTCCGCCAATTTCAAGACTCGCTTTCGGGGTCGCCGCGGCTTGGGGCTCGACCAGGAAATGTTTGCCGCACTGGCGGCAGAGCGTGCTCTTCGCCGCGGCATACTCCATCTGCTTAAAGCCGCAGTGTGGACACTCCACACTGACCTTGGCAGGTGACTTGGCCACAGACTCGCCGTGTGGGTAAGCTACTTAAGAACGGCTCGCGAAAGCCGCTTTCGGCGTCGCTGAGGTCTCATCATCCTTGCGCACGATTTCCGGACGCGTGGTCGTCGAGCCGCTGTTGGCCCCAGTGACGGGCACCTTGCCGCTGGTGACTTCGGATTTGCCGATGAACGTGGCGCCTTCCTCAATCACGAGGCGGGCCGCTTTCAGGTCACCCTGCAGGGTGCAACGCGATTTCAGTTCGCAGCGCTCGCCCACTGTGATGTTGCCGTGCACTTTGCCATAAACCGTGATCGACTTCGTTTTGATTTCGCCGCGGATATCGGCATTCTCGCCAATCGTGAGCACCCCGTCGGAATGAATTTCGCCTTCGACTTTGCCGTCGATCATCAATTCCTTCTGAAACTTGATGCTGCCTTTGATTTCGACATCGCTCGAGAGAATGTCCTTGCCTGAATGTTCGGCCATAATTTTGTGGTGCTCGGTAATGGTTGGTGTTGTGGGTGTTTCCTCACGACGAGACGGAGGATGATGCTCCTCAGCATAACTCGCGCCGGCAGAAGCGGGTTCTGCTGGTGGCACGGGTTTCTGAGGGATGAATTTCTTTAACACAACCCATTATTAGGACCCAAATCTCCTCTGTCAACCAAAGACGCCCTAAGGGGCGGAAATTTCCCGTGAATCTCTCACTTGGTAGAGTTTTGCCGAGCCTTCTTGCCGCGTAAGCACTAGAAAAACTGGTGATTGGGACGGAGACCGGTCGAGCGTTTGTCCCAGCGCACCGGGCAGGATCGCAACGCCCAGGAGGGCCGCGGAATTTTCCAGCACCCGTTCGCTGTCGTCGGCCAAAACCCAGCGCACGGCGTGGCCTTGCAGGATTTCCCTCGCTGTTTCCGGCCCGGTGGCGAGGAAAAAACGGGCACTCTCCACGATCCCGGGAAGACTTTCGTGCGAACTGCCGGCGACCACCGGTTGGCCCGACCAATAAGCCGTTGCCGGCGCCAGCCACCAGGGCGCCAGGACTGCCTCCCGCGGCCGCCCGGCTAACGAACTCGCAACCGCGCGCCATTCCACGGCGGCGCGGCGGTCGGCCGCCCGTGCCTGCGCCAATTCCTCGTTAGGCCAGAGGCGCCCGTCCCAGAACTGGAGCAGCGGCAGGAGAGCAATCAGCGCGAGCAGACTGGCGAGCCACTTTCGCCTAACGACCGAAAGCTGCGCCGGCAGAGTGAGCACGAAAAGCACCGCGAAGAAATAGCCCCAGCGGGCCTCCCAGAAGGTCAGACAAAAAGCGAGGAAGAGCAGTCCGGCCAGGACCGGCGGGAGCAACCGGCGGCGGAGCGCGAGAAAGAGAAGGAGTGGACCAACGAGAAGCAGTCCGCTGCTCCAGTGCAACCAGAGCAGACTCGTTAGGTGGACAGGTTTCAACTCACCGATGGTCGAGGCCCAGGAAGCGAAATAGGCCTGCGCGCCCGGCCATTCCGGCAGGCGCCGCTCGACCAGCGCTCCCAGCATAACGATCCCGCCGAGAATCGCCCAGCCCGCCCAGCGCGGCCGTGCCAGGAGCTGCCGCCGGGCAAAAAAGGACGAAGCCAGCACCACGGCGCCGAGCAAAATGAGCGGTTCAAAGAGCGAGACCCAGAGCGCGACGCCCCAGCTCAACCCGCTCACGATTCCCCACCCGCGCGAGGGATTTTCCTGCAACCTCCACTCCGCCCCGAGCGCGATAAGCAGCAGGACGAGCAGCAACCCCTGTTGATCCGGCCGGCCCAGCGCCGTGCCATGCACCAGGATCGCGCTCAACGCATAAACCAGCAGCGCCAGCAGACGCCCCGGCCCCGTCATTCGGCGCGACCACCAATAGAGAAACCAGCCGCCCAGCACCGCGAGCAGCGGCGAGATGAGCGCGCCCGCGAGATCGAGCGGTTGCGCCGTAAAAGGCCCAAGCGCCCCGGCCAGCGCCACGATCAAGTAGTCCAGCGGCGCCGTCGTATGCGGCACCGTGCCCGTCGGAAAGTTTTCGAAATCATGTTGCCTAACGATCAAACCCGGATACTCCGCGACCAGCCGGGCCCGGGTCATCCGGGAATAACAATCGGCGTCGACAAAATAGATCTTCCCGCCCACGAAGACGTCGGCGTAATTGGCGCACCGGGTGGTGAGAATCAGCGCGGTCAGGATCGCGAGCTCGACCGAAATTGCGAGCCAGCGTCCGCTTTGGCGAAGGAAATTGGCAATCGGCAATTTGAAATCGGCAATAGAAATTGGGCCCACCAGGATTCGAACCTGGGACCAAGGGATTATGAGTCCCCTGCTCT
>JBDTVP010000095.1:0-7817 GCA_040007175.1 Spartobacteria bacterium
GCGAGCTGCTCGAAGCCGCTCGGGTTGAACTGCACCACTTCGCCTTTCAAGCCGGCTTTCTTTACCAGGTCGTCGATCGAGTCGGCGATGCCGTCGGCCAGGAGCGGTTTGCCGCTGATCTTTTCTGTCGCTTCCTGCGCGCTCAGCGTGAGGAGCGTGCCCTTCGCATGGACGACGCGGGTGCCGATCTTGACTTCTTTCTCCTTGTTCATGAACGCCTCGCCGATGTCGGGGTTATGGCCGTTGCGTTGCGCCGCACCGCGGACGAGGGCCGACCAGTAGGAGATCGTTTTTTCTTTTTGCGTCGGTGGCAGATCTTCGCCGCTGGCCAAAATCGGCGCGGCCGCTCCGATCGCGCTGACTGGCGCCATGTAAATATGTTTGGTCGAGAGCGCGATCAACGCCCCGGCCGAACCGGCGTTGGAATTGATGTAGGTGTAGGTCGGGAGGGTGGCGTGATTCAGAATTCCGGTGATCTTTTCCGCGGAATCGAGCCGCCCGCCGTAAGTGTCCATCTCGAAGATGATCGCAGCCGCGCCTTCGCTCTCGGCTGTCTTTTGCGCCCGGCGGAGGAAAAGCGCAAGCGAGGGCGAGACTTCGCCCTTCAACGGCACGACAACGACGCTGCCCGGGCTGATCAATTCCCGCGCCTCAACCGCGCCTAACGAGATGGCGCCAAGCAGGAGGCAGAGTAAAAAACGGGTCGCGTGACGGAACATAAGAAGATCAAGTTGGAGGCCCGGGGCCGCTGCGTTAATCTGCCAGCGATCCGCAGTCGTCACGAGGAAAAATAAGCGCGCATGGGCACCATCCCAACTCACCTCATCGAACAGGTCGCCGCCGCGAATGACATCGTGGAAGTGATCGGCGCGTATTTTCCGCTGAAGCGCGCGGGCACAACCTGGAAAGCGCTCTGTCCTTTTCACCAGGAGAAATCGCCCTCGTTTACGGTGAATCCGCAGCGGCAGATCTTTAAATGTTTCGGCTGCGGCGAAGGGGGCGGGGTTTTCAAGTTCGTCGGGCTTTACGAGCACATCAGTTTCCCTGACGCGGTCAAGAAACTCGCGGCGCGCGCCGGCATCCCGATCATCGAGGAACGCGGCGGGAACAGCGACGACGATCGACAGCACGAGGCACGGCAGACCCTGCTCCGGCTGCATGCGGAAGCGGCGGAATGGTTCCACGCCAATCTGCTGAAACGCGAGCTGGCCGCGCCCGCCCGCGATTATCTGAAGAAACGCGGCATCACCAGCGCGGTGGTGAAGTCGTGGCAGCTCGGTTTCGCGCCGGACAGTTGGGACGCGTGTCTCAAATGGGCGCTCGACCAGGGCTACAGGCGCGGGGCGATTTTGCAAAGCGGCCTGGTCAAGCTGCGCGACGAGGAGCGCCCGGAAAACGACGTTTACGATCGGTTCCGCGGGCGCCTGATGTTCCCGATCTGCAACGACGTCGGCGAAGTGATCGCCTTCAGCGGGCGTATCCTAACGAGCGACACGGAGACCGCGAAATATCTCAACTCGCCGGAGACGCCGCTCTTCCACAAAGGCAGCATCCTCTTTGGCCTGCACAAAACGAAGCGCGGCCTGATCGAGGCGGATTGCGCGATCGTCTGCGAGGGTCAGCTCGATCTGATCACGCTCTTCGAGGCTGGCCTAACGAACGTGGTCGCGCCCCAGGGGACGGCGTTCACCGAGAGCCAGGCGCGGATTTTGAAACGTTACGTCAACGAAGTCGTGCTCTGTTTCGACGCCGACGCCGCCGGGCAGAAAGCGGCCGAGCGTTCGCTCGAGCCATTGCTCGAAAACAACCTCGTCGTCCGGGTGGCCGAGATGCCCACGGGCGAAGATCCCGATTCGCTGATCCGGAAAGAAGGCGCGGAAGTCTTCAGCACCCGGATCGCCAATGCGCGGGACTTTTTCGATTTCTGGATCGAGCGCGAAGCTGCCGCGACGGATTTTTCCAATCTCAACGCCAAGATGCAGGTCGCCCGGCAGCTCGCGGAAACGGTCGCCCGGGTCCACGACCCGCTGATGCGCAATGAAGTGATCAGCAAGGTCGCGGCCCGGCTCGGAGTCGGGGCGGGAGATTTTGCGAATCTCCTCCCGCGAACGCCGCGGACGAGAAACCCTCACGAGCCGCGCCCTCGGACCGTCGCGCCCGCGCCGCGGCATGAGATTGCGCTCCTTTGCCTGCTCGCCCTGCGCCACGCGGAAGCGCGTGCGTTCCTCCAAGGGCAGGAATGGCACGAGGTGGTAAAGGAAACGCCGGGCGCCGAGATGCTGGCCCGCATCCTGGAGAGCGAGCTGCGGCCGGACGATCCGGCGTCGGTCAACCTCTTCCTCTCCACGCTCGCACCCAGCGAGGAGTCGTTAGTCTCGACCTGGCTCTTGCAAAAAATGCCGCCCGACGCGGAAGCGGTTGCGCGCGACTGGTGGCATGGCCTGCGCCAGCCCGCGCTGCGCCGCCGGCTCCAGGCGGCCGAGAGCCGGCTTAAACTGCCGCGGCTCACCGCCGGCGAGGAAACCACTCTGCAAAAGGAGATTTTCGAGCTCCGCATCCGGGCGCTCGAAAGCCAGCTCCAGCGTTCCGACCTCAGCACGAGCGAAGCCGCTGTGCTTGAGAAACAAGTGGTTGACCTGCGTGGGCAGCTCGACGAATTTTCTCGGTTTTCGCCGTCCCGCGCGCTGGAGTCTTAAGGGGTGTGGGGCCGCGGCTAGCGCAGAACCTGCTTTCTCGTCCTACGCATAATTGCTTACTGTTTTGGCTAAAAAATCGAAAACCTCTTCCCGGCAGGAAAAGCCCCTGAAAGCCGCCGCGCAGGCGCCGAAAAAGCGTGGGCGTCCCCCCAGGCCCAAGGCGAAGAAGAAGCCCGTCGCGAAAGCCAAAAAATCTTCCAAGAAAATCATGGCGGCGCCCAAGCCTTCCCGTCGTCGGCCACGGAAAGTGATCGCGGAGGGAACATCAGCCACCACTAAGCGCGGCCGCGGTCGTCCTCCGGGTAAGAAATCAACCGCCGCCTCATCGGGAAAGAACGGGACGAACGGTAATCACAGCGAAGATTTCGCCAGCCCCAATGGAGAGACGCCGTCCAGCTCAGCGAGCAACACCCAGGCGCGCATCCGTGAGCTGATCAAGCTGGCCAAGGAACAGGGCTATCTCACTTTCGAGGATTTGAATGAGGCGCTGCCGCCGGAATTGACCGACGCCGACGAGCTCGACCTCATCCTGATGCGTCTGCGCAAACTCGAGATCGACATCATCGAGGCGTCGGAGGTCGATCGTTACAAAGACGTCAAAAAGGATTCCGAAGAAGACGAGGAAAAGCCGGAGCCGAAGTTCGACATCCTCGACGACCCGGTCCGGATGTACCTCAAGCAAATGGGCCAGGTGCCCCTGCTGACGCGCGAGCAGGAAGTGGAAATTTCCAAGCGAATCGAAGAAGCCGAGGAACGGGTCGCCGGCCACATCCATCGCTTCGGCTTTGTCGCGCAAGCTCATCTCGAGCTGGCGGCCAAACTGGTCGAAGGCGGCGAACGTTTCGACCGCGTCATCCTCGATAAAAAAATCGAGAGCCGCGAGCGCTACATGAAGTTGCTCCCGAAACTTTGCAAAAAAGTGCAGAAAATGAGCGCGGAACTGGCGCACGAATATGAGCGCCTCAGCCACGGCAGCCAGCGCGACGCCGGCAAGCTCGGGCAGTTCGAGAAATCAGTCGCCAAGCTGCAGAGCCTCTACCCTCAGTTCTTCTTCAAGCAGCGGGTGACGGAAGAGTTTGTCCACCTCGCGGATGAGCATTACGCCCTCCTCCGCACTATCCAGGAAGACATTAATAAACGGCCGAAACAGCGCGGTCAAAGCCCGCTGACCAAGCAGCTCCGGGAAGTCGAAATCTCCCTCTGGCTTTCGACCAGCGAATTCAACGATCGCTACCAGGAATTGCGCGGCTGGCTGCGCAAAGCGCTTCGCGCCAAAACGGAAATGATCGAGGCCAACCTCCGCCTCGTGATTTCCATCGCGAAGAAATACACCAACCGCGGCCTCTCATTCCTCGATCTGATCCAGGAAGGCAATATGGGCCTGATGAAGGCAGTCGAAAAATTCGAGTACCGCCGCGGTTATAAGTTTTCGACTTACGCCACCTGGTGGATCCGGCAGGCCATCACCCGCTCGATTGCCGACCAGGCCCGCACCATCCGCATCCCGGTGCATATGATCGAGACGATCAACAAGCTGATGCGGGTGCAGAAACAGCTTCTCCAGGAATACGGCCGCGAACCGACCCCGGAAGAAGTGGCCGAGGAAATTCTCCTTCCGGTCGACCGCGTCCGCGCCGTTTTGAAAATGGCGCAGCAGCCGATTTCACTGCAGGCGCCGGTCGGCGAGAGCGAGGAAACGAATTTCGGCGATTTTATCGAGGACAAAAGCGCGGAAAATCCGAGCGACATGACCGCGATTGCGCTCTTGAAAGAGAAGATCAAAGATGTCCTCGACACGCTGACCGAGCGCGAGCGCCAGGTGCTCGAGCAGCGTTTTGGCCTGGTCGATGGCTACAGCCGCACGCTGGAGGAAGTGGGCCGGCAATTTCGCGTGACGCGCGAGCGCATTCGCCAGATCGAGGCGAAAGCGCTGCGCAAGATGCGGCACCCGACGAGGATTCGGCAGCTCGAGGGATTCCTCGAAGCTGCCGATCTCCAAACTGTCCCGCCGACGGCCGGCCCGGTCGTCGTCTAACGAGGGCGACGATGCCGAACGGCGCGATGCCGGTGGTTGAACGTCACCACGGGCCGCGTGTAAACAATCGGCCGACGATAAGCCCTCGGGTAATATCCATAGGACGCGTAGTAGGGCGCGTATCCGTAGGGATAACCTCCGTAGCCATAGCCGTAACCGTATGGGGCGTAGGGATACCCGTAAGATGCATAGCCGATGGGAAATCCAATGCCGATGCTCACCCGAACGCGGGCCTCAGATTTCGGTGCAGTCGCAAAAGCGACCGCTCCGGCGACCGCTGCGATCAAAAGAAGCTTTTTCCAATTCATAACCTCACCTCCTTTCCGATAAATAACGTAAATTCAGACGCGAGGTCCGATAAATTATTCAACGGAATTTTCGGACCAGTTCGGATAGCCGCTGACGGATAGATCGCGGCCGATTTTTTCGTAGCGGGCCTCGAGAATTTTCGCGCCCGCCCCGGTCGAGGCGACGCCCCTCCCTCCGACCGCTAGAACGGGGCCGCCGGTAAAGAGCGGTGCCAGAAAAAAATGGATTTTGTCCACGAGCCGGGCATCGAAAGCCTGGCCGAGAATTCGTCCCCCGCCTTCGATCAGCACGCTCGTGATTTCCCTGCGGCCGAGATCTGCCAGGACTGCCCTCAAGCTTTTCCCGCGATAAACCAGCGTCCGTTCGGCCTGGCGATCGGTGAAAACGTGCGCCCCGCGCGGCAATTTGCCGGAACGGGAAAGGATCACCCGCCACGGCTGGCGCGCGCCGCGGATTCCCCGCGTCGTTAGGCGAGGATTATCCACCCGCAAGGTCTCCGCGCCGATCAGGATTGCATCCACCTGCGCCCGCAATTGCATTGCCACGCGTCGCGCCGCCGGACTCGTTAGCCAGCGCTCTTCGTTAGGGGATCTGGTCAGGCGACCGTCGAGGCTCATCCCACATTTGGCGATGATGAACGGTTGCCGGGTGACGATCCATTTGTTGAAGGCTTCATTCAAGCGGCTGCATTCGGCGGCCAGCACGCCGGTCGTCACCTCGATCCCCGCCGCGCGCAATTGCTCGATCCCACGCCCGCGGTGCGCAGGATTCGGATCCGTCGCGCCGATCACCACCCGCCCCACGCCAGCGTGCACGATCGAATCGCAACATGGCGGGGTACGTCCGGTGGTGGAACAAGGCTCAAGTGTCACGAAGAGCGTGGCTGCGCGCAGTGACCCGCCGGCGCCCGCGGCGAGACATTCAATCTCCGCGTGGGGCAGCCCGCTGGCCCGATGATAACCGCTCGAAATGATTTTATTCCCCCGGACGAGCACAGCTCCGACCGCCGGATTGGGGCTGACCTTTCCGAGTCCGCGCCGCGCTTCGGCTAAGGCCGCCCACATGAAAGTCTCGTCGGCAGATTGCATCGCGACGCACCCTAAAACTTCCGCTCAGGTATCGACAGCGGAAAAATCAGCGCCCGGATCCAGACAAGGTGAAGCCGTGCAAAATCACGCTCTCGCAACGCACCCTTTCGCCCGATTTTTGCCTGAGCACGCTTTTCTGCTTGGCGAGGAAGGCCGTCCGACGTAGCTAAAGAACGCGTCTTATGGCCACCAAAACTGAAGAAAAATCCTCCGAGGACAAACTCGTAGCCGCCCGCAACAAGAACCTCGATCTCGCTCTCCAGCAGATCGCAAAAGATTATGGCGACGGCGCCATCATGCGCCTCGGCGACGACAAAATCGTCGACATCGATGTCATTCCCACCGGCAACATTCTGATCGATCGCGCGCTCGGCGTGGGCGGTTTTCCCCGCGGCCGCGTGGTGGAAGTTTACGGCCCGGAATCTTCCGGTAAAACGACCCTCACCCTCACCGTCATCGCGCAAGCCCAGAAGCGCGGAGGGCTCGCGGCTTTCATCGATGTCGAGCACGCGCTCGACCCGCAATATGCGCGCCGGCTCGGCGTGGATATGGACGATTTGCTCGTCTCGCAGCCGAGCTCCGGTGAGGAAGCGCTTCGCATCGTGGAGACACTTGTTAGGTCAAACGCTCTCGACGTCATCGTCCTCGATTCCGTCGCGGCCTTGGTCACGAAACAGGAACTCGAAGGCGAGATCGGCGACTCGACCGTCGGAGCGCAGGCCCGCTTGATGAGCGCGGCGATGCGCAAACTCACCTCCCTCATTTCGAAGGCGCGCACCTGCTGCATCTTCACCAACCAGATTCGCGAAAAGATCGGCGTCATGTTCGGCAGCCCCGAGACCACTCCGGGCGGCAAAGCGCTCAAGTTTTACGCCAGCGTCCGGATCGACATCCGCCGCATTGGCGCGATCAAGCAGACCGATGGCGTCGTCACCGGCAACCGCACCCGCGTCAAAGTCGTGAAAAATAAAGTCGCGCCGCCTTTCACCGAGGCCGAGTTCGACATCATGTATAACGAAGGCATTTCCTCGACCGGCGCGCTCCTCGATCTCGCGCTCGAGAAACAGATCGTCGAGAAACGCGGCTCGTGGATGAGCTACAAAGGCGCCCAACTCGCCCAAGGCCGCGACGCGGCGAAGGAAGTGCTGAAAAACGACCCGGCGCTCTACGAAGAAATCGAGATCGCGGTCAAAGCGAAGCTCGACGAAGAGAAAAAGTAGCTCGTTAGGTCCTTCTTCGCCTGGGTAGCGCGCGCGTCTCGCGTGCTGGTCGACGCGTCCCGCGTCAACGAACTTTTCCTCAAGGCGCCAGCTGGCACGGCAATCGCCTTCGTCCGATAAAGTTCGCGAAGGCGGGACGCCATCGCCAGACACGCGAGACGCGTGCGCTACCCAGACGAAATCGTGGCGCCATGAAATCCCCGCCATTCCGCGCTAGAATCACCGCGATGACATCCGCCGAAATTCGCCAATCCTTTCTCGACTTCTTTCGCGAAAAACTGCACACCATCGTGCCGTCATCTTCCCTCCTGCCCGACGCGCCGAATCTCCTTTTCACCAACGCCGGCATGAACCAGTTCGTGCCGATTTTCCTCGGGCAACAGCGCGCCAGCTACGATCCGCCGCGCGCCGCCGACACCCAGAAATGCATCCGCGCCGGAGGCAAGCATAACGACCTCGACGACGTCGG
>JBDTVP010000096.1:0-7781 GCA_040007175.1 Spartobacteria bacterium
TCTGCTCAGTAAAGGTAAGGCTCGGCCAGGGGAAAGGCGTTGCGCACGAGTTCGATCCGGGGCGGTGCGCTTTCCGTCATCACCACCTCGACGATATCGAAGCGAAAGAGGATGTCGGGATTGCCTAACAAACGCAACCAGGCGAGCCCGCCTAACGAAATACGGCGCTGCTGCGAGCGGTGGACCGCCTCCAGCGGGCGACCGAAATCCTCCCTCGTCCGCGTCTTCACCTCCACGAAGACGAGCGTGTCGCGCTCGCGGCAGACGAGGTCGATCTCGCCGCCCTGCCGGCCGCGGAAGTTGCGATAAAGAATCTTAAAGCCGTGCCGGCGCAGGTGGCGCGCGGCCAGCTTTTCGCCCCGGGTGCCGAGCCGCAAGTGCCCGGCCCTAGAAGGCAAAAATCGGCTGCGCCACCGGCTCAAACGAGCGGCGGTGAATCGGGCAAGGGCCATGTTCATGGAGTTTCTGGAGATGCAGTTCGGTGCCGTAGCCTTTGTGACGGCTGAAACAATAAGCGGGAAAGCGCACGCAAAATTCTCGCATCAAAGCGTCGCGCGTCACTTTCGCGATCACGCTCGCGGCCGCGATGCTCAGGCTCAGGCAATCGCCGTCGACGAGCGCGGTTTGCGGGAGCGGAAAGGGAAAAACCGGGAGGCCATCGATCAGTGCGTGCTCGGGCGAAACCGTCAGGCCGGCGACCGCGATCCGCATCGCCTGGTGCGAGGCGCGGAGAATGTTGATCCGGTCGATCTCGAGATGATCCACTACGCCAATCGCCCAGACGATCTCGGAATGATTCGTCAGGTAACGGTAAATCTTCTCGCGCAGATCGGGCGAGAGTTGCTTCGAATCCTTCAGTTTGCGGTGGCGAAAACGCTCCGGTAAAATCGCCGCCGCGGCCACCACCGGGCCAGCCAGCGCGCCGCGGCCGGCTTCATCGATCCCGGCAATGCGGAGCACGCCTAACGAAGCGCGAAGTTTTTTCTCGTGACGAAATCCGCAGCGCATGCTGCCGGGAGTTTAGCCACAGAGTTCGCCGCTTGGAAAGGCGGGTCTTCTGGGCGAGGACTTCCGAAAAGGGCGCTCCGCGTCTCGGCGATCTCCGCTACCCTCCCGATGTCGAGGTGCATGGCTTTCCGCGCGACCTCGAGAAACGCGTCCAGCGAGGCGCGGCGTTTAATTTTCTGTCATCCCGAGCCGGCGAAGCGCGGCGAGGGACCTCTCAGTTGGCAATCGGCGGTAGCTAGTCGGGAGGAAACGTCTCTTGCAACTGCGAGGTCCCTCTCCGTCCTGCGGCGGATCGGGATGACAGAGAAGCGGGAACGCTGCGCGAGCCCACGGGAAACGGATGAAAGTGAACTCACCGCTCCCCACCGAAAGGCGCTCGACGCGCTGCAACGGCGGTTGCAAACCGCCGCTACAAAAAAGGCGGCAACCGCCATCCCAACGTCGAGAACGACGTCACGATTTACAGACCGCCTATTCGCGGACCGCGGTCGCTTCCTTGCCTTTGCGATTGCGCAGGTAATTGAGCTTGGCGCGACGCGCCCGGCCCACTTTTTCCACTTCCACTTTCGCGATCCGCGGGGAGTGAATCGGGAAGACCCGCTCTACTCCTTCGCCGTAGGAGATGCGGCGGACGGTGAACGTTTGATTGATCCCCGTGCCTTTGCGGGCAATGCAGATGCCGGAGAAAATCTGGATGCGCTCTTTCTCCCCTTCGCGCACGCGGGTGTGCACGCGCAAGCCGTCGCCTACCTTAAATTTGGTTACGTCGGTCTTCTGCTGCTCTTTGGCGAGGGTGTCGATGATGTTCATAAAAGTCGCTTTCTGCTCCGGGAAAGGGTCGAATACCTAGCGCGACTCGGGCCGATTGTAAAGGGCCGCGCCGTCGTCGCATCCGGAGCGTCGTGAGGACGCCGCGTGCGGCCAAAGCCCACCCCGGGAGGCATCGACGGCGCGATGCACTCCAGCGCGGGTTTCGCAGCCTCCACTTCGAGAAGAAGACGCTCTTTCCAGAGAAGCCCAGCTTCTACCTCTGCGCGACCTGTCAAGAATGTTTCCTTTCCGCAACTATTTTTGTTTACAGCAACGATCGGGGGCGCGCATCATCAAGGCCATCATGAAACCGTTCCTTGCCAGTTCACACACACACACACACACACACACTGCTCGCGGTGTGCCTTTCGTCGGTTGCGCTGATTCTTAGCAGCGCGTTTTCTTCTGCTGACACCTGCCCTTCCAATGTGAAGGCGGAATTTCTGCAACCAGAGGAAACTCTATCTCCTGCGTATCAGCCACCAGACGGAAACATCCTGAGCCGCTACCGGTTCGCACCACCCAATGCGGGTCCTTATAATAAGTACCCCACGGTGCTGATGTTCCCGCCAGACGTATACAAAGCGGAATACGGCGACCGCGGCGTCCCGAGCGAACTCATGGCAACCCGAGATCTGCAATACACCGGCTTTCTCGTCTTTCAGGTCGATCACCGGCTGGCACCCCCAGGCGCGCTGCCTGATCAGACGAGTATTGGCCGGGCGCCCGATCAAACCGACGATGCCAAACGCCAGATTCTGGCCGCGCTCGCCGACCCTCAGTGCAACGGCAGCATCTATGTTATCGGTGGCTCGGCCGGTGGGACGCTCGCCCTTTGGTGTGCCCTAGATTCTGCGACTGGCGCGGTCCCGGGTTGGAACGATACGGTGCGGCAAAAGATCAAAGCGGTCGTCAGTCTTTCCGGGATCACTAATCTGGATAATTGGGACAATCCCGGCGGTCTCAGCAACCAAGACATAATGAGATTCGAAAATAATCTCGATAATTACGTTGGTTTACCGGACCAAGACCACACGCATTCGACCCTTCTCGCCGCCTCTCCGTACAATCTTGTACACACTGGTGCGGCGACCAGCAGCCCGCCGGTTATGTTATTCGCTACCATAAAAGACACTGTGCCTTATTCGCAGGCCGAGGAGATGGCAACCGAATTGAGGCTCCATTTTCCTAGCGTTACTATCACGGAATACACGCTAACCGACACAACAGGCTTACATGCCTTCAATTATTGGCACACGCAAAATACAAAAGTCACCCCTTCGGATTGCGTCAGCCATCAGGTCATCACGTTTCTGCAGGCCAACCCTTAACTAACCTCGACGACTTATGAGGATTCGGATCAATACGTTCAGCTTTCTCACTGCCGCGACGCTGTTATCTCTAGCCGCGCCGCGGCTCTCACTTGCTGCCAGCGCCACTTGGGGCACGCGCCCGTCGAGTGGCGACTGGACTTTGGCCGAGAATTGGGTTCCGGCAGTCGTTCCTAACGGGTCGCAGGACACTGCGACCTTCAGCTCGTCGGCTGTAACGAATCTCTCCATTTCCTACGGAGTAAATATCGAAGTTAATCAAATCGTCTTCGACAGTAGTGCTCCGCCCTATACGATCAGCGCCCTGGTAAGCAATCTTATTTTCAGTGGTATTGGTGTGGTAAATAACTCAGGATCGGTCCAATCATTTGTGGCTCCGACAACTCAAGATAACATTGGAGCAATATTTTTCTTTAACAGCGCCGATGCAGGAGCGATGACGAGTTATAGCGCTGTGGGTGGACTCTTCGTCTTCAACGACTCATCCTCGGCAGGCTCAGCCACGATTAACCTTAGCGATACCGTCTTTCAGGCCTCGCTGGACTTCTTTGACTCCAGCACCGCTGCCAATGCCACCATCAGTGCCACCGGCGGCGCGGATGTAAATCTCTTTGACACTGCTACTGGCGGGAATGCCACCTTTACCATCACCGGTGAATCCTTTCTCGGTATTGTTGAAGACGCCAATGCCGATCATGCCAGCGCCACCTGCATCGGCGGAGACCAGTTCTTCGGGGCCGGTATTCTCTTCCAAGGATTCGCCAGCGCCGGCGAAGGCACCTTCACCGCCGTCGGGGCCAGCAGCAGCGGCGAGAAGGGCGCCTATCTCGACTTCAGCGGCGGTGCGACAGCGGCGGATGCCACCTTGGTCGTTGGCGGCGGCTTGGGCACTGGCCTGGCCGCCACCACCCTGACCTTCTTCGACACGACGACGGCGGCGGCGGCAAACATCACGGCCAACGGCGGCGTGGGCGGCTCTGACGGCGGCGCGATCATCTTTACCAAGAAGTCCAAAGGCGGCACGGCCAGCATCACGCTCTCAGGGAACGCCGAGCTGGATATCAGCACCCACAGCGCGCCGGGTGTGACCATCGGTTCCTTGACTGACGCAGGATCGGTCTTCCTCGGCGCCAACACCCTGACTATCGGGAGCAACAACCAGAGCACGTCGTTTTCCGGCGTCATCCAAGACAGCGGCGGAGTGACCAAGAGCGGCACCGGGACGCTCACCTTAAGCGGAGCCAACACCTACACCGGAGTAACCACCGTGAGCGGCGGGGCCTTGAACGCGGGCAACAAGATCGGCTCGGCCACTGGCGCAGGTGCGGTCAACGTGAACAGCGGAACCCTGGGAGGCCGCGGAATCATCGCAGGCCCGACCACGGTAGGGACGGGGGGCGCGGGCGCGTTCCTGGCCCCGGCAGTGGGGAGCAACAAGCAAACCACCCTCACCCTGCAAAACGCGCTGACCTTGAACGCGGACGCGACTTACAGCTACACCTTCAAAGCGAAAAGGAACAAAACGCGCACCGACCTGGTCAAAGCCAACGGCGTCACGATCAACGGGGCGAGCATTAACCTGGTCGGCCAGACCCAGGGCAACCTGAACCTTGGCCTGACTTTCACCGTCGTCAGCAACACCAGCGCGACCCCCATCATCGGCACCTTCAGCAACCTGCCCAACGGCGGAATCGTGAACGTGAACGGCAACAACCTCCAAGCCAACTACAGCGGCGGCGACGGGAACGATCTCACCCTGACCGTCCTTCCCTGACGTCGCCGGGCCGGTTGAACCGAGCTGCGAGATAGCGAAACGCCGCAAAAGGGGTCTGGAATGGCCCGCACCGCATATACGGCGCGCGAAAATGCACCTAAATCTCGCGACGAGAGGTGCGAAGTGCGCGGCGCTTTGGGTATATCTTCGCGCGAAAGGGATGAAGTGCGCGACGTTTTAGGTGAATCGCCCGCCGCTTTTGGCAAATCGTGGGCAGAAGCAGGTAAATCATCCGGCGTTTCATGCACTTTGGCCGGCGAAAGGGATGAATCAGCCGGCGATTCATACACTTCGGATCGCACCGTATATGCGATCTGGCGCGTCGCATATGCGATCCACGGTGATTCATCTGTTTCGGCTCGCGATTCCCATCCTTTGGCGAACGATTTATATGAGTCGGCGGACGATTCATGTGCTTCGGCGGGCGATTCATGTGCTTCGCGCAATAAAGGATCTGCGATGCGAGGCGATGTGGGTGCGTTGGCGCGCGATGGATATACGATCGGCCACACCGTGACGGGACGGGACGGGACAGCGCCCGTCCCTCCAATCTAGCGCGCTGGTTGTGCTTTGAGACCGCGCCGTTATACTGCCGACCGCCGCACCCGTAGCTCAACTGGATAGAGTGACGGCCTCCGAAGCCGTAGGTTGCGCGTTCGAGCCGCGCCGGGTGCACTCTCTTCCGAAGGATGAAGGCGGAAGGATGAATCCACTCGCCGGCTACTTGTTTTCGCGCGCTACTTGCAGGGAGTTGAAGTAGGCGTCGTTCTTTTCGCTGTTGCGATTGAAAATCGCCAGGCTCGCGATCGACCCGGCGGCTTTTAGTTTTCGGCCGGGCAACTTGGTCAGCTTCTTGTCGCTCATCGTCTGGATTTCCAGATCGTAGGTGTCTGCGCCGGTGATCGTGACCGTGACGGTGACGCCCGCGTCGGTGAAGGCCACGCCGGAATCGGTCTGGTCTTCGCCGTTGCCGTCGTAAATCTGGTAGTTCGGTTTGCCTTGGTAGCTGCCAAATTCGAAGACGGCATCTTTGTTGTAGTCGGCGGTCGCCTCGGTCGCGTTGCTCGTCCGCAGGGTCAGGCCGACGGAGCCGCCGCTCGGGTCGTCGGTCTCAAATTTTTTCTCGAACGGCCCGCTCTCGAAGAGGAAGGAAAACGAATCGCCCACCGCGAGCGGCTCTTTCAAGCCCCGGAAGGCGACGGCCTCTTCGAAGCCGGTGCCGTTCGCGAAGAGGCCCCAGGCTTTGCCGTTTTTCGTGATGCCGTTCAGGTCGGGATTGTTCTCGGGCGTCGCGACGAAGAAGCCGGAGTGGCGGTTGTCGTCGTTGCCTTCGTTCGTCATTTTCCATTCGCCGAAACCGCTCCCGCCGTTCTTCCCGCTCTCGAAGCCGCCGTTGTAAGCCTCCTGGCTGGCGTCGTCCTCGGCCACGTTTGTCCGGTCCGCCCTAACGATTCGGGCAAGGCAGACGGAGGCCGCACAGAGGACGAGGAACAGTTGCGCGAGTTTTTTCATCGCGAAAATAAGGAGGCGCAAAGTTCAACCCTTTACCGCGCCGGAACTCACGCCGGAAATGAGGAACCGGCTCAGGACAAGAAAAAGGAGCACGACCGGGATGGAGACGAGGAGCGCGCCGGCGGCGTAGAGTCCCCACTGCGTGCTCATGTTGGCCTGAAACATCTTGAGCCCGACCGGGAGGGTGAAAATTTCCACATCCTGGAGGACGAGCGCGGCCACGATGTATTCGTTCCACGCGGTCAGGAAAGAAAAGAGCGCGGTGATGACGAGGGCCGGCGCGGAGAGCGGCAGGACGATGAGGTAAAAAGTCTGCCAGCGGCTGCAACCGTCGATCCCGGCGGCTTCCTCGAGCGAGACCGGGATGGTGTCGTAGTAGCTCTTCATTTGCCAGATGCAGAACGGGAGCGCGGTCGCGGTGTAGATGATGATGACCCCGAGATAGGAATTGATCAGGCTGAGCTTGATCAGGATAAGGTAAAGCGGCAGGAGCAGCATCGTGGCCGGGAACATTTGGGTCACGAGAAGGCCGTTCAGGGTGGCGCTGCGCCCGAGGAATTTGTGGCGCGAAAGCGCGTAGCCGGCGGTGGAAGCGAGCACCACCCCGGTGACGGTGACGGCGAGCGCGATGAGGGTGGAATTCCCGAGCCAGCGCAAAAACGGCGTCTCGAAAAGCAGGATACGGAAGTTCGCCAGAGTCGCGCCCTGCGGGATGAGCGCGAGCGAAGAGGAGAGTAACTGGTCGCCCGGCCGGAGCGCGATCGTGACCATGCGGCTGATCGGATAGAGCGCGAAAAGGGTGAAGACAAAAAGCGCAGCATAGCTCAAGGCCAACCGCGTGGTGCGCGAAAACGAAGGCCGCGCTTCCGCGGCCGGGACAGGCGAACGCCGAGACATCAGGCGGCGATTTCCTTGACTACGACCCGCATGCCATCGGTCGCGATGATCGAGACTGGCGTTTCCGGTGCGATGAATTCGCCCTCGGTCACGACGTCGACCACGTGGCTCTCGAATTGTGCCTTGCCGCTCGGCCGCAGGATCGTTAGGGCGCGGCCCTGCATCCCGGGATTCAGCGCGAGAGCGGTGGCGAAGGAGCGCGGCGCCCCGGCCAGCGAGGGCCCCGGCGGGTTGCTGGTCGAGAGAATGAAGCGGCGATAAATGCTCGTCTGCGGGAGGAAACGGGCGAGGAGCGCAATCAGAATGGCGGCGACGACGAAGGTCAGGAACATATTGAGCACGGGAACTTTTAGCATTTGCCCGGTCGGAATAAATTTCTGGCCCGGATAACGATCCACCATCGCCCAAAGGAGCGACCCGAGCATCAACAACACGCCGACCACGCCGAA
>JBDTVP010000097.1:0-7727 GCA_040007175.1 Spartobacteria bacterium
TCTACAGCTCCAAGGATGGAAGCGACGGGAACAGCTCGATCAGCAATCTCGTCTCCGATGCGGCCGGGAATCTCGACGGCACGACCAGTGAAAGTGGCTTGGGCAGCGCACGGTTTTTTCAACTCGCGCCCCGGCCTAATGGGATGTGGACCGAGAGTCTGCCGCAATCGTTTCAAGGTTCGCCCGATGGAGCTTTCCCTTACGCGTGCATGGTCGGCGACGGTGCGGGGAGCTTCTACGGCGCCACTGTGCACGGTGGGAACGATGGCGCCGGCGCGATTTACAAGTTCACTCCCTAGCGCGACGAAGCGGAATAAGACTGGCGGGGTGGGCTGAAGTTGCTTGAGCCGGACGTGCGGCCACGCTCCTATGGAGCATGGCGCGCGCGAAAAAGTCCGGTTGGTGTTTTACGCCGCTCGATATCCTCCTCTTCGCGGTGCCGGTGGCGATCGCGCTCCGCTATGTGTCGGCGTGGCAGAACGACGTTTTCCTTTTCATCGTGGCCGCGATCGCGATCATCCCGCTGGCCGGTTGGATGGGGCGCTCGACCGAGCAAATGGCGGCGCGTTCCGGAGCCGGCCTTGGCGGTTTTCTCAATGCCACTTTCGGCAACGCCGCGGAACTCATCATTGCCCTGGTCGCGTTGAGCAAAGGGCTCACCGGGGTGGTCAAGGCGTCCCTCGCCGGGTCGATCATCGGCAATCTCTTGCTTGTGCTCGGCGCCTCTATTTTGGTCGGTGGCATTCGTCATCCCAAGCAGCTCTTTAATCAGACGGCCGCCCGCATTTCGTCGACTTCGCTCAGCTTGGCGGCGATCGCGCTGCTCATTCCGACGATTTTTCACCGTGCCGCCGCGCTTCGTCCCTCCGGCTGGAACGCGATCGCCGAGGGACGCCTCTCGGTGGCCATCGCGCTCGTGCTTTTGGTTACCTATTCGTTCTCGCTCCTCTTCCATCTCTTCACCCACCGCGAACTTTTCTCCGGTCCGAAAGCGGAACACAACGGGGAAGAGAATCGCTGGCCGCTCTGGCAATCGATCACCGCGCTGGCCGTGGCGACGGCTTTGATTGCGTGGCTGAGCGAATTCCTCGTTGGCTCGATCGAGCACGCGCGCGAAGGCCTCGGCTTAACCGAGACTTTCGTCGGGGTGGTCGTGATCGCGCTCGTCGGAAACGCGGCCGAACATTCGACCGCCGTTTACGCCGCCTGGAAAAATAAGATGGATCTCAGCCTCAACATCGCGACTGGCTCGAGCCTGCAGATGGCGCTTTTCGTTACGCCCGTCCTGATCCTGGCCTCCTACGCGTTTGGCGCTCCGATGACTCTCGAGTTCTCCATCCCGGAAGTCGCTTCGATCGCTTTCTCCATCTGGATCGTAGGCCAAATCAGCGGCGACGGCGAAAGCAACTGGCTCGAGGGCGTGCAGTTGCTTTCCGTTTACGTGATCATCGCGCTGCTCTTTTTCTTCCTGCCCGCTTCACACTAACGGGAACCGGCGGAGCGTTGGCCGCCGTTTCTTAAAGCATGGAAGAGTCCGATCAGCCCGAGGAAAAGAAACACTCCACCAAAGCGGTGACGAGCGAGCCGCAGGAAGAATTTATCGAACCTGAGGCACGCCCGTCCGAGCCGGAGCATAAAGTTCCGGCGCCTCCGGTCGCTCCCCGACCGCGTGAATAGCGAAGACCTTTTCCGGCGAAAAACCGCCCGGATTAACCGAGCCGACTCAATGGAGCCCGCCGGAAAGCTGGCGATGCTGGGTCGAGCTGGTCGTCGTGGTCGTGGTCGTAGGAGTGCTCGCACAGCTACTGATCAGCGTGGCGGCGACGAGAAGAAGGGAAAGTTTCAGGAAAAATAGTTTCATGGAGAGCGACGCTAGGAGTGCCCCTGACAGAAGGCAAATTGAGGCCTAACGATAAGCTTGTTTTGCCCGGGTAAAACAAGCCGAAAAAAAGTTGCCGCTCGCGCAGTTCAGGCGCGGGACTTCTTTCTCCAGCTTTTGGCACCGAGGCTCCCCGGGTAGGGCCGTGGCAGGTCGGCTGAAGCGACAGCGTCCCTTTCTGCTGCGCCACGTCTTCGCCTTTCGATCCCGGAAATTTCCTGGCTGTCAGCGGCGAGGAAGCGATCCATTATCCGGAGAACGATGGACCGCCGAAAATTCCCGCGCTGGATTTTACCTTTCGGGTTCGCGCTCGGCGCTTACCTCGCGCTGGCCTTCTCTACGCGAATGCCGGGCCGGCTGTCGCTGAGCGTTTGGTGGACGGTGCAGGCAGCGGGCTGGCTCAGTTGTCTTTGGTTTCTGCGCACCGTGACTACCGGCTGGCCAGCCGCGCGCTGGATCGTGGTCAGCGCGCTGGCTTTTCGGGTTTGCGGGTTGTGGGCGACACCAACGCTGGAGGACGACTATCACCGCTACCTCTGGGACGGCTGGCGCACGATTCAGGATGGTTCGCCCTACGATCGTGCCCCGGAGGAATTTTTCACCGCGTCGGAGCAACGACCGCCCGGGGTCGAGACGGCGCTGAACGAGCTGAATCATCCTGACCTAGCGACAATCTATTCTCCAGTGACGCAGCTTTTGTTTGCCGCTGCTGCCGCGGTTGCGCCCGGATCGCTCCTCGCGCTCAAGCTGCTCCTCCTGCTTAGCGACGGCGGGATTATGCTCCTCCTTGTGGCTGGCAGCGGCAAACGGGCGGCCTGGTTTTACGGCTGGTGCCCGCTTGCCGTCGCGGAAACCGCCTTTCACGCTCATCCCGAAGCGTGGGCCGTGCTCTGGCTGCTCGCCGCCTGGATCTGTGCTCGTCGCCAGCGTTACCTCTGGGCCGGCGCTTTGGCCGGCGTCGCGGTCGGCGCGAAAATTTTTGCGCTCCTGGCGGTGCCGTTTCTCGCCTGGCGACGGCCGGCGCTCGTCCTGCCCGCATTTGTTGCCGTCCTCGGAATCATCTACGCGCCGATTTTCCTCTCCGGTTCGTCGGCTGAATGGGCCGGCCTGCGCGCGATGGCGAGTTCCTTTGAATTCAACTCGTTAGGCTATGCGCTCCTGGCAGCAGTCTTCGGAGCGGGCGCCGCGCGCCTCCTTTGGCTGATTGCTTTTGCGCTGGTCGCGACCATTCTTTTCCTCCGCTGGGCTCAGCGGAAAGAAAGTTTGCTCGAGGCGCCGCTGGTCGAAGTCCTGCTCGTTTTTTTTCTGCTCTCGCCCGTGCTCAATCCTTGGTATCTCGTTTGGTTGATCCCGTTCGTTGCCATGGCGCCGTCGCGCTGCGCGGTGGCGTTGTTAGTCGTCGTGCCGCTGAGTTATGCGACCGGACTCAACCTGGGCGATGCAACTCTGGCAACTTATGCGCAGCCGGCCTGGGTGCGGCCGGTCGAGTACGGGATTTTTTTTCTCGCCGCCTTCAGCAGCGTCTGGCTGAGGCCAGGAACGGGCCGCGAGACTTCGCTACTTCGTTAGAACGATTTTCGGCGGCGGTTCCGCCTTGGCCCAGGAAGGTGGCGTGGTGATAAATTTCCCGAACCGCATCCCGACGTAGTATTCGAGCGCGTTCACCTCGCGATCGGTGAGACGTTGTGAAAGCTCGGTGAGTTTCACCTTTCCGCGCTCGGCCGCGGGCAGCGTGCTTTGCAGAGTTCTGAGGCGCTGCGTTTTTTCCGCGACGTTGGCCGCGCTCAATTTCGGTTGGCCGAATTTGTATTTCCCGCTGTAGAGCGCTTTGCCGAGGTTGTAGGGCTCTTCCGCCACTTCCGTTTGGGTGGCACTGTTTGCAATCGTGCCGGTTTTTCCGGAGCTGGCCCGGTCCATCGCGCGATTGTTGGCCGTTTCCGGCGGTGCGGTCGAGCCCGAGGCGAAAGTCAGCGAGGGAGTCAGCGCAAAGCAGCCGACTCCGAGCAGGGCAATGAGGTATGCGCGCATCGTGCGGAAATCTAAGCCGCGTCGCGGAAAGATCACGCGCATTCTCGTTGTCGCAGGGATCGAGTGATCCCGGCGACAACGAGTAAATCTGCCTAACGAGGGCTTAGTACCGGTAGTGCTCGGACTTGTAGGGGCCTCCGACCGGCACGCCGAGATATTCGGCCTGCTTCGCACTCAAAGTGGTCAGCTTGACGCCGATTTTTTCGAGGTGCAGGCGGGCCACTTCTTCGTCGAGGATCTTGGGCAGGATGTAGACGCCGGCTTTGTATTTGTCCTTGTTTTCCCAGAGGTCGAGCTGCGCGAGGACCTGATTGCTGAAGCTGTTCGACATCACGAACGACGGATGGCCGGTGGCGCAACCGAGGTTCACGAGGCGGCCTTCCGCGAGCATGAAGATTTCGTTGCCAGTCTCGAAGGTATACTTGTCGACCTGCGGTTTGATGTTGGTCCGCTTGACGCCTTTGGTCGTGTTCAGCTTGTCGACCTGAATTTCGTTATCGAAGTGGCCGATGTTACAAACGACGGCCTGGTTCTTCATCTTCGACATGTGCTCGAAGGTGATGATGTCGACATTGCCGGTGGTGGTGACGTAGATGTCGCCGCGGCCGAGCGTGTCTTCGAGCGTGGTGACTTCGAAACCTTCCATTGCCGCCTGGAGGGCGTTGATCGGGTCGATCTCGGTCACGATAACGCGAGCGCCCTGGCCACGGAGGGATTGGGCGCTGCCTTTACCGACGTCGCCGTAGCCGCAGACGACCGCGACTTTACCGGAGATCATGACGTCGAGAGCGCGGTTGAGCGCGTCGACTAACGAGTGGCGGCAACCGTAAAGGTTGTCGAACTTCGACTTCGTGGCGGTGTCGTTCACGTTGATCGCGGGGATGAGGAGCTTGCCCTGCTTCAGCATGTGATAGAGACGATGGACGCCGGTGGTGGTCTCTTCCGAGACGCCGCGCCATTCCTTCACCACTTCGTGCCAACGGAAAGGGTTCTCGTTTTTGATCTCGCGGAGCGTGTCCTTGATCACCTTCTCTTCGTGATTCGAGGATTCGCTCTCGATCCATTCGCTGCCTTCTTCGAGCTCGTAGCCTTTGTGGATGAACAAGGTCACGTCGCCGCCATCATCGACGACCATCTGCGGGCCTTTGCCACCAGGGAAGGAGAGCGCCTGGTTGGTGCACCACCAATATTCTTCGAGGCTTTCGCCTTTCCACGCGAAGACGGGCACGCCGGATTTCGCGATCGCGGCCGCGGCGTGGTCTTGGGTGGAGAAAATGTTGCAGCTGGCCCAGCGCACATCGGCTCCGAGGTCGACTAGCGTTTCGATCAAGACCGCGGTCTGGATCGTCATGTGGAGCGAGCCGGTGATTCGCACATCCTTGAGCGGCTTCGCAGCGGCGTGCTTTTTGCGAATCGACATCAGGCCGGGCATTTCCTGCTCGGCGATTTCGATTTCGCGCCGGCCGTAATCGGCCAGGGAAATGTCGGCGACTTTATAGTCGTTAGTTTGAGTTTTGCTGATCGTTTGTGTGCTCATGAATTTTTTTATTTAAAAGTTACTTGGCGAGTTTTTTCAGTTCGGCGGCTTTATCGGTTTTTTCCCACGTGATGTCTGGATCGTCTTTGCCGAAGTGTCCGTAATTGGTCGTTTTTCCGTAGATCGGCCGTAGCAAATCAAGCTGCTCGATGATGTGCGCGGGTTTGAAGGAAAAGGTTTGGTTGACCGCTTTCTCGATCGCTTCCTCGGGCACCGTGTTGGTGTCGAAAGTGTTAATGTTCATGCTCACCGGATCGGGATAGCCGATGGCGTAGGCGAACTGGATCTCGCAGCGCGTCGCGAGCCCGGCCGCGACGACATTCTTCGCCACCCAGCGCGCCATGTAGGCTGCGCTGCGATCGACTTTGCTGGGGTCCTTCCCGGAAAAAGCGCCGCCGCCATGCCGTCCCCAGCCGCCGTAACTATCGACGATGATCTTGCGACCGGTCAGGCCGGTGTCGCCTTCCGGGCCGCCGATGACGAAGTTGCCTGTGGGGTTGATCAGGAACTCCGTCTCCTCGTTTATCATGTCGTTAGGCAAAATTTTCCGAATCACTTCCTCGATGATGAAGCTGCGAATCTCGGAGTGCTTCACATCCTTCGAGTGCTGAGTCGAGACGACCACGTTCGAGACCCCGATCGGCTTGCCGCCCTCGTAGATCACGGAGACCTGCGACTTCGCATCGGGCCGCAGCCACGGCGCTTTGCCGCTCTTGCGGATGCGGGTCAGCTCGCGGCCGAGACGGTGGGCAAACATGATCGGCGCCGGCATTAATTCCGGCGTCTCGTCGCAGGCAAAACCAAACATCAAACCCTGGTCGCCCGCGCCTTGCTCGGCGTGGCCTTTGCCTTCCGCTTCGCGTGCATCCACGCCCTGCGCGATGTCCACGCTCTGGTTTGTGATGATGTTCTGGATATCGATCTTGTCCGCGTGAAAAACGTCGTCGTCATTCACGTAACCGATCTCGCGCACCGCCTCGCGCACGATCTGGTCGATCCCGACGAGCGACTCGAGCGAAGTGCCGGCTTTGAGGTTCGGGATGGTGATTTCACCACCGACGATGACGGTGTGGCTCTTGGCGAATGTCTCGCAGGCCACCCGACTGTTCGGGTCCTGCCGGAGGCAGGCGTCGAGCACGGCATCGGAGATGGTGTCGCAGACTTTATCCGGGTGACCTTCACCGACGGATTCGGAAGCAAAAATGAAACGACGAAGCATGGGCGAGTAAGTGTGAGCTGGTTGAGATTAGAACGCGAAACGAGTTCGAGATCGGTGATTTGGAAGAGGAGCGGTTGGCCGAGCGAGCGATTTACGAATCTCGATACCCGCTCCTAACATATTGACCAATCATGATACGTCGATATATCGTGTCAGCAGTCCATGGCGTCAACCATAAATTTTTTTCGTCTGCTCGCCGATCCGACCCGGCTCCGCCTCCTTCTGCTCCTCGAGCAGGAAGAGCTTTCCGTGGCCGAATTGCAGGACGTCCTGGGGATGGGCCAGTCGCGGATCTCGAGCCATCTTGCGCAGCTCAAACGCGCCGGGGTGGTCGAGGACCGGCGTTCCGGCAAAAACGTTTATTACGGCCTAACGAACGACCAGAAGCTCGACCCGCAGCACGCCAAGGTGAGCGAGTTGACCCGCGCCCTGGCCCGCGAGATGCCCGAGGCGCCGCACGACCGGACCGCGTTGAAAGTGGCCCTGCGCAAACGGCAGGATAAAGCGCGCGAGTATTTCGACCAACTGGCGGGCCGCTTCGGCCGCAGTCATTGCCCCGGCCGTTCCTGGCAGGCGCTCGCTCACACCATGATCGCCCTGCTCCCGCCGCTCGCGGTGGCGGATCTCGGCGCGGGCGAGGGGACATTGTCGCAACTGCTGGCCAAGACCGCGCGCAAAGTGATCGCAGTCGATAACGCGCCCAAGATGGTCGAGTTCGGCGCGCAGTTGGCAAAAAAGCACGGCTTCAGAAATCTAGAATACCGATTGGGCGACATAGAGGAACCACCGATTGACAAAAACTCGATCGACCTCGCGATTTTCAGCCAGGCGCTCCATCACGCGATCCATCCCGAGCGCGCGATCGTTGCGGCCCATCGCATTTTGAAAAAAGGCGGACGCGTCGTGATCCTCGACCTGCTCAGTCATCGCTTCGAAAAAGCGCGAGAGCTTTACGCTGATCACTGGCTCGGGTTCAGCGAAGTGCAGCTACAACAATGGCTCGAAGGCGCCGGCTTCGGCCAGATCGAAGTGACCGTCGTCTCGCGCGAGAAAGAGAGCCCGCA
>JBDTVP010000098.1:0-7651 GCA_040007175.1 Spartobacteria bacterium
ATTTTTTTCTCCGGCCGTTTTTCCTGCGCGAGCCGCTGGCCGAGGCCGAAAGCCGCCGCCAGTTGCGCGCCTTTCGCATTGCCGATGCCCTTGATCGCGGCCAGCTCCCTGACTGAGCAACGGCTGAGCGCATGGAGCGAGCCGTATTTTTTTAGCAGTTGCCGGCCCACCTCGACCGCGTTGGAGCCCGGCACGCCGGTGCGCAGAAGGATGGCGATCAACTCCGCGTCGCTCAACGCGCTCGCGCCGCGCGCGGCCAATCTTTCCCGCGGCCGATCGCCCTCCGGCATTTCGCGAATTTTTAACGGCGCCGTCATTTCGCTCGCGGGGAAGTCCGGGTCGTCCGGCAAAAATTCTAGCTGCGCAGTTGCTCGAGCAACTCGTGCAGCGCTTCACCGAGACCTAACATCGCATCGACATAACGACTCGAGGCGAGCGGCGCGAGCTCAGCTTGCGCGCTGCGGATTAATCCCGCGGCCGTCTCGATGGAAGCGCCGAGTGCGCCGTCGGCCGGCGCGTTCTGGAGGAGCGCGGTCACTTCGGCGAGTTTTCCTTCGAGGACGAGGGCGCAGCAGCGTTCCCGCTCGAAGGCGGTGGCGGATTCGAGCAGGGTCAGCACCGGCAGCGTCAGTTTTCCCTTCCGCAGATCGGTGCCGAGCGTTTTGCCGGCTTCCCTTTCCGAGCCCGCGATATCGAGGCAATCGTCGTAAATCTGGTAGGCCGTCCCGATCTTCGCGCCGAAATTTTTCATCCGGCGAACGACTTCTTCCGAAGCGCCGCTGATGACCGCGCCGAGCTCCGCCGCGCAGGAGAAGAGCGAGCCGGTTTTCATCCCGATGATCCGGAAATATTCGTCGCGCGAAAGCTGGAGGTCGAACCGCCGCTGCGTCTGGATCATTTCCCCGGAACAAACTTCCGTCGCGGTGCGCGCGATTTTGCGGCTGATGTTGGTGTCGTCGAAGTCGGTCGCGAGGTTCAGCGCGTGCGCGAAAAGAACGTCGCCGAGCAGGACGCTGAGCGAGTTGCCCCAGCGGGCGTTGACCGTCGGTTGCGAGCGGCGACGTTCCGCATCGTCCATGATGTCGTCGTGCACGAGGGTCGCGAGGTGAATCAATTCCACGATGACCGCAAGATCGACGTGGCCCGGGACTAACGAACCGGTGGCGCCTCCGCTGAGGAGGGCGACGAGCGGCCGCAGGCGTTTCCCGCCTCCGCCGATCGCGTAAGCCACATAGCCTTCGATCGCCGGGTCGAAAGCAGCGGTCTGGGCCGCGATCCGCGCGTCGACCTGCTCGAGTTGCGGCTGGACCGGTTCAAAGACGCGACTCAGGGAGCTCGCCACGCCATCGGCAGCGGCGGGGGCTGAGTTCGCGGAAATTTTCACAAGCGCAGAATAGAAGGTGGGCTTTTAATGTCAAAGCTGCTCAGCGCCAGCTTACCAGCGGTGCAACCATTCGTCCGTAGCGTATTTTTCGGCGGCCAGGATGGCGGCTCGTTCACGGGTCAGTCGGGGAATTTCCACCGTTTCAGAGAGCGCCGCCAGCGCAGAGGTAAATCGCATGCGAAAGGATTCGTCCAGCCCCGGCAACTGGATGCTGCCTTGATGCAGGAAACCGCCGCGGGTCCGGCGTTGCGCGGCCCCGGCGATCTTGCGGCCGAGCAGGAGGACATCGTCGCGGACCGGGTTGGCGAAACAGGCATCGGAAATTCTTGCCTGGGCCTCGGCCGCCAGCTCCGCTTCTCTTCCCTCCGCGTGCAGGGCGTCGCGGATCGCGCCGTGGAGCGCGGCATAAATGGCGCGCGGCCCCTGGGTGGAAACCGGATCGGACGCGGGCGTAATGAGCGCGTAAGTCAGGTCGTCGCCATGCGGCACGCTTCCGCCGCCGGTCCAGCGCCTAACGATTTCGCGGCCTTCCGCGGCTCCGACAAGGTCGGCGAATTTCCCGAAGTAACCGAAGGAAAGCGCCGGGCCTCGCCAGCCGTAGAAACGGAGCACGGGCTGCGGGGATTGCTCGAGCAGGGCTTCGTCGATCGCCATATTGAGCGCGGCGCTCCCCGGAGCGAAATCGTGGTGCACGACCAGTCGCTCAAACAACATCGGCCACGATCTGGGCGAGGGCGGCGCGCGGATCTTCCGCCGCGGTGATCGGCCGGCCGATCACGAGAAAATCCGCGCCGGCCTGGAGCGCTTCCGCCGGCGTGAGCGTGCGCTTTTGGTCGCCCGCGGCCGCGCCGTGGGGCCGGATTCCGGGAGTCACGATCTTGATTTGCGAACCATGTGCATTTCGGAGCGGCGCGATCTCCCGCGGACTCGCGACGACGCCGCCGACGCCGGCAGCCACGCCAAGATCCGCCAGCCTCAGGACGTGCTCTTCCATCGCAGTGGCGACGCCCGTCTCGCGCAGGGTCCCCTCGTCAGAACTCGTTAGGACGGTGACGCCGAGGAGCAACAATTCCGGTCCAGCCGCGGCCACGGCCGCCTCCGCCATGGCGCGTCCGCCGGCCAGGTGCAGAGTGAGCATTTCTACGCCTAACGAACCGGCGCTCTCGACCGCGCGTCCGACGGTGTGCGGGATGTCGTGCAATTTCAGATCGAGAAAAATGCGTCCGCCGAGCTCGCGGACGGCGCGGACAATCTCGGGCCCGGCGGCGATAAAAAGTTGGAGCCCGATCTTGAAGAGACCCGGGTGGGGCGAAAGCTCGCGCACGAGCGCGCAGGCCGCGGCGCTCGTCGGCACATCGAGCGCGATGATGATCCGCTCGCGCGGTTTTATTTCAGTGGCTTGCCAGTTCATGCGGTTCCCCACAGGGTTGCGGGAACCTATGCAGCTTTTCGCGCCCGCGAAGATCAATTTATCATTTCGGATCCTGCGCCGCCGCGCGGACGGCTTCCACGAGATCGACACCCTGATGGCGCCGATCTCGCTCGGCGACGAGCTGACGATCGAGCCTAACGAATCGGAAGCCGGGATCGTTTTTTCCTCGGATGATCCGAGTTTGCCGGCCGGCGAGGAGAATTTGGTCGTGCGGGCGGCCCGGAGGTTTTTCGCGGAGATTAAGGCGGAGCCGCGGGTGCGGATTGCGTTGCGGAAGAAGATTCCGCACGGTGCGGGTCTCGGCGGCGGGAGCAGTGACGCCGCGAGCACGCTTTTGGGTTTGAACGAACTGCACAACGCTCCGATCGCAGCGGATCGGCTTGCGATCCTTGCGGCGGAGATCGGATCGGACGTTCCATTTTTTCTTGTCCGGGGAGCGGCGCGATGTCGCGGGCGAGGGGAGATCGTGGAACCGGTCGGTGCATTGCCGGAGCTGGCGCTTCTCCTCTTAAAACCGGAATTCGGAGTGCCAACGCCCTGGGCTTACGGGAAGTGGCAGGATTCGCGGGAACTGCCGGGAATTGATTATGCCGCGCAAACTGTCGGCGAACTGAATTTGCAAAACGATCTCGAGCGCCCGGTGTTTGAGAAACATCTGTTTCTCGCGCGGATGAAGAGCTGGCTGCGCGAGCAACCGGAAGTGAGCGCCGCGCTTCTTTCCGGTTCCGGCTCGACCATGTTCGCGGTTCTGCGAGCGGCCGACGGGACGGATGCGCTGGCCACGCGGGCGCGGGCCGAGCTCGATCCGGAGTTGTGGACCTGCGCAGCGAGAGTTGCTCGTTAGGCGAGCAACTCGTCGAGGTGATCCAGACAGATCTGGGACCAGGTTTCGAGATTGTCGCGCTCCGCCAGTAACTCCGTTTTCGTGAGGAAAGCGAGATTGGTGATCATCGCCTCGCGTTTTTCCACTTTCGGTTCCTCCAGCCGGAAAAGGTGGACCACGCCGAGGTGGACACTCCCGACTTCCGTGCTGTCATCGTTCAGGAGCGCCACGATGCGGTCCTCGAACGGCGTGTCGATCGCCACCTCTTCATGCACCTCGCGTTCCACGCCGGCGCGGTAGGCTTGCTCGTCCCAGGCGAAGAGGGATTCGTCCTCGTCGTTCAGGTGGCCGCCGATGCCGATCGATCCTTTCGCAACGAGGCGCTGTTCGCCGGCTTTTTTCCCGCGGACGTAATGCAGGACGCGATTGCCGCAGGCGAGGATGGCGTAGGGGATGATTTGTTTGTGGGTCGGGTCGGTCTCAGCGACGGCGCGGGAGAGAAAATGGTTATTCCCGCGCGCGAGGAGGGCGTCGAGGTAGGGCTGCGGCTTAAAGTTCAGTCCGTCGAAGCTCCCGAGCTGATCAAAGAGCGCCCGCCTAACGACAAGCACATTTTCGTGAGAGGCGCTCATTCTACTCGTGCTCGAAATCCAGGCGGGTCGAATCCAAGCACAAGTCAGAACGAAAAAGTCGCGCCGACCTGCGGCCCGATCAGATTCAAACTCGGGTTGGGATCGGTTTGCCCGGCATTGGAAAGATGCTGGTAGAGAACGCCGATATTGAATTTCAATTGATCGTTGACCAAATAATCGACCCCGGCCGCGGACAGGATGTTGAAGGTGAAATCCTGGCCCTGGCCCTGGCGAAACGCGTCCGTGCTGTCGATCCAACCCAGCCCAACGCCACCCGAAGAATACGGTTGCAAGCGCCAACCCGGCCGAACATAAACGTGGCGGAAACCGGCGGAAATGCCGAAGTAGTGGTTCTCCGGCCCGCGAAAGATCGGCTCCGCCATGCCGGTGAGGTAAATCTGGTTGTAACCGCGAAAGATGCTGTGGTCGTCGCGGTTGACCGAGAGAAGGAAACGGCCGGTGAAAAATTGAGCACCGATCTCGTAGCTGTTCGGGTTGCCCACGAAACTCAAGAGGTAAGCAGTCTCCGCCGCGAATTCGAAACGTGGCGGATCGAAGCTCTCCGGCGCGGCGACCACATCTTTCGAGTCGCGGGCCTGGACTTCCCCAGCGCGGACCTGCGCCACGGAAAGGATGACGACGCAAAGCAGAAGTGAGAGCAACGAGCGCGAGAGGTTCATCGAAGGCCCGAAGATATTTCGAGTTCCTATAATTGCAATGGAACTGCGCGGGGCCATGCTGCGGCTATGAAAAGACTTTCCGCCCTTGGTTTCCTCGCGATCTGTCTGACCGGTCCGGCCCTGCTGGCCGCGGATAATTCCGACGACGGCGCTAAGTTGGGCGAGGCGGTCTGGCAGGCGAGCGGCGGCGAGAATTGGGGCATCGTCAGAACCATCGACTTCACTTTTACGGTGGAGAAAGAGGGCAAGACCGTCGCGTCGGCCGAGCATCACTGGGATGTCGCGGCGCAGACCGACCAGGTTAAATGGAAAGGCAAGGACGTGACCGTGAACCTGGCCGATCCGGCGGTGGATGAGGATGCGAAAGCGGCTTACGCGCGCTGGGTGAACGATTCTTACTGGCTGCTCGCGCCGTTGAAGCTGAAGGACCGCGGGGTGAACCTGACGGACGAGGGAAAAAAGGAAATGGACGGCGCGGAACGCGAGGTGTTGGGGCTGAGTTTCGGAAAGGTCGGTCTCACGCCTAACGATCAATACAAGCTCTACATCGATCCGGCGACGAAGCTGGTGATGGCGTGGGACTACATGGAGAAGCCGGGCGAAAAGATGCACAGCACCTGGGAGAATTACCAGGAGGGCGGCGGCCTGAAATTGGCGACCGATCACAAGGCCGATGGCGGGATCCGTATCCGGATTTTAAATCTCAAGGTGACGAGCGCGAAGTAGCGCCTCATCGTTAGGGAAGGGCTCCAAAAAAAAGCTTTGTCATCCTGAGCCGGCGCAGCGCAGCGAAGGATTTCCCAAGCTGCGCTCGACGGGTCTTTGGCCGAGAAGATCGAACTACGACTGCGAGGTCCCTCGCTCCGCTCGGGATGACAAGCAGGTTTGCCGGACGACAAATTTTTCCGCGCGCGCCTTAGCCGCCGTGTTCCATCCACTTCTGCAAATCCTCCGGGAGCGGGCTTTGGCAGTCGAGTTCGCCCTCGAGGCAAATCCGCGCGGAATGCAGCGCGTGCCGCGGCAAAAGAAGCTCCCGCTCGAGTTCCTCCGTCCACCCTGTCTCGATAAAGCGGAGATAAAGCTTCTCGTTAGGGCCATAGATTTTATCGCCGGCGATCGCGTGCCCGAGATGGGCAAGATGGACGCGGATCTGGTGCGTCCGCCCGGTTCGAGGCACCGCCCGGACCACGGCGAAGCGCTCCTCTTTTCCCCTAACGAAACGTTTTTCCACCCGAAACTCCGTCACCGCCGTCGCCCCCAGCGGATGGATCGCCTGCTTCAACCAGATTGCGGAAGGTCCGTGCGCGCCCTGCCGCGCGAGCGGGGCATCGACCGTCGTCGTTTCCCAGCCCGGCCAACCGTGCACGAGCGCGAGATATTCCTTCTCGATCAGGTGCCGCTCCATCGCGAGGCCGTAGCGTCGCGCGCTTGCGGAATTTTTCGCGATCAGAACCAATCCGCTCGTCTCGCGGTCGAGCCGATTGACGATCGAGACCTGGCCGCCGTTCACCAGCTCGAAGGCGAGCAATTCGCGCAGCGCGGCCCAAAGCGTCGGGGTGCCGTCGGGCTTGCTCGGGTGGATGAGCAGGAAGGGCGGCTTGTCGGCCACCAAATAATCCGCCGTCTCGGCCACGACGCGGAATTTCGGCGCAGTCCTTGCGCGGGCCGCGACGGTGGGTGAAGGAGCGGACGCTGGCATGATTTCTCTGCAGAACGTTAATCGCTATTACGCCGCCGGCGAACGTTCCGTGCACGCGCTGGAGGACGTTTCGCTCCAGATCGCGCGCCATGAATTCGTCGCGATCGTCGGCCCGAGCGGTTGTGGAAAAAGCACGCTGCTTCATTTGATCGCCGGGCTCGATCGCCCGACGGCGGGCGAAATCGTGGTCGACGGCCTCGGCCTAACGACGGCGGACGATGCCGCACTGACCAATTTTCGCCGCCGCCAGCTCGGGCTCGTCTTTCAGTTTTTCAATCTCCTGCCGACGATGAACGTGCGCGAAAACGTCAGCCTGCCGCTGCTTTTACAAGGCGTTCCGGTCGGCGAGTCGATGGCGCGGGCCGATGAGCTCCTGGCTCTCGTTGGCCTAACGAATCGGTCGGCGCATTTTGTCCACCAGTTGAGCGGGGGCGAGCAACAGCGCACCGCGATTGCCCGCGCCCTCGTCCACCGGCCCTCGCTTTTGATCGCGGATGAGCCGACCGGCAACCTCGACACTGCTTCGGCCGAACGCGTGCTGAAGTTGCTCGGTCACATTGCGGACGAGCAAAGGGCGACGCTGATTCTGGTTACGCACAGCGTTGAGGTGGCGGCGGCGGCTTCGCGTCTGATCGAGATGCGCGACGGCAAAATCGTGAGCGACTCCGGCGCGCACTCCGGGTAGCGCACACGTCCACCTGTGCGCTACCCGGAAGTTCCGCGGCTTGGAAAGGCGCATCCGCGCGCCGCTCCGGGGCGAACGCTATGTTACTTGTTGCCATGCCCATCTACCAACTCGAGCGCAAACAGATCGTCCCGCTGGGCCTGGAGGAATGCTGGCGCTTCTTTTCCGATCCGCGCAATCTCAAGAAGATCACTCCGCCCGAGATGAATTTCGTGATCAAGCGCGCCCTCCCGCCCGAGGTTTACCCGGGCCTGATGATCGAATACACCGTCTCGCCATTGTTAGGCATCCCGCTCACCTGGCTGACCGAGATCGT
>JBDTVP010000099.1:0-7361 GCA_040007175.1 Spartobacteria bacterium
GCCGCGGCCCTTCCGAGCTTGAGCGCGGTCTCGGCCGTGACCGGTTCGACGTTTGCCACCCCGCGCACGCCGTCGGTCCCGAAAATTTTTGCGGGCAACCCCATTACGGTTGGGCTCCGCTGGCTTTTTGCCGGTCGTGATCGCTGAAAAAGACGCACTCGTTGTCGAGCCAGAGGAGCATCGCCCATTTGAGCGGGAATTTTTGCAGATCAACGCTGCGCAAGATGACCGTCGCCCAGTCTTGGTATTCGCCCTTCATAATGTTGCCTAACGTATTTTAGCTCCCGCTGATCGGCGTCCGGTATAGCCCACTGATCCGGCTGCCGAAAACACGATAGTCGCTAAATTCCGTATCGGCATGGACCGTGTCGGGCAGCCAAACGGCGCGGCGATCGGCGTACCACGCGATGGCCCACGGCATGTCGGTCGCGGTGATTTCCTTCAGTTTCATCCAGTCGTTCAACACGGCGATATAGGGCGGCACGTAAAGCGGCCAGCGGATGCTGCTCTTGGCGCTCGCGAAGAGCACGTTGAAAAGCATCGGCCAACCGCACAAGAAAAAAAGAACGGTGAAAAAACCGAACCGGCCGAGATGGCTCGCGATCCCGAGCCGGTCCCATTGCACGAGGAGAAAGGCGAGCCCGAAACAAGTCATGATTGGGATAAACAGGAGATGGAACTGGTTCGCCGCCACGCCTTGTTCTTCACTGATCCCTTTCGGGATTTGTTCCGGATTTCGATCCGTCTAAGGCCGATTGAGCTGCGGAATTCTCCGTCTTCATCTCGTTGATCTTGCGGTGGAGCGTGCGCCGGCTGATCCCGAGTTTTTTCGCCGCCGCGGTTACGTTGCCCTTGGACGCGGCGAGGGCCTGGGTGATGAGCCGCGCTTCGGTAGCATGCAGGTCGAGCGGGCTGGCTGTTTCAAACGATCGCGTCCGCGTGCCGGCGGGCGCGGCCTGCCTAACGGCGGCCGGCAGGTCGCGCAGCGTGACCTTCGCGCCCGCGGTCATCACCACGCCGTGCTCAATCGCGGTCCGCAATTCGCGCACATTCCCCGGCCAGTCGTAAGCGAGCAGGGTGTTCATCGCGTCAGTCGTGATCTCGAGCAGCGGTCTTTCATTCGCCTTGCAGAAGTGCCGCAAAAAGGCGCGGACGAGAAGCGGAATATCTTCTTTGCGCGTCCGCAGTGGCGGCATCGTGATCCTAACCACGTTGAGGCGGAAATAGAGGTCGTCGCGAAATTTCCCCTCACTCACTAGCGTCTCGAGGTTCTTGTTTGTCGCCGCGATCAGGCGCACATCGGCGTGCAAAGTCTGTGAGCCGCCGACCCGCTCGAAGGCGCGTTCTTCGCTGATCACGCGCAGGAGTTTGATCTGCGTGGTCGCGTCGATCTCGCCAATCTCGTCGAGGAAAATGGTGCCGCCGTTGGCCTGCTCGAAGCGGCCGATGCGGCGTTCGTGCGCGCCGGTGAAGGCGCCGCGCTCGTGCCCGAAAAGTTCGCTCTCGAGCAGTTGCGGCGAGAGCGCGGCGCAATGCACGGTCACGAACTTCCCTTTGTGACGCCGGCTCAGGTTATGAATCGCGTGCGCGGCCAATTCCTTGCCCGTCCCGCTTTCGCCTTCGAGCAGGATGTTGGCCGAGGAAGGCGCGACCTGGCGGATGACGTCGAGCACTTCGCGCAACGCGACCGATTCGCCGAGGATATTTTCCAGCCCGAACCGCTCGTCCACTTGCTTGCGGAGAGAACGATTCTCCTGCTCAAGCCGGCGGCTTCCCAGCGCCCGCGCGATCAGGAGCTCCACCTTGTCGAGGTTGAGCGGCTTGGTCACGAAATCGTAGGCGCCGCGTTTCATCGCCTCGACCGCGGTATCGACCGAACCGTAAGCCGTCATCATGATGCAAACCGGCGGATGCGGGAGCTTGAGCGCGCGTTCGATTAAATCCATCCCGTCCTCCCCGCCGAGCCGGAGATCGGTCAGGAGGAGATCGATCTGGTCGCGCTGCAGAACATCGAGCGCGCCGGTAATGTCGGCCGCGACATAAGTGTCGTAATGATCGCCTAACAAAGTCCGCAACCCATCGCGGGTATGCTTCTCATCGTCGACAATCAGGACCGTCGGTTGCATGGAAGAAAAGGATGAAGGCGGAAGGATGAAGGATGAATTTAGCGGCTTCCTTTTATTTTTCTGACCATGGTGACAAGGATGGCGATGAGCTCGTCCGTCTCGGTCCGCAGTGGCTTTGCTCTTGCAGGCTTAATCGTGCCCGCATCGCCGAGCAACTCCAGCCAGAGATCCGTCTCGTCGAGCTCTTGCAGCGCGCCTTCCAGCTTGGTGATGAAATCCGGATTCGATTTCGCCCGGCAGGCTTCGCGGTAGTGCGCGGCAACCGACGTGCCAGAGCGCAGAAGCTGCCGCCCTAAAACCTGCGCGACGCCATCCCCTTTGGGAAGCGCCTGATAAAGCCGAACAACCCGCAGCGCGAAATCCTTCGTGCGCGCGCGCAGATCGCGGAGCTTTTTCCCGCCTTCATCCTTCATTCCTTCATCCTTTCCTTGTCCGGCAGCATGCGCACCCGGCGATCGAGAAAGGGCAATCGAATGGTCAGCGTCAGTCCTTTGCCCTCGCTGCTTTCGATCGCCAGTTCGCCGCCGTGTTCGCGCACGATTCGCCTAACGATCAGGAGCCCGAGGCCCGAGCCGGTGGCCTTGGTCGTGAAGTAGGGTTCGAAAACCCGGCTGAGATCCTGCGCCGAAATCCCGCCGCCGGTATCGGTGAAGCTGATCTTCACGTGGGTCTCGTCGCGGTCCGTCCGGATGCGCAGAATGCCGCGCCGCTTCATCGCTTCGAAGCTGTTTTTGATCGCGTTATAGAAGACCTGCTTCATCTGGTCCCGATCCAGTTCGAGCAATGGCAGATCGGAACGCAATTCGGTCTCCACCACGATGTCGCGATCCTTGATTTCCGGCCGGAAAAACCGAACCGCCTCCTGCACAATCGCGTTCACATCCTCCGGTTGCAGTTGTGGCTTCGACGGCCGAATCGCGCGTAGGAACTGGCTCACGATCGAGTCGAGCCGACTGATCTCCGCCCGCGCGATATCGATCGATTCCTGCAGCTCGCGCTTGTCTTCCGCAGCCCGCAGTTTTTTCACTTTCCGCTCCATTAATTGGAGATGGATGTGGAGCGAATTAAGCGGGTTGCCGATTTCGTGCGCGACCCCGGCCGCGAGCAGGGTCAGGGCCGACAACCGCTCGGACTCGATTGTCTGCTGGGTCGAGCGCCGGTCTTCCGTAATGTCGCGCAGGATCATGGCGTGGCCGACCGCCTCTGCGATCGGAGCATCCGTCCCGTCGTTAGGCCCGCGCCGTTCGATGATGAGCGGGACGACGTAGAAATTGATGAATCGATTTGCCGGATAGAAAATTTCCATGTCGCGGCTAAGGGCGGATTCCGATTGCGAGAGCGCCTGCCAATCGAGACCGCGGACTTGTTCGTCGAGCGGTTTGCCGATCGCATTTTCGCCGTCGAGGCCAAAGATTTCGCAGGCCGCGTCGTTCAGGTAGGTGATCCGTCCGTTCGAATCGGTCACGATGATCCCTTCCTGGATCGAGTTAAAAATCGTCTCGAGAAACCCTTTCTCCTGGGCCAGGCGGAGGAGATAATTCTGCACCTCTTCCGGGCCGATCCGCCCAAGACGACCAATTAGTTTTTCGAGGAAGCCGGCTTTCACCGGCGGTATTTTAGACAGGATTCACGGGATGAACAGGATTGCCGAGGGGCGGGGAACGCCGGAAGGAAGCAGGATGACGCGCACTTTCCTCCTTTCGCCCGCTTATGCCGGAGGCCGGCGCGCGCAAATGCTCCTGAACGACCGCGCGCAATTCGAGCTCGCCCGCCGTCTGCGCGCGGACGCAAAAGTGTCGTTAGGTGAAGTCTTCACTTTTCTGAGCGGCCTCTATTTTCGCGGGAAACTCGCTTACGCCAATGCCTTCGCGCAGCCGGATCAAGACCGCGTCCTCGTCATCACGCCGACGCGGGGGCTCGTGCCGGCGGCGACGCCGGTTTCGCTCGCGGATCTACGCGAGTTTGCCGAGGTCGATATCGAGAAAAACGATCCGCGTTACCGGCGGCCGCTGGAACGGGACCTGCGCCGGCTGGTTAGGGGACTGACCACGGATTGCGAGGTCGTCCTGCTCGGCAGCATCGCGACCGGCAAATATGTCGACGTCCTGCTCGAGATTCTGCCGGAGCGGTTGCGTTTCCCGGCCGACTTCGTCGGGCGCGGCGACATGAGCCGGGGCGGGCTGCTCCTCCGCTCCGCGGTCGATCGCATCGAACTTCCCTACATCCCGGTGCAGGGCGCTGTGCGAAAGGGTAAGCGGCCTCCGAAACTGACGCCGCGCCGTTACCGCACGGGAACGAAATGAAATTGCAAATCAAACCACCGCTCCCGCCGATGGAGGCCCGTTCGGTTGACGAAATTCCGGCCGATGAAGGCTGGCAATATGAGCCGAAGTGGGACGGGTTTCGTTGTCTCGCTTTCCGCGATGGGGCTGAGGTTTTTTTGCAATCGAAGGCCGGCCAGCCGCTCGCCCGTTATTTTCCCGATGTGGTCCAGGCGCTCGGCGCGCTCAAGGCGAAAAAGTTCGTCCTCGATGGCGAACTCGTCATCCCAGTCGGCGGCGCGCTTTCCTTCGACGAGTTGCAACTGCGCCTCCACCCCGCAGCCAGCCGGGTGCAGAAACTCGCGGCCGCGCATCCCGCCATTTTCATCGCCTTCGATCTCCTCGCCGGCATAAACGGTCAGTCCCTCCTCGCAGATACCCTAGAGAAACGCCGCCCGGCGCTCGAGGCTTTTGCGCGCAAATATTTCCCTAACGAAAAACAGATCCGTCTTTCGCCGGCCACGGGCGACCTGCGGAAAGCGCGGAAGTGGTTCGAGAAAGTCGGCGGCAACCTCGACGGCCTGATTGCGAAGCGCGCCGACCTTCCCTATGCCTCGGGCGAGCGGAGCGCGACGGTCAAGATCAAGCAGATCCGGACGGTCGATTGCGTGGTTGGCGGTTTTCGTTATGCGAGCGGCGCGAAGGTGATCGGCTCGCTTCTGCTCGGCCTTTACGACGAGGAAGGTTTGCTCCATCACGTGGGCTTCACGTCCGCTTTCAAGGCGGAGGAGAAAGCGGCCCTAACGAAAAAGTTCGAAGGTTTGAAAAAAGCGCCCGGGTTTACCGGCAACGCACCGGGTGGCCCGAGCCGCTGGAGCACGAAGCGAAGCGCGCAATGGGAACCGGTCGCGCCCAAAATGGTCGTGGAAGTGACCTACGATCACTTTACCGGCGATCGTTTTCGGCATGGGACGAAGATTGTCCGCTGGCGGAAAGACAAGGCGCCGCGGCAATGCACGCTCGACCAGATTGCGCATCGCGACGGTAAATCGCTCGCGCTGCTGTAAGCGCGAACTTTCGTAAGATTCACAATCTCAATGCTACCCGGAATTCTCCGTTAGCGCGACCAGCTTGGCTCGGTGATTTTGCCGAGGCCATCGACGACCTGGGTCTTCTTGCTGTTCACCGTATCGAGCAGGTAAAGGCCGCCGCCGCTGGTGAAAATCACGTGCCGCGAATCGGCTCCCCAGACCGGATTTTGTCCCGTTCCGACGATGCGCGTCCCGCCTCCGCCCAGGTTCATCACCGCCACTTGGAATTCGCCTCCGCTGCGCACATTGAACGCGACCTTTTTCCCATCGGGCGACCAGCTCGGTTCGGTGCAATTCCCGTGACCAGTCGAGAGTCGCGAGCCGCTTCCGCCGCTCGCGGAAATCCGATAAAGTTGCGGCCCGCCCGAATCGGCGAACGAATAAATGATCTCGCTCCCATCGGGCGACCAGGTCGGACCCGACTCGACCCCGCGGGTGCGGGTCAGCCGGCGTGCGCTGCCGCCACCAGCGCTGACCGTGTAGAGCTCGGGGTTGCCATCTTTGCTGATCGTTAGGGCAAGCCGTCCGCCGTCGGGCGAGAAGGAGGCGCCGCTGTTCGTCCCCGGGAAATTAACAATCCGATTGCGCGCTCCGCTGGCGACATCGATCACGTAAACATCCGCGTAGCCGCTCTGGTAACCGGTGTAGGCGATGCGCCGTCCATCCGGGCTGAGCGAAGGATGGACGCTGATCACGTTGTCGTGGGTCAGTTGCCTAACGTTGCTCCCGTCGACGTCGGCCAGGTAGACTTCCTTCTTCCCGCTCCGGGTCGCGATGAAAGTGATCTTCGTCCCGGCGATCCCTTTCTGCCCGGTCAAAGTCTCGATGATGTCGTTAGCGAACTGATGCGCGTTCTCGCGCGTGCTGCCGTTGTAGGTTTTCGAAAGCACGGTCCCGCCGCTCCGATCGACCACCTGGCCTTGCAGGCTGCCGCTGGCCGTGCCCTTCGCGGTGTAGGTGCTGTTCGTGCCGCTCAAAGTGAAATAACCGGAAAGCGCGAGATCGTTTTGCAACACCTTGGTCGCGGCCGCGCCGTCGCTCCCGCCGAGCGGGGAAACGACGAGGTTAATCTGGTCGCCTTTGCTCACCGTGATCGTCGGCACATCCTCGGCCGCGATCGCCGCCGTCGTTAGGCCAAGGAGCGCCAGCACCGCCCACTTTGAAATTTGAAATCTAAAATCTGAGATTACTCGCATCGCTTAGTTTAGTTCGAAGTTGATCTTCACATCATAATAATCGCCGCCCAGGCCCGAAGGCAAAGGGTCGACTTGTTTTACCCGCGCCGCCGCCGCGTTCACGGAATCATCCACCACCGGATTGCCGGAAGATTTGGCGATCGAGTATTCGGAAATGCGGCCGTCTTTTTGGATCCGAATCCGGAGCAGGACCGAGAGCTTGTTTGCATGCACGACCGAAGTCGGTTGAACCCATTCCCCGTAGAAACGGTCGTGCAACATGTTGCCATACCAGCCGACGTCCGAGGCGTCACCCGCGCCTGAGCCTTTGCCACCGGAGCCGCCGCTGCCCTTTTCTTTTCCCTCATCACCGTCGCCGGCCGCGGTCGCTTTTTTGACTGGTTTATCGCTGGATTCCTCGTCGCTCTCGCTCTCTTTTTCTTTCGCCAGCGCGGCTTTGGCCAGAGCTTTTTTCTTCTCCAGTTTCTTCGCGGCTTCCTCCGCTTCTTCGTCCGGGGTCGGCTTCGGTTTCGGGGTCGATTTCTTTTTCGGCGTAGCGGTGGGCTTGGGTTTTGGGGTGTGTTTTGGCGTCGGCTTTGGGGTGGGTTTGGGAGTTGGTTTTGGCGTCGGCGTCGCCGTTGGACTTGGAGTCGGTGTGGGGGTTGGCGTCGGAGTCGGAGTCGGAGTTGGAGTTGGCGTTGGCGTTGG
>JBDTVP010000100.1:0-6982 GCA_040007175.1 Spartobacteria bacterium
GTGGCCGGGTCGTAGAGTTCCGCGCTGGCCACGGGCACGAAGCTGTTGTTTTGGTAACCGAACCCTCCAGCGATGAGCACACGCCCGTCGCGCAGCAGGGTCGCTGTATGAAAGTAGCGCCCCTCATTCAGGTCGCCCGAGGAGCTCCAGCTCTCGGTGGCCGGGTCGTAGAGTTCGGTCCTCTTGTAAACACCGACACCGAAAGCTGGCGCGTAACCGCCCGTGATCAGGACGCGGCCATCGTTCAGCGTGGTCCCACTCTGGCGGAAACGCTCGGTGCCGGGACTCTCGGTGGGGCTCCACTGAAAGGTGATCGCCACAGCCAGGGCGGTGGCGGCGAGGATACAGGTGAGTAACGGGACTGCGCCGCGGACGAATGAGCGGGTGAAACGGCGAGACGTCGGGACGGGGCTGACTGGAAAAGTGGTGTAAATGGAATTCATGGGATTTCGGTGTTCAGCATTACGGGAATGGCGGGGCTTTTGTCCAGAAATAAAGGAGAAAGTGGACGCTGCGGGGACGAACGGTGAAGATTCGGGGACGACACGTTCAGGATACGGGGACGACAACGGCGGTCGTCCCTCCAGCACGGCGGGCGGTTGTTTTTGGCTCGGTTCTGTGGTAGTCTATTGGGCACTCGAATCTGAGCGCATTCCTCCTCCCTTCCACGACTCGCCGGTTACTCCCGGCGCTTATACGTCGCCAGAAAGGTGCATTCGCAGCCGTGGACTCTTTCGCTGCAAACCTCAACGCAAAGGAAAACACTATGAAAAAAACATTAATCGCAACTGTCTGTCTCGCCCTGGTGGCTGGTCTCTCCTCCGTGACGGCCGCCGAAACGATGAAAGGCGACCTCAGCAAAACGCTGATGGACGCTTCCATGTCCGCCAAGCAGAAGATGGAAGCCATTGAAAGCTATGTGGAGCATGTCGAGAAGGGCGCCGCGACTCTCACCCGCAAGGAAGAGATGCTGGCCAAGGATTCGCTTAAAGATGCGACCGACGAGACCTGGACGAAGATGCACGCTTACTTCGACGGCAAGGATCTCAAGCGGATGAAGCTTTATCCGGGTGAAAACTCCACCAAGACGGAGGAATTCTATTTCTACAACAACGAGCCGGTCTTCGCGTTCGTCGAGAAGAATGGCAAGGGCAAGGAAAACCACGATAAGGACGCGGTCGGCAGCAAGTATTACTTCGTCGACGGCAAGCTGATCGAGGCCATCGATGCCGACGGCAAAATGATGGACGTGAAGAGCGCGGACGCCGAGAAAATGGGCGCCAAGCTCCACAAGGAATCGACCGCGCTGCGCGGCATGCTGAAGTAACCCCCTCACCCCCGGAGCCCCTAACTCCAGCCCCCAACTCCTCAGCCCCGGCCCCGCAACGAAGGCCGCGCTCGGACGGATTCCCCCGTCGCCGTGCGCGGTTTCTTTGCGTACTGGCGCACCGGCCGCGCAATCGCCGGTTGCTAAAGATGACAAAGCTGACAGCTTCGGCGGATGGTTTTGCGACGCGGGGGATGGCTCCGCTCTCTTCTTCTCGGTCTGGCTTTTGTTTGGGTCGCCCCGGCGCTGCTGGCGCAGGACGCAGTGCGCGATCCGTTTGAGGCGGATCATCTCGTCGTGACTGGCTCCAATATCCGGAGCGATGCGCCACCCTGGGTGCCGGAGTCGATCTTCAGCCGGGAAAATGTGGAGCGCGCGGGCTCGGACTCGTTAGGCGATTTCTTTCGCACCCTTCCGCAGAATTCCGGCCCGACTTTTACCGAGAATCAGAACGACAGCCTGGCCGCGGGTGGCGCCGCCATCGCCCTGCGCGGGCTCTCACCGGATGCGACGCTGGTCTTGCTGAACGGCCGGCGGCTCGCCCCCTACCCCTTCGCGCAGAATGGCATCACAGCTTTCGTCGATCTCAACTCGATCCCGTTGGCGGCGATCCAGCAGATCGATATCCTGCGCGACGGCGCTTCGCCCATCTACGGGAGCGACGCCATCGCGGGCGTGGTCAATGTGCGGTTCCTCGAGAAATTCGACGGGGCACTGGTCAGCGCCGGCTACGGCAACACTACCGATACCGACACGGGCGAGTATCGCGCGTCGCTCGTGAGCGGCTACACCGATGAACGGCGCGGCTTCGAGGCGGTGGTGATCGCGGATTATTTTCAGCGCAACGCGCTCTTCCAGAGCGATCGCTATTTCTCGCGCTCGATCGATCAACGTCGCCAGGGCGGGAGCAGTTTCCTCAGCTCGGTGGCGAATCCTGGGACGGTTTTTGATCCGGTGACGGGGGATCCGTTGAAGGTGCCGGCGGATAGCAACGGCATGCCCGCGGTCGGTGATTTCACGCCGGGGCGGAATCGTTTCGATCGCGCGCCCTTCCAGCCGCTCGTGCCGGAGACGGAGCGCGGCGGGGTTTACACCCGGCTGAAGGGGCGCCTGACGGAGAACGTCGATTTGTTTGCGGAGTTTGGTTATCGCCGGGTCAATACCACCCAGCAGCTCGCGCCGGCGCCGATCGAAGGCGACGTGGAAAACATCGCCGCGCCGGCCGCGAATCCTTTCAATCCGTTCGGCACGGAGGTGGTTTTTCGTTATCGCGTGACGGAAGCCGGGCCGCGCATCGATGAGATCGCGACCGATGCCTACCGCGTCGTGGCCGGGACGAAAATCAAGCTGCCTAATGACTGGAATTTCGAAGGGGCGTTTCTTTACAGCGAATCGGATACCGAGGATAAGACGGCGAACAATCTTTCGCGCGCGGCCGTCATCGCCGCCCTGGCCGATCAGAACCCGGCAACGGCCTTTAACGTCTTCGGCGCGGGTAACGAGATTAACAATCCTGCGACGATCGACTCGCTCCTCGTCACGACCACGCGCACCGGTGAAAGCCGCATCCTCGGCGGCGACATCAAGCTCGACGGCCCGCTCTTCAAACTGCCCGCCGGACAACTCGCCGCCGCGGTCGGGCTCGAGTATCGGCAGGAACTGCTTGATGATCACTTCGATCCGTTCGCGACCTCGGGCGGGGTGATCGATCTCAACAGCACCTCGGCCAATGGAAGCCGTAATGTCATCGGCGGGTTTGCGGAGTTTTACGCGCCGATCATCTCGGCCGAGATGGAAATTCCCGGGATCAATCGTCTCGAAGCCCAGTTCGCCGTGCGCGGTGATGGCTACAGCGATTTCGGCTCGACCGTGAACCCGAAAGTCGGGCTCGCCTGGCGACCGGTCGCCGATTGGGTGCTGCTGCGCGCTTCTTACAGCACCGGCTTCCGCGCGCCTTCGCTCGTCCAGTCGTCCACCGGCTCGCTCACCTTTTCGCAGGATCTGCAGGATACGACGCGTTTCGCCGTGACCGGCGCGCCGGAAGACGAGAGCAGCTCGATCCAGATCCTTTCCGGCGGGAATCCCAATCTCGACGCCGAGGAGGCGGAGAACTTCTCCGCCGGGCTCGTCTTCACACCGCCGGCGTTGCCGGGGCTGACGTTGACGGCCGATTTTTTCCGGATCAAGATCGAGAACTCCGTCGCCAGCCTCGACCCGCAATTTATTCTCGATAACGAAGGCGACTTTCCCGGGCTCGTCGTGCGCGCGCCCGCTTCCGCGAGCGATCAGGCGGCCGGCATTCCCGGCAATGTCCTTCTCGTGAACACGCAGTTTCAAAATCTCGGGTTCGTGAAGGTGCAGGGAGTCGATGCCGCGCTCGAGTATCTCACCCCGCCGACGCCGGTCGGGAAATTCAGCCTGCGCCTCGACGCGGCGTTCATCGATAGCTACGAGCAGCAGGCGAGCGCGGCCGAGCCGGTCCGTGAGCTGGCGGGCACTTATCTGCGTCCGCGGGTGCGCGGCCGCGCCCAGCTCGGCTGGCGCCTGGGCGGCTTCGAGGCTGTCGGCACGTTCAATTACACGGATTCCTACGAGGACGCGACCGGCGATCGCACGGTCGATTACTCGACCACCTTCGACGCGCTGATCGAGTATCGCTTCGCCGATAAAACTCGCGCGGCGGTGGCGCCCTCCGAGCCTAACGATAAAAAGATGGTGACAGAACCAGCCGGCGCCGCCGCGGGCTACGACTGGCTGAGCGGCGTGGCCGTGCGGGTCGGTGTGCTCAACATTTTCGACGATCCGCCGCCCTTCGCGAACAACGTCGCCGGTTATCCGGCCGGACTGGAGGACCCACGCCAGCGCTTTGTCTTCCTCGGCTTCGAGAAGAAGTTCTAGCGTTGTCTTTCTGATCATCGCTATGGGGTAGAGGCGACGCGTCGCCCAAGAATGCGATGGAGGAACGCCCCCGGGTCCGATGGAGCGACATGGATGGTGAAAGAATGACGTACGCAATCAAGGCCGAGGTGAACGACCCGGACGCGGAGACATTCGTGTTCCGCGCGCAGAAGACGATGTACGGCGGAAAGCACATCGCGGAAGGCGATCCGATCTTCGTTTTCGCGAGCGAGAACGAGGGAGGGTCGGGTCTGATCGCGTGTGGCGTCGTGACTTCGGCCCGCGCGATCGCGAAGAAGGCTGGGGTCGACCGGCAAACGCCGCGGGTGAGCGTGACCATCCGGCGCACCGCGCTTGCCCGGCGACGTTTTGGCAGGAAAGAGCTCGAGCCGTTTTCCAAATGGAACGATGGCCGGCCCGAGACGGAACTTAATTTTAAGTTTTATCGTCAGGCTACGAATAAGATTGTCAGTCTCTCGGAGGAAGCGGTGTTGTTTCTTCGCGGGTTCTTTTGAGGCGAGGACGACACGGCGGTCGTCCCTCCAGAGGTTGCGGCCGTTGCTCTCGGGTCGCGTTTGCCTAACGCGCTTTCGCTTTCTTGATCACGGCGCGGATGTCTTGCGCCCAGTTGTCAGCGTCGGCGTCGGGGCGGAAGGACCAGCTCACGCCGGATTTGCCGCCGCCGGCGCGCAGGCTGAGGCGGTCGTGGTCGCGTCGGATCTCGTAGAAACCGGTCGAGCGCGGGGTGATCTCGACCAGCGATTTGCCGTTCACGTGGAGGAAGACGCTTTCTTTCGTGACGACAATCGAGGCGCGTTTCTCTTCCCAGCCGGAGTCGCGCTGGCCGGCCGCGATGGTGCGACGAAAGGTGAGGTCGTCGGCGCGGTGGACGACCCCTTCTTTTTCGAAACGCGCGGTGAGTTCGGGGGATAGTTTGCCTGTTTTCTGGCAACCGCTCGCGAGCAGCGCGACGCCCAGGCAGACGATGAAAAAAGTGAAGAAGCGGATCATAGTTTTGCTCGTGCAGACTCATTGCGGCGTTTGAGTTTTGCAAAGAGGCTCATCTCTTCAATCCCTCAGTCTTATCTTCTTGATCAGCGCCGCGAAACGCGGATCATCGTGCAGGTCAGCGAGTGTCGGGTCATGACGCAGGCGCGGCATGCCGGTATCATGTTGATCGTAGGCGCGCTCGAGCCACTCGAAAGCGCGATCCTTCTCACCGCGCCAGGCGTAGACCGTAGCGATCTGAAAGGCAGATCCGGTCGCGTATTTCGTCTTCAGCGCGTCCAGTGCTTCTTCCGATTCCTGTGCGTGACCCAGCGTGTATTCGACCATCGCGGTTCCGGTCAATCGGAAGGCCTCGTCCGCGGCCTGGAAATGAGCGAGCGCACTTTCGGTCTTGCCTTCCTTCAAATCAAGATAGCCCATCAGGTAATTGGGCCATCTCGTTCTGGGATTGATCTCGAGGGCATGCTGCCAGGCCAGACGCGCCTCGACGTTTTGGCCGGAGCAAAAGAGGAGCAGGCCAAGGAAGCGCCATGTCTCGACAGACAACGGGTCGATCGCGGTCGCCTTGCGAGCCATCGCGATCGCTTCCGTCTGATGTCCGCCGAAGAACAAACTCTGCGAGTAGGAGGACAACAACGGGGCATTATTAGGATCCAGCGCCAGGGCTCGCTTGAAATCCGCCGCTGCGCCCTGCCAATCCCAGGCACGACTGTAGCGAAGGTATCCGCGACTGCTGTAGCCCGAGGCAAGGTCCGGGGCCAGTGCGATCGCCTCGTCCACCGTGGCCAACGCCTGTTTGATTCCCTCGGCGCGCTGCGCCGGGCTGCTGGCAACTTCCGCCGCCAGGGCTTGTGCGTTCGAGAGCGACACGTAAGCGTTGGCGTAGTTAGGATCGAGCGCGATCGCTTTCTGGAATTCCGCCACCGCGAGGTGGCTCGTCTGCATGCGGTCTTGCCGCAGGATGTCCATCCCAAGCAGGTAATGCTCGTAGGCTTCGGGATTGCTCGTGCGCTGCGTTTTCGGCAGCTGTTGCTTTGGTAACAGCCTCACCTTGAGCGCGGCGACGACGTCACCAGCGATCTCCTCCTGGACTTTGAAGATGTCGGTCATCTGGCGGTCGTAGGTCTGCGACCAGAGATGCGAACTGTCGGAAGCTCGGACCAGCTGCGCAGTGATGCGCAACGTGTCAGCCGATTTGCGTACGCTGCCTTCGAGCACATGGGCCACGTTCAGCGCCTTGGCGATCGTCGCGACATCGACTTCCTTGCCCTTGAACGAAAACGACGAGGTGCGCGCGATCACGCGCAACTGCGGAATCTGCGCTAACTGGTTGAGTAACTCTTCGGAGAGGCCATCGGAGAAGTATTCCTGCTCCTTGTCGGAGCTCATGTTGACGAAAGGCAGGACCGCGATCGACTTTTCCACGGCGAGGGACGCCGGGGCGTCCGCTTTTCCCCGCACCATTTGGAAAACGAAGAGGGCGGCGGCGAGAAGGCCGATCGAGACAAGGAAGGCGGTAAATTTGCGCGCGCTCCATTGCGGAATCTTCTCGTTAGGCAAAAGATTCTCAGTCCGCTTCATCCCATCGGGAGTCATCTCGAAAGCCCAGGCGATGACGAGGGCGATGGGGAAACCGAGCAGGGTCAAAACCACCACCGCAGTGGTCAGGCTCTCGGGCATGTGCAGCGCGGGCACGATCGTGGCCGCGACCTGCATGACGAGCCAGCCGACCACGCCATACGCGACCGC
>JBDTVP010000101.1:0-6913 GCA_040007175.1 Spartobacteria bacterium
CTGTATTTGCCCTGGCTCTCCTCGACCCCGGCGAAGAGTGGGCGCAGCACCTTTTGCGAGAAATACATCAGCCCGCCGTAGAGCGGCGTGGTCGCGAGGAAGGCGAGCATGAGCGACGGGCTGTAGAGCGTCATGAGCGCGAGCGCGCCGACTAACTGGACGAGGGCGAGGAGCGCGCCGATCCCGTGTTGCACGATGAATTCCCGCACCTGCCGCGCGCCATCGAGCCGCCGCTGGATGTCGCCCGTGCGCCGGCTGGTGAAATAACTCATCGGCAGCGACAACATCTGGCGGCTGAGATAATCGAGGATCGCGGTGTCGAGACGGACGGCGGCAAACGAGAGCAAATATTCCTGTGCGAGCGACGCCGCCTGCACGAAGAGAAGCGCTGCGCCCATCCCGAGCAGAATGGTTTTTAGCAGGTCGACGTTCTTTTCCACGATCACCTTGTCGACCACCATCTCGGTGAAGATCGGGAAGAGGAGCTCGAGGAAAGTGATCGTGACCGCGAGCAGCATCACCTGTAGGAAAATGGACTGGAATTTGGCCAGGAAAGGAATGATCCAGGCGAGGCCCGGTTTGCTTTCGGGAGCGTTCGCGAAGGCGACGGTATAATCGAAAAGCGCGGCGTATCCCGACCAGCCTTCCTCAAATTCTTTGCGCGGAATCTTCCGGTAACCGAGCGCGGGATCAGCCACTTTCACATAAGTGTCGGTGACGTCGTAGAGCACGATCCAGTGGTTGCCTTCCCAGTGGATGACGGCCGGGAGCGGCATCAGTGGCAGATTGCGCAGCGACACCTTCAGCGCGCGCGCGGCCAGCCCCAGCTCGGTCGCCGCGCGACAGATCGCCTTCAAACTCGTCCCGTCCGTCGAGGTGTGACAAAGCTGGCGAATTCGCGTGAGGCTGACCTTGCGCCCGAAGTGTCGGCAGATCATGCCGAGGCTCGCCGCCCCGCAGTCCATCTCGTCGATTTGCTCGATGTGCTCGACGCGCTTGATCCGCGATTTCTTTTTCCGGAAAAGGCCGTCCTCGTCGGCGAACGGATCCGCGCCATCCTCAGATGGAGCTGCGCCCGGATCGTCATCCACGCCGGTCTTGTCGTGCGCCGCCACCTCGGCCGGCAGCATTTCCGTCGTGAAATCGAGCGGCACGCGCGCTTCCGTCTTGGCCTGGTATTGGGCCAGCCGCTCCTCCATGAGCTGGCCAAATTCCGGGTAACGGCGTTTCAACTCGCGGACCGCTTCCGGCTCGAGCGCGAGAAGACGGCAATCGCTGTAGGCCTCGACTGAGGCGGCTCGCGGCGAGCCGTTGAGAATCGAAAGTTCACCGAAGAAATCGCCGTCGCGATAGAAGGCGAGATTCTGCTGGCTGCCGTTATTGGAATGGAAGGCGCGGGCTCTTCCTTTCTCGAGGATGAACATCGCGCCCGGCGCGTCGCCTTGTCGGATAATGAAATCGCCTTTCGGCACCTCGATCGGCGTGAGCTTCTCGACCAGGCTGCGCAACGCCGGCACAGGTAGCCGGCCGAAATTGCTGAACTCGTAAAGAAAACCGTGCAGCGCGCGATGGCGGCCGGTCATCTCGACGTGATGCTTTAGCTCCGGAGTTTCCTCGGTCAGTTGCAGGAAATCCGTGCGATCCAATCGGAGCGCCTCGACCGCTGTACTGCAACGCACCGTAGCCGTGCGCGTGCCGCCTTCGCTCAAGGCGGCTTCGCCGAAGCTGTCGCCCGGTTTCAAGGTGGCGAGGACGATCTCGTGACCGTTTTGATCGACCTTCACGACTCGCGCCCGGCCCGAGAGCAGGATGTAGAAGGAATCTGCCGGTTCGCCTTGCCTAACGAGCAGGTCGCCAAAGTCGTAGTTCTCTTCCTGCAGCAGCGGACGCAGCTTTTCGAAGTGCTCTTCCGGGAGAAAATGAAAAAGCGACGAACGGCGCAGGAGGATTTCGTCGTTCGCTTTCATATCGTTAGGCGAGGAGCGTCCGCCATTGGATGTGGCGGGTGGTCAGGTCGGCAAAATGCCGCTCCAGGATTCTGGCTTCCGCCCGTTCCTGCACCACCGGATCTGCCACGTCCGGCTCCGCTTTGCCGACCACGCGGCAGAGATGAAAGCCGTCGCCGTGGGCGATCGGCTCGAGGATGTCGCCCGCGTGGACGCTGAGGAATTTCTGCTGCAAATCTTCCGGGATTTCCTCGAGCAGTAAATTCGGGTGCCGATACGGATAACGTCCTTCGGCCGCGACTTCTTCCATCGACATGCCGTCTTCCCGCGCGCAAAGGAGCGCCTCGCGGGCGGCGTCGAGCGAGTCCAGCTCAATCGTTTCCACTTCAAATCGCGTCAGGGGCAGGCGGAGCGCGGCGACCTCGCGTTCGCGCGCCTCCTGGGAAAGAAGGGCCGCGCTGTCGCGGCGGTGAATCGCTTCCATCGCAAGCGAATCCTCGAACCATGCCGCATCGCGGCTGAGCCGGCCGAGCCAGTCGCCCAGCTCCGTTTGACTCAAACCACTCCGCTCGGAAAACGCGGCACGTTCCGCCGCCAGCAACTCCGGCTCGAGTTCGCGACCTTCCGCCGCGCGCGCGCTCGCGACTCGCTGGCTGGAGCGCTGCGCCATCCGGTCCAGTTCGCCCGAGAGCAGGAGATCGCACGTGAGCAACTCGCGCAGTTCCGCGGTCGCGGAGAAGTAATCCATCTCCTCCGGGGTCACCTCCTCCATCTGAGTGGCCCAATACTGCCGGACAAAATAGGCGCTGAAATCGCTCAGAGTGAGGCCGCGCGTGGTCAGCCAGTTCTCGGTCTCTTCCGCTGTGATCAGGTCGTGCTCGTAACGGAATTGTTCCGCCGCGAGGTCGATCGCGTCGTCCTCGAATTCGAGGTTCTGCTCGTCGGCTTTTTTCTCCGCCGCGAGGCAGCGGAGCAGGCTGTTCCATTCTGGCTCCAGTTCGCTGCGGAAATGCGCGGCATCGAGCAGGTCGCGGATGCCGAAGGAGCGTTCGCCGCAGACGAAAACCACTTTGTTCAGCGTTGCATCAATCTCAGACATCGCACTTTGCCCCGTCGATTACCCAACAAACCTCCGGCTCTGTCCAGCTAAACCCGTACCCGCGGGAATCCGATGCGACAGCCTCTCCTTCCTCAGCACGTTGCCGGTCCCTGGCCTTGGTCTCATACCAAGCTAATGCGCCAATCGCGCCAAAATGAGGCCAAAAAGTTTCAAAAAAGGGCTGGCCAAGCCCCGCGCTGGTCTACTCCGTGGACCAGTCGAGCACGATTTTGCCCGAGTTGCCGGACTTCATCAGCTCGATCGCTTCCTCGAACGAGGTGTAGGGGAAGCGATGTGTGATGACTGGCGAAATATCGAGGCCGCTTTGGATCATCGCGGTCATCTTATACCAGGTTTCGTACATCTCGCGACCGTAGATTCCCTTGATCGTAAGCCCATTGAAGACGACGACGTTCCAGTCAATCGCGGCCGAGTTGGGCATGATGCCTAACAATGCGATTTTTCCCCCGTGAAACATCGCTGGGAGCAGGTCGGTCATCGCCTTTGGGCTGCCCGACATTTCGAGCGCAACATCGAAGCCTTCCTTCATCCCGAGCTCCTGCATCGCGTCGGCCAGGGTCGCGTCGCGGACATTGAGCGCGTAGACATTCGGCGCCATTTTTTTCGCCAACTCGAGCCGGTAGGGATTGATGTCGGTGATGACGATATTGCGCGCCCCGGCATGCCGGGCAATCGCCACCGCCATGCAGCCGATCGGTCCCGCGCCGGTGATGAGCACGTCTTCGCCGATCAGGTCGAAGGAAAGCGCGGTGTGAGTGGCGTTGCCTAACGGATCAAAACAGGAAAGAACATCGAGTGGAATGTTGGGGTCGGCGTGCCAGACGTTCGACATCGGGATGGAGAGAAACTCCGCGAACGCACCCTGCCGATTCACGCCCACGCCCTCGGTGTTTGGGCAAAGATGCCTCCGACCGGCGAGACAATTGCGGCAATGTCCGCACACGATGTGACCTTCGCCGGTCACGAGATCGCCCGGCGCGAAGCCTTTCACGCGGGCGCCGACCTGCTCGACCACGCCGATGAATTCGTGCCCAACGACCATCGGAACGGGGATGGTCTTCTGCGACCAGGCGTCCCAGTTATAAATGTGAACATCGGTCCCGCAGATCGATGTTTTCTTGATCCGGATGAGAACGTCGTCGTCGCCCACCTTGGGGATCGGGACCTCTTCCAGCCACAATCCCGGTTCCGCTTTCCGCTTCATCAACGCCTGCATCGTCTTTTGCACGGGGGAAATTAGGCGAATCAGGAACGCAGGAAAGCAGGAAAATGAGGCGAAGCGAATCCCGCCCGCGCGGCGGGTCCCCTGCCGGGTTGCGCGCTCGTCCCGATGCCGTTCCTTGAATCGGCAACTTTCGGACGGACTTTGTAAGAAATTCGCCCACGCCGATCACTAATGGGGGCAGAAGGTGATGATGGAAGAACGCGAACAGAGACGAATTTTCGATGAATGGCTCGGCTGCTACCGCGGCCTGCTCTTCAAGGTCGTCCACGCCTACGGTTTCACGTCGCACGATCGCGATGACTTGTTTCAGGAGATCGCCACCCAGGTCTGGAATTCGATCCCGCGTTTCCGGGCGGAATCCTCGGTCACGACCTGGCTTTACCGCGTCGCGCTGAACTCCGCGCTGGCCTGGTCGCGTAAGGAACGGAAGCACCGCGATCAGACAGAACCGTTTGCAGGACAAGAGCCCGCGTTGCGGGAAACAGCGCGCGCCAAAGACCCTCGGCTCGGCTGGCTCTACGAGCAGATCGCGCAACTGGATCATGTCGATCGCTCCCTGACTCTGCTTTTGCTCGACGGCTTCAGTTACCGCGAGATGGCGGAGACGCTCGGCATTTCCGAGAGCTACGTCGGAGTGAAAATCAATCGGATCAAGAACCACCTCAAAAGCCTAACGAAGGAGGAACTAACCCATGGAGTTTAATGAAATGAAAATGATTTGGGATTCGCAGAACCAGGAACCGCTCTACGCGATGAACGAGGCCGCTTTGCACGGCGTCGTCCAGCGCCGGAGCCAGGAGTGGGAGCGCTGCCTGGCGCGCTGTTTCGTGGTGGAGATCACGCTCGGCCTCGCTTGCGGCCTGCTCATGTTGGTCTGCGCCGTCGCGCTGGCTTTCGGCGACCAAGCTTGGCTGGCTAGTTTTTCCTGGGTGAGAGTGACGGTCTCACCGTGGGATAGCCTGGCGCTCTTTCTCGCCGGCGGGATCTGGTTCTATTACTCTGCCTATATGTATCTGGCGCGGCATCGACAGTTACGGCGCGAAGAGCTCTTTGAGTCCACCTTACGAGGAGCGATCGAACGCGCGCTTGCCCAGACGGAGTTTCAAGTCACAACCGCGCGTAACATTGTTTGGTGGGGCCTGCTCCCGGTTTGGGTGGCGAGCACGCTCTGGGTCTTAACCCTTCTGCATCTCGCGGCCAAGCCCGCCTGGACTTATCCGTTTATGGCTATCGTTATCATCACCGCCCTGGTGGTCGTGATCGTGGGTAAAAGACGATCAATCACCGATCGTTTTCAACCGCGCCAAGCCGAACTGGAAGCGCTCCGCGCCAAACTGGCCGATCCTCAACTCTGAACCTGAAACTCCCTAACCATGAAAACTATTATCCCACTGCTCCTACTCACGCTCGCCGCCGTTTCCGCGCAGGCAGCCACACCCAACGCGGCTGGTCATTGGCAAGGTGCGATCACTTTACCCGGGACCAAGCTGGAGGTCGCGGTTGAGCTCAAAGCTCCCGCCCAAGCTGGTCAGCCCTGGTCGGGCACGATCGACATTCCGGCGCAGATGCTGCGCGGCTTCGCGCTCGCCGAGGTCACGGTGGAAGGCAGCCGGATTGCCTTCAAGATGCCTAACATTCCCGGCGAACCCGCTTTCGACGGCAAAATGACCGACGATGGCAACCGCGTGGTGGGCGACTTTCGCCAAAATGGACAGGCCTTCCCATTCGCGCTGAACCGGGGCGAAGCGACTAGGCGCTCCGGAGAAACGCCTTCGCACGGCGTGCCCGGGAAAGGATTGGCCGGGCATTGGCAGGGCTCGTTGCGACCCGGGGCCGCGCCGGTGGAGTTGCGTCTCGTCCTGCATGTCACGGCTGGGAAAGGCGGTGCGCTCAGCGCCACCGTCGACAGTATCGATCAAGGCGCGGATGGGATTCCGGTTTCCTCGATCGCGCTGAAGGATGAGGCCGTGACCATGGAGCTGGCGGTGATCAAGGCGAGCTACGAAGGAAAGCTTTCCCCCGATGGCAGCGAAATCGAAGGAACCTGGAAGCAAGGTGCGATCGCGACCCCACTCCTCTTTCGCCGTCTCGCGGCCGCGCCGAAGCTGGCCCGCCCGCAGGAGCCCAAGCCGCCGTTTCCCTACCAGGAACGGAAAGTGAAATTCCCGGGCGGCGCGTCCGGAGTGACTCTCGCCGGCACTCTCACCGTGCCGCCGGGCAAAGGGCCTTTCCCCGGCGTGGTCCTGCTGAGCGGGTCCGGCGCGCAGGATCGCGACGAGACGCTGATGGGACACCGGCCGTTTCTGGTCCTGGCTGATTACCTCAGCCGGCACGGGATCGCGGTCTTGCGTTACGACGACCGAGGATATGCGGCTTCGACCGGCGATTACGCGACGGCCACACATGAAGATTTCGCGGCCGATGCGGGCGCCGCTTTCAAGTTCTTGATCGCTCAGAAGGGCATCGATCCCGCGCGGGTAGGATTGTGCGGACACAGCGAGGGCGCTCCGCACGCTGCCATCGCGGCCGCCGGAAATCCGAAAGTAGCGTTCGTCGTCATGTTGGCTGGGATCGGGGTGCCGGTCGATCAACTGCTCACCCGCCAGCGCCAGGACATCATGC
>JBDTVP010000102.1:0-6856 GCA_040007175.1 Spartobacteria bacterium
CCTCGGTAATGCCGTCGCTGAAATATTCCTGCTCCGGATCGCCGCTCATGTTCGTAAAGGGGAGCACGGCGATTGAGGGCCGGTCCTCTTGCAACGCCGCCGCGCCCTTGGTCTTTCGTGCCGCGGAATTCTCCAGCGAGGCGCTGTAAACACGCATCGGTTTCTCGATATTCTTGAGCTTCTGCTCGCCCATATCCTCAAAAACCAGGTCAAGCCGGTTCCCCACGTGATCGCGAACGGAACTAGAAATCGTGATCCCGCCGGGGCTGGCAATGCTCTCCAAGCGCACCGCCACGTTAACCCCATCGCCCAAAATGTCGTCGCCTTCCACAATCACGTCGCCCAGGTGAACGCCGATGCGGAATTCGATGCGGCGATCCTGTGGCACATCCGCGTTTCGCTCCTGCATCCCGAGTTGAACCTCGGCGGCGCAGGCGACCGCGCTCACTACGCTCGGGAATTCCGCCAGCATGCCGTCACCCGTCAGCTTAAAGATGCGTCCCTGATGCTCGGCAATCTTACCGTCGATGAAATCAGCTCGAATGGCGTTAAATGCCGAGAGCGTGCCGGCCTCGTCGGCACCCATGAGCCGACTATATCCGACTACATCGGCGGCAAGGATGGCAGTCAGGCGGCGTTCCATGGCGGGCTAGGAGATTCGCCGGAGTGCATGTTCGTCTCGGCCAGCATCGGGCAAGATAGCGCAAGCTTGCAGCCTACATTCAAGGAATTTCGCAAGCCGCATGCTCGCGCTACTACTCGATCACGGAGTCGGCCCAATTGAGACCGCCGAGGATGACGAGGAACCTAATCGTTTTCGCACCGATCCGGAAGCGCCGGTCCTCCGCGCGCAGGAAATGAGCCACTCTCTGAAAGCTCATCCCGAGCAGCGCCAGGGCATCGGCATTCGCACCGGAGCGATCGGCGCTCCGAAGAAACTGCTCGCGGACCTCGCACCGAAGGATACGAGGTGGTAAAAGGGTCGGATGTCTTCCGAACGAGAGCGCGATTTGCCCTTGGAAATCGGGCATGTGCTCTTCGTCGATATCGTGGGTTACTCCAAGTTACTCATCAACGAACAGAGCGAGCTCTTGGAACACTTGAAAGAGATGGTGCGCGGCTCGGAACAGGTGCGTGCGGCGGGGGCGGAGGGGAAACTGATCCGGCTCGCCACCGGCGACGGGATGGCGCTGGTTTTTCGCAATAGCCCGGAGGCACCGGCACAATGCGCGCTCGAGCTGAGCCGCGCCGATAAAGACCACCCCGAATTGAAACTTCGGATGGGGATCCACAGCGGACCGATCAATGAGGTCAAAGACCTGAACGATCGGATCAACGTGACCGGCGCCGGAATCAACATGGCGCAGCGAGTGATGGACTGCGGCGACGCCGGCCACATCCTGCTCTCGAAACGCTCGGCGGAGGATCTCGCGCAATACCGGCATTGGCAGCCCTTCCTGCACGACATCGGCGAATGCGAAGTGAAGCATGGCGTCCGCCTCGGTCTGGTCAATCTCTACCGCGACGACCTCGGCAACCCGGCGCTGCCCGAGAATCTCCGCAACGCCCCCGCAGTAAAGCGGCAGATTCCCTGGCCGGCCCTTTTCATCCTGCTGGTGTCGTTAGGCGCGACGATTTTCGGGATCGTGCTCTTTTACCAGAATTCCCCGCCGCCACGGCCACTCCCGGCCGCCGCTCCCGCTCCCTCCAGCCCAGCGCCGGCCAAACCTGGCATACCGGAGAAGAGTATCGCGGTCCTACCCTTCGAGAATCTGAGCGAGGAGAAAGCCAACGCCTATTTCGCCGATGGAATTCAGGACGAGATCCTGACCAATCTCTCCAGGATCGCCGCCTTAAAAGTGATCAGCCGCACGAGCGTTATGCCATACCGAACCGGCACCACGCGCGACCTGCGCGAGATCGGGAAACAACTCGGCGTCGCCCATCTGCTCGAAGGCAGCGTGCAGCGCAACGCGGGAAAAGTGCGCGTGATCGCCCAGCTCATCGATGCCCGCACCGACGCCCACCTCTGGGCGGAAACCTACGATCGCGACCTGGCTGATGTCTTCGCCATCCAAAGCGACATCGCCCGTTCCATCGCCGCTCAACTCCAGGCCAAACTGGCGCCCGCGGAAAAGGCACGGCTCGCGGCCAAACCAACTGACAACTCCGAGGCCTATCTTCTTTATCTGCAGGCGAACAAAGCGGTGTATGTGGCTGCGTCGCGGGACGACGTCGTGCGGGCCGACGAGCTTTTTTCCCGGGCCATCGCGCTCGATCCGGGCTTTGCCCTGGCCCGGGCACGCGCTTCGATGCTCAACAGTCTGATGTATTTCGTCGGACGCGAACCGCAGCGAAAAACTCGGGCGCGACTCCTGGCCGACGAAGCCTTCCGGCTCGCGCCTGCTCTGGGCGAAGCGCATCTCGCTCTGGCGCTCTGTTTTTACCGGCTCGAGGCCAAGTACGAGAAGGCTCTTGGGGAGCTGGCAATCGCGGGCGCGGCCTTGCCTAACAATTCCGAGATACTCGATTTTTACGGCTTCGTTTATCGACGGCAGGGCCGCTGGCGCGACGCACTCGCCGCCTTCGCCCGCGCCCGCGAGCTCGACCCGCGGCGCGCGCACTTCGACGGCACGCCCGATACCCTGCGCGCCCTGCGCCGTTGGGCGGATGCGAACGAAGCTTTCTCGGCTGGTTTGAAACTCGAGCCGCAACTCATCGATGGCTGGCTCGGCCTCGCCTACATTCAATTTGCCCAGAGCGGAAATCCTTCCTTGGCCACGGCGACCCTGGAACACCTCCCCGCGGCGATGAAGACCAAGCCGGGTTCCTTTTGGGCGCGCTGGGATTACGCCATGTTGGCGCGCGACTTCGTGGCCGCTGCGAAAGTCATTCCTGACCGGCCCGCGAACGAACTCGCTGTCTTCGGGCCGAAGGAATTTTACGAAGGTTGCGTCGCGTTCGCGCAAGGCGACGTGGAAAGGGCGCGGAGTTTTTTCGAAGCTGCCCTGCCAATCTACGAGGCCGGGGTGAAAGATCAGCCCGAGGATCCAAAGTTCCACGCCGAACTCGGAAGACTCCAGGCAATGCTTGGGCGCAAGGAGAGCGCGATCGCCGAAGCGCGCCGCGCGGTCGAGCTTCGCCCGGAGAGCAAGGATGCGGTCGCCGGCCCTCTTTTCACGGCGAATCTGGCTTTCGTTTACGCGCAGACCGGGGAGGTGGATCAGGCCGTGACATTGCTTTCCCGCCTCCTCACCACCCCGTCCGCGGAACGCATCACGTTCGCTCACCTGCGCTTGAGCTGGGAATGGGATCCGTTGCGGCAGGATCCGCGTTTCCAGAAAATGCTCGAAGGTCCGGAGCCGGCCACCGTTTACCATTGAAGTCGCCGCCGCTCTCGCGCCGAAGGAAGTGAAGTGATAACAGGATAGGAGCGATTGGCGGCCAGCCTGCAGGGCCGCGCTTATCATGGGTCTGCGCAATTTTTTCGCTGAGCTAAAACGACGCAACGTTTACAAAGTTGCGGTCGGCTACGGCGTCGTGGCCTGGCTGATCATGCAGGTCGCAGACACGATCGTTCCGGCGCTGCATCTGCCCGATAGCCTGACGACCGCGGTTGTCGTCATCTGTTTGCTCGGGTTTCCGATTGCGCTCGTCATTGCCTGGGCCTTCGAGCTTACGCCGGATGGGATTGTGCGGACGGCGGAGGCCGACGCGACAGTTCCGCCGCGGCAAGGGAAGCGAACCTGGGTCGTGGTCGTTCTCGCCGCCGGGGCTCTTTCGGTCGCGCTCTTCTTCGTCGGCCGTTACACCGCGCGCCCCGACGTTTCGGATGCGGCCATGGCAAAATCCATCGCCGTTCTCCCTTTCGCGAACCTGAGCCGCGACCCCGATAACGCTTTTTTCGCCGATGGCATCCAGGATGAAATCCTCACCCGCCTGGCCAAAATCTCGGAGTTGAAAGTAATCTCGCGCACCTCTACACAGCGCTACAAAAGTTCGCCCGAGAATTTACCGGAGATCGCGAAGCAGCTCGGCGTCGCCCATATCCTGGAAGGCAGCGTGCAAAAAACCGGCGAGAAAGTGCGCGTGACCGTGCAGCTCATTCGCGCCGGCACAGACTCGCACTTATGGGCGGAATCGTACGATCGAAATTTAACCGATATCCTCGCCGTCGAGAGCGAGGTCGCGGCGAAAATCGCGGAGTCACTCCAAGCCCGCCTTAGCGGCACCGAGCAGCGAGCGGTCGCGGCCCGGCCGACTGAAAACGCGGAAGCGTACGAAGCGTTTTTGCGGGGCCTGGCGATTTGGAATCAGCTCGAAAGCTCACCGGTCGAGAACCAACTGATGGTTGTCTACCTCGACCGCGCGGTGCAGTTGGATCCGCAATTCGCCGTCGCCTGGGCTTACCTCTCGGTCGCGCACACTTTTAATTACGCCGAATTCGACGCCAGCGCGCATCACCTTGCGGAAGCGAAACGCGCGCTCGACGCGGCCCGGCGACTCGCGCCGGAATCGGGCGAAACGCAGTTCGCGCTGGGCTTTTATTACTATCGCGGGTTGCGCGATTTCGATGCGGCGCTCGTTGCTCTCGCGAAAGCGCGGTCGCAATCCGCCAATCGCGTGGCCGCGATCGAGTTTTCCGCCTACGTCAAGCGGCGGCAGGGGAAGTGGGAGGAAGCGCTCGTCTTGCATGCCGAATCTCTCGAGATCGATCCGCGCAACCCGATTTTGCTTTCCGAGGCCGCCCTTTCGTATCGGGCCCTGCGCAGATTCCGGGAGGCGGAAGCGCTCGTCGATCAGGCGCTCGCCATCGAGGGCTCTCATTTTGTGCAGCGGCAGAAGGCAGAAATACGCTTTGCCCAAGGAGACACCCAGGGTGCGACCCGCCTGCTCGACGCCATCCCTTTCGACCCGCAGGAAGCACCCGTCTTCTTTGCCAAATTTCACCTGCAAATATTCGACCGAAAGTACGCGGAAGCGATTCGCCTTCTCCGTGGCGCCCTGGATTCGCCAGAGAAATTGCCTGCACCGTACCTGCCACGTTTTCATCTCTACCTCGGCCTGGCCGAGACTCTCGCGGGCGAAAGCGAGCCGGCTCGAGCCAGTCTCGCCGCGGCGCGCGCCGGCCTGCTCGAGCGACGCGCGCGCGGCGATCACGGCGCAAACGTTTCGCTCGACTTGATCATGATCGCCGGGCTGCTGCGGGACAAAGCGGCCTTCACAAGCGAGACGGCGCTGGCGCAGAAAATGATCAAGGAAGATGCGGTCGATGGGCCCTCGGTCGAGGAAGCTGTGGCCATGGGGCAGGCGCTGTTTGGCGAGATCGACGCATCCATCGCCGGGGTGCAACATCTTCTCCAGACTTACGGCGAAAGTTGTTTGACCCCGGCTTATCTCCGACTTGATCCGCGCTGGGATCCGTTGCGTTCCGATCCGCGTTTTCAGAAGATGGCTGACGCGAAGCCATGAATTTCTTCGACGAACTAAAACGACGCAGCGTCTACAAAGTCGCGGTCGCCTATGCGGTCGTGGCCTGGCTGCTCATCCAGGTAGCGACCCAGGTTTTCCCATTTCTCCAAATTCCGGATTGGGCGATCCGGCTCGTCATCCTGCTGCTCACGCTCGGGTTTCCGGTCGCGCTCATCCTCGCGTGGGCTTTTGAGTTAACCCCGGAAGGATTGAAGCGAAGCGACGAGGTCGTCTCCTCGCCCACTCCCAAACGCAGGCACGCCTGGATTTACATTGTCGTGATCGGGGCGCTCCTCTCGTTAGGGCTTTTTTTTGCCGGCCGCCTGACCGCGCCGGACAAATCCAGCAAGGCCAGCGAAACGCCGAAACAATCGATCGCCGTTTTGCCCTTCCTCAGCCTGAGTGAAGATAAGGCGAACGCTTATTTCGCCGATGGGATTCAGGACGAGATCCTGACCCGGCTCTCGAAAATCGGAGGGATCAAGGTCATCTCGCGCACCTCGACGCAGCAATACCAGAGCAAGCCGGGCAACCTGGCCGAAATCGCGAAGCAGCTCGGCGTGACGCATGTCCTGGAAGGCAGCGTCCAGAAAGCCGGCGAATCGGTTCGGGTGAACGTGCAGTTGATCAAGGCGGAAGGGGATTCGCACCTCTGGGCCGATACTTTCGATCGGAAGTTGACCGATATCTTTGCCGTGGAATCGGAGGTGGCGCAGCGCATTGCCGATTCACTGGAAGCAAAACTGACCGGGCGCGAGAAAGCCGCGATCAATTATGTCGGCACGAAAGTCCCGGCCGCCTACGACGCTTACTTGCACGGCATCGCGCTGCGCAATTCCCAGGCGCGCAAGGATCAGTCAGCACTGATAGAATACATGCGACAAGCCATCGCGCTCGACCCTGATTACGCGGCGGCCTGGGCGGAACTGACCTTCGCCCAAGGCCTCCTTTTCGTGCAAGGGGAGCAGACCGAGGCCCAGCGCGCGGAAGTGCAGAGGGCGGCAGAAAATACGCTCCGGCTCGACCCGAAACATGGCAGCGGCCACGCCGCGATGGGGATGTATCTCTATTATTGTCTCCGGGAATACGACAAGGCGCTGACCGAGCTTTTCCAGGCGCACGAGCAGGCGCCTAACGATGGCGTGATCCTGCAGGCGATTGGCCTGGTCAAGCGACGGCAGGGCAAGCTCGACGAGTCGGTTGCCTTCCAACTCCGGGCCGCCCGGCTCGACCCGCGCAACCAGGATATTTGGCTTAACCTCGGATGGTCCTATCGCGGCATGCGCCGTTTCGCCGACGCGCACACCATGTTTGCCCGCGCGCTTGCGCTGGCTCCGAAGGATCCGGATATCATGGTGCGAGCTGCCGAGGTCGACGTGGCCCA
>JBDTVP010000103.1:0-6425 GCA_040007175.1 Spartobacteria bacterium
CCCATCTGCGCGCGCGAAGTGGCGCCGACTTCCGCGATCGCTTCCCGCACGAGCTGGGCCAGATCGTCCGCGCTCATCGCGGCCGGCAGGTAATCGTTCAAAATCACGAGTTCGCTTTTCTCCTTGGCCGCGAGCTCGGCCCGGCCGCCTTGCTCGAAGCTCTCGATCGAATCCTGGCGCTGTTTCACTTGTTTGCGAATGACCTGGGTTGATTCCGCGTCGTCGAGTTCGCCGTCCGCGCCGGACTTTTCGATCGCGGCATATTTGAGCGCGGATTTCAGCATTCGCAGAACGCCCAGCTTGGCCGCGTCCTTCGCGCGCATGGCGTCTTTCAGATCGGAGTCGATGCGTTGTGCAAGAGTCATGCGGAGTTCCGTTTCGTTAGGCAAAGGCGAGCTCGCGTGCGGTCCCGGCAAGGTGTGCGGGCACGGCGACCGGCCGTTGGGAGGCCGCGATCTCGGTCCATCCCGCTTCGTCAAAAAACCAAACGCGCCTGTCCAGTTTCACAAAAACCGAACGGCCCGGGGCGAAACCATGGAGCGGTAAAAAAATTTCGGCGCTGAAAGCGTCGCCGTGATAACGCCCGACGCTCGCGATCGCGCCGGTCGCGCAATCGATCAAGTCAATCCTCGTGCTCCGGCCAGGCAGAGTGGTGCGCAAGCGGCGGAGACCGCCAGAAGCGTCATGACCGAGGAGATAAAGCGAAGTGCCTTCCGCGCGCAGCGGTTTGAGAGTGAAAGCCGCGTGGAGGCGAAGTTCGGCGCGATCGCGCAGGAAAGAACGAATCGGGCCGTCGCACGCCCGCGCCATTTTTTCCGCGCCGACGAAAAACCGCTCCGGGCGTTTCGCGTAGGAAAGAAAGCGGCGCCGTGAGAGCGCGACCTGCGTGACGTGGCAAACGATGGCGCGCTGTTTCGCGTTCCGTTCGAGCGGGCTGTGGGCCACTTCATGAGCGAAGCGGGCGAAGGATTCACTCGCGCCGTGCACGAGATAATGGAGCCGGGCCATCCGCGGCTGGTCGGGTAGATAATCTTCGAGCGCGATTGCAAGCAAGACGGCGAGCCCGCTGTGATCAGGATGGGTATCGCAGGCGGAAGGCATCAGCAGATGAGTCGGTTGCCACCCATAGATCAAGTCGGCCAGCCGGCGCAAAATCTCCCCGTCGCCCTGAAGGAGCAAATCGGTCACGCCTTGATCAGGCAGGGAAAGAAATTCGACGCACTCGGCTGAAATACCCAGGGTTTGCAAGGCGGCAAGCGCTTCCATCTGCCGGCGCACGCCCCACCGACACCGATCGGTCGCGCGGATGCGGACCTTGCGTTCGAGGACCCGCTGCGGCCAGCAGTTTTCCTCCCCATCAGTTGCGTAAACCACGCGCACCGCCGCGCCAGCGGCGACCGCCCGCTGCAGCAACACCCCCGCGGCAAGAGACTCGTCGTCCGGGTGCGGAGCGAAGAGCATCACGCGCGAGCGCGAAGTCAAAGGTGGCAGGTTCATCTCGGGAATCCGGTTTTAACAGATGTATTCGTTACTGCAAGCGGGGAAGGTCGTCACTTCTTCCCCAACTGTGCTCATTGTCGTGCTCGTCATCGGGCTCGATCCGCTCCGATGATGAGCCCGCGCCCGAGTTAAACCGGCTTGCAAATCTCCAGTTCGCGAAGGCGTTCGACGCACTTTTGGAGCGAAGCCGCGTCGCTTACGGTTAACACCTCGGTGCCTTTGCGGGTCCGTTGCAGCAAACCGGCGAGCACACCGCCGGGTCCGAGTTCCAAGAATAGATCGCAACCCATCGCCAGCATTCGTCCCATGCAATCGGTCCAGCGCACCGTCGCCGTGACTTGATCCTGCAGTGTGCGGCGAACTTCATCCCCCGAGACCACCTCGGTGCCAGTCACATTACTGACTACAGGAAAGCTCGATTTTTGCAGAACAACTTCACGAAGTGACTCTCCGACTTTGCTGTAAGCGTCTTCCATTAATCGCGAATGATATGCACCCGCGACATTCAGGAGTGTCGCTCGCCTGATGCCGTGTTCCTTCGCCAGACCAACTGCGACCTCGACTTTTGCCCGCTCTCCCGAGACCACGATCTGCCCCGGTGAATTGAGATTCGCCACGTCCACATCCGCCGCCGAAGCCAGCGCCCGGACGGCAGATTCGTCGCCGCCGATCATTGCGGCCATCGCGCCATTGGTCGCCTCGCAGGCCGCTTCCATGAACTGCCCGCGCTGCTCAACCAGCCGCAGCCCTTCTTCAAAAGAAAAAGTTCCCGCCGCCGCATGCGCGGTCCATTCGCCTAACGACAAACCCGCCGCTGCCGTGATCGGCAGCTCGCCCGCGACCTCGCGCAGAACGCTCAGGCAGGCCAGCCCGTGCACGTAGAGCGCCGGCTGGCAGTTCGAGGTGCGGGTCAATTCCTCGAGCGGCCCGTGCCACGCGATCTCGCTCAGCTTGCGGCCCAGCACTTCGTCGGCGTGCCGGAAGAGATCCGCAGCCTCGACGAATTCGGCGGCCAGATCCTGACCCATCCCGACGGCTTGCGCGCCTTGGCCGGAGAAAAGAAGTGCGATTTTCTTCATTTGTTCCTGCGACGATGCCCGCAAGCCGATCGCATTCAACTCCGAACAATTCTGATTGCGCGGGCGGACCAGAATTTTCTACCCTCAGAAAAATGCGCCTCGTCCTCCTCCCGTTTCTCGGCCTGCTTGGCGTTTTTTCTTCCAGCGCCTTGGCTGTCTCCGATTGGCTGGCCGCGCCGCAGCCGCCTTACCCGGTCATCTCCGCGCTTCACAAAACCTCCGGCACCGTGACGCTGCGTTTGGTTCTGCAAGAAGATGGGCGGGTAAAGAAAGCGACGATTGAGAGGGAAAGCGGCAGCGACCGTTTGGATGCCGCCGCGCGCATGGGCGTCCTGCAGTGGCGTCTAAATCCAGCGCGGCTCCGCGCAGCGGATCTCGGCACGGGACGACTGGTCGAAATTGAGTTCAAGAAAACGGAGTCCGATCCGAAGATGGCGCAGGCGGTTTTACTCCGAGCCGGTCAACACGGTTCGGCCTGGGAGCACGGAGGCACCATCCGCCTTCCCGGCTCCGCCCGCTTCCATCACCGCAAGCCAGGATCGGTCTTGCTCCAGTTCACGATCGGGTTCGACCGCCATCCTCGTTTGATGAAGATCTTGGTAAGCTCGGGTTATCCACCCTACGATCAGGCCGCTATTGACGGTATTGAATCCTGGAAGGCCTTCCCGCAATTCGTAGGCGAATCGTTCAAGGTTCCGGTCACCTTTTCCCTTTGAAGATCGATCTCCCGCCGGCGGCGACCCTCCACCCCTAACGAGGGTCTCGCACGAAGGGCGCAATGGGCAAATGCGCGGGAGAAGCTCTGATTCTTCGCGCCCGTTGCGTTCTTTGTGCGAGCCCCCCGATTTTACGACTTGCGCGGCGAAGCGGCGTTGCGAGCATTAACTCTCATGCCCGATACCCGCGAAATCGAAGCGCCCGATCCCCTCGCCCGGACCCTGCAAGCGCAGGCGGACGCGACGCCGGGCGATGATTTCGGGGAAAAAATGGTGTTGAACATGGGACCGTCGCACCCGGCCACGCACGGCGTTCTCCGCCTCGTGCTCGAGCTCGATGGCGAACTCGTGACCAAGGCGACCCCGGACGTCGGCTACCTGCATCGCGGCGACGAGAAGATCGCCGAGAACATGCAATACAATCAGTTCGTCCCTTACACGGACCGGCTCGATTATCTCGCGCCGCTCGCGAACAACGTCGCTTACGCCCTCGCAGTTGAGAAATTGATGGGCTGGGAACTTCCGCCGCGCGGCAAGGCGATCCGCGTCATCTGCTGCGAGACCGCGCGCATCTCCGCGCACTTGTTAGGGCTGGGCGCCATGGCGCTCGATCTCGGCGCGATGACGGTCTTCCTCTACACCTTCACCGAACGCGAAAAACTCTACAATCTCTTCGAGCTCCTGACCGGCGCGCGCTTCACCACTTCCTTCACGCGAGTCGGCGGGCAGATCCGGGATTTGCCGGAAACGTTCATCCCGCAGTTGAACAAGTTCCTCGACGATTTCATCCCGCAGCTCGACGAGATCGACGCGCTTCTCACCCGCAACCGCATCTTTGTCGATCGCACCCGCGATGTCGGTGTCATCCCGCGCGAACGAGCCATCGCTTATGGCCTTTCCGGGCCGAACCTCCGCGGCAGCGGGGTCGACCACGACCTGCGGCGCAAACATCCATATCTCGATTACGAGAAATACGATTTCGATGTCGCGATCGGCAGCGCGGGGGATTGCTACGATCGCTATCTCGTCCGGATCGAGGAGATGCGGCAGAGCGTGCGCATCCTGCGGCAGGTCATCGAGAAATTGCCGGAAGGCCCGATCAACGTGGTCGACTGGAAAAACATGCTCCCGCCGAAGTCGCGCGTGATGACGAAAATGGAGGAATTAATCCACCACTTCATCGTTGTGACGGAAGGCCTCGATGCGCCGGTTGGCGAAGTTTATTTCGCGGCCGAGAACCCCAAGGGCGAGCTCGGTTTTTACATCAACAGCAAAGGCGGCGGGGTGCCATATCGGCTGAAAATTCGCGCGCCTTCCTTCGTGAACCTGAGCATTCTGCCCGAGCTGCTGCCCGGGAGCATGATGAGCGACGTGGTCGCCATCCTCGGTAGTCTGGACTTCGTGATGGGAGAATGCGACAGATGAAAAAGCCTATGAAAAACAAAACCCAACTCCTCGGATTGCTCTTCGCCGCGCTCGCTTTCCTCTCGTTAGGCGCGTGCAACCGCGAAACGCTTTCCGGCTCGAAATTGACCAGCGCAAACTACGATCAGATCAGTCTCGGCATGTCGAAGGCGCAGGTTGAAACCATCCTCGGCTCGCCGACCAGCGCGGAGACGAAGGACATGGTCATTTTCAAGAAAACCACCTTCCGTTACGAAGAGGGCAAGAAGTTCGCGATGATCACTTTCAAGAACGACGAGGTCGACAGCAAGGACACCAATTTGGGACGCGAGCCCTAGGCGGGACGCGATTTCTGGTTGATGAAAAAGCTCTCGCAATCGTGGCCCTGGCTGAGTCTGCTGGTCGCGGCGCTTTTCGCCCTCGGCGCCTGCCGCGGTGAACGTCTGACCCGGGCTAACGTGGATGAAGTCTCCGACGGAATGAGCCGTAAACAGGTCGAGTCAATCCTCGGGCCGCCGACGTCCGTCGATAGCACTAATCTGCTCGTCACGAAGAAGGTGACCTACATCTACCAGCAGGGAAAAGAATCGGTCACGATCGTCTTTTTCAACGACCAGGTGTCGTCGAAAGAAAGCAGCCTGCACGATTAGCCGTCATCTGTGGAGGCGACGATGACGACGAGCGTTCCGGCAGAACTGGAACGGAAAATGGAAGAGGCGATTGGCCATTATCCGGCCGATCAAAAGCGGAGCGCGTCGCTTCCGCTCCTTCATCTCTGGCAGGAACATTTCGGCTTCATCAGCGACGAGGGAACAAGCTGGATCGCGGCCAAACTCGATCTCGAGCCGATCAACATTTTCGAGTTGGTCACCTTCTATCCGATGTTTCGCCAGGTCCCCGCAGGACGGAAACATCTCCGGGTCTGCCGGACCCTGAGTTGCGCGATGGCCGGTGCGTATCCTTTGATCGAAAAACTCGCTGGCCTAACGAAGATCGATCGCCATCACCAGGGCAACGGGATGCACAACCCCTTTTCCGTTAGTCCGGACGGCGCCTACAGCATCGAGTTCGTGGAATGCCTTGCGAGCTGCGGGACCGCGCCAGTCTGCATGGTGGACGACGCACTGCACGAAAACGTCGCCTTAAACGACGCCGCGGCGCTTCTCGCAGATCACTCGTCACCGGTCACTGATCACCCTTCCCCTCACCCGCTCGAGCATCGGTTGATTTTTAAAAATATCGGACGCGAGGGCTACACGACCGACATCGATTGTTACCTCAAACACGGCGGCTATGAGCAGCTCAAGGCCGCCGTCAAAATGTCGCGCGCCGACATCGTCAACGAAGTGAAAACTTCCGGACTGCGCGGCCGCGGCGGCGCCGGTTTCCCCTGTGGCGTGAAGTGGAGCTTCATTAAGCCCGACGAAAAAAAGCCGATCTACCTCATCTGCAACGCCGACGAATCCGAGCCGGGCACGTTTAAGGATCGCTACATCATTCACCAGGATCCGCACCAGCTGATCGAGGGCATGTTGATCAGTTGTTTCGCGCTCAATGTTCACACCGCCTACATCTACATCCGCGGCGAATTTCCTGAAGGCGCGAAGATCCTCGAACGCGCAATCGAAGAGGCGCGCGCTCATCATTTCCTCGGCAAAAACGCGCTCGGCCTTGGCTTCGACGTCGAGATTTATATCCATCGCGGCGCCGGCGCCTACATCTGCGG
>JBDTVP010000104.1:0-6168 GCA_040007175.1 Spartobacteria bacterium
CGAGCTACGCTGGATCGGGATGACTGCTTACCTCCACTCACCAGAACGCCACCTTTCACTGGTCGGGAAATGAAGGGGCTGTCGCGCAAGGTAAAACGCCACGGAAAATCTTTCGCCCGGCTGATGCCGATCCGCGGGTCCGCAACCACCGAGACATCCTCTTCTCCTCGCGCATGAAACGAATGGGCCGGATCCGAGCAGAGATCGATCTCGTGATGACGCTTATTGATCTCGAGCGCCTGGGTCAGCTTGCCGGGACCGGAGCAAAGCCGCTTCAATTCCTCGACCCCGCGCCGCTTGCGCATGAGCGCGAGACCGCGCCGCGGCTCGATCGCACGGACCAGGATGAGCCCGTCGCGCGGGCCGCCCTTGATGAGCACGTTCAGCATCCAGTGCACGCCGTAATTGAAATAGATGTAGGCCGTCCCCGGGCCGTTGCGCTCGACGAAGGCGCGTGTGCTCGGCCGCATGAAAGTGTGACACGCCTCGTCCCCCTCCACGAGATACGCTTCTGTTTCGACCACGAGGCCGCCGCATCTTCCCCAGACGAGCTCGGTCCCGATCAGGCTCTCCGCGCAGTGTAATGGGTCGGTTTGGAAAAAGCCTTCGGGCAACACGCCCGCAAATTAGCAGCTTCCCACAAGTGCGAAATTGCTTCCAGCAAACCGACCGACCACCTGATGGCGCCGGAAATATTCGATTAATGCCTCACGGGATTGGACGGGGTGAGCAGTGCAGTTGGACTCCGGCCGTTCGAGGATCGATCGCAACTTCATGAAGCGATGACCGGCGCTGCGCGCATCGAAGGTGTTGAGCGCAATTCGATACCGTTTCGCGAGTTCGAGCGGCTGACCATCGGCTTTTCGCAGACTCGTTAGGCGGCGACCCCTGCCCTGCCCGGACCAGTCGATTGCGAAACCGGCAAGGCTGCGGCGTTCCCGGCTCTGCAGAACTTCTTCCATGATGACTTTGAGCTCGAGCGGGGTCAGCTCGGCCGTCGCGAGATAGTTTTCGTAGGGAAGAATCTTCCAAAGATCGCCGATCGTTTTACGGCCCTTTTTGAAAGAATGCCGGTCGTCAAAAAGCCCATGGAAAACTCCGTCGATCTCCAGGCCGCGGCTCGCCAGCGTCTCGATCACCGCCGCGGCGATCAGGCGTTCGACCGCGCTCGGGGCGCCCGGGCTCGAGCGCACGCTCAAGGTCTGGTGCAATTCGCCCACCGGCTCCGACAAGACAGCCGCGGCCCGGTCTAATTGCGGCTGGGTTCGGCTCAGAATAACCGGATCGAGCGCGAAGCGGTGGTCCATCAATTCGGTCCGCGCTTCCTGATGCAGCAGTTTGTGGGAGGCGCGATCGAAGAGGAGATCAACCCGGCCCAGATGAATCCCAAAGTGATCGGCCTGCGTCAGGATAACGCCGTTCGTTAGGCGGCTGGAAATATCCTGGTGGGTGTGACCGCCGATGAGGACGGCGGCCTCGGGAAATTCCGCGGTCAAGGCCATCACACAGTTGGCGAAATCATCGCCGCCGGTCCGTTCCTTCAAGCCCATGTGCCCCGCCAGGATGATGGCATCAGCGCCGGCCGCCCGGGCCGCGCGGAGAGCGCGGCGCGTGGCCTCCACCGGGTACTGAAACTCGATTCCTTCGATGAATTTCGGGAGAAACCAATACGGCATTCCCGGAGTCGTTAGGCCGACAATCGCGAGTTTGATCCCGGCGATTTCCTTGAGGAGAAAAGGCTGAATTTTGGCGAAGGGATGATGCGCGTCACCGAATTGGCCGGCCGGTCTTCCTTCGAGCCGCGTGTTGGCCGCCAGGACCGGCATCTGGGACCGCTCCAGCGCGTGCAGAAAAGGCTCGATTCCCCAGTCGAACTCATGATTTCCGATGACCCAAGCGTCGTAGCGCAACAGGTTAAATAGATCGATCATCGAGCGGCCCTGGTCGCTGAGCGCGAACTGGGTACCCTGATAAACGTCGCCGATGTCGAGCAGGAGCGAGTTTGGGTTCTCGCGCTGCCAACGCCGGATTTGCGTGACGCAGCGCGCCAACCCGCCGAGATCCGGGCGGCCTTTGTAATCGGTCGTCGGCAAAATGTGACCGTGCAGATCGGTCGTATGGAGGATCGAGATGCGGACCAGGTCGGTCGGCGAAACTTCGGCTGCACGCAGCCATGTCGGCAATGCGCTCGCGAGGGCGACGCCGCCGAGGAGCCGGAGAAATTCGCGACGGTCGGGAGAACCTGTTTTCACTGGGAACCGGGGGGATTTTTGACTGCCGGCTGCGCCGCGACAATCTTAATCGCACGTGCAGCTCGGGAGCGGGTGACGAGACTCGAACTCGCGACGTCCTCCTTGGCAAGGAGGTGCTCTACCACTGAGCTACACCCGCAGCCGAATGCGGCGGACAGCAATAATGTCCAGTGGCCCGGAGCGCGCAAGGGGTAAAATGGCGCGTTCGCCCGCGCGGGATTCGACTGGAAAATTCTGGCTTGCGAGTGCGTGACGGCGCCGAAAGCGCGCGCCCCGGATTGACGCCCCGTGCTAGAATCGCCGCATGGCCTATTTACATTCCTCTGTCGGCGCAGTCTTCGTTCTCCAAATCCTGATCTCCGCCTTCTTCGCGATCCTCTTCCTGCAATCGGGGATCGATAAAATTCTCGACCGGCGGGGAAATCTCGAATGGCTCACCGGGCATTTCGCGAAGAGCCCGTTGGCGGGAATGGTGCCGGTGCTGCTCAGCATCATCACTCTGATGGAGCTCGCGGCCGGCGCGCTCAGTGCGATCGGTTGTCTGCTCATCCTGCTGCGACACGATTCCACCGTCGCTTTTTACGGCGCGGTCCTTTCGGGCCTGGCGCTCCTCGCGCTTTTCTTCGGGCAACGGATGGCCAAGGAATATCCCGGCGCGGCCTCGCTCGTGCCCTACTTCCTGGTCGTGATCGCTGGGATCATCTGGCTCGGCCAAGCTTGAAACTCGCGCGCGCGATCCTGGTCGCCGGTTGCGCCGTCACGCTGATTGTATCCGTCGACGCGGCCGTTTCCGTTGCGCCGCCGCCTCCGGGGAAACTTTACCAGGGTTTTTTCTTCAGCGCGGTCTCACCACTGAGCGATGACGCCAACGAGCATAACGTGACCCCGGCAGATGTGGCGCGATACGAGGAGGCGATCGGGGAAAAAACGAGCTGGGTTTATTTCTCCGACAACTGGTTCGAATCGCGTGCCTTTCCTGGGGAGACCTGCGCCTGGATCCGCTCGTTAGGCAAAGTTCCCTACCTCCGCCTGATGCTGCGTTCCGATCTGGACCAGAACCACAACGAAAAACTCTTCAGCCTCGCCAACATCACGGTGGGGAAGCTCGACCAGGACCTCAAGCGCTGGGCCGAGAGTGCGCGCGCTTTCGGCAGTCCGATCCTGATCGAGTGGGGCACGGAACCGAATGGCGACTGGTTCGCGTGGAATGGAAAATGGAATGGCGCCGCGAAAGGCCCGGCGCGCTACGTCGCGGCCTATCGCCACATCGTCGACCTGATGCGGGCGGCGGGCGCGGATAACCTGCAATGGGTCTGGCATGTCAACTGGTTCGACGAACCGGAGACGCGCTGGAATCGACTGGAAAACTATTTCCCGGGCGAGAACTACTGCGACTGGCTGGCGCTGAGCGCCTACGGGCCGCTGACCCCGCGCACGAAGGAGGGCCTGGAAAGTTTCCGCCAAGAAATCGACGCGGCCTATCCTCGCCTAACGAAATTAGCGCCGGGCAAACCAATCATCGTGGCGGAGTTCGGTTGCGACATTCAGCACCGCAAAGTGGTCGCGGCGGAATGGGCGAGCGCGGCCTTGCGCGATCTTTTTTCCGGGCGCTGGCCGGCCATCATCGGTTTCTGCTGGTGGAACGAGAGCTGGGAAAACGACGATCACCCCGCGCACAATTCGGACTTGAACATCCTGCACGATCGGGCGCTGACCGCTGTCTTCCGCGACGAACTCGCCAAGCAGAGCGCGCAAATCCAGGAAAGCCCGGTCCTGCGCAGGCAACGTTAGGCACGGTTTTTTTGCATATTCACGGGAGCGTCCGATGATTTCGGATGGTTCAGATTTCGATCGATTACACCGGGCAATTGCATTGCGACGCGAAACACGGGCCTTCCGCCGCGACCCTCGCGACCGATGCGCCGGCCGATAACCAAGGGAAAGGCGAAGCCTTCTCCCCCACCGACCTGGTCGCGACCGCGCTCGGAACCTGCATCGCCACGACGATGGCGATCGTGGCGGAACGTCACCAGCTCGAGCTCAAAGGCCTGACCGTGCAGGTGGAAAAAGAGATGGCGAGCGACCCGCGCCGGATCGGTCGCCTAACGACCGAGGTTCGCGTGCAGTTACCGGCCGATCATCCGCAGCGCGAGCTTCTGGAAAAGGCCGCGCTCGGTTGCCCGGTCCATCGCAGTCTCGCGGCGGAGATGGAACGGCCGACCGAGTTTTTCTGGGAAGGCTAAGCACCGGGAATGATCCAGCCGCGAATCAGGGAGGCAGTTGAGGCGGACATTCCCCGGCTGCTCCCGTTGATGCGCGAGCTGGCCGTGTTTGAAAAATACGATCGGGCCTTCGCCGTCACTGAAGAGGTTTTGCGCGAACAAGGTTTCCGGCGTTCGCCGCCCGACTTCCATTGCCTCGTCGCAGACGATGGCGCGGCGCTGGTCGGCTTTCTCGTTTACTACTTTGTTCCGTTCACCTATCGGGCGAAACCGAATCTGATCGTTAAAGAGCTCTATGTCGTGGAAGCCGGCCGCTCGCAGGGAGTAGGCGTACTCCTAATGAAAGCGGCGGCGCAGGAAGCGGCGCGGACCGGTTGCGCCATGATCAAGTGGTGGGTCGCCAAGTGGAACGACCGCGGCATTCAGTTTTACGAACGGCTCGGCGCACGCATCGATCCCGACTGGCACGAGTTTCAATTGTCCCAGGAGACAATTGAGAAACTGGCTGTGTCCTGACGGCCGCAGCATCGTGAGGTGGGCGCAAGTAGTCGTGATTGCTTCGGCGGAGGATGAGGGCTTCGGCGGAGGATGAGGCGTTCGGCATTGCCACCCATGATCAACCTCTCCGCGCGGGAAGTTAGTCCGAGCAATCGGATCTAGTGCAATTCGAGCCCCGGGTTACCGGCCGATCTTCCGCAGCGCGAGCTTCTGGAAAAAGCCGCGCTCGGTTGTCCGGTCCATCGCAGTCTCGCGGCGGAGATGGAACGGCCGACCGAGTTTTTCGGGGAAGGCCAGGGTCGTATTTCTTACTGCCCGAGCACCCAGGCGAAGATCAAAGGCGCGCAAATGGTGGCATCGCTTTCGACCACGAACTTCGGAGTCGAAGCCGCGAGCTTGCCCCAGGTGATTTTCTCGTTCGGCACGGCGCCCGAGTAACTGCCGTAGCTCGTCGTCGAATCGCTGATTTGGCAGAAGTAACCCCAGAGCGGCACCGAGGTGCGCTCCAGATCCTGGTGCAGCATCGGGACGACGCAGATCGGGAAGTCGCCGGCGATGCCGCCGCCGATCTGGAAAAAACCGATTGAGCCTTCGCGGTTGCGCAGCTTCTTCGCGTTCTTCGTATAGTAGCCCGCGAGCCAGGTCATGTATTCGATGCCCGTGCGCACGGTGTGCACGTTCTTCACGTCACCGCGGATCACCGCCGCCGCATACATGTTACCGAGCGTCGCATCCTCCCAGCCGGGCACGACGATGGGCAGATTTTTTTCGCAGGCCGCCATCATCCAGGAATGCTTCGGGTCGATCTGAAAACGCTTCTTCAGCTTCCCGCTGCGAAGAATCTTATACATGAACTCATGCGGGAAATAGTGCTCTCCGGCGCGGTCGGCCGCGACCCACTCTGCGAGCACCACCTTCTCGATCCGCCGCATCGCTTCCATCTCGGGGATGCAGGTGTCGGTCACGCGATTCATGTGCCGGGAAAGCAGTTTCTGCTCGTCTTGTGGCGTCAGCTGCCGGTAATGCGTCACCCGCTCGTAGTGGTCGTGCGCGACGAGATTGAAAATGTCTTCCTCCAGGTTCGCCCCGGTGCAGACGATCAGGTGCACCTTGTCGCGCCGGATCATCTCCGCTAACGAAATGCCGAGTTCGGCGGTCGACATCGCGCCGGCCAGCGTCACCAACATCTTGCCGCC
>JBDTVP010000105.1:0-5970 GCA_040007175.1 Spartobacteria bacterium
AATTTGCCCGCGCGGAGTCAGTCGACACCGGCAAACCGCTCGCGCTCGCGCGCAGCCTCGATATCCCGAGGGCCTCGAGCAATTTTCGGTTTTTCGCGACCGCGATCTTGCACACTGAAAGCGAGGCACACGTGATGGACGGCGTCGCTTTCAACTACACCCTGCGCCAGCCGCGCGGTGTGGTTGGTCTGATCTCGCCCTGGAATCTGCCGCTCTATTTGTTGAGCTGGAAAATCGCACCCGCCATCGCGGTCGGGAACACCGCAGTCGCGAAACCGAGCGAGCTGACGCCGATGACGGCGTTTCTCCTCGGCGAAGTTTGCCGGGAAGCCGGCTTGCCTAACGGCGTGCTCAATATCGTGCAGGGGACCGGGCCTAACGTGGGCTCCGCCATCACGGCGCATCCGAAAATCGGCACCATCTCTTTTACCGGCGGCACGGTCACCGGCCGCAAAGTGGCCGAAGCGGGCGCTCCGCTCTTCAAGAAAATCTCCCTCGAGCTCGGCGGGAAGAATCCCAACATTATCTTTGCCGACGCCGATCTCGCTGCCGCCATTGCCGGCAGCGTGCGCTCGTCGTTTGCGAACCAGGGCCAGGTTTGCCTGTGTGGTTCACGTGTTTTTGTGGAGCGGCCGGCCTACGATGAATTCGTGCGGCGCTTTATTGAGAAAGTGGCGCAGTTGAAGCAGGGCGACCCGCTGGACGAAAAGACTGAGCAGGGCGCGATCGTTTCGCAGACGCAGCTTGAGAAAGTGAAGTTCTACGTCGAACTCGCAAAAGAGGAAGGAGGAGAGATCGCGCTCGGCGGCGCTGCGCCGAGCGCGCCTAACGACCGCTGCAAGGACGGTTATTTCTTTCCGCCGACGATCATCACCGGGTTGCCGGTTGGCTGCCGTGTGAATCGCGAAGAAATCTTCGGCCCGGTCGTGACGATCACGCCCTTCGACCAGGAAGAGGAAGTGATCGGTTACGCCAACGACACCGAATACGGTCTCGCCTCCAGCGTCTGGACGCAAAACCTGAGCCGCGCTCATCGCGTCGCGGAACGAATTCATACCGGCACGGTCTGGGTGAATTGCTGGCTGGTGCGCGACCTGCGCGTTCCGTTTGGAGGGATGAAGCAAAGCGGCGTCGGCCGCGAGGGCGGAGAGGAAGCGCTCCGCTTTTTCACCGAGCCGAAGAACGTGTGTATCGCAAAATAACATGAGTGAATCTTTCGAAAGCCAGCGCGCAGCCGAGCCGGTCGGGGCCTTCCCACACGCCAAACGAGTCGGCGATCTTCTCTTCCTTTCCGGGATCGGGCCACGGGTCCGCGGGAGCAAAGAAATCCCCGGAGTCACCCTTGATGCCGAGCGCAATATTGTCAGCTACGACATCGAGAAGCAGTGCCACGCTGTTTTCGAGAACGTGCGGCTCGTCTTGGAGGACGCCGGCGCAAAGTGGGAAAACATCATGGACGTCACCGTCTTCTTAAAGAACATGAAGAACGACTTCCAAATCTTTAACCGTATTTATCCGGAATACTTTGCCGGCCCGGGGAAACCAAATCCGACCCGGACGACGGTGGAAGTTGGCGCGTTACCGACCCCGATCGCGATCGAGCTAAAGGTGATCGCCGCGTTTGGGTAATCTGAGCTATTCCTGCTCGAAGCGCTCGATCTCCGCGAGTAGCGACTCGGCCCGCCGGACACTGCGACCGGCCGAGCTGTCTTGCATTTTATTCGCGAGCTTCTCCCTCCCCGGGCGACGCGAGATCGCAATGAGCGCGTAGATAAACCCCAGGCAGAGCAGCGCGCTGGCGAAGAACCAGCCGACAACCTCCGGATTCCGCTTCCAGACATCGGCGCCGAGCCAGTAAAAGATCATCAGCACTTGCGGAATCCAAATGAAGCAGCCGATGACGCCGAACCAGAACCCAGCACGCACATGCCATTGGCGCAGCTCGGCGATCTGCTTTTGGAGAACGAGAACCGGCGCGGCGTAGTCGAAGCGCTTGATCAGGTAAAGATCTCGGGCCGCGAAAATGATCAGCATGATTCCATAGAAGTGGAGAGAAATGCCGTAGATCATCAGGTGCGCCACGCCGAGGTGATCGGTCCAGAAACTTCCGCCCAGGAGGGCGAGACTTCCTCCGCAGATAATCTGGACGATCTGGCCGAAGACGAGCAGGCGGAATCCGGAGCGGAAGCGAGCGCCCTTCTTTTCCCGGAATTCGTGGAGCGCGAGCACGTGTTGCCGCTCGAGGTTGCGGTTGAGCGTTTGCCAGACGGATTTAAGATCGTCGAGTTCGGTGAAGGTCATGAGTTTTTGGGATGAAGCTTGAGCATCTCCTCGCGGACACGCTGTTTCAGGCGGTTGAGTTTGGTCGCGACATTGGTCTCGGTCAGGCCGAGGACGGCGGCGATCTCGCGGTAGCTGCGATCTTCCAAATATAAAAGCATGAGGCCGCGATCGAGCGGTGCGAGGGCGGCGATGATTTGTTGCAGGATCGGGATGCGTTCATCGTTCTCGCTGGCCGGAGCGATCTCAGCGGCGAATTCGTGTTCCTCCAGCGGCACCGTTTGCCTAACGGGATGGGTGTGGCGGCGCAGGAACGTGATCGCGACGTTGAGCGCGATGCGATACATCCAGGTCGAGAAGGGGCGCTCGGGCGAGTAGCGCGGATAGGCGCGCCAGAGTTGTAACGTGATTTCCTGGGTCAGATCCTCGCGGTCGGCAAAAGTGTTTGTATAACCGAATGCGACCTTGCGGATGATCCCGCCGTGTTGCTCGAGAAGTTGGGTGAAAATTTCCTTGCCGGCCGGGGCGGTCATTGTGGTTGTAAGGGCGTGCATCTGGTTGGGCGAAAGGATTCTTTGTTACCGGAGTGATTCGCGGGCAGGTCGAAAAAATCACACTCAAAATTCCGTCGCGAGGCGAGCAGATCCGCTGCGCGAGGCGCGAGGGTGGTTGAAATCGTCGCGCGGACGACTTAAGCGATGCCTTAACGAAGTGAGCACACCGCCTTTTAAAATCCTCGGCGCCGATCACACCGGGATCACGGTCGCGAATCTCGAGCGCTCGCTCGCCTTTTGGCGCGACATTCTCGGCTTCGAGCTCTCGCATCGACCGCACCAAACCGGCGACCTCGCGAGTGAAATCACCGGAGTGCCGGACGCGGAAATTTCCATCGCGGTGCTGAAGGGCCATGGACACAAGATCGAGCTGCTCGAGTATCTCGCGCCGTCCGATCGGGCGCATCTTCGCCCGCGACCCTGCGATGTTGGTTCGGTCCACATCGCGTTGGTGGTCGATGATCTCGACGCGGTCCTGCACGCGATTACCGCGTCGGGCTGGAAAGCGGCGGGAAAACCGCAGACTCTCAAGGTCGGTCCGAATGCCGGGAAACGCGTCGTCTACGTGCGCGATCCCGACGGCACCACGATCGAATTCATGCAGCCGCCGCCTACCAAACTATGACTTCCGAGAAATTTTCCGCCGACCAAGAATTTGCCCTGCAACAGGATCGGGAAGATCCGCTCCGCGGCTTTCGCGATCGTTTTCACATCCCGGTCGGGGCTGATGGAAGGCCGCTAATTTATTTCGTTGGCAACTCGTTAGGCCTGATGCCGAAGGCAACGCGGCAAATCGTGAACCAGGAACTGGACGACTGGGCAGGGCTCGGGGTGGATGGGCATTTCGACGCCGCCACGCCATGGTATCCCTACCACGAGACCTTGCGCGAGCCGGCCGCGCGACTGGTCGGCGCGCAGCCTAACGAAGTCGTCTGCATGAACAGCCTGACGGTGAACTTGCACCTGCTGATGGCGAGCTTTTACCGCCCCACGAAAGCGCGCCGCAAAATCCTGATGGAAGATCCGGCGTTCCCTTCCGACACCTACGCGATTAAGTCGCAGATTGCGCACCATGGTTTCGACCCTAACGACTCGCTTCTCCTGGCGAAACCGAGGGAAGGGGAGCAGGCGCTGCGACAGGAAGACATCGAGGCGTTGATCGAAAAACACGGCGACGAGATCGCGCTCGTTCTTTTCGCGGGGGTGAACTTTTTCACCGGCCAACTCTTCGACATCGCAAAGATCACGGCCGCGGCGCAAAAGCGCGGCTGCACGGTCGGAATCGATCTCGCACACGCCGCCGGCAACGTCCCGCTGCACTTGCACGATTGGAAGGTCGATTTCGCGGTCTGGTGTTCCTACAAATATCTCAACTCCGGTCCCGGCGCGGTGGCGGGTGCTTTCGTGCACGAACGTCACGCGACCAATCCCGATCTGCCGCGCCTCGCCGGTTGGTGGGGGAACGATCCGGCGACGCGATTTCGCATGCAGCTCGAACCCAATTTCGTGCCGGTGCCCTCGGCCGATTCCTGGCAGTTAAGCAACCCGCCCATCCTTGCGATGGCTCCGCTCCGCACGTCATTCGCGATCTTCGACGAGGCCGGCGGGATGGACGTGCTCCGCGCAAAATCGCTCCGGCTCACCGGCTATCTCCAGTTCCTGCTCGAGCGCGGGCCGACGCAGCTCTGCACGGTCATCACTCCAGCCGCGCCTAACGACCACGGCGCACAGCTCTCCATTCTCGTGCACGAACATCCGAAAGAGCTCTTCAAGAAACTGGAGGCCGCGGGCGTGAAGACCGATTTGCGCGAGCCGAACGTCATCCGTGTCGCGCCGACTCCGCTCTACAACACTTTCAAAGAAGTCTGGCGTTTCGCCAAAATCCTCTCCGAACACCACTGAAGCGGGCGCCCCTAGCGTGACATCTCCTGCACGCAGGAGATCAGCCCTTTGATCGGGAAGGGCTTCACCAAAAACTTCACTTCATTCTCGATCAGGAAGTGGCGCACCTTCGGGTCGGTCGCGTAGCCGGTGATGAAAATGAAGCGATCCGTCAGCGTCGGGCGCAGCTCGCGGGCCTGGAGGTAAAAGTCGTCCCCGCGCAGGTGCGGCATCTTCAAATCGCAAATAACCGCGTCGTAGTCGTGCGCCTTCACCTTGAGCAGCGCCTCCACACCGTCGAAGGCGACGTCGACTAGAAAATTCGCGTCCGCCAGGATCCACTGCAGGGCGGAGGCGAGCTGCTTGTCATCGTCCACCAGCAAGATGGCCTTGAGTTCAAAAGTCTTGCCCTGCTTCTCGTTTGGTTCTGATTCAGGCATTGGATTCATGGCGCTGCCTCCTTCACTCAGCAGCGATGGTGCCAACTGACGGGATTGCCACCGAAACATCGTCCCGTCCGTCGCCTCTGGACTTGGCAAAAGGGCGGAACACGCCACGGTAGAGCGCGCATGGGATCAAAATTCGCCCTTATTGGCAGCGGCCTCGCCGGCGGATTGCTCGCCGGTTATCTCGGGCGGCGTGGCTACGAGATCGATCTCTACGAACGCCGGCCCGACCCCCGCGCCGGCAACACCGTCGGCGGCCGCTCGATTAATCTCGCCCTCTCCACCCGCGGAATCCACGCCCTGCAACAGCTGGGCATCGCCGACGAAGTGCTCGCGCACGCCATCCCCATGCGCGGCCGGATGATCCACGAGATATCCGGCGATCTCCATTTTTCGCCCTACGACCGCGACCCGGCCAAGCACATCAACTCCATCGGGCGCGGCGCGCTGAACACCGTCGTGATCGAGAGCGCGCAGCGCTACGAGAACGTCCGGGTTAAGTTCAATCACCGTTGCACCGAGGTCGACCTGGACGCACCCTCCGCGCACCTCCTTCAGACCGAGACGAACGAGACGATCGAAGCCCGAGCCGACGCCGTCATCGGAGTCGACGGCGCTTTCTCCGCGGTGCGCGGCGCAATGCAGCGTCTGAATCGTTTCGAGTACAGCCAAAGCTATCTCGCACACGGCTACAAGGAGCTCACCATCCCACCAGGAGCCGACGGCGCGTGGCGGATGGAGAAAAATGCCCTCCACATCTGGCCGCGCAAGAGTTTCATGATGATCGCGCTGCCCAACCCCGATGGCTC
>JBDTVP010000106.1:0-5826 GCA_040007175.1 Spartobacteria bacterium
AGTTCGTTGCGCGAGAGTTTGGTCGGATCGCAGGCCACGCCGCCTTTGGCGCCGCCGTAGGGCAGATTGTTGAGCGCGCATTTCCAGCTCATCCACATCGCGAGCGCGGCGGTTTCGCCCATCGAGAGATTCGGCGCAAAACGGGTGCCCCCTTTGGTCGGGCCGAGCGTGAGATGATGCTGCACGCGATAGCCTTGGAAGGTTTTGGTGCTGCCATTATCCATGTGCACCGGCAAGGTCACGGCCATCGCCCGCTTCGGATACATGAGCCGATCGCGATCGTTCGGATCAATTTCTAAATAATCGGCGATGACCTGAAACTGATCGCAGGCCATTTTGAAAACTTCGTCGTTGTAGATGTGCATAGGAAAACGGAGCCGGAAACTAGAACAGCCCGGCATTTGGTGCAGTTGGTTTTTCCGCTGGGAGGTCGCTACCGTCAAATGCAAATCACCGCAGCGCACCGGACTGGCGGTCCGCCGCCGGGTGCTTTAATCTCCGCCCACCGACATGGCGGAACTTGATCACGAACTGCATTTGGAGACGATCGCGGTCCACGCCGGCCACGAGATCGACCCGGCGACCGGGGCGGTGACCACGCCGCTTCGTCTCTCCACAACTTTTCAGCGCCCGGAAGGAGGCCACGTCCCGGGTGGCTTCGATTATGCGCGGACCGACAACCCGAACCGCCGCGCGCTCGAAACCGCGCTAGCCGCTATCGAAGGCGGACAGGTCGCGGCGGCCTACGGATCGGGCGCGGCGGCGGCCCTGGCCGTCTTCCAGGCGCTTCAGCCTAACGACCACGTGATCGCGCCGGCCGAGGCTTATTACGGAATCATCAAGCTCTTGCGCGATCTCTTTGGACGCTGGGAGTTGCAGGTCGATTTTGTCGATATGCCCGACCTCGATGCGGTCAGGAAAGCCGTTCGCCCGCAGACCAAATTGATCTGGGTCGAGACGCCCTCCAATCCGACCGTGAAGCTGACCGATTTGGCCGGTGTTGCCGAGGTCGCTCGCCAAGCCGGCGCGTGTCTGGTTTGTGACAATACCTGGTCGCCCATTATCCAACGTCCGCTCGCGCTCGGCGTCGACCTGGTGATGCATTCGACCACGAAATATTTCGGCGGCCACAGCGATGTGATGGGTGGCGCGTTGATTGCGCGGCAGGAGGACGATTTTTTTCAAAAGGTGCGCGAGACGCAACAGATCGGCGGCGCGGTGCCGGCACCGTTCGATTGCTGGCTGGTGCATCGCGGAATCCAGACTCTTCCCTGGCGGATGCGCGCGCATTGCGAGAACGCGCAGCGGGTGGCGGAATTTCTCGCCACCCACCCCGGTGTGGCGCGGGTCCATTACCCGGGGCTCGCCACGCACCCGCAACACGACCTCGCGACGCGCCAGATGAGCGCTTATGGCGGGATGCTTTCCTTCGAAATCAAAGGCAGCCGAGCCGCAGCGATGACCGTGCCTAACCACACCAAAATCTTCACCCGCGCCACCAGCCTGGGCGGAGTCGAGAGTCTGATCGAGCATCGGCAATCGATCGAAGGCCCAGACACGCGCACGCCCGACACGCTACTCCGTCTCTCAATCGGGCTCGAGCATCCGGATGACCTGATCGCCGACCTCGATCGCGCCCTGACAAGGTAGCAACGCTCGACACCGACGCCGCTACAGCTTGAGCTTCCGCCGCGCGATCGTGACCACATCCTGCACCTCCGCGATCCGCAACAAATAAGCGCTGGTAAAAAAGCCCCCCGCCCCGATCGCGATCGTGACGAAAACCTCGATGGCCAGTTTCCAGACCGAGACCGGTCCCGTTGCCTGAAAGAGGAGACGCTGGGCGGCAAAACAAACCGCGGCGAGGACCGCGCCCGCCACGACCAATTTGCCTAACGTCGCCAGCATCACGCCAGTTTCGAGCCGCCCGGTGTGTCGCCGCATCATCGCGTAGAGGAGCAGAAAATTTGTTATTGCCACGAAACTGGTCGAGAGCGCGAGCCCGCGATGGCCCAGCCCGAGATGAAAGGTGAAGAACCAGTTCAGCCCAAAATTTACCGCAATGGAAAGCAGACTAACGAACATCGGCAGATGCCGTTTATTGATCGCGTAGAAGGCCGGCGCCAGCACTTTGACCCCGGCATAGCCGGCCAGCCCGAGCGCATAAAAGCGCAGGGCCGCCGCCGTCTGCGTCGTCGCCTCGGCCGTAAAACGCCCGTGCTGATAAATCAGCCGAATGATTGGCTCGGCCAGGATGATCAGGCCAATCGCAGACGGAATCGTAAGCAGCATCACCAGCCGCATGGCGTGTGCGAGCGCGCCGCGAAATTCCCGCGTATTCCCCATCGCCGCGCTGCGCGAAACGAGCGGCAGCGTGACCGTCGCCACCGCGACCCCGAAGACTCCGAGCGGCAACTGCATAAGACGAAAAGCGATGTTCAGCCAAGTGATCGGGCCATTGCCTAACGTTGAGGCAAAACCGCTGTTCACCGCCACGTTCACCTGCACCGCGCTGGCTGCGATCGTGGCCGGCGCCATCAGAGCCAGGACGGTCCGCACGCCCGGGTCGCGCCAGCTAAAATCGAGAATAAAACGAAACCCAACCTTGGCCGCGGCCGGGAACTGCACGACCAACTGGAGAAGGCCGCCGAGCAAAGTGCCAAGCGCCAGCCCGACCAGGCCGCGCTCGCCGAAATGCGGATGCCGCCAGTCCGCCTGCGGATCGAGCCAGTAACAGAACGCCACCCCGCCGACGATCGAGCCGATGTTGAAAAAACTCGAAGCCAGCGCCGGCACGCCGAAAACATTTTTTGCGTTCAGCATCCCCATGACGAGCGCGGCGAGCGAAACGAGGAGGATGAACGGGAACATGATCCGGGTCAGGAGAATCGTAAGGGCAGCTTTCTCCGCCGGGAAACCGGGCGCGATGATCCCGATGATGAACGGCGCGAAAAGAATCCCGAGCAGCGTGATCGCGCTCATGAAAACGAGGGTGAGCGTCGCGACCTTGCTCGCCAGGCGCCAGGCCGATTGATCGCCCTCGGTCGCGATCCGGCGCGAGAAGGTGGTCACGAACGCGGTCGAGAGCGCGCCTTCGGCAAAAAGATCGCGCAACATGTTGGGCGCGCGGAAGGCGGTCAGGAAGGCGTCCATGTTGCGCGAGGCGCCAAAGAGCGAGGCGATCACCATCTCGCGAATCAACCCGAGCAGCCGGCTGCAGAGGACGGCCAGTCCGACGATGCTCGTCGCTTTTGTGCTGACTCGTTGGTCGTCGCCCTCGGACATGGCCACAAGGAACAGTAGGTCGCGCCAGTAGTGCAAGCTCCCAACTCGCGATTTCGTTAGGGTGCGAGCCGGAAGCTGGCGCGAGGGCGCGGGAATATTGCCTCCCGGTTGGGCTCCCATCATCGTGCCTTGGAAAACCGTATTTCTTTTCTTCGCGCTGCTGCTGAGCGGTTTCGGCGTGGACAAACTGGCGGCAGAAGAAGTCACGCTCTCGCAATTCCTCAACGTGCTTGACCCGGACGAGCGCGGGGCAGCGTTTCGCCGCCTCGAGCAAAATTGGCAGCCGGGTCTGGTCGCGCCGCTTCTCGAGATCGCTTCACTCCAAGGTGATCGCGATTTGGAATCCCGAATCTTTCAACTCCTCGAGAAGAAAACCGGGCAGCATCTGGGTTCGAGCCGGAACGATTGGTATCGCTGGCTCTGGTCGACCGAGCCCGCCCCGCTCGCGTGGTACGCGGATTTCAAGGCGGCCTGGTACGAAGGAATCGACGAGCGTTTTGCGGAATACTTTCGCGGCCGTCCACGGACCAGTATTCGTCTCGACGAAATCCGTTGGGGTGGCGTCCGGCGCGACGGCATTCCTCCGCTCGACCATCCAAAAATGCTCCCGGCCGCGAAGGCGGACTATCTGGCCGACTCGGACATTGTCTTCGGGGTCGACGTCAGGGGCGAAACGCGTGCGTTTCCCAAGCGGATTCTCGCCTGGCACGAAATGGTCCGCGACAAAATCGGCGGCGAGGAATTAAACGGCGTCTACTGCACGCTCTGCGGGACGATGATTCTTTACCGCACGACGATCGGCGGGAAACATTACGAGCTCGGCACGAGCGGATTTCTTTACCGCTCGAACAAGCTTATGTACGACCGCGAGACCAAATCGCTCTGGTCCACGATCGAAGGGGAACCGGTGGTCGGTTCGCTCGTCGGCCGCGGCCTGAAACTCGAGCCGCTCGCGGTGGTCACTACGACCTGGGGCGAATGGCGTCGACGGCATCCCGAGACCAGAGTCCTCTCGCTCGCGACTGGCTACGACCGCGACTACACGGAAGGCGCGGCTTATCGCGACTACTTCGCGACCGACGACCTGATGTTCATCGTGCCGGACTCCGACACACGACTGCGCAACAAAGCCGAAGTGCTGGCCCTGCGCTTCGGCCCGGCGACGGAACCTCCGGTCGCAATCGCGCAGCAATTCCTAACGAAGCATCCGATCTATCAAGGCAAACTAGGCGCAACGAATTACGTCGTGCTGACTGATGAAACCGGCGCCAACCGGGTCTACGACTCTGGCGGCGAGAAATTCGACCGCTCCTCGCCCACCAGCCTAACGACTCGCGAAGGCGCCGAATGGCGTCTCACGGAAGCGGCCTTGATCGGCCCGAAAAAAGAAAGGCTCAGCCGGTTGCCGGCGCACCGCGCCTTTTGGTTTGGATGGCACGCCGCCCATCCGGATACGCGTCTGGTGGAGGAGTGAACCGACTGCGAAGCGGAAGGTTAGAACTCGCGGCAATGGTTACCCGGGAAGCTTGGGGCTCAAGAAACGCTGATAAATAAAGGAAGCCGCGATCAGGATGACGGCCACGCTGACGAAAGCGCCGATTCGGTAAAGCTCATCGAGATCGTTCAGGTCGTGCAGGAAGAGCTTGGCCAGCGTCAGGCCAAGGAGCGCGACGCCTGCGTAACGAGCAGCCGGTTGCCGGATTCGCATCCCGATCACGATCAGGCCGAGGGCGAAAAGGGCCCAGGCAATCGAGTAGGTCATGTCGCGCGCAAAATTGGCGGAGAACGAAAAGGTCAGCGTCGGCCCGATCGAGAAATAATCCGCGATCTCGATGTTGAGGAGAAGGAAGACCAGGATCGCGCCTAACGACACGAGAAAGGCCGGCGCGGAACGCTCGAGCGCAGTGGGCCGCGGATTCCCGAAGAGCCGTGCGCCCGCGAGCAGACAGCCGCTCGTGATGCCGTAGGCGTAAAGATACCAATTGAAGATCCGCACGCTGGCCCGCTTGTGATACTCGAAGACCGCCGGGTTGCAGGCGAGCCGGACGAAAGCCGCCGCCAGGAGCCCGACCGCGACCACGCGCAGACCGCGATGCGGCACCCGACCGAAAAGCCAGAGGAGCGCGAGGCCTTCCAGCGCCCAGCCGAGGGTGATCCATTCGCGGTCGAACTGGAGTGGAAAAATCAGACTAACGAAAAGCAAGAGCGCCCCGCCCTGCCAGGCCAGCCGGGCGTCGCCGGTCGCCGGATCGGCCCGATAAAGTTTGAGCAAGCCGAAGACTCCGAGCGCGGCCGGGAGAAGAAAGGCCGCCGGCAACAGCCCCATCCATTCGTTAGGGAAAGCGCTCGAGATGACCCGGTAGATCAGCCAAAATTGGAGCGCCTGGGCAAGCGCGCTGATCGCCCAGGACCACGCTTTTTCCTTCGCAGCCGAGCAAAACGGGAAGGCGACGAAGCAAACCAAAAAGAGGAGCTGGCAAACCAGAGTCGGAACCGCCTGCGCATCCGTGAAACGCAGACCCTGCCAGGCGAATTCGACGA
>JBDTVP010000107.1:0-5780 GCA_040007175.1 Spartobacteria bacterium
TGCCGCTCGGCTTGTGCACGATCCGCACCGCGGTCTCGACTTTGTTCACGTTCTGCCCGCCTTTGCCACCGGCCCGAAAAGTGTCGATCTCAAGATCGGCAGGGTTCACTTCGATCGGCGCGGAGTCGGCGATTTCCGGCGTCACGTCGACGCTCGCAAAGGAAGTGTGGCGGCGTTTGTTCGCGTCGAAGGGCGAGATGCGGACGAGGCGATGGACCCCGCGCTCCGTACTTAAATATCCGTAGGCCAGTTCGCCGGTGACGAGCAGCGTGATCGACTTGATTCCGACTTCGTCGCCTTGCTGAATGTCGATCGTTTGCGCACTGAAACCGCTCCGCTCGATCCAGCGCTGATACATGCGCAAAAGCATGTCGGCCCAATCGCATGACTCTGTCCCGCCCGCGCCGGAATGAATCGTGAGGAAGGCATTGGAGCGATCGTTTTCGCCGGCAAGAAATTGCCGGAGCTCGAAAGCCTCGAGTTTCTTCAGAAAACGCCCCCGCTCGGTCGTGATTTCTTTTTCCGCCGCCGCGCGAGCCGCCGGTTCCGTCTCCTCAGCGGCCAGTTCCTGGAGCGCTCCGAAATCCGCGAACTCGCGCTCGAGTTCTAGCATCGGGTTAATCAAGCCGCGCAGGCGCGAGACTTCCTCGACCTCCCCTTGGGCACGCTCGCGGTTTGACCAGAAATCGGCCGCGGCCATCCGCGTTTCGAGTTCCGTTAGGCTGGATTGCAGTTTCGGCAGGTCAAAGAAACCTCCGCAGTTCGCCGACGCGCGCGCGCAATTCTTCCGCGGTGATCGCTGCCAATTCTGTAGCCATGGGGCAAGATAAACGGTTAGGCAGCAGTGCCAACCCCTCTAGCGTCGCCTAACGAAGCGACGAAAGTTTGAATCCGGACGAGGATTTTGCGATCGATCTCTTCTTGCGTCTCGCGATCCGCTTTCAGCTGGCGTTTGCCCACGGCGAGCGAGTGGTCGCCACCTTCCACCACGTGCAGCTCGTTAGGCGTACTCATCTTCTCGCGCACGCTGGCGAGCAGGTCGAGCGGGCAAAGCGTGTCGCGCGTGCCTTGCACGAAGAGGACCGGCGTGCGCAGCGCGAGCAGGACTTCGTCACGCATTTTCGCGTGGTCGCCCATCGCGCAGAGCGGATAACCGAGGCAAATCACGCCGCTCACCTTTTCCTCGAGCGCGACGTGGCAACCGATTCGGCCGCCCATGCTTTTCCCGACCAAGAAGGTCGGCAAATCGGGGCCAGACTTTGTCCAGGCTTTAGCCAGCGCCTCGCGATGGGAGGCGATGAGCTGCGGCAGGCGATTCGGCCGCTTCCGGCCTTCGCGCATGTAGGGATAATCAATCGTTTCGACCTGGCCGATTTCTGCGAGATAATTTTCCCACCGCTGCATCCAGGGATGCGAGGAAGGCGCGCCCGCGCCGGGCGCGAAGAGCAGAAGTGGTTTCAACATTTCCACTCTCTACCATCTGCGAGAGTCTCGGCCGAGAAAACGCCGGAAGAGCGCGATGCGCCCTAACAATGCCGCCGTCACGGCCACGGTCGGCAGCCAGATGGAGGAATATAAGCGATCCAAACATTATCGGGTTTGAGGCTGGAGCGCGCTCGGCAAACTCAAGATGGCCACACCCACAATCCAAAACAGAAGCCCCTTGGGCCAGCGTGTTCCAGACCAGGATTCCCCAGCGTGGAATTCTGCGGCCAACGGGAAACAAAAGCAGAGCGGAGATTCCCGGGAGAATATCCAGGTTCAGTCCGGTCCACGTCATTTGTCTCGGCGCGATTCCTTCCTGCACGGCGCGACGAATAAGAAGCTCGACGGGAATTCGAAAAGCCTGAAACCCGATCAGGAATGTCGGCGGCAGGAGTGAGAGGCAAGTGCCGGATTTTGAAAAGCCGATGACGACGGCGAGCAGGAAGGCGGGAAAGAGAACCAGCGCCATTCGATCGATGATTTTTGGGCGAGCGTGAACATCGCCATCAGGAGAATGGCCAACGCAATAAAACCGTTTTGCAGGAGGATGGTCGGATCTGCCAGAAGGGGTTTCATCGTTCGCTCTTCCAAAAGGTGATCGACTTGGCTCCCTTGTTGGAAGCTCAGATTTTCTGGTGTCCCACTTCGCCGTTTTCAAATCGACGCAAATCTGCGAGATCTGAATTCATGTCTGTTGCGCCTCCACCAGTTCGCCCGATCACGCTGGCCGACATCCGTGCGGCGCAAACGCGGATCGCCTCGACGATCGTGCGCACCCCGCTCGTTAGGCTGGAACTTGGACCCGGCTTGCCCGACATCCGTTTAAAACTCGAAAATCTTCAGCCGATCAACGCCTATAAATTGCGCGGCGCGGCCAACGCTGTTGCGCTCTTGAGCGAGACGGAACGGGCGCGCGGCGTCTGGACGATTAGCGCGGGAAACGCGGGCCAGGGCGTGGCCTACGCGGCGCGCCAGGCCGGGGTGCCTTGCAGTGTGGTCGTGATCGAGACCGCGCCGACGGCGAAGATGGAACGGATGCGCGCGCTCGGCGCGACGCTCGTTCCGGTTCCCTACGAAGTTGCCTGGAAGGCGCTCGACACGCGCGCTTTTCCCGGGATCGAGGGCGCCTTCATTCACCCGTTTGATGACTATGATTTCATTGCGGGCCACGCCACGATGGGGCTTGAGATTCTGGAAGACGCGCCGGAAACGGCGGCGGTCATCGCGAGCATCGGCGGCGGCGGATTGGTCGTGGCACTGGGCAGCGCGATCAAGGCGTTGCGGCCTGAGATTAAAATCTGGGGCGTCGAGCCGGAGACGGCGGCACCGTTTGCGCGCTCGCTGGCCGCGGGCGCGCCGCAGGAATTTCCGGAATGGAAATCGTCCTTCGTCGATGGGGCGGGCGGGCGCAGTGTCTTCCCGCGAATGTGGGAACGGATGCGGCCGGTCGTCGATGATTCGTTGGTCGTTAGTCTGGAAGAGACGCGGCAGGCGATGCGTTTGCTCGCGGAAAAGGCACGCGTCATTTCCGAGGGCGCGGGCGCGATGCCGTTGGCAGCGGCGCTGAGCGGGAAAGCGGGGCACGGACCGATCGTCTGCATCGTCTCGGGCGGGAACGTGGACCTGAAAAAATTCAGCGAGTTGATCGATTTGTAGCGCCATGTGGCTCGACGAGGAACAAGTTCGCGCGCTTCTGCGGATGGAGGAACTCATCCCGGCGATGCGAGAGGCGATGCGCGATCTCTCCGCGGGAAAAGTGCGGCAGCCGTTGCGCCAGGTTCTGCCGGTCGCTGAACACGGCGGCTTTTTCGGGGTGATGCCGGCCGGCCGGAGCGGCGCGCTTGGCGCGAAACTGGTGACTTTTTACCCTAACAATGAGGGGATCCCGACTCATCACGCCATGATCCTGCTCTTCCGGCCGGAGACCGGTGAGCCGCTCGTGACGATGGATGGGCGCCTCATCACTGAAATGCGGACCGCGGCGGTCTCGGCGGTCGCGACCGATCTTCTCGCCCGCCGTGAGACAGGCGTCCTCGCTCTGCTTGGCTCCGGGGTGCAGGCGCGCAGCCACCTTGAGGCATTACGGATCGTTAGGCACTTTTCTGAGGTGCGGGTTTGGAGTCCGCGTCGGGCGGAGCAATTCGCCGCGGAACACGGCGTGTCGGCCGTCACTTCCGCGGAGGAAGCAGTCCGTGGCGCGGACGTCGTCGTCGTCGCGACCGCGGCTACCACACCAGTCTTGCAAGGCGCGTGGCTTTCGCCCGGGGCGCACGTCAATGCGGTCGGCGCGACCCGGCCGGACTGGCGTGAACTGGACGATGACTTGTTAGGCAAAGCGCGCCTCTATGTCGAATCCCGGGAAGCGGCGACGAAGGAATCCGGCGACGTGATTGCCGCGGGAAAAGTTTTCGCCGAACTGGGCGAAGTCATCGCCGGATCGAAACCCGGGCGCGAATTGGCCGACGAGATCACCCTCTACAAATCGGTCGGCGTCGCAGTGGAAGACATCGTCGCGGCCGACCTCGTCTATCGCCGGGCGGTCGCGGGCGGTTAGCGTTTAACCAGCACCGGCGTCCCGACTCGCGCGACTTGGTAAAACTGGCGCGCTTTCCAGTACGGCATCCGGATGCATCCATGCGAAGCCGGTTCGCCCGGGAGGTAGCCCTGATGCAGGCCGTAGCCCGGTGCAAATTGCAAAAAGAAAGGCATCGGAGCGCCCTCGTAGTGCGCGCCGCGCGGCTTCCGCGTCCTCCGGGTATCGACATCCGCCACGACGATCTGACCCGAGGAGGAGACATAATTTCCATACAGACTCGAGGTGTGATCGATGTCTTTGCGCGTGACCCGAAAGCGGCCGACCGGCGTCCGATATCCTTCCCGGCCGCTTGAGATGCGCGAGGAGGCGACGAGGGCTTTGCCGCGATAAAGATAAGCTTCCTGCGCGCGCAGACTGATGACGATCGAAGGGCGGCCGGTCTCGCGCACGGGGATGTGCGCCTCGACCATTTCCGTCACCGTGCTGCAGCTACCGAGAGCGAGAAGTGCCGCGCCGAACGCGCACGATTTCAAAAGTCGTTTCATTATTGGCTCAGGCCGCCAAGGTCGAAGCATCGCCGCGGAATGGCAACGCGTTTCGCCTCGTTGAAAGTGTCCGGAACTTTCTAAGGCAGCTGGTCGGTCTCGCTCGCGTGATTTTCCAATCGGACCGAGGGATGGTTTTTAACCGGCGGCAAAACATCTTTGAAGGTCGCGCCGTAAATTTCCCAGACGGTCAGGAATAATCCGCAGACGATGGGCCCGACGATAAACCCGATCGGCCCGAAGAGGAAAAGTCCGCCGAGAGTCCCGATCAGAATGAGCAAGTCGGGCATTTTCGCGTCTTTCCCGACCAGAATCGGGCGCAGGATATTATCAACCGTTCCGACCACTGCAGCGCACCACACGGCGAGCAGGGTGCCGGCGACGGTCTGGCCGGTCACGAATAAATAAATCACGCCCGGGATCCAGACGAGCGCCGCCCCGATTCCCGGCACGATCGAGAGGACGGCCATGATCGTTCCCCAAAATGCGGCGCCATCGAGCCCCGCGACCCAAAAGCCAAGCCCGGCGAGCGCGCCCTGAATCACCCCGATGACGAGCGTTCCCTTGACTGTCGCGCGCGTGATCGAAGTCAGGCGCTGTAACATGCGCGTCTCATCTTCGTGATTGAGCGGCGTGTAATAAAAAATCTTGTCGAGGATTTTTGGACCGTCGCGAAAGAAGAAAAACATCGCGTAGATCATGACGAAAAGATCGAGGGCAAAGGCAGCGGTCCCGGCCGTCATCTTGGATGCGATCGTGACGAGAATTCCGCCGGTTGCTTTCACGGCCACGCCGACGCTCTCGGCCAACTTGTCCTGGCTGGGGACGTAATGGGCCAGCCCCGGATAGCGCTGCACCAGCCAATCGTGCGCGTTGAAAGTGCTGGCCGGCCCGAAGTGCGATTGCATCCAGGGAATTGCCGTCTCGCTCACCTGCAGCGCCTGGGAAACGACAATCCCCAGGAAAGCACTCAGCGGTCCCACCACGAGCAGGAGCAGGATGAGTAAAGTGAGCAGAGCCGCGAGCGATTTGCGACCGCGCAACCGAGCCGTAATCCAATGGAAAAGCGGACTGCAGAGTCCGGCCAGAAGCGCACCGAGCAGGAGCGGCTTTGCGAAAGGCCAGATCACGGCCAGGAAAAGCGCCGAGACCGCCAGGACCAACAGGAGGACAAATCCGGTGCGCAAACTTTGGCCGCTGACCCCGGAGCGTTC
>JBDTVP010000108.1:0-5753 GCA_040007175.1 Spartobacteria bacterium
GGTGAGTCCTACCTGATCATGCGCGAGGACGATATCCTCGGCATCATCGGCTAAGTCATCTCACAATCACTCAACCAAAGGACAAGAATTAAAATATATGGCAGCTAAACAATTACAATTTGACGAGAATGCGCGGCACGCGCTTCTCCGCGGCGTCGAGAAACTCTCGCGCGCCGTCAAAGCGACCCTCGGACCGAGCGGCCGCAACGTCATCCTCGACAAGAAATTCGGCAGCCCGACGATCACCAAAGACGGTGTGACCGTGGCCAAGGAAATCGAACTCGAAGATCCTTACGAAAACATGGGCGCCCAGCTCGTGCGCGAAGTCGCCTCCAAGACTTCCGACATCGCCGGCGACGGCACCACGACCGCGACTGTGCTCGCTGAGTCCATCTACAAAGAAGGTCTCCGCAACGTGACCGCGGGCGCTAACCCGACCTCGCTCCAGCGCGGCATCAACAAGGCCGTCGAAGCCATCGTTGCCGAGCTCGCGAAGATCTCGAAGAAAGTCAGTGACCGCACGGAAATCGCGCAGGTCGCCACTGTCTCGGCCAACTGGGACCGCACGATCGGCGAAATCATTGCCGACGCGATGGACAAAGTCGGCAAGGACGGAACGATCACGGTGGAAGAAGCCAAGTCGATCGAAACCAGCCTCGACGTGGTCGAAGGCATGCAGTTCGACAAGGGCTATCTCTCGCCTTACTTCGTGACCAACGCCGAGTCGATGGAAGCCATCCTCGAGAACCCTTACATCCTCATTCACGAGAAGAAAATCTCGAGCTTGAAGGACATGCTCCCGCTGCTTGAGAAAGTCGCGAAAGCTGGTCGTCCGCTCCTCATCATTGCGGAAGACGTGGAAGGCGAAGCGCTCGCGACCCTCGTCGTGAACAAACTCCGCGGCACCTTACAGGTGGCAGCGGTCAAAGCCCCGGGCTTCGGCGATCGTCGTAAGGCGATGCTGGAAGATCTCGCCGTCCTCACGGGCGGTCAATGCATCACCGAAGACCTCGGTATCAAACTCGAGAACGTAAAACTCGAGGACTTAGGGCGCACCAAGCGCGTCACGATTGACAAGGAGAACACCACCATCGTGGAAGGCGAAGGCAAGCAGAAGGACATCCAGGGCCGCGTCTCGCAAATCCGTCGCCAGATCGAGGAGACCACCTCCGATTACGACCGTGAGAAGCTCCAAGAGCGTCTCGCGAAGCTCGCCGGTGGCGTAGCCGTCATCAATGTCGGCGCCGCGACTGAGACTGAGATGAAAGAAAAGAAAGCGCGCGTGGAAGACGCGTTGCATGCAACTCGCGCCGCAGTCGAAGAAGGCATCGTCCCCGGTGGCGGCGTCGCACTCATCCGTGCGCAGAAAGCGCTCGATAGCCTCAAGCTCGAAGGCGACGAAGCGGTCGGCATGGCGATCATTCGCCGCGCGATCGAAGAGCCGCTCCGCACCCTGGCCGATAACGCCGGGCAGGAAGGCGCCCTCATCGTGCAGGAAGTGAAGAAGCGCAAAGGCAACGAAGGCTACAATGTCGCCACCGGCGAATACACCGACCTGGTGAAAGCCGGCGTCGTTGACCCGACCAAGGTGACTCGCAGCGCGTTGCAGAACGCCGCTTCGATCTCCGGCCTCCTCCTCACCACCGAAGCCATCATCACCGAATCTCCTGAGAAGGACAAGGGTGGTGCCGGCGGCGGAATGCCCGGCGGCGGGATGGGTGGAATGGGCGGCATGGGCGGGATGGACTACTAAGTCCAGCGACCAAGCGCTAACTCAAGCAATCAACCACAGCCGGGTCTCGCAAGAGGCCCGGCTGTTTTGTTTGTGGTGATTCGGAGCCCTTTCTCCAAGACGCAGCAGACATTTCGTGCTCGCCGCGTGGGGTCGGGCTGTGTTGAATCCCCCTGGAGCCTGGGAATCTATGAGCCTCTCCGAATACATCCTCGCCCTGATGTCGATCGTGGTCGGCCTTGCCATGACGCAACTATTGAGCGGCGCGGCCGAGATCGTGCAGCAAGCCAGACCGGTTCGGACCTATTGGATCCACACCGCGTGGATGGTGAATCTCTTTGTCACCCTGATTCACTTTTGGTGGTGGGAATTTGGCCTGATGCGGATCCAGGTCTGGACCTTTCTGCCCTACGCGTTCGTCATTTGTTTCGCCGTCCTTCTTTACTTCCTCGTCGCGTTACTCGTCCCGCAGCACCTGACTGAACAGGCGGATCTAAAGGAATACTATTATTCCCATCGGAAATGGTTTTTCGGCACGATGGCGCTCATCCAAGTGGTGGACTTTGGAGATACGATCGTCAAAGGCTGGTCTTATTTCCTCAGCCTCGGCCCCGAGTATCCGCTCCGCAATCTCGGTGTCCTCGTTTTATCGCTCATCGCCATCCGCACGAGGAGCGAACGGTTTCATAGCTTCACCGTCATTCTGCTCACGGGCTACCAACTGTTTTGGATCATGCGGCACTTCAACCGCGTCGGTTAAGGCGCGAGCAAACCGAGATACCAGCCAAGCAGGCGTGTCCCGAAGAACATCCAGATGAGCGCGCCGAGCGCCAAATAGGGGCCGAAGGGGATCTTGCCGGACCATTCGCGCTTGCCCAGGACCATGGTGGTTAGGCCGACGAGCGAGCCGAGAAGCGAGCCGGCAAAGATGCTGCAAAGCACCGCCCGCCAGCCGAGGAAGGCGCCGATCGCGGCGAGGAATTTCAAATCGCCGCGCCCCATCGCTTCGCGCGGGATTTGCAGCTCGCGCACCACCCCGGTGATGCGATCGACCTGGTCGAGGGCGAACGTTTCCTCCGCAATGGCGAGCCGGTTATAATGAAATTGCAGGGTCGTGTTCTCGAAGGCGCGGCCGTCGATCTGTGCGACGTCGCAATGGAGGAGCATCCGGTCGCTTTCGCGGGCGAAATGGTCGCTCCAGAGTTCGCGCTCCTCGCCCACGACAAATTCGGCGTCGTCGCCGTTGCGCACCCAGCTGAATGGAGTCGGCGCCTCAAGGCGGATACGCTTTTTGCCGAAGGCCTTCTTGCCGCCTTCGAGAACGAGCCAGAGCAAAGCGTAACCGAGGGCGGCCGAGCCTAACGACTGGAGGACGGCCCGGAGTCGCGATTCCTCACCCATCAGGGCGGGGAGCGCCAGACTCGCCAGGACGCCGGCGACGGTCCCTCCGATGGTGATCTCGTCGGGGATAATGAAGTGCTCGAAATCGATGAAGGTCGCGGCGAGAAGGAGCGAAACGAAGACCCAATAAACGAGCGCGATCGGTGCCGGGAAGACCATCCAGACGGCGAGAAATAAAAGCGCGGTGAGCAGCTCGACGATAAAGTAGCGGAACGCGATCCCGCTCCCGCAATTCGCGCATTTCCCGCGCAAGGCCAGCCAGCTGACGAGCGGGAGATTCTGTTGCCACGGAATCGGTTTCTTGCAGGCTGGGCAAAATGAGCGGCGCGGCTCGTTCACCGAAAGATCGCGCGGCAACCGATGGATACAGACGTTCAGAAACGACCCGATCGCCGCGCCAAGGATGAAGGCGAAGGTGCGAAAAATCCATTCGTAAGCAGCGGGCGTGTCCACTCGTTAGTCCGATTCAGCGCGGGCGGCCCGGCGCTGCATGAGCCACGCAATCCAGATGCAGCTCTCGTAAAGCAGACACATCGGCAGGCTCATCGCGATCAGCGTGAGCACGTCAGGCGTCGGGGTGATAATGGTGGCGAGGATAAAAATGAGCACGATCGCGTAGGGCCGCGTGCGGGCCATGAATTGGTAAGTCACGAGCCCGAAACGGACGAGCGCGAGGACCACGACCGGCAGCTCAAACGCCAGCCCGAAGCCAAGGACGAACCGGGTGACGAAGGAATAATAATCCTGCACCGTCCAAGTCGGCGTCCAGCCCATTGATTGCGTGTCGTGGAAGAAAAAGAGAATCGTTTTCGGGAGCAGCCAAAAATAGCAGCTCGCGACTCCAATCAGGAAGAGCGCGAAACTCACCCCGATAGCCGGGAGCATAAAACGTTTCTCTACCCCGGTGAGCGCGGGCAGGACAAATTGGGCGAGAAAATAAAGCAGCAACGGAAACGAGATCACGATCCCGGCGTAGAAGGCGAGGTGAAACGAGATCGTGATCGAGTCGGTGATTCCCATCGCGCGCAGGGCGCCGATCTGGCCGCCCACTTCGCTCAACGGACGTTGCAGCACCATGACGAGGCGCTGCCGGAAAGCGAAGCAAGCGAACATCGCCACGATCAGCACGGCCGCCATTTTCACGATCGTCCAGCGCAGATCCTCGAGGTGCTCGAGGAACGGCTTCGAGGTCTCGCTCTCCGGCGGATCGCGAAAGGCAAAGATGTCGCGCAGTTTCATCGTTAGGGAAAAATCTCGCCCGTCGCGACCAGCCGGGCCCAGATGCTGAGGGTGTTGGCGTCGCGGATCTCACCGTCGGCAATCATCTGGCGCACCACGTCGCCGCTGAATTCACGGCAATCAAGAATTGCCTCGGTCGCGTCATGTTGCGCGCCGCCCGCGCTCTTCCGGACCGGGCGCGCGAGAAAAAAATAGCAGAGCTCATCGGTCAACCCAGGCGAAGTGAAATAATGGCCTAACGGGACCAATTCCGCGTCTGGTTCCAGCTCGTAGCCAGTTTCCTCGCGCAATTCTCGGCGCGCCACTTCGCGGACGGCAGCGTCGTCCGGCTCGAGATTTTCATCGATCTGGCCGGCGGGCAGGGACCAAATCGCGGCCCGGATCGGGATGCGCTCCTCGCGAATCAGGACGAATTTTCCTTCCCGAGTGAGGGGCGCGATCACGACTGCGGGTTTGCGATGCACGACCGACCATTGGCGCGGGGTGCGTTGGGTTGGAGTGCGCACCTCGTCAGTTACCACCGTCAAGTGCGGGGTCGTAAAATGCGTTTCACTCGCGACGGTTTCCCAGCCGTCGCGGTCGCGCACGAGGTTGCTCTTTTGCACGCGGGGAAGTTATGGACGGCGTCGCGAAAAGCCAATCGTTAGCGGGCGGTTGGTTTCGGGATTGGATCTCGCACGAAGAGCACGAAGGGTTCGGGAAATCAAAATTCGTGGTGGCTTGGCGGACTTGGTACGAGGCCTCTGCTAATCAAGCGCCGAACGTACCACACGCACTGCCACGTGGCGCGTCTCGGGCAGGACAAATTTTCGCAGCTCCAACTCCACCCGGGCAAGCGGGAAGCTCCGCAACAAGTGCCTCGCCATTTCGTGCGCCATCGTCTCGAGCAAGCGGTCCCGCCGTTCGCTCACAAAACGCCGCAGCTCCGCGCAGACTGCCGCGTAATCAATCGTCCGCGCCAGGTCGTCTTCGAGATCGGCAAACCCAAAACGCGGTTGCAATGTGATCGATGCGGTGAGGCGCTGCGGCTGCGCGCGTTCTTCATCGGGCACGCCGATTCGCCCCATCAGCTCCAGTTCTTCGATTTGGATCTCATCGCTCGGCTCGCGCGCCATGGCGTCAGGTTCAGCGCACCCACGGGTTTGGCAAGCGAGTCCGCCGATCTTCGTCCATGGACCAAGCAAAGTGATGGGACGCCTCTGCCGTGTGGGCTCCGTTTTTATTCTCTTTCCTCGAAGCGCTCCGACACCGATCGAGGAACGGTCCGGTCGGAGAGGGCACCCAGGCCCTGCCCTCGGTCGCGATGACGCAAGGGGGAAACCTCAGAACTTCACACTGAGGTCGGTCTGGAAGATACTGTATTTGCGCAGGGGATTGAGGC
>JBDTVP010000109.1:0-5693 GCA_040007175.1 Spartobacteria bacterium
CGCGCTTGCGCTTGTGCTCGGTGGGGCCGCGCAATTATGGGCGGCGACCCCGGCGGGCGACACCGAATTCAACAAGGCGGCGACCGACTTTATCAACGGATATCTGGCGGCCCGTCCGATTCTTGGGGTCTCTCTCGGTTTTCATCAATACGACGGGAAGGTCGCCGACTATAGCCGGCTCGCGGTCGATGCCGAGGTCGAGCGGTTGAAGCGTTTCCAGTTTCAACTGAACCAATTCGACGCGAGCAAGCTAAGTAAGCAGGCCGGCATCGATCGACGCATTCTGCTCGCGGCGATCGCGGGCGAGCTCGTGCAAATCCAGGACCTCGGGATTTTTGAGAAAAATCCAATGACTTACGCGGCCGCGATCGACGTGAACATCTATGTGAAACGCGATTTCAAACCGCTCGAAGATCGGCTGCGCGACATCATCACGATCGAAGACCAGGCCGGAAACATCATGACCGCCGGCAAAACCAACCTCGCCGCGGTGCTGCCGAAACCTTACGTCGAACTGGCGATCGAGATTGCCAACGGGTCGGCCGACTTTCTCGAGAAAGATCTGGCCGCGGCGGTGAAGGAGGCGAAAGACGAGTCGCTTCTCGCGGCCTTCCAGGATGCGAACAAGAAGGCAGCGGCGGCGCTGCGCGATTACGCGGCCTGGCTAACGAAAGAAAAACTGCCAAAAGCGAACGCGTCTTTCGCTCTCGGCGCGGCCAAGTATCAACGGATGCTGGCCGGCACGGAGTTGGTTGATCTCGCACCAGGCAAAATTCTCGCCCTCGGCCTGCAGCGGCTGAAAGAGGAGCAGGACGCTTTCGCGGCCGCGGCCAAAATCGTCGATCCGAAGAAGAAGCCGATCGACGTTTTCAAAGCTATCCAGAACGAACATCCGAAGCCCGGCGAGTTGATCGCGGAAGTGGCGAAGGATCTCGACACGATACGACAGTGGGTGCTCGATCATCACATCGTCGGCATCCCGTCCGAGGTGCGCGCGACCGTCGCGGCCACGCCGCAGTTTGATCGCGCGACGACTTTCGCTTCGATGGACACACCGGGGCCGTTCGAGAAAAAAGCGACCGAGGCGTTCTACTACGTCACGCCGACCGAGGAACAATGGCCGGAGAAACAGAAGAACGAATGGCTGACGGCGTTCAACTATTACACCATCGCCGGCGTTTCTATGCACGAGGCTTATCCCGGGCATTACGTCCAGTTTCTCCACCTTAACGCCTCGTCCGCGACGCAGGTGCAGAAGATTTTCACCAGTTACGCGTTCACCGAAGGCTGGGCGCATTACACCGAGAAAATTATGCTCGACGAAGGCTTTGGCAGCGTGCCGAACCCGACGCCCGAACAAAGAGTGAAGGCCGCGAAATACCGGATGGCGCAGGCCGACGAAGCGCTCCTCCGGCTCTGTCGTCTCTGCGTCTCGATCAAGATGCACACCCAAGGCATGTCGGTGGCCGAAGGAGCGAAATTTTTCCAGGAGAACTGCTACTACGAAGCGAAGCCGTCACTCTCGGAAGCAAGGCGCGGGACGTTCGATCCCGGCTACCTCAACTACACGTTAGGCAAATGGCAGATCCTGAAATTGCGCGATGATTACAAGGCGCAGGAGGGAGCGAAATTTTCGCTCGAGAAATTTCACAATGAAATGCTCGATCATGGCGCGCCGCCCATCCGCCTGCTGCGTGAGATCATGCTGACGGATGAGGCGAAGTGGGGCGCCGTCCTGTAGGACAGGCGAGACGTTGTCCTAGGGTTCTTCGGGCTCTTCGCCTAACAATTCCGGCAACATTGGTTCGGGATTGTTTGGCGACTCCTCCACGTCGCGCAGCTTCTTGTTCAGCACCCGCGAACGCTGGTCGACTTCGTCGATCTTGTTCGAAGCCTCCTGCAGCTTCTTCTTCACGCTGTCGAGCACTCCGCCGAATTTTCCGAACTCCGTTTTTACCGACGCGAGCAGGTTCCAAACTTCACTCGAACGTTTCTGGATCGCGAGAGTGCGAAAACCCATCTGCAAACTGTTCAGCAACGCCGCCAGCGTCGTCGGCCCGGCAAAGATCACCCGGCAATCGCGCTGCACCTGCTCGACCAACCCGACCCGCCGGATCGCTTCCGCGTAGAGCCCTTCGGTCGGCAAAAACATGATCGCAAAATCCGTCGTCCGCGGCGGGTTAATATATTTCGCGCAAATGTCTTTGGCGCTTTTCCGGAGCGCCAGTTCCAGATTCTTCATCGCGTCCTCGGTCGCGGCGAGATCGGCCGTCTCCTGGGCCGCGATCAGGCGCTGGTAATCTTCGATCGGAAATTTCGCATCGATCGGCAACCACACCGGCGCGCCGTTTTCGTCTCCGGGCAGGCGCACGGCGAAGTCGACCATCTCGCCGCCGCCTTCACGCGTCTTGACGTTGCGGGCGAATTGCTCCGCGGTCAGCACTTGCTCGAGGAGTGTGCCGAGCTGCACCTCGCCCCAGCCGCCCCGCGTTTTTACATTCGTTAGGACACGTTGCAAACCGCCGACATCGCTCGCCAGTTGCTGCATCGCGCCGAGGCCCTGGTGCACTCTTTCCAAGCGCTCGCTCACCATCCGAAACGATTCGCCAAGCCGTTTCTCGAGTGTTCCCTGAAGTTTTTCGTCGACCGTCGCGCGCATCTTTTCGATCTGTTGCGAATTATCTTCCTGCAACTGCTTGAGGCGCAGATCGACGACCGAGCGCAAGCTCTCAAGGCGCGCCTCGTTCGACTCGGTCAGCTTCCCGGTTTGCGCCGCGACCGTCTCGAGCTGGCCTTTCAGGATCGTCCCGATCTCACCGATCGAGCGCAGATTCGAGTCGCCTAATTTCTGGAGAGCGTCGCTCAGCTCTGCGCGCTGCGCCCGGGCCGCATTGGCCGATTCCTCACGGGTGCGCGTGGCCTCTTCGCGCAGGATACGTTCCTCGCGTTCCTGTGCGCGCTCGAGCGATTCGAAGCGCTGGTGGAATTCCCGGCGTCGCGTGAGCAGGAAAATCCCGCCGGCGACGAGCGCGCCGGCGAGCAGTCCAAGAAGTGCGGTCAGAATCGGATCCACCTCTAGCGATTAACAGCAGCACGGATCGCATTCAAGCCGCGCACTTTCGCGGGCACCTTTGTTTGTCATCCTGAGCCACGGAGACGGCGAAGGATCTCACAGTTGCAAGCCACGTTCTCTCCTTAGCAGGCAACGTGGATTGCAATTGCGAGGTCCCTCTCCGTCCTGCGGCGGATCGGGATGACAACGCGCGCGGGGCGGCGTCAGAATTTTAGCTTCACGCCTCCGTAGGCGGCCCGGCCCAGCGCCGGAAAGCCGAAGACCTCGGAGTATTGCTCGTTCGTTAGGTTATCGACCCGGCCGTAGAGGGTGAGATGCGGATTGACCGCATACTCGGCGGCGAAATTTACGAAGGAGTAATCTTCAATGTCGAAATTCGGTCCGCCAAAATTCAGCTCCTCGCGCGCGTTAACGAATTTTGCTTCCGCCGTCGTGCGCAGTTTTCCGAACCAAAGATAAGAGCCGGAAAGGTAAACCTCGTGGCGCGGCCGGCGCGGCAATCGTGCCCCGGGGAGTTGGGTGATATCCGCGGCGGAAGTCTTTTCCGCATCGAGGTAGGTGTAACTCGCGGAAAAAATCAGATCATTGATCGGTCGAAACTCCAACTCGGTCTCCAATCCCTGCGTCCGCGCCGCGCCCAAATTGAGCGTGTCGAAGAGCCCGTTGAAGCCGATCAGGTTGGAAAGCCGATTGAAAAAATAAGTCGCGGCGACTTTGATCCGGCCGTCCCAGAGACGCTGGTCCACGCCCGTTTCCCAACCGAGATCTTCTTCTGGCTCCAGTCCGAAGTTGTTCCCGAAGATCTTGTCCTGGCTGCTCGGTGGACTGAACCCGGTCGCAACGCTGGCGTGCACGACGGTGTCGGTCGGCGCAATTTTGTAGCTGCCGGCAAAGCGATAAGTGAAGATGCCGCCGAACTGATTGAAGTGATCGTAACGTCCGCCCGCGACCAGGTTCAAGCCGGGCAGGGGAGTGGCGCTCGCTTGCAGAAAGACCGCTTCTTCCTCCGTAAAATCGCTGATGAACGTCGGCTGCGGCCCGAAATCCTGGGAAATAAAAGGCCGCTCCTGGCCGGCATCGACCTGGCTATAGAAGAAGCCGGAAGTGAGCGTGAGCCACTTCCAAGGCCGGAAATCATTCTGATAATCAATCGTTAGGCGAGTGAAGAGGGCGCGGGTCGGACCGACGAAGCCGTCCTGGTTCGGGTCGTTCACCTGTCGCTCCTCGTCGTAGGCGACGATCAACTTGTGTTCCCAGTCGTCGGACGGTTTCCAGGTGAGATGCGGTGCGATCAGCCAGCGCTCGGTCAGGAAATTATCGAACGGTTTCGGGTCAAAGATGCTGTTCGGATTGCCCGTGTCGGCCAGGGAGTAGGTGAAGAGGCTGCTCAACCGGAGCTGGTCGTTAGGCGACCAGCCGAGGTTGCCGACGAAACTGGAGAGCCGGTATTGATTGTTCGGCCGGGCATTGTCGGTATCGAGTCGGCTCGCCCCTAACGAGTAGTCGACCGGCCCGTATTTCCCCGAGGTGGCGAGCGATTCGCGAAAGGTGCCGTAGCTGCCGCCCTCGAAACTGGCCGTGGTCTCCGGGATTTCGCCGCCCACTTTGGTGAAAATCTGGATCACCCCGGCGAGCGCGCGTGGCCCGTAAACCGTGCTCTGCGGCCCGCGCACAATCTCGATGTGATCGATGTTATCGATCGTGAGGTCGGCAAAGTTGAAGAGCCCGGCCAGGCCCTGGTTGATCGGGACGCCATCGATCAACACCTGGGTGTGCTCGCTTCGCAGGCCGCGGGTGAAGACCGAGGTGAGCTGTCCGGGCGGGCCGCTTTGCACGACCGAGAGCCCCGGCACCTGGCGCAGCGCGTCGGCCACGCGCTCGATTTGTTTGTTCTCGAAATCCTGCGCCGTGAGCACACTCACGCTCGCTGGTGTTTCGTCTGCCGGGATCGGAATTCGGGTCGCGCTCACGACCAGTTCCACCGTCTCCGGCGTCGGCGAAGGTCTCGCCACTGCCACTTGCGCTCCGCTCCACCCGGTCCCGGCCAACAGGCACAGACCAACCAACAACCACCGCCGCATCGGACGATTTAACATGACTATTTACCTCCAATAACTGAGAGGCGGATTCGTCACCTGCCGGCGGCATCGTCCACGACTCTCATTCTTCTTTTTCGCGAAGAAGTTTTGTCGCGCCGGCCCGCACACGCGGCGGCACGAATGAGGTGGAGCGGGCAAATATTCTGGCTCCTGGCTTCCGTGCGTTGGCCTGACTGCCCGCGCACACCTTCTTCCCGCCTTCACCGCCGCCCGCAGATGCGGACTAACGATTGGCTCAAGGGAAGTCGTCTCCAGTTACAGCAGCGCAACTGCTCCCGGTTTACACGGGATTTCTCGCGCCGTTCCACTGATCAAACTCGCAAAGAACTGGTCGACAAGTAGCGGGTTGCGCTTCCGCGCTCAACATTTATCTGTCACCTTCCTCGAATCGCCCGCTGTGAATTCAAAAGACCCTAACTTCCTCGTGACCGGCGGGGCCGGCTTTATCGGCTCCAACCTCACTTTGGCCCTGCAGGAAAAATATCCGGCCGCGCGGTTGACGGTGATTGACGATTTCCGCT
>JBDTVP010000110.1:0-5503 GCA_040007175.1 Spartobacteria bacterium
ACTGGTCGGCGGATGAAGATGTCGGTAAAATTGTTCATCTCAGGGGTGAGCGCGCCGGAGGCGCTCAAGTGTTAGGCGGTGTCGGCTCCAGCTCTGCCTTGGGAGCGAGTTTGTTGTCCACCGTCACGTCCATCCCGTTGCGCATTTTGAAGACGCCGGTGCTAACCACTTCGTCGCCTTCCTTCAAGCCGTTGGTCACGGCCACGAAGTCGCCGCGTGCTTCGCTCGTGCGAACAAATTGTTGCCGGCTGACGAGCGAATCTTTGCCGGTTTTATCGTCCTTCTTGTGCTCGATCACGTAGACGGAATTACCGAACGGCGCATAGGCCACAGCGGTCGTGGGAATGAAGAGAACGGGCTTTGTATCCGGGAGCAGAACCTCGACGCGCGCGAACATTCCCGCGCGAAGCGCGTGGTCCGCGTTATCGATTGTGGCCTGTATCGAAACGGCCCGCGTCGCGGGATCGATCGCAGAATTAATCGCACTCAACGTGCCGGGGAATTCGCGCCCTTCGATCGCATCGGTCGTCATCTTGACCGGGAGACCGACCTTCACTTTGCCGAGGTCCTGTTGCGGGAGCGAGAAATCGACGAAGACCTTGTCCAGCGCCTGCAAGGTGACCAGCTTTTGCCCAGCCGGCACCATTTGCCCGGGATTCACTTCGCGGATGCCGGCGATCCCGTCGAACGGCGCGCGAATCTCTTTTTTGTTGATGATCGACTGCATGTTCTCCACCGCCGCCTTGGCTTGCGAATACTTGGAGTTGGCGGAATCGAACTCCGCGTTCGAGATCACGTTCCCTTTTGACAAATTTTTCGACCGGTCGAATTCGGCTTTCGCCAATTCGGCATCGGCTTTCGCGGAGCGGAGTTGCGCCTGCTCGGCGGACGAATCCAATTTCACCAGTAGCTCGCCTTTTTTTACCGGACGACCGGACTCGAATCCAATCTCGGTCACCATTCCCGGCAACTCGGCGCTGATCGTCGCGCCCTGCACCGGGGTGATCGATCCGATTGTCGTCAGGCTCGGGGCCCAGTCGCCCTTTTTCACTTTCGCGCTCGTCACTGTGGTCGGTGGTTGCACCATCGATTTGCCGGCCGAGATCATTGCGACAATCTGGAGCGCCTTGGTTCCGAAGATCACCACCATCGCGACGATGAGCCCGAGGATGACGAGGAAGATCGCAAGCTTCGACGATTTGCGCGTCTTCGGCGCGGCCGGGGCCGCGGCGGCTGGGATGGAGCGTACAGGTGACTTAGTTATGGCCGTTTGCATGGGAAGTTTGATTGAAAAGGAGCCGCCAGAGATTGCGGGCGACATTAAGTTGACGTTCGCGCTGCTGCGTAACGGACGCACTCGAGGCACGAAAAACACTTCGCATCAGGGTGCCATCGTTGACCGCAAAAATCATTTCGGCAATGGCGCGCGCGTCGAGCCAGGGGGAGAGACGGCGGCCTTCCGGAGACCGCGCGATCAGGTCGACGACGCCATCGGTTTTTGTTTTCATCACGCTCCGCACCACCTTCGCGATTTTCGGATTGCGACTTGCCTCGGCGAAGAGATCGACCACGAAAGCGGCGACGATCTGGGGTGAGCGTTCACAACAATGCGAGGTGAAAAGAATCTCCATCGCCTCGAGCAGGGTCGGGGCGTCGCCCGCGCGCGCCAGCAAATCCGCGATGTCTTGTTTGTGCTCGGCGGCGAGTGCGGCGATGACCTGCTCCTTGTTTTTGAAGTAGCGATAAATCAGGCCCACGCTGATTCCGGCCTCCGCGCTGATGTCGTGCATCGTCGCCTGATGGAAACCCTTTTCCGCGAAGCAGACCATCGTCGCCTCGATGATCTGGCGGCGGCGGTCGAGCGGAACCGTGGAAAGCTTTGTCGGCATTAGCGTTCCGACAATGAATGAACGTTCATTCATTGTCAAATACCGGGGCGCAACGAGCGGGAGACGGGCAGGGGAGTGCCAGAGGGGAGAGTTGAACTCCCGACCAAGGGCTTATGAGTCCCCTGCTCTACCACTGAGCTACCCTGGCGATGCGAGCCGCTATAGTTGAATGGCGCGCCGACTGTGTCAACGCGCGCCCTACCGAAGCCGGTCCGCGAGATAGGTGCGCAGTTCTGCTTCCGTCCCGTGCATCGCGAAGAGGAAACAAACTCCATCGCGTTCCGCGACCGCGCCGGCCCAGCCGTCCCCGTCGACATAGCGCCAGACGGGACGCGCGGGCTTCGGCGTCGGCTGCGCTCCTTTCTCTACCGGGTAAAGGAAGAACTGCACTCCCCTTTCGGCCAGCAAAACTTGCGCGACGCGATGCCCATCTTCGTCGTCGAAGACCCGCGCTCCGCTCGCCCGAAAATCGGCGAACTGCATCGGCACATCAAAGTGTTCGAGCTGATTCTTCATGAAAAAATAATCGCCGAGGTTGATCGCGTCCGTGTTGAGCCGTTCGAACTCCGAGCGGCGCGCCGCGCTCGCGACCACCAGCATCTTTTTCGCCGTGGCCGAGCCAGGAAATTCATTCAGGCGCTCAACGAAAAAGAAAATAGCGATGCCCGCCATGACCAATACCGCCAGCGCGGTGGCGAGGATGGCCGGGTGGCGCACCGTTTTTTTCCAGCTGCGTTTCGCGCCCTTGATCAGTGCGCCATTCACAAACCACTCTTCCGCCGCCTTCGGAATGGCGATCGTGCGCACCAGATTGGCCAGCGCGACATCGAATTGGTGTTGCGCGCTGAGGCTCGCCGCTGCTTCGGGAATGGTGAGCGCGGTTTCCAAAGCGGAACGCATCGCGCGGTCGCTCGGGCTCCGTTCGCTGATCGGCGCGCACTCGATCAGGTCGCGTTTGCGCCGCGAGAGCCAGCGTCTCATCGCCCCTCCGTCACGCAATTGAGCCAGGCTTGGAATTGCGAACGGCCGTGTGAGATCCAGCCGGCCAGTTCGCCCATTTTTGTATCGAGCAGATTCTGCATCTCGCGATGAGAGAATTCATTGAGGTAGAAGAAGGCGAGAGCGCTGCGTTGCGGCTCAGGTGCTGCCGAAATCCACGCGCCCAGTTGCTCCGGGTTCAGCCGCGCGACGCGCGACGGAGCGTCGGATGCAATGGGTTCCTCGGGCACCGTGGCGGACTCAGGTTGAACGTCGTCTTTCGTCAGGGCCAGGCACTGATGGCGCGCCTCGTGAAAGGCCCAGAGCCGGTCAGCCGGTAACTGTCCACGTGAAGAGAGCAAGGCGGCTTCGCGCACCGTGTCCTGGAACGCCAAGAGCGCTTTCTGCTCGTCGCCGGTCATAAGAAAGCAAAACCGATAAAGCTGGGGCAGACTTTGCGAGAAACCATGCGTGCCTTGCTTTTCCAATCCGATAAGTTGTAGGCCGCTCCGCCTGCGCGCAAGGCATTCTCCTCCGGTTCGCCCTCTTCCTAATCTTGCTCCTGAACCTACTTTCCCTTCCAGGAGACGAGCAGGATCAGAATCAGGAAGGAGGGAAATCAGGACAAGGCGGTGGTCTCGAGCCGCCGCGCCACTTCCTCCGCATTTTCCCGGCTGTTGAACGCCGAGATGCGAAAATAGCCTTCGCCTTCCGAACCAAAACCGCTCCCCGGCGTGATGACCACATCGAGGTCCTGCAACATCCGGTCAAACATCTGCCAGCTCGTCTGGCCGGCCGGAGTCTCGACCCAGATGTAGGGCGCGTTCTTGCCCCCGTGCACCTTTAGTCCGGCGCGGGTCGCGGCTTCGCCGAGGATGCGTGCATTCCCCATGTAGTGATCGATCAACCCGCGCACCTGCGCGCGGCCTTCTGTGCTGTAGAGCGCCTCCGCCCCGCGCTGCACCGGATAGCTGACGCTGTTTGCTTTCGTGCTCCAACGCCGATGCCAGAGTTTATGCAGCGGGAGTTTGCGGCCGTCGCTCGTCTGCGCGAGGAGGCGCTTCGTCATCACGGTGAATCCGCAACGCACCCCGGTGAATCCGCCGGTTTTGGAAAAACTGCGGAATTCCATCGCGCATTCCGTCGCGCCCGGGATCTCGAAAATCGAGCGCGGGATTCCCGGCTCGCTGATGTAGCCCTCGTAAGCGGCGTCGAAGAGCAGGATCGAGTGGTGTTCCTGCGCATAAGCGACCCAATTCTCGAGCTGGGCGCGGGTCGCGACCGCGCCGGTCGGGTTATTCGGAAAACAAAGATAAACGATGTCCGCCGGTTCGTTAGGCGGGGCGGGCACGAAGCCGTTTTCCGCGCGGCAGGGAAGATAGATGATGCCCTCGTAACGGCCGTTTTCCAGGGCCGGTCCGGTATTGCCCGCCATCACATTAGTGTCGACGTAAACCGGGTAAACCGGGTCGGTGATTGCGATTCGGTTGCGATCCCCGAGGACGTCGAGGATGAAGCCGCAGTCGCTTTTCGAGCCGTCAGAAACGAAAATTTCGTCGTCCGCAATCTCGATCCCGCGCTCCCGATAATCGAACCGCGCAATCTTGCTCCGGAGAAAATCGCCGCCTTGTTCGTGACCGTAGCCGCGAAAAGTTTCGCGCACGGCAAGTTCATCCACCGCCGCCTTCATCGCATGCACCGCCGCCGGCGGGAGCGGTTCGGTCACATCACCGATCCCGCAGCGAATCACCCGTTGCGCGGCCTCGGGGTTGGCCTCGCAAAATTCCTTCACCCGGCGCGCGATCTCAGGAAAGAGATAACCGGCCTGTAACTTGAGATAGTTTTCGTTCAGGTAAGCCATGGCGAATGCGCCGTATCCGACTACGAAAATGCGCGCCGCGCAAAAAGAAAATCAGCGCGCTGAGAGCCCGCTTGCCTGAGCGGGGCGCGAATTTAGTCGCCCGCCTGCGCCGCCTGCAACCAATTCGGGGCCGGCACCGGCCGGGAAATCTCTTCCCCGTGCTTGGGGGCAATGAGGGCCGAGGCTAGCGGAGGGGGCAGCGTGCTTTTCTGGAGCCAGCCGTGGCCGATCATGACCCCGGCCACGAAAACGAGAATTCCTCCGCCGACTTCGAGATAGAGGCGGGTCCGTTGCGGTGCCGGGATGAGTTCCTGGCAGGTCGGGCAGGTGATAGCGGAGCGGGAAAGAGTCGTCTCCACCAGAACCTTTTGGCTACAGTTGCGGCAGCGAAACTTTACCGCCTTCCGAGTCCGGCGCGGGGCGGCTTCCACCGCGTAGGCACGAAGGCGCCCGGAGCTTTTCCGGCTCGCGCTTTCAGTCGTGGATCTGCGGTTGGAAGCGGAACAATCCATGCCGCGATGCTGACATAAAAGGCTTGCAATTAGCAAGATAAATGACGGGTCGGGGAGGAATCTAGGCTGTTAGGCAAGAGGCTGCATCATCCAGCAAGCACCAACTCTCTCGGTTGAATTCGTTAGGGCGGATGCCCTCGCTTTTGATTGATGGTCGGCGCAGAAATCCCGCCCTAACGAATGAGCGCGGCGCGCTCGAGCAGAGGCAGTGCCGCCGCCAACTGCGCAGCAGAACGTGCGTGCACCAACATCAGCGGCTCACC
>JBDTVP010000111.1:0-5104 GCA_040007175.1 Spartobacteria bacterium
ATTAGCCGCGTGCGCGTCCCGCGAATCCATGAGCTGAGCAACGGCGAAAGCCATCTCGATCGCCTGCACGAGCTGGAATTAAAAAAACAGCAAGGTGTCGAGATCGACCCGGACGACTTCTCGCCTTCTGAGCCGGGCGCCCCTCCGAAGAAACCGGTCGCCTCCGGCGCTACCCGGCCTAACGACGAGGAGGACGACGAGGACGAGAGCGACTTCCAGATGGACGAGAACGACGAGAACGACGATGACGGGGACGACGAAGGGGGGATCGCCGTCGCGACCGATCGCGACCCGGAAGTGGACTGGCTGGACGACGGCGAACATCCGCTGGCCGATAATTACCGGTGCGCGGGATCGATCACGCTGGAGGAAGTTTGGTTCTACGCGCACTTCCGCGGCATCGCGTGCCACCTCATGCAGCGCGAGCCCGACCGCGAGATCGCGGAGGAACCGGCGCCGGAAGAGTAGGCCGATACGCGACCTCATGCGATGGGATTGAGAATTCGGCGGTCGAGACTGGCGTACCTAACGAACTCGTAAACGGTAAGCCTAACGACGCGCCGCCCGGCGAGGTCCTAATCACGGAGGCCAAACTCTCCCCGGCCAACCGCGCACTCGCGGCGCAGGAGAGGAACGCGAAACTCAGGACCGCGCGGGTCGCACTCGAGGTGCCGCCGGGATGCAGTCCGACGAAATCGTGGCCGATTTTGATCATCAGCAACACGGAGAATTATACGAGCATCGACGCGATGAACGAGTTCAAGGACGCGGCCGTCGCGTAAGGCTGGGTTATTCTGGCGGCGCTCGATGAGTTGGCGGCAGCCTGGCCCGGCGCGCAGAAATGGCCGGTGGCCTGCGGCGGGATGTCGGGAGGCGCGAAAAATTCCGGCTCCGTCGCGGGCGCGGTGTTGAAGGCGCATCATCCGCTCGTCGGGATGTGGATGATGGGCTGCAACCAGGACCTGGCAGTGTCGCGCTGCGGAAGTCTTCACCGCCGCAATTTCTTTCGATCTTCCTGAGCAGCGGGAAAGCGGACACGATTGCGACCCCGGCCCAAGTGGAAAACGTGAAGGAATCGATGCGCCGGACCGGCTTCCGCAAGCTGCGCCTGGAAACGCACGACGGCGCGCACGTGATTTACCAGCCGCACATCGTGGAGGCCTTGCGCTGGTTCGCCGCGGTCGGATCGACCCCGAGCGGGCCGCCGCAGCCGCTCTCTTCTTTCGAGAAGTTGTTCAAGAAGCCGTAGCGACGTTACCGAGTGGCAGGGCGTCGGCCTGGAGAGGCGGTACAAAAAAATTACCGCCCCCCACACCCGAAGGGCATGAAGGGCGGCTGTTCCCCCCAGAACAAGGCGAATATGTTTCTCGGATGGGAAGCTGGCAAGAATAAATTCCAGGTTCTTTTTTTGCCCAACCAGCGGCGGCCGGAAAAATGGCCTAACCAAAAAGAAAAGAGACGCGGGCCGGCGGCGGCGTTTGCGTTCCCCGGCTCACGGTGGATTTTGTTAGGCGCCAGATGAGTTCGCCGTCCGATCCGCCACCTAACGAGAAGCAACTTCGCTTCGCTTCCTTCGTTATTCACGCCACCCGCGGCTTGATCCGGCATCGGAAAGCGCGCCGGAACACCATGTTCATCGGGGTGCTGGTGGCGCTCGTGATGCTTTTTTGCGGCGCGACTTTTCTCGCGCCCGTGCTCAGCCCGCACGAACGGCCGGGCTGGTTCATCCTCTATTGGTTTGCCTGCGCCTGGGTCACGACGCTCGTCCTCCTGCTCGCCATCCTCGATCTCCTCCTCGTCCGGATCGAGGCACGCGATGCCAAACGCGCTCTACAGAATCAAATCACCCCGCCACCCGAGACGGACGATGGCGCCTAAGAAATTTGCGGCGGGCGCCGCTCTCCCGGCCGCGGGCTGGAAACCGCGCGCGCAAATGGAAGCCGACGAGCAGCACGCGCTCGCGCCCTGGGCACAAAAGTCGGGCGACTCCCAGGGTCGGAAATTCCCCGAGGAGCGACATGTTTACCGGACCGAATTTCAGCGCGATCGCGCGCGGATCATTCATTCGCGCGCCTTTCGCCGGCTGGAATACAAGACGCAGGTCTTCCTGAATGGGACGGCGGACCATTTGCGGACCCGGTTGACGCATACCTTTGAGGTGGCCTCGGTCAGCCGCACGATCGCGCGCGCGCTGGCCCTGAACGAGGACCTGGCGGAAGCGATCGCGCTCGCGCACGATCTCGGGCATTCACCGTTTGGCCATTCGGGCGAGGAGATGCTGGCCGAATGCATGCGGGAGCACGGCGGGTTCGAGCACAACCGGCAGAGCCTGCGAGTGGTGGAGTTGCTGGAGACGGCTTACCCGGCCTTTCCGGGCCTGAACCTCACTGTCGAGGTATTGGAGGGGTTGCGGAAACACGAGGAGGGCGCGGCTCCGTCGCTCGAGGCGCAGATCGCCGACCTCGCGGACGAGATCACCTATTACAGCCACGATCTCGATGACGCGCTCGACTTCGCGATTATCGACAGCGATCAACTGGACGAGAGCGCGATCTGGCAGCGCAGCCACGAGCGGGTGCTGGCGCGGCATCCGGATTTGTTAGGCGCGGAGCTGCACAAGAATATCATTCGCGACATCATCGACCTGCAGGTGCGCGACGTGGTCGCGACGAGCGCGGGGGCAATCGCCGCGGCCCAGCCGGCGAGCGTGGAGGAGGTGCGCAAAATGCCGAGTCGGTTGATTCGCTACAGCGACGCACTGGGGACGGCGAACCGCGAGTTGCGGCGTTTTCTCTACGACAATGTCTACTATCATCCGCGGGTGGCGGAGGTGAACCGGCGCGCTTGTGAAACGATGCGGGTGGTTTTCGCGGCTTATGTGCGGGAGCCGGAACGCCTCGGCGACTCCGCCGCACGGCGGATCGAGAGCGAGGGGTTGCATCGGACGGTGTGCGATTACATTGCCGGAATGACCGACCGTTATTTGCTCGAGGAGCACTCCCGGCTGGCGAACGGCTAGCAAAACACGGACGCTGGGCGTTCGTCCCACTCGCGCTCCTAATTGCTCGTTAGTCGTTAGACCGCTTCCTCTCGCAGAAATTGAATGAGGAGCCGGAGCCGCTGGTTCAAGTCGAGCTCCTCCAGCAACCGCTGGCGCCGGCTGGCGTCACTGATAAAAGTGGCGGCGATCAGGTCCGCGAGCATTTCCGGGTCGGACATCTCGCTCAGATAACGGTCGATTTTCTCCGGCAACTCGCGTCCGCTATTTTTAAGCTGACTGTAAAATTCCAGGACCTTGGCGGCGAGCGCGTCGGTCTCGACGGTTAATTTCGTCCGGGTCTTGAGCGGCTTGATTCGCGCAATCGGGAAAGGGTCTTCCTGCTCGAACTCGCTGAATTCCACCCGCCGGATGCCTTGCAGGATGAGATCGGAAGTGCCGTCGCTCCGTTCCACGCAGGCGCGGATGAGACCGACGGTGCTGACCGGGAAGAAATCTTCGCTCGTGCGCCATTCCGGGCGTTCCGGCCTAACGAGGGCGACGCAGAGCATCCGGTCGTCCTGGAGGGCGTGGTCGAGCATGGCGCGAAAGCGTTGCTCGAAGATGTGGAGTGGGAGGAGGGCGTTGGGAAAAAGGAGCACGCCGGAGAGCGGCATGACGGGGACGGTGTTCGGCAGTGTGACGGCTTCGGGCATGATGTGGTTCTACTCTATATACGCACGGCGGGTGCGCTGGAGCTGGCTCAGAGAAGGCTGGCCGGCAACGTGGGGCGGCGGGCCGAGAGCGGCGTATTGGAGAACGGAACCGAGCGCCGCGAGCCGTTGGCGGGAAAGGCGACCGAGTTTTCCCATCCCCATCGCGGCGACGGGGACTGGAGCGCCATGAGTCGCGAAAAAGGAGCCGAGCCGTCCGAGCTGGGCGGCGTTGTCGGTGCGGGTGGCGACTTTGAAAATGGTGGCTCCGGCAGCCGCGGCGGCGTTCGCTTCAGCGCGCAAGGTGGCCACGGGCGGAGTGTCGCGGAGATGGTGGCTGGAAAGAATGAGCGCGATCTGGCGGCGCTGAATTTCCTCGCGCAACGGCTCCATTTGCCGAACGGAGCGGAGTTCGAGATCGACCCCGGCGGCGTGCTCGAGAAAACGCCGCAGCAAATCGCGGCGGGCGGCGAGCCGGAGGTTGCCAAGACCGCCCTCGGCCGGATGACGCGCGGTCAGGAGGAGCGGGGCGCGCAACTGTAAGATGGTGCGCGCAACCGCGCCTAACGAATCGCGCAGCGCGTCGAGCCGGAGCTCGAAAAAATCCGGCGGCCGACGCAGGCGCGTTGCCTGGACCAGGGCCGCGCGGGAAGCGATGACGCCGACAAGGGCCCCGCGCGCGAGATGTTGTTGAAACGAATTTATACCCGTCATGACTTGCCACCGGGCGCGCAACTTGCGATGCCAGTCTGCGCTTCGCCACGGACCTCGACCATGCTCGCTCGCCAGCGAGAACTAAACACGCAGTTTCACCAACTGCTCGACGCGTTCGTCTTGGCCGACGCGCTCTTCACTGCGCAGGCGCTCCGCAATTACGGCACCGGCTGGCTCGATCTGCCTTATTCGATTGATCCGTTCGAGAATTATCAATGGCTCCTCATCGTGCTCATGCCGTTTGGCCCGATCATTCTCGATTTGCAGGGGTTTTACCAGTCGCTCCTTAACAAGAGGCTCGAAAATCGTTCGTCCAGATCGTGCGGACAATGTTTTACCTCAGCATCCTGGTGAGTGCGTGTGTGATTTTCCAGCGCCTGCCGCTGACCAGCCGCGCGGTGCCGCTGTTTTTCATCGTCCTAGCAACGACGCTTCTCTTATAGAAAAAGAAATTTTTCATCCGACAAATCCGGCGGCGGGCCGCCCGCGGGGAAATGCGGGAGAGAGTCATTCTCGCCGGAGTGGCGCAGGATATCGCAGCGCTCGAGGAATCACTTCAACCGGATGAAACGATGCTATTGCAAGTTGCGGACCGGATCGACATCGAGAAACAACCGATCTCCGACCTGGTGGAAGCGATGCATGGGCACGCGGTTTCGCGGGTGATTTTTGCCGCCGGCCACGCCAGCTCAACCGCGTC
>JBDTVP010000112.1:0-4959 GCA_040007175.1 Spartobacteria bacterium
AGCGTGAGTTTTCCTTCCTCATAGGTATCGAAGACCATGTGATGTCGGTCTTCCATTTCGCTTGCATCCAAGCGAAACTCTTTGACCGCGCGTTTCCGCGAGTCGCGCTGCCAACCGTCTGTGAGAAGGACGCCCCCGATATCAAGGAACAATGTTGTGATTTCCGCCGGCATCAGTTGGAATCTCCCTCGTTAGGGCATTCCTCGCTAGCTTCCCTTGGCGGCTGACTCTTGTCCGGCTTCGTCACCGATGCCTGCGACAGAGCTTTATCGACCATCGTCTGGGCTTCGTCGACGATGCGGCGCAGATGGTCCGGCCCTTGAAAACTCTCCGCGTAGATTTTGTAAATGTTTTCCGTCCCCGAGGGACGGGCGGCGAACCATCCGCTGGCGGCCGTGACCTTCAGGCCACCGATAGGAGCGTCGTTGCCGCTGGCGCGCGTGAGAACGCTCACGATCTGTTCGCCGGCCAGCTCAGTCATCTTTAGCTGGGCGGGCGAAAATTTTGCCAGCGCCGCCTTTTGCTTCGGCGTAGCCGGCGCTTCGACGCGATCGTAGAACGATTCACCGAATTCCTCGACGAGTTGGCGGTAAAGCTCGCCAGGGTCGCGGCCAGTACGCGCGGTGATTTCAGCGGCTAGGAGGCAGGGGATGAATCCATCCTTGTCGGTCGTCCAAACGCTCCCGTCGCGCCGCAGGAAGGTCGCACCGGCGCTCTCTTCGCCGCCGAAACCTAACGAGCCCTCGAGCAGGCCGTCGACGAACCACTTGAAGCCGACCGGCACTTCGCAGAGTCTTCGTCCGAGCTTCGCGGCGACGCGATCGATCATCGCGCTGCTGACTACCGTTTTTCCGACGGCGGCTTCTGCGCGCCACTGCGGACGGCTTGGAAAGAGTTGGCAAATTGCCACGGAAAGAAAGTGATTTGGCGGGAGGAGGCCGGCGCTCCTGGTCACGATGCCGTGCCGGTCGTGGTCGGTGTCGCAGGCGAATGAAAGATCGAAACGATCCTTCATTCCGATCAGGCGCTCCATCGCGTAAGGCGACGAGGGGTCCATCCGAATCTGGCCGTCCCAATCCATGGTCATGAAACGAAAGGTGGGATCGACTGTCTCGCTCACGACGGTCAGGTTCAAGCGATGGCGCTCTGCGATCCGGGCCCAGTAATGGACGCCGGCCCCGCCTAACGGATCGACCCCGAGATGCAGATTCGCGCCGCGGGCCACCTCCAGGTCGATCACATTACCAAGGTCGTTGATGTAACTGTTGAGGTAGTCGTGCCGATGCGTGGTCGGGGCGCGGAGCGCTCGTTCGTGCGGAATCCGCTTCACCCCTTCGAGGCTTGCCTCGAGGAAGGCATTGGCCTTTGCTCCGATCCAATCGGTTACGGTGCTATCTGCGGGGCCTCCGTTGGGTGGGTTATACTTAAAGCCGCCGTCGTTAGGCGGATTGTGCGAGGGGGTGATGACAATGCCGTCTGCCAAGCCCGTTTTGCGACTGCGATTGTAAGTCAAAATCGCGTGGGAAATCACCGGCGTCGGAGTGTATTCGTCGCCTTCGGCAAGCATCACTTCGACACCGTTGGCGGCCAGCACTTCGAGGGCGGTGGCGCAGGCCGGCACGGAGAGCGCGTGGGTATCGATGCCGAGAAAGAGCGGGCCAGTGATCTTTTGTTGCGCGCGGTATTGGCAGATCGCCTGCGCGATCGCGAGAATGTGCCATTCGTTGAAGGCCTGCTGGAGTGACGAACCGCGATGACCGGAAGTCCCGAACGCCACGCGCTGCGCCGCGACGCCCGGATCAGGCACATCCGCGTAATAAGCAGTGATGAGTCGCGGCACATCGACCAGAATTTCCAGTGGCGCCGGCTTCCCCGCGAGGGGACTTATCTTCACGGCCTCTCCCGTTCCGCCTCAGCAGAATAGTTTCCCTGCGTGGCGAGGCTATTGCATTTCGCGCGGTGATGAAGGGCGGCCTGCGCGCGTGCCACGTTGTCCGCAGAACCCCGCCACGTTTTTAGCGCTGCATCCTGCAACGCGCGGCCGAAGGAAAAGCTAACCGGCCACGGTAAATTGTCCGCGCGGCAAATTGCGTTCATCCGCTCGGTCGCGGCCACGTCGCTTTGTCCGCCGGAAAGAAAGACGATCCCGGGAACGGCCGGCGGCACCGCGCGACGCAGACAGCGAACGGTCGCTTCGGCCACTTCTTCCACCTCGGCATGCTGCGCAGCGTCTTTACCTGAGAGAACCATCCCGGTCTTGAGCAGCATTCCTTCGAGGCTGACCCGATGTTCGAATAGTTCCTCGAAGACTCGCTCGAGCGTGGCGCCGGTCACTTCTTCGCATCGCGCGAGCGTATGATCACCATCCATCAAGACTTCCGGTTCCACGATCGGCACCAAGCCGGCCTCCTGACTGAGCGCCGCAAAGAGCGCGAGCGCACGGGCATTCGCCCCGATGCAAGTCGGCGTCGGCAACCCGTCGCCGATCGCGATGACTGCGCGCCATTTCGTGAAGCGCGCTCCGAGTTCGCGATACTCTACGAGGCGCTCCCGCAAACCATCGAGGCCCTGCGTGAATTTCTCACCGGGGAAATTCGGCAGCGCGACCGTCCCTTTGTCCACTTTGATGCCGGGAATGATTCCTTCCTTCACGAGCAACTCTCGCAACGGGACACCGCCCTTGGTCTGTTGCCGAATGGTCTCGTCGAACAGGATGACGCCGCTGATGAACTCGTTCAGACCTGAAGTCGTGAAGAGCATCTCCCGATAAGCCTCGCGGTTCTCCTCGGTCGATGGAATGTCGAGCGCTTTGAAGCGCTTCTCGATCGTGGGGAAGCTTTCATCCGCAGCGAGGATGCCTTTGCCCTTGGCCACTAGGGCTTGAGCCGTCGTCTCCATTTCCGCCGCAAAACTCACGTGTCGCGTTGATCCTTTTCCTGCGCCGCTCGGGCTGCCTGCAGCATCTGATCGTGCTCCGCTTCCTTGATTCCTTCCTCGACCAGCTGCGCACTTTCGCTTCGGCCTTCGCTATCCTCGTCTTCGCCTAACGAATCTTGCGTCTGGTGTCCGGTGGAACCGGAGACAGGATCCCAGCGCTCCGACTCGGCGACCGATTCCAGAGCTATTTCGTCCGGATCCATTTCCGTTCCGCCGGTCAGTTCCCGCTGCGCTTGTTCATAATCAGCCTCGGTCGGCTCCGGCGGGACACGACCGGCGATCACCGCCAGCTCACGCGCACGAGCCTCCACCATTTCCGGAGTCACCGTGCCAAGGCCGGCCGCGTTTTCAGTTAGGTTACCTTTGGTTAAAGGATTCTTGTTCATATTTGTAAGTTCCCTATTTTTGTCGCAGACAGCGTCCGGTCGGCGCCCTTTACCTGCTGGTTTCCGGTCCCTTTCAAGCAATGGCACTCCCGGTCTTTGCGGGGCGACATCACGAGTCGAGGATGGCCTCCATGCTAATATTTGTCCTCAGCAGACGAGCGATGGGGCATTTCGTTTTCGCGGCAATGGCGGCATCCATGAAAGCCGACTGCGACACGTCAGGAACCGTGGCCCGCACATCGAGTTGTATGCGGGTCACCGTCCAGCCCGCATCCAGTTCCTCCAGCGTCGCGGTCGCAGTGGTCTCAATGCGCTGCGGATGATAACCGGAAGCCCCGAGCTCATTGGAGAGAGCCATCGAGAAACAGCCGCCGAGCGACGCGGCGATCAGCTCGTCCGGATTCGTGCCAACACCTTCCGCGAAACGTGTCCGAAACGAATATTGCATGTCGTCCAGCGCACGGCTTTCGGTCCTGATCGTGCCGGTGCCTTCACGCAAAGTGCCGTTCCAAATGATCGATGCGCGACGCTCCATGATGTAAACGGCGCCGCTCCCCCCGAGATTGTGGCGCCGGCCATTCGTTTACGCCCCACTGGATAATCCGCTAATACCTTGTCAGGGCGGAACTGATAGCCTGCGGCTATTGCTCATCGTAACGCGGATGACGATTCGCCCAACGGGCGGGCCGCGGTCTCATTGCCGGAAGCGTTTTATCGTCTAATTTTGTTGCGTGGAGCTTCGTCATCTTCGCTATTTTGTGGCAGTCGCGGAGTCTCTCAGTTTCACCAGAGGCGCTCGGAAATTGCACCTCGCGCAGCCTTCGCTGACCCGGCAGATCCAGAATCTGGAAGAAGAAGTGGGAGTACGGCTCCTCGATCGGAACAAGCAGGGCGTGAGCTTGACGCGCGAGGGGGCGAAGTTTCTGATTGATGCGAAACGTATCCTCACTCTCAGCGTCGAGATTATCGATTCCGCCCGGCGATCGAATGATCCGGCGCTCGTTCCTCTCAACATCGGCTACGTCGCTGACCTCTTTTACGACCTTCTCCGAGTCACTCTCGCATCGTTCCAACAGTCATTCCCCGACATCCCGATCAATCTTTTCGACATGAGTTGCGGTGAACAATTCCGGGCGCTCGAGGATGGACGAATCGATTTGGGATTCGTCGGGTTACGCGAGCCAATCGAAGAGCGCGGCCTGCGGTTTCAGCCCATCGCCTCATACGCAACCGTCGCGGCAGTCTCGAAAGACAATCCACTAGCGAAGAAGACGGTGATTCCGCTCAAGGATTTCAAACGGGTCTTCTTCATCGGAATGTCGGAGGACAGTTACCCGGGCTATCGCCGCTGGCTCACGCAGACATGCCGGCGGGTCGGGTTCGCTCCAAAGGTGCTCCAAGACGCGGAGATCGAGCGGACACTCATCCAAGCGGTCGGGGCTAACCTGGGCGTGGCGATATTGCCCGATCAGGTAAAGAGACTCCCTCACGAGAGTGTCGTGTTTCGCGAACTGGCTCCGGCGGTGCAGACTGAGTCCTGTATTGCCTGGAAAGCGGACAACCCTTCCACGGCACTGAAAGCTTACGTCGATATCGTCGGTGATCGCGGCGTCCGTATGCGTTGAGGAAAGAGGTC
>JBDTVP010000113.1:0-4936 GCA_040007175.1 Spartobacteria bacterium
ACGCCGACGCCGACGCCAATACCCGCCAACTTGGTTAGCGCGGATTCGCGGGTGACGCAGGCAGGAGCCGGCTCGTTCGACATCAACATGCCGCTCGCCGGTCCGTCTGGAATCGAAGATCGAATCTCGAACAATTACGAGGCGGTCTTCACCTTCGACGTTCCGGTTACTTCCGGTAACGTGACCGTGCAGAGTGGCACGGCGACAGTGGGTGCAATCACCTTCAACGGCAACCAAATGAAAGCGCAACTCTCCGGCGTGGCCGACGTGCAAACCGTCGTCCTAGGCGTTGGAAACATCAACGGGGACGGCATGCCGCACGGTGATGTATCGTTTGGTTTCCTTGGAGCCGATGTGAATGGCAATCGGGTCGTCGACAAACCGGACTTCACCGCTATCAGGAACGACCATGGTCCGGTGACGAGCGCTAACTTCCGGAACGACGTCAACGCGGATGGAACGATCGACCGGACCGATGCGAGTCAGGTCAGGGCGAATCGGGGTCATTCCCTGCCGTAACCGGGACTAACAAAACCTATCGCCGCCGGGAGTCGTCCCATCCGACTCCCAGCAGCTCGTGAGGAAACTCGCGAAAGAAGGGCATCCAGCGGAAACGCTGGGTGCCCTTTTTGCTTTTCGAACCTTTGCCGCTTTCTGCTGGCCGGATTTCCGCTTCGCCGAGTGAGATCTCCGCGCCGCAACGGAATCTTCCCCGGCGGATTCCTCAGGGCTGCTCTCGTCACCCCCGGCCTCAAAGCGACGCCAGCAAGACTGAGCCGCGCAGATCCAGCCCATTGGAATGTTTCTCCGCTTGAAATGCCTTCTGAATGACCGGAAGTTTTTCCATGCTCACCAAAGACGCTGAAGCCACCGCCGTCGCAACGCCCCTGATGAAACCGGATGCCGCGTCGAAAACCGCCGCGACCGCGACCTCTGCGGCCAAGTCGCTCCAGATTTACATCGACGGTGAGTATTTCGACCAGGCCGACGCGAAGGTGTCGGTTTTCGATCATGGTCTGCTCTACGGCGACGGCATTTTCGAGGGAATCCGCTTTTATAACGGCCGCGTTTTTCGGATGGAGGAACACATGGAGCGCCTTTGGGAATCGGCCCGCTCCATTTGCCTCGACGTCCCCATTTCGCGCGCGGAAATGGACGAAGCGCTTCTCGAAACCATCCGCCAAAACGATCTGCGCGACGGTTACGTGCGTTTGATCGTAACCCGCGGGGTCGGCAACCTCGGCCTCAATCCAGTCCAGTGTAAACGGCCGAGCGTGATCATCATCGCTTCGACGATCGCGCTTTATCCCGAGGAAGTTTATCGCAAAGGCCTAACGGTAGTCACGGTCGCCACCCGCCGGATGGGCCCAGCGACTCTGAACCCGGCGATCAAGTCGCTCAATTATCTGAACAATGTCCTCGCCCGGATTGAAGCGAACCTCGCCAACGCGGATGAAGCGCTCATGTTGAACGACGCCGGCAACGTGGCCGAGTGCACGGCCGACAACGTCTTTATCGTGAAGCGCGGCCAGATCATGACACCGCCCATTACCGCGGGTGCGCTCCGCGGGATCACCCGCGCGGTGGTATTCGATATCGCGGATGAGCTTGGAATTAAAATCTCCGAGCCCGATCTGACCCGCCACGATATTTACGTCGCGGATGAGGCGTTCCTCACCGGCACGGCGGCGGAGGTTATCCCGATGATCAAAGTCGATGGCCGCATCATCGGCAATGGTAAACCGGGCGAGGTGACCAACCGCACGATCACGCGCTTCCGGGAACTCACGCGCGCGAGCGGAACCCCCATTTTTTCGGAGTGACGCGACCCGCAAAACGCTGGCCAGCAGGGGGTGCCGCGTTTGTGCTCTGTCAGTTGAATCTTTTCTCGTCTTTGTGGTCTAATTGATCAGTCATGCTTTGCGATGTTTGTAAATGCAACGATGCGTCGGTTTTTCTGACGCAAATCGTGGACGGCAAAATGCAGAAGGTGAATCTCTGCGATGCCTGCTCGAAGGAGAAAGGCGTCCAGGATCCGACTGGGTTTGCCCTGGCCGATCTATTGTTAGGCATCGGCGCCGCGGAAGAGATCGAGAAAGGCGCGCCGACCCAGAAGTGCCCGGTCTGCGGCTTTACCCAGGTGGATTTTAAGAAAACCGGACGGCTCGGTTGCAGCGCCTGCTACCAGACTTTTTCCGAAGGCCTCGGCACGCTCCTCAAGGCGATGCACAAGGGCACCGAGCACGTCGGTAAATTACCCGAACGTGCTGCGCGCCAGGTGAAACTGACCGACAAAATGCGGGCTCTGAACGATCACTTGGAGAAAGCGGTCGCGGAGGAGAACTACGAAACCGCGGCGACGTTGCGTGACCAGATCAAGGAACTCGAACACGAGATGGCGAGTTAACGATGAAATTTTCACATATCATGGCAAGCGGCGGCGAGTGGCTGCGCGGAGAAGGTCCTCATCACCAGATCGTGGTCAGCAGCCGCGTTCGACTTGCGCGGAATCTTCGCCATCGTTCGTTCCCGGGCTGGGCCAAGAAAGCCGAACGGAGCCAGATCCTTGAGCAGATCAAGCCGCAGGTTGAGGACCTCCCGGAAATGCAGGACTCATTTTCCGAACTCCTCCAGGATCTCTCCGCGCTTGAGAAGCAGGTGCTCGTCGAGCGTCACCTTATCAGCCGCGAGCACGCAGCCAAAAGCGTTGGGAGCGCGGTCATCATGAATCGCAAGCAGACCCTCAGCATCATGATCAATGAAGAAGATCATCTGCGGATGCAGTCGATCCGGTCCGGTCTGCAATTGAAGAGCGCCTTCAAGCTGGTCGATAAAGTCGACAGCACCTTGGAGGGAAAACTCGATATCGCCTACGACCCCCGCCTCGGTTACCTCACCGCCTGCCCCACGAACGTCGGCACCGGCATGCGCGCCTCGGCCATGCTGCATTTGCCCGGGCTTGTTCTGGCCGATCTCATCAACCAAGTCATCCAGGCGGTAAACAAGATCGGTCTCGCCGTGCGCGGTCTCTACGGGGAGGGGACGGAAGCGATGGGCAATCTCTTCCAGATCTCGAACCAGACGACGCTGGGCGAGAAGGAGGACGAAATCATCGCCCGCCTGACCAAGGTGATCGAGACCATCATCGAGAAGGAACACGACGCCCGCCAGATGTTGATCCAAAAAAAACCGGACACTCTCTGGGATCAGATCGGCCGGGCATACGGCGTGCTTACTTATGCTCATGCGATGACCTCAAAGGAGGCGCTCAATTTGCTTTCCGTGATGAAACTCGGCGTAGACCTCGGTGCTTTCCCGGAAGAACGGCGTTTGCCTGTTGATGAGCTCTTTATTGAAACCCAACCGGCCCATCTGCAAAAGACCTCGCAACAGAAGCTAAATGCCGAAGAACGCGATCTTCTCCGTGCTGAAATCATCCGCGCTCGTTTGAAAGTCTTCCCTAAACCTGATATGAATAAAGTGGCGCGGGAGCCCAATGAAGAGGGGCCATCCGAGCCTAACCATAATGAATAATTTTACTCCTCGGGCTCAGCAGGTTCTCGCTCTAGCTCGCAAAGAAGCGGACCGCTTCAATCATAACTACGTCGGGACGGAGCATCTCCTTCTCGGCTTGATCAAGCTGGGTCAGGGCGTGGCAGTCAACGTTTTGCAAAAAATGGGGCTCGATCTCGAGACCGTCCGGATGGAAGTCGAAAAACAAGTCGGCTCTGGCCCGGAAACCAAGATGGTCGGGAACATCCCTTACACCCCGCGGGTCAAAAAAGTGCTCGCTCTCGCCGGCAAGGAAGCGCGTGCGCTCAATCATTCCTACGTCGGGACCGAGCACATTTTGCTCGGCCTGCTCCGGGAAGGCGAAGGCGTGGCCGCTCGCGTTCTGAAGAGTCTCGAAGTCGACATCGAACGGACCCGGAACGAAATCCTTAAGGAGCTCGATCCGAATTTCACCCCGCCGGAAAACGATCCGGAGATGGGCCCGGCGAGCGAGGGCTCGAAAAAGGACGTCAAAACCCCTGCACTCCGCGCTTTCGGCCGCGACCTGACCGATCTCGCGAAAAAGAGCGAGCTCGACCCGGTGATTGGCCGGCATAACGAAATCGAGCGCGTCATCCAGGTGCTCTGCCGTCGGACGAAGAACAACCCGGTATTGTTAGGCGAAGCCGGCGTCGGCAAAACGGCAATCGTCGAGGGCCTCGCCCAAGAGATCGCCAGCGGCAACGTGCCGGAACTTCTGCGCGACAAAAAAGTCATCACGCTCGACCTCGCGCTGATGGTCGCGGGCACAAAATATCGCGGCCAGTTCGAAGAGCGGATCAAAGCCGTGATGGACGAGATTCGCCGCTCGAAGAACGTCATTCTTTTCATCGACGAGCTGCACACCATCGTGGGTGCCGGTTCCGCCGAAGGCGCGATGGACGCGTCGAATATCATCAAGCCCGCCCTGAGCCGCGGTGAATTGCAGTGCGTCGGTGCGACGACCCTGAACGAGTATCGCAAATACATTGAGAAAGACGCCGCGCTCGAACGGCGTTTTCAAACCGTCAAAGTCGAAGCCCCGACGGTTGACGAAGCGATCCTAATTTTAAAAGGTTTGCGTCCGAAATACGAAGCGCATCACAAGGCGAAGCTGACCGACGAAGCGCTCGAGCAGGCGGTCAAACTTTCCGAGCGCTACATTACGGGCCGGTTTCTGCCCGATAAGGCGATTGACGTGATGGATGAAGCCGGCGCGCGCGCGCGGATCAACGCCATGACGCGTCCGCCTGACGTGAAGGAGATCGAAAAGGAAATCGAGGAGATCCGGATCGAAAAAGAAGCCGCGATTAAAGCCCAGGACTTCGAAAAGGCCGCCGCTCTGCGCGACAAGGAAAAGCAGGCCAAGGAAAAATTGGAACGCATCCTCGGGGAATGGCGCGAG
>JBDTVP010000114.1:0-4928 GCA_040007175.1 Spartobacteria bacterium
CACGCTGGTTCAACCGCTCGCACGCGCGCGCCAGCCTCGAGGAGATCGCTTTCCAGGAAACCGACGACAAAGTCGGCAACGGACATACGATCGTTTGGCAGGTCCGGAAGTATGCCGGGCTTTCAGGGTTGGCCCGCGTCTGCTTTCGCCGGATCCGATTCCTGTTGGCGGCCGACTAGAGATTGTCACGCGCATTGTTTCAGCAACTGAGTTTAGTTTTCTTTTTTCGCCGCGGCGCGCACGCACATGACTCGCTTTAACGTGACGCCCCTCAAGACGGCGACGGAACGCCACTCGCTTCCCCGCTGGGTTTTCTATCTGCTCCTCGCCCTCACGATCGCCTTCAAACTCTGGCTCGTGCAGGGCGAGGAAATCGTCGGGAGCGCCACGCAATACGACGCGCTCTGGTATGTGCGTTCGGCCAGTCATTGGTATTGGGGCACGACTTACGACTGGATCGCGTTCATCCGGCCCTCTGCCTATCCGCTCTGGATCGCGGTGGTGCATTTGTTGCATCTTCCGCTCCGGCTGGCGATCGAGCTTCTGCAAATCGGCGGCGGCCTCACTCTCCTTTTCGCTTTCCGAAAACTCGGCGTGAATCGCTGGTCCTGTCTCGCCGGTTTCCTCCTGCTTTGCCTGCACCCGATGAGCTTTCAACAGAACGACTACACGATGTCGGACACGTTCTACGCCGCGCTCTTTTGGTATGTGGTCGGCGGGTTACTCCTCACCCTCGCGACGCGCAACGGATGGAGCGCGCTCGCGACCGGCGTGGCCATCGCCATCCTCTGGCACACGCGCGAAGAAGGCATTCTTCTGCTCGCCTTGCTCGCGCTCTGGATCGTCCTCTTCCGAAACATCCGCCTCATCGCCATCACCTCCGGCACGGCGCTGCTCCTGATCGTCGCGGTCTACGCGGTCAACGACCAGGTCTTTCGTTCCTTCGCGCGTTCCGAAATGACCGCGCCGGTTTTCCAGTCGTTCTATCACAGCCTGCTCCGGATCAAACCGGCCGAGCCGAAACCGTATGCGCCGATCACGATGGACACGCTGCAACGTGCGATGGCGGTGAGCCCGACCCTGGCGAAATTGCGCGGCCCGCTCGAGGGGCCGATCGGCGAGTCATGGCGGGTCGAGACGCAGCGGCGGACCGGCACGCCTAACGAGATTGGGGTCGGCTGGATTGTCTGGGCGACGCGCCAGTCCGCCAGCGCAGTCGGCGTGTTTGTCTCGCCAAAAACTTCGCACCGCTTTTTCGACAAGGCTGCGCGTGAGATCAATGCGGCCTGCGCAGATGGCCGTTTGCCGACGCGTTGCGTGATCGGCGGTTTTCTCGATCCACTGGCCCAGAGCGGCGGCATCCAACGGTTGCCGGCCTCGGTGCTTCGTGTCGCGGCGCGCACCTTCGCGCGTTGGACGATTGGGCCGTTGCCGGACGATAAGGTGCTCACGCCGGCCGAAAAAACTCTTTACGACGAAATGACTCGCCGCCGTTCCGCCGGAGTCGGTCCGCGCCACGGCGCGGCGGTTTCGTTCGAGCGTTGGATCGCGGGCACGCACTGCACTGCGATGGTTGTCCTGCATGTTCTGGCGCTGGGCGGAGTGTTCTTTCTTTGGCTCTCGCGCCGGCGCATGGCGTTAAACTTCGGCCCGCTTTGCGCGATCGTTTTACTGGCGGGCGCGGTTCTTCTGCGCGCGGGCCTGCTCGCCTGGCTTGACGCAACCGCTTTCGACGCCACCCAGGATCGCTTCCTCTTCCCGATTCTCCCACTCTGGTCGGTGCTGCTGGTCCTTGTTATTGGCTGCACCGCGACCGCCTGGCCTAACGAGGAGAAAAAGACGTGACGAACCGCCGGATCCAACTCCTTCTCGCTGCCGTCACGGTCGCGGCGCTGGCGCCTTTTCTAAACAAGGCGTTCGATATTGATGATCCGCTTTTTCTTTGGATGGCGCAGCAGATCAAGCATCACCCGTTCGATCCTTACGGTGCCATCGTGCAGTGGTCGTCGGTTCCGCAACCGCTCTGGATTTCGATGCAGAACCCGCCGCTCTCTTCCTATTACATGGCCGCGGTCGGGGCGTTATTTAGCTTTCGGGAGATCCCGATGCACCTGGCCTTCCTGCTCCCGGCAGTCGCCACCGTGTTCGGAACTTTCGCGCTCGCCCAACGCCTCTGCCGGCGCCCCGCCACCGCCGCATGCCTGACGCTTTTCAGCCCGGTTTTCCTCGTCTCCGCGACGCATGTGATGTGCGACGTGCTGCTGCTCGCGTTCTGGGTCTGGGCGATTCATTGCTGGATTGCTGGCCTCGAGAGAAACGAACGCCGCTCCTTCGCCTTCGCGGCGCTTTTGATCAGCGGCGCGACGTTAACGAAATATTTTGGGATCAGCCTCGTGCCGCTGCTCCTGCTTTACACGTTGGTGCGAGAACGTCGCGCGCGCGCCGAACTCGTCTGGCTGGCTTTGCCCGTCGTAGTCGCGATTGCTTTCGAGCTGCTCACGAAAGTGAAATATGGACACGCACTTTTCAGCAGCGCGATGCTTTATCTGCGCGACGTCGCCGTCGAGGTGCGGATCCCGCCGCAGACGAAACTCATGACCGGGCTCTCGTTCATCGGCGGTTGCATGATCGGCGCGCTCTTCTTCGCTTCGGCGCGCAACGCGAAAGCGATCGGCGTCGCCGTAATCTCGTTCCTCCTGGCCGCCGCGTTGTTTTGGATCTGCGTCCCGCTGGCCGCCGATGTTGGATCGCCGCTGGGTCTTCGCCTGCAAGGCAGCTTGTTCGCGACGGTTGGCCTTTGCATTCTTGCACTCGCGCTCTGGGATTTCTGGAAGAGTCGCACGGCCGATTCGCTTCTCCTGCTCCTTTGGGTTTTCGGCACTTTTCTTTTCGCCACTTTTTTGAATTGGTCGATCACTGCCCGCACTGTTCTGCCCATGACGCCGGCGGTTTCCATTTTAGTGCTGCGCTGGTGGGAGCGCGCGGAAGAAGCGCGCGCGCCGACTTCGTTTCCGATCTGGCGGATTACCGCGCTGGCGATTCTTTCCCTGCTCATCGCGAGCGCGGATTCCTGGCGAGCAAACGGGTCGCGCTCCGCCGCGCGCGAATTTCGAAAACAGTTTGGCCCGATGAAAACGCGCGTCTGGTTCCAGAGCCACTGGGGTTTTCAATTTTATATGCAGAAAGGGAAAGCGAAGCCGCTCGCCGCGACGAGCTACGTTCGGCCCGGCGATCTGATCGCCATTCCATCGGATAATGCCGATCCGTTTCCGCTGCCCCGACCCGCAGTGACCGTTGCCGAAATCAGCCGACCGACGCTTCCGCTGCTGACCACCTTCGCGCCAGGAACCGGCGCGGGATTTTACAGCAGCGTGCGTGGCCCGGTGCCGTGGGTCATCGCGCGGACTGCACCGGATCGATTCGAGATGTTGAAATTCCAATGACGACGTTGCCTCGAATTATATTTTTTTCCCATGAGACGACGTGGAGCGGCGCGCCGATTCAATTGCTGCACCTGGTCACGTGGTTGAAAGAGCGCGGCTGGGAAGTGGCCGTCGCGGTGCCAAAGGCAACGACCGCCGAATCGGGCCCAATCTCGGCGGAACTGGCCCGCGCCGGGGTGCAGATTTTTCCGGTGCTCGATTTGTCGGTCCCACCGGATCAGCCGGCGCTCCGGGCTCTCTGCGCGCAGTTCGATCTGGTGGTCGCGAATACCCTGGTGATGTGGGCGGCGGTGCGCGCGGCTAACGAAGAAGGCGTCCCCTCGCTCTGGTATATCCACGAAAGCCTCGTTGCCGAACACCTCATCGCGCACATTCCGGAAATCAAACCGACGCTCGCCCTGGCCGATCTTCTCGTCATGCCGACCCGGCGCACGGCGCAGCTTTACGCGCAATTGACCGACCAGATAATCGAAGTCGTGCCCTATGGAATCCCCGCCGTCACGCTCGCAGGAGAAGCCACGCCTAACGACTCCACGAAGACTCGTTTTCTGCTCCTGGGAACTTACGAGCCGCGCAAAGGACAGGATGTTTTTCTCGAAGCGATCAAACAATCGGGCGCCATGCCCGGTTGCGGCGCGACCTTTCAAATGGCAGGTCGCGTCTTGGATCGCACTTTTTACGAAGCGATCGCCGCACAGGCGGCGTCTTTGCCTAACGTCGAGCTGCAAGGCCCGCTCGGGCACGAGGACGCATTGCGCGCGAGCGCCGCAGCGGACGTGCTGGTCTGCGCTTCTCGCGATGAAACCATGCCGATCGCCATCCTCGAGGCGATGAGCCTCGGGAAGGCGATCGTCACGACCACGGTCGGCGGCGTGAGCGAATGGCTGCGGGACGGAGTCAACGCCCTCCTTGTGCCGCCGGAGGAGAGCGCGGCGCTCGCGGCCGCTCTCCGCCGGTGCCTCGACGAACCCGGGTTGATCGCTTCGTTAGGCCAAAACGCCCGCCGCACGTTCGCAGAAAATTTTTCGATCGATGAGCTTGGCGAACGTTTCAGCCTGCTCTTCGAAAAGTTGCGTCAGCCCAACCAACCATGACCTATCTCGAATGGCTTGACCGTTTCAGCGTCCTCTCAACCGAGGCCCGCGCTGAACTGCGCCGGGAAATTTCCGCGCAGACAGATCAGCCGCTCATCTCGATCATCCTCCCGGTTTACAACGGCGACCTCGGCTTTCTCGAGAAAGCGATTACGTCGGTCCGCCGCCAGATTTATCCAAACTGGGAAATCTGCCTGGCGGATGACGCCTCGACCGACTCGAGGATCCGCCCCTTTCTGGAGGATGTGGCCGGGGGCGATCCGCAGATTCACGTTCTCTTTCGCGAAAGCAACGGTCACATTTCCGCCTGCTCCAACTCAGCGCTCTCCCTCGCCCACGGCGAATGGTGCGCGCTTCTCGATCAGGACGATGAACTGGCCGAGGACGCGCT
>JBDTVP010000115.1:0-4853 GCA_040007175.1 Spartobacteria bacterium
TCACGAGCGACCCGTAAAAGCCGACCGCGCGTTCGTAGAGCGCGATCAACGCACCAACATGAAACGCGTCCACTTCCGGAATGCTGAGCGTGATCGAGTCGCGTTCGCCTTCGTAAAGCGCCGCGCGGGTTCCGCGGAGAAAGCCCTGTAAATAATCGCCGCTCGTCACGCCTTTCTCGACTTCGAAGCGGTCCGTCGCGCGATCCTTCCGCACCTCGATAAAGGTGGCAAAAAAATTCGGCACGCCGTCGCGCAGTTGCTGGACGTAAGCGTGCTGGTCGGTCGACCCTTTATTCCCGTAAACCGCGATCCCCTGGTGCACCACCTTGCCCTCGAGATCCTTTGCTTTGCCTAACGACTCCATGACGAGCTGTTGCAGATATTTGCTGAAGAGCGCGAGCCGATCCTTGTAGGGCAGGATGACCATGTCCTTTTTGCCCTGGCCGTCGCCGGCGTAAAACCACATCAAGGCGAGGAGCATCGCGGCGTTGGTCTTCCCTTCCGGGGCGCGCGTGTGCGCGTCCATCGCCGCCGCACCAGCCAGTAGCGCCACGGTGTCGAGTCCCTGCAAGGCCGCGGGCAGAAGACCGACCGCGCTCATGACCGAGGTGCGCCCGCCGATCCAGTCGAACATCGGGAACCGCGCCAGCCAGCCGTTTTTTTCCGCGTATTGATCGAGCTCGCTGCCGGCGCCGGTCACCGCGACCGCTTGTTTGCCGAAATCCAGACCCATCGCTTCGCAGCGCGCTCGCGCCTCGAGCATCCCGTTGCGCGTCTCCTTCGTCCCGCCGGATTTCGAAATCACGACCACCAGCGTGTGGCCGAGACCGTCCTCGATTTTCCCGAGCACGCGATCGAAGCCGTCCGGGTCGGTGTTATCGAAAAAGAAAATCTCCATCTGGTCGGCGGCCGAGCCGAGAGCGTCGGCGATGAACTGCGGCCCGAGCGCCGAACCGCCGATCCCGATGAGCAGGACGCGCTCGAACGGTTTCCCATCCGGCGCGGCGATCCGGCCGACATGGACATCGGAAGCAAACTTTTGGATGCGCGCGTTCGTCTCCTCGATATTAGCGCGCAACTCGTCGTTAGGCGCGAGCGCCGGGTTGCGCAGCCAGTAGTGGCCGACCATCCGGTTCTCGTCCGGGTTGGCGATCCCGCCCGCCTCGAGCTCGCGCATCGCGGCGAAAGCCTTCTGCACCTGCGGCTGCATCTTTTCGAGGAAGCCTTCGGGGAATCGCATCCGGCTGATATCGAGCGAAAAACCGAGGTCGTCGTAGCGCAGGAAATATTCCTGAAAGCGCGCCCAGAGAGAGTTCATGGCCATGGGAAAAGTTTAGCGGGGAGCATCCCCCTGTCGTCGCAAAACTGGAGGGACGACCGCCGTGTCGTCCGTGTTGCTTGAATTACGGGTTGAGAATCTGGACGGGACAGCGCCCGTCCCTCCAACGCCTTAGCCGCGGTCTTTCTTCTCCTCGCGTTCCCGCTCTTCGTGCTCCTCGTCGCTTTCCTTAGACGCGTCCCAGCCGATTTGCCGGCCTTTGTTTTGCTCTTCGAGCCAGGCCATCAGCGGCTGGAAATATTCCACCATCGCGCGGGTCGAAAGCTCTTCGCCGGTCGCTTCTTTCAGCACTTTGCGCCAATCTTCCGTTCCGCCTTTTTTCAGAATGTTCTGCAGCCAGGTGCCGACTTCCTTGTTCCCCGCGTAGTTACACGACTGCGGCGGCTGGTGCAGGATTTTGCGCGCGATGTAGTCGTGCAGTTGGAATTTCAGCACGGTCGCGAAGGCGTAGTTGTGATAATAGGCGGGCGCGTCGTTGATGTGCGTCTTGGTCGCGTAATCGGCCCAGTTCTCGCCGCGTTTTTCCGGCGGCTCGACGCCTTGGAAATCGCTCACGTATTTCCACCAGCGCGCGTTCCATTCTTCCGGCTCGAGCTGGTGCGCGTAGATGTCCGCTTCCCAATGCGTCATCGTGCCGGAAGCGAAAAAGATAAACGGCACCGAGCGGGCGAGCGCATCGTCGAGCAGGAAGGCGGTCTTATCCGTCTTGAAATCGGCCGGCAGAATTCCCTTCGCCTGCAAGTAAGGCACCTGACTCGAAGCGAGCGAAATCAATTCGCCGACCGCTTCATGAAAACCGGGATTCGCGCCGAGACGCAGCAGCGGCGGCACTTCCGGCCGCGTGTAGGAGGCGAAGTAGTGGCCGTGCCCGAGCTCATGATGCGCGGTGAAAAACCATTCCGAATTTGGCTCGATGCTTTGCAGCGAACGGATGTCGTTCTGCAGATCGATGTGCCAGCAGGAAGCGTGAGTGTTCTTCTTGCGCGGGTCGCCTTTCGGGACCGGGTAGAGATCCGACTTCACCCAGAAGCTGCCCGGCAACGGAGGAAAGCCGAGGCCGAGATAAAAATCTTCCGCCGTCTTCGCGATCCACTCCGGTTTTTTGTCTTTAAAATAAGGATCGAGATTGGCCGCCTCGACCATCCCGGTCCAGTTCTGCGCCCAACGATTGTTCAACCAATGCGCCGGAATTTTTTTCGGCACCGGCTGATGATATTTCTCCGCCAGTTTGTATTTCGCCCAGGTATGCAGTTGCAGATAAAGCGGACGCAAATCCTGCATGAACTGCTCGTTCATCTTCAGCATCTCGTCCGCGCTCATCCCGTAAGCGGCGGTTTGGAGCGTGTAGTAATCGGGGTAATTGATCTCGCCCGCGACCCCGTTGCGCATGTCGCGCAGGATCATCAGGTTCTCTTTCAAGACCGGGCCGATTTCTTTCGAGGCTTCCCAGACCGCTTTGCGCTCTGCCAGGTCGGTACTGGAATTCAGCAGATTATCGATCTCATTCGCGGTGATCGGTTTTCCTTTGAGCTTGAATTGGAAACTGTTCAAGAGCGATGCCTGTTTCGTCTCGGTCTCGATCCGCCGGCCGACCAGGAACGGGTTGGTCATCGGACCTTCCGCCGCGTTCAGCATCACTTGGTTGAGTTCGCGCGCGGTGAGGGGATTGAGCTCGGTGCGGCGCGCGAGAAGTTCGCGCGCTTCGCTGATCACGGCCGGGTTGCCGTTGAACGCGGCGTAGGCTTTGCCGGCCGCTTCGGAGGCCGCGTCGTGCGCCGGCGTCACGTCGGTCACCGCTTTCCATTGCGCTTCGCTGTTCACGCGATAGAGCGCCTGATAGCTCGCGTTCATCAGGTTGAGAAAACGATCGGCCCGTTCCTGGAGCGCAGGATCGACCTTCGCCGCCGGGGACGGCGCGGGCGAGGGAGACGGCGCGGCGGAAAGCGAGAAAGGCAGAGTCGTTAGGGCAACGGCGACGGCAAGAGGTCGAAAGCGGTACATGGTCGGAGATTTAAGCCGGGCACGCAGGCAGGGCAAGCTTTGGAGGGACGGGCGCCGTCCCGTCCCCGCTTCTGAATGAAAAATATTGCGCGCTGCGAAAAGGAACTGGGACGGGACAGCGCCCGTCCCTCCAAGCGCTTTTCCCCGCGGCTACATGTGCTCGATCACATTATCCCCGAAGGCCGAGCACTTGATCTCGGTCGCGCCTTCCATCTGGCGCGCGAAATCGTACGTCACCCGCTTGCTCGCGATCGCGCCGTTCAATCCCTTCACGATCAGGTCGGCCGCTTCCGTCCAGCCCATGTAGCGAAACATCATTTCGCCCGACAAAATGACCGAGCCCGGATTCACCTTGTCCTGGTTCGCGTACTTCGGCGCGGTGCCGTGGGTCGCTTCAAAAACGGCGTGGCCCGTGATGTAGTTGATGTTCCCGCCCGGCGCGATACCGATTCCGCCGACCTGCGCCGCGAGCGCGTCGCTCAGGTAATCGCCATTCAAATTCAAAGTCGCGATCACGTCGAAATCTTCCGGTCGCGTCAGCACCTGCTGGAGCGTGATGTCCGCGATCGCATCCTTGATCACAATCCCGGCGCCGGGCTTGCCCGCGGGAATTTTGCACCATGGCCCGCCGTCGATTTCTTCCGCGCCGAAATACGACTTCGCCACGTCGTAACCCCAATCGCGAAACGCGCCTTCGGTGAACTTCATGATGTTCCCCTTGTGCACGAGCGTCACGCTCTTGCGATGGTTCTTGATCGCGTAACTGATCGCACTGTGAATCAGGCGCACGCTCCCCGAGTAGCTGACCGGTTTGATCCCCACGCCCACTCGCACATCGCTCGGGAAATCTTTCGTGCCGACCGCATTCCAAAAGTCCGACGCCTTCTGCTCCGTGCCGAACCGAATTTTCGCGAACTGCTTCGAGTATTCGGTCTCAAGAAACGAAAGCATCTTATTCGCTTCCGGCGTGCCCGCGGCCCACTCGATGCCGGCGTAAATGTCTTCCGTGTTTTCGCGGAAGATGATCATGTCCACCTTTTCCGGGCGCTTCACGGGCGAGGGGACACCTTTGAAATACTGGACCGGCCGGAGACAAACGAAGAGATCAAGCATCTGGCGCAGCGCCACGTTGAGCGAGCTGATTCCGCCGCCCACCGGCGTCGTTAGGGGACCTTTGATCCCGACCAGATATTCGCGGAACGCGGCGACCGTGTCGTCCGGGAGCCAGTTGTCGAATTTATCCTTGGCCGATTGGCCGGCGAAAACCTCGAACCAGGAAATCTTCTTCTTTCCGCCGTAAGCTTTCTCGACGGCGGCATCCATCACGCGCTCGCTCGCCGCCCAGATATCGGGCCCGGTGCCGTCGCCGCGAATGAAAGGGATCACCGGATGATCCGGGACCGTGAGTTTGCCGTTGCTGATTGAAATCTTGTCGCCCGCGGGCGGGGTGAGGTCTGTGTAAGGCATAAGGCAGGAGTGTAGCGGCGGGCGTGTCGCCCGCAAGACCGGCAGG
>JBDTVP010000116.1:0-4787 GCA_040007175.1 Spartobacteria bacterium
ATCGAGCTCCGACAATCCGTTGAAGAGCGGCAGGATCATCGGCTGGATCGCGACATGGGAACCGCTTGCGGTCAGCGCGTCGCCCCACGACTCGAGGTAGTGCGCCATCGGGAGATGCCATTGGCTCAAGGCCGAGGTAGCGTCTTCAAAATGTCCCAGCCTAACGACGTCGGGCACGCGCTTCTGCAGCTCGGGCCAGTCGATCGGCTGCTTCGTTTTGCGATCGAGCGTGATCGAACGCGGCGCGTTGTAAACCGGGTCGCCGCCGAGAATGAAGAGTTGCTGGATGCGGCCGGCGTCGATCTCACTCGCCAACTGCAGGATGCTGCTGGAGCGCGCCGCTTTCGGCGTCTCGCGCAGGAGAATCGTCGTGCCGATGTTCTTCAACGCGGAGTTAATCGCGTAAACCATCAACTGCACCACGACCGGCTGATGCGGGCCGGCGATGACCAGGCTCGCGCCCGATTTCGAGATCAAATCCTGGGCGGCTTCGTCCAGCCAGCGCGCGTCGTATTTCTCCGCTTTGGTCGGCGCCTTGAGCGTGATCAGGACCGAGGCGAGCCCCGAATCTTTCGTGGCAACGGCAATCTTCGTCGCGAGCGCGTGAGTGATGGCCGGAATCTGGCTCGCCGGGTAGCGCAGGCGATGGTCGGCCATCGCGCCGGTGATGGTGAAATGATTCTCGACGACGTAGAGCCGGTTCATCGAGTCCTTCGCTTCCTTCACCCGGCGGCGCGAAGTGAACCCGCGGATGGAGGCAAGATCGCCCTCGCCGCAATTTAGGAAATCGCTGTCGAGCGCGAAGATGACGTCTGCTTTGTCGAACTGCGGAAGAAGCCGCGTCGTATCGCCGAAGCTGATCTGGGTGGAGAAGTTTTGCGCTTCGCTGAGGAGCGGATCGTAAACGCACCAGCGCATCCGCGGGAATTCTTTCAGCAACGCGGCGCGCAAACGTTCGCGGGTCGGCGAATAAGTTTCCTCGACCAGGAAAGCGAGCCCGCTGCCGCCGCTCGCGGCCATCTTCGGTCGCAGCTCAGCGAGGTATTTCTCAAAAGTCGCGAGATCGGAAAGCTTGTTCTTGTTTACCAAACGCTGCGAGCGCGACGGATCGTAAAGGTCGAGCACTGAAGCCTGCGCGTAGGCGTCGGTCGCGCCGTTGCTGTCGGGGTGCAACGGATTGCCCTCGATCTTGATCGGGCGTCCATCGACCGTGGAAACAACAAGCGGAATAGCGCCATGCCGCCTCGGCATCGCGGTCGCATAATAGAGCGGTTTGCCCGGGATGACCCACTCCGCGCTCTTCGTGAACGGGACCAGGTGCATTTCCGGTTTACGGCAGCTATTCAGCCCAAAACCAGCCAGCGCCATTGAGGCGCCCATCAATTTGAGGAAACTGCGTCGCGAAACTTCGTCGCCTTCGATCTGATTCGCGCCCGCGGGAAATTCCCGCTCCAGCCAGCCGCGGAACTCCGGGGTGTCGCTCAGCTCACCGACGCTGCGCCAGTATTGTTTCCCGGTGGTAGCCGGGGCGGGATGTTGAAGAACGCGTTTCATCGGTGACACCCCTGACAATTAGTCGGCGGCTTGATATCCCATCGTTGCTTCAACGTGAGGCCGATTTCTTCCTGCGTAAGATTTTCCTTCTGCGTCCAATCTTCCTTCACGCCCGCGGGCTGGCCGTATTTGGCAACGAAGGCTTTTGGGTTCACGTCGGAAGGTCGCCAGTTGAGATTCGTGATCTGGTCTTCCGGCCGCAGGAAATTTTCCGGGGCGCGATGGCACTCGAGGCACCACGCCATGCTGTGCGGCTTCGCGTGATAAACTACCGGCATTTTGTTCACCTCGCCGTGGCAACTGTAGCAACTGATCCCGCGATTCACGTGCGCCGCGTGATTGTAATAAACGTAATCGGGCGTGCGATGAATTTGCACCCACGGCACCGGCTGCCCCGTCGTCCAACTGGAGCGAACCGGCTCGAGTTTCGGATTCTCCTTTTGAATCTGGGTGTGGCAATTCATGCAGACCTGCGTGTCGGGCACGTTGGAATGCGCCGCGACATCGACCGCGCTGTGGCAATAACGGCAATCCATCCCGAGCTGCGAGACGTGCAGATCGTGCGGGAACGGCACCGGCTGCGTCGGCATGTAACCGACCCGGGTGTATTTCGGCGTGTCGTAGTACCAGGTCGCGCCGACCAGCGCCGTCACGAGCACGGTCCCGCAGATCATGATCTTGAGTGGGAGCCAGTTGGTCCAGCGCGGGAAAAAATTGGCCATACCGAATTAGCGGAGACTAAACCGGCGCACGAGAGGCCGCCAAGTGGTAAACGCGCGAGTTAAAATGAAAAGGCGTGACGGCTTCAGAAAGGAAAAAATGAAATTTGGAAAAGTTCGCCGGAGGCTCGCGAGGGGGCAATTCTATGAACGCTCCTTGGCTTGGCAAAATAATTTTGAACGAGAATGAAAGATTTTATGTCGGCGCGCTTTGCTCACGCCCGATTTTTCGCCGCATTTTAGCCTAACGATGCGAGAAAAAACCGTCGTTAGGCCAAGGCGTTCAGAGCAATGGGGCGAGCGGGCGGAGGAGACTTTCCTTCAGGCGTTGCGTCCGCGGCCGGGCCAAGAATTTTTCCTCCACGATCTGGTGCGAGCCGTGCGCGAAATCTTTTTCCAGCATCCGCCCGAGCTCGGCCGCCCGCTCCCGATCGCGCACCAGCGCGTTTAATTCGAAGTTCAGCCGCATCGAGCGCACGTCGAAATTTGCCGAGCCGACCATCAGCCAGTCCTCATCGACGAGCGCGACCTTGGCGTGATTGATCCCCGCCTCGTATTCGTAAATTTTCACTCCGAACCGGAGCAGCTCCTCGTAAAACGAACGCCCGACGTTCACGAGCATGGGGTGATCCGTTTTCTCGGAGACAAGCATCCGCACATCCACACCACGGCGCGCGGCCAGTTGCAGCGCGGTCAGGAGCGGCTCTTTCGGCGCGAAATAGCCGGCGGTCAGCCAGACCCGATGCTGCGCAGAGTTGAGCATCAGGACGATCGACATCTGGATCGGGTCATCCGCGTTGTCGGGCCCATCGGTCATCGGTTGGACGATCAAACGCTGCTCTTCCGTCGGGCGCGGGTAATAGCGCGGCGCGAGCAATTTTTCTTCTGTGGCAAAGAACCAGTCATCCGCGAAAATCATCTGAAATTTCCGTGCGACCGCGCCGGTCATTTCGAGTTGCACGTCGCGCCACGGGCCGATCACCGGATCTTCCCCGGCGTATTCGCGCGCCATGTTCATCCCGCCGACGAAACAGTGGCGGCCATCGATGACCTGAAGTTTGCGATGATTGCGCAGGCTGAAAGTCCAGCGATTGCGAAACGGATGCGCGGTGCGAAACCATGCGACCTTGCCGCCGGCCGCGCGCAAAGGGCGAAAAACCGCGCCTCGCAGCCAGATGCAACCGACCCAATCGAGCAGGAGCCGCACTTCCACCCCGCGCTTCGCGGCCGCCACGAGATGCGCGAGCATCTCCCGGCCGCGCGCATCGTGCCGCCAGATGTAGAACTCGATGTGCACATGGTCGCGCGCCTGATCGATGCGTTCCGCCAGGGCCGGAAAAAATTCCCCGCCGTCGATCAGGAGCCGCGTCTCTTCCGCGGAAGAAACGGCGCATTCATTCAGCTGGGAGAGCATTTCGACGCCGAGCCGCTCGGCCGGCGAGATCTGCTCGACGAGCGCTTCGGTCTGGGCGGTGCTTTTGCGTTCCTGGAGCGAGCCGGCCGAATCCATCGCGCGGGTTGCGCGGAGTCGTTGCCTAACGAGTCGATCGGTCCCGAAGAGGAGATAAAAGAGCGGACCGCCGTAGGGAAAAAGAATGACCGCCCAAATCCAGGCGAGGGTCGAAGCCGGCGGCTTATTGCGGAGGAGAATGTGCGGAATGGTTAGCCAGGTGAGGAGATAACCGAACCAGACGAAGGACCAATGCATAGCGGCGCGCGGCGCAAAAATGCCGCTCGCCTAGCAACGCGGTTGGGCGGAAAGGATGCAAGAAGGATTCAGGGATGAAGCGGAGCACGTGAACGCCAATTAAAGATGCGGCGCGCGGCACGATCCGGCTTCACGACAAAGCGACCGCCGAGCGCAGCCGTGAGCTGCGCCGGAGGGCGACGTTTGTGCAACGCTCGTTAGGCTACCGAGCCGGGGACAGCGTCCCCGGCTCCAGGGCATTGCAGCCGCCGCTTACCGCGACGGCTCGTAATCTTCGGGATGCGACTGCGGCTGCGCGGGCGCGGGCGCCTGCGGGGCGCTCTCGCCGTCGCCGCTCCGCGGCGCTTCGTCGTGACGACGTTCGCGACCGCGTCCACCGCGCTCGCCACCGCCACGTCCGCCGCGCCGGTCGCGATCACCACCACCACCACCACGTGGCCCGCGATCGCCGCGATCTTCACGCCGTTCGCCGCCGCGATCTCCGCCGCCGCTCACTGGGACGATGGTTTCCGCTTCGCCGCGATCTTTCATCGCCGCTTTGCGCGAAAGTTTCACCCGGCCCTTGTCGTCGATCCCGATGCATTTGACCCACATCATCTCGCCGACCTTGGCCACGTCTTCCGTCCGGTTGACCCGGAAATCGGCCAACTCGGAGATGTGCACGAGGCCATCCTTGCCCGGGAAAACTTCGACGAAGGCGCCGAACTCTTTGATCGAGACGGTCCGGCCATGATAGATCTCGCCGATCTCCATTTCCTTGGTCATGCCGCCGATGATTTCCTTCGCGCGGGCCATGCTCTCGCCGC
>JBDTVP010000117.1:0-4742 GCA_040007175.1 Spartobacteria bacterium
GGCGGCGCGGCTTCGCGCAAAGGTCGGGAAAGGTCGCCTTTGACCCGGTCGAGGATGCCGTTAACGAAACGTCCGGAATCTGGGCCACCGAATTCTTTTGCGAGCTCGATCGCTTCGTTGATCGAGACGACCGGCGGGATGTCCTCCCGGTAAAACATTTCAAATATGCCGAGGCGCAGGACGTTGCGATCAACCGCCGAGATGCGGCGGAATTCGTAGTTCTCGCAATAGCGGGTGATGCGCTCATCGATCTCTGGCAGGTGGGCCAGCATTCCTTCAATGAGGGGTGCGGCAAATTGCTGCACACCGCTTTTGGCCGGGCAAAGCTCCCAGAATTCCGCGATCGATTCCGGGCCTTCGCCACCGTGGAGGTCGCGCCAGAAATGGTATTGAAGCGCGGCTCGCCGCGCTGAACGTCGTCGGCCCATAGTTACTTGCGGAGCTCCGCGATGACGTTGGCCATCTCGAGAGCGGCGCGAGCGGCTTCCGTTCCGCGATTCATCCCGTCCTCGAGGCAGCGTTTTCGGGCCTGGGCTTCGTTCTTCAAACTCAGCACGGCGTGAATCACCGGCACGCCATGTTCCAGGGAAATGTCCTGCAACGCGCTGGTCACGACCTGTCCGAGATGTTCCGCATGTGCCGTTTCACCCTGGAGGATGACGCCGAGGGCGATGATTGCATCCGCACTTTTTTTCAGGGCAACCTCGCGCACCAGGATTGGAATCTCGAAAGCGCCGGGGACATGGTGTAGCTGGACATTGGAAGCGGGCGAGAGCGTGCGCAGCTCATCTGTGCAATGGGTCACCAGACCTTGGACATACTTGGCGTTGAACCGGCTCGCGACCAGCACGAACCCGCGCCTAACGTTGATAAGGCGGGGTTTTGGCGGAACGAATTTGGACATTTTTAAAATAGACAATGGCAACTGACCAGTGACGAAGGAATGACCAATTACCAAGGGCGAATGCGGGACGCGCGCTCCCGTTTTTGGATTTCGTGGTTTGGAATTCCTTCGTCCCTGGTCATTTGAAACTTGTCCTTAGAGCAAGTGGCCCATTTTCACCCGTTTCGTCTCGAGGTACTTGGCGTTATGCGGATTCGGCTCGCTGCGGATCGGCACCTGTTCGACCATCTGGATGCCGTAGCCTTCGAGGCCAACGACCTTCTTGGGATTATTGGTCAGGAAACGGAATTTGCGGACTCCGAGATCATAGAGAATCTGCGCGCCGATGCCGTAATCGCGCAAGTCGCCGGCGAACCCGAGCTTGGCGTTCGCCTCGACGGTGTCGAGACCCTCTTCCTGCAATTTGTAGGCGTGAATTTTGGCCGCGAGGCCGATCCCTCGACCCTCCTGCCGCATGTAAACCAGCACCCCGCCCGTCTCGCTGATCTGCTGGAGCGCGGCGTGTAGTTGGTTCCCGCAATCGCACCGGCGCGAACCGAAAACGTCGCCGGTCAGGCACTCGCTGTGGACGCGGACCAAAACCGGTTTGGTTTTGGAAATCTTCCCTTTCACGAGGGCGAGATGATGAGCATTATCGACCGTCGAGCGATACATGTGCAGATCGAAATCGCCGTAATCGGTCGGCAATTTTACGACCTGCTCGCGGACGATCAGCTTCTCACGTAGGCGGCGGTGGGAAATCAAACTTTGGATCGTGCAGATGCGCAGTTTGTGCTTTTTCTTGAACTGCATCAGCTCGGGGAGCCGCGCCATGGTGCCGTCGTCGTGCAGAATTTCGCAGAGAACGCCGGCTGGTTGCAGGCCAGCCATGCGCGCGAGATCGACCGCGGCTTCGGTGTGACCGGCGCGACGCAGGACGCCGCCCTCCTTGGCCCGCAACGGGAAGATGTGGCCAGGCTGCACGAGATCCTCCGGGACCGATTTCCGTTTTGCGATCGTGCGGATGGTTGCGGCCCGATCGTGCGCGCTGATTCCGGTTGTCACGCCCTTCGCGGCGTCGACCGAGACGGTAAAATCGGTCCGATACATTTCGCGATTTTGCGCGACCATCCGCTGCAGCCCGAGCTGGTCGGCGCGCTCGGTTGAAACCGGCACGCAGATGAGACCGCGCCCGTGGATGGTCATGAAATTGATTGTCTGCGGGGTCGCTTTTTCCGCCGCCATGATGAGGTCGCCCTCGTTTTCGCGGTCGGCATCGTCGGTCACGATTACGATCTTGCCGGCGGCAATGTCCTGCAGCACGTCGTCAATCGTATCGAATTGAAAGGCTTCCGGTGCCTGGATAATCACCCGGGTAACATTGCCGTCGCGCCCCACCTCGGCAACGGGAATTCATTTCGCGCTCGTCGCGACGATCGCGTCAGGGCGATATAGGTCGTGATTCGAGCCCTGGAATTCCGCTTTCAGTTTTACCTGGAAATGCGCGAGATCGACTAAATCCCAGCGGGTAAATTTCCAACGCCCATCGGCCTTGGGCGCATGTTCAAACCCGACCACGAAATGGACCGCATCATCGAGCACTTTGTTGGTCGCCTTCTTCGGCTCGAAATAAAACGTGCGGAAGCTGCTCTCCCGGCTTCCGGCGGCGTAGAGTTTTGGGTCGAGATAAAAGACCCGTTTCGTTTCTTCATCGAAAAGGCGGAGATCGGGATAACCGGAGCGCTGGATGCGCCCGTCCGCCGTGTGGGGAAAATCGCAGCGCAAGCCCGGGGCGGCATTGAGCAGCTCGCGCAGTAAATTCTCGAAACGGCTGCTGAGTTCATTGATTCGCGCATTGGGCGGCAGCGCGCTTTCCGGTGCATTCATTTGCCTAACGACTTGATCGAGCACGGCGGAAATTTGGCGGATGACGCGTTGATCGACCGCGTTGTGCGGAGCGACCGCGAGCACTTTCTTTCCTGTCGCGTCGAAAATTACCCTGGCGAAAGGGAGATCGCGGAACGGCGCGTCGTCCTGCAGGAGCCACGGGATGAGCGCATCCACCGGTCCGGCCGGCGGGGAGCGATCATCCGCCGAGGTCGAGAGCGGTGCGCCGGCTGCGAAAAGCAGTGTCGTGAGCAGCGGGAACGAGTGCTGGAAAACCTGAGTAAGGATTGGTTTGATCCAGGCGCTTTAACAAAATGCTGAAGAGATCGCAAAACAGAAATGCGCCTGCCGATCCGGTGGAGTGGAATGTGATTGCCTCGCCCGAGGAAAATTGCTTGAGTCAGGCAGGCGGCCGGCGAACCCGGCCCGGACCGCTCAACTCTAACCCCCACGAGGAATCGCGATGACTGTAAGAGAGGCAATTGCCTGGTTTAAGACCAGCTTCCGTAAGCCGATCGAAGCCGCCATAAGTGGCACGCCCTACAGCAGCGACATGCTGGCCGCGGTCGCTTATCAGGAGACGGGCTATCTTTGGTCGCCGCTAATTAACCGGCTAAGTGTCGCGGATCTGTTGAAGGTTTGTGTCGGCGACACGATCGACGGCCCGCGGCGGACGGCGTTCCCCACGAGTAAGGCGCAGCTTCTCGCGGCCGAGAATGGCCGGGAGATGTTTGAGATTGCTCGCGAGGCCTTGGAAACCATCGCGCGCTATGACCGGATCTGTAAAAAGCTGTCCGACGTGAATCCCAACAAGTTCTGTCACGGCTTTGGCATCTTCCAGTACGACATCCAGTTCTTTCAGAATAATCCCGAGTTTTTCCTCAAGCGAAGATGGTATGACTTCGGTGCCTGCCTCGCGCTTTTCCTGGAGGAGTTAGGCCACGCAAAAAGGCGCGCCTTTGGGCTCAACAAACAGGAGCTGACTGATCAGGAGCGCGTCTTTGTCGCGATCGCCTACAACCGGGGATCGGTGAATTTGAAGCAAGGCTTCAAGCAGGGTTTTCGCGACGATGACGGGCGCTACTACGGCGAGAATGTGCTGGAGTATCTCCGGATTGCCCAAGCCATCCCGATGGAGATACCGACTGGGCCGATCGTGCCGCCGCGACCGGGCACCGCGCCGCTCGCTGCGCCCACTGCGATCGAGGTCACGGACGATGTTTTCATGGTCGATCCGAAACGCGCTTTAAGTCTGCGGAGCGATCCGAAGATCCGAAAGAAGCGGCCCTCCGCCAACGTGATTGCCACCCTTCCGGCAGGCCAGTTGGTGCAGCGGCTTTCTGGAAACAAGCGAAGCCGGTTCCTCGAGATAGAAACCAGTCTGAAAGGAGCGCATCTGCGGGGGTTTGCGCAGAGGAAGTTTCTTAAGCCGGTCAGGAAAGCGACTGCCGTTCCGGTCATGATTCCTTCAGCGACGGAACCGGCCACGGGCATCGTGGCGGTCTACATGCCGCGCAAGGCCGGGAGCGTGACCCGGCGAACGGATCCTGCGGGCGTGCATTCGCTGAACGAACCGGGCCAGCCGGACCGAAAAGGAAAAACCGCGGCGGACCGGTGCGCGGAGCTGGCGGCGATTATCAAATGGCTCGGGGTCGATAAGACAGCGAACAAGCGTTACCAAGGCGCGCGCGGCTGCACCTTCTGCAACGTTTACGCGCACGATTATTGTTATCTGTCCGGCGTGTATCTGCCCCGGGTCTGGTGGACGCCGGGCGCGATCGAGCGCATCGCGCGGGGTGAATCGGTCGAGCCGCTCTACGAGCGAACGATCGACGAACAACGGGCGAACGACCTCTTCCGCTGGCTGCGCGATTTTGGGCAGCGCTTTGGCTGGCGACAAACCGGCACAGAAACCAAGTTGCAGGAAGCGGCGAACCTCGGTGGAGTCGGGCTGATTGTAGCGCGTCGCAAA
>JBDTVP010000118.1:0-4457 GCA_040007175.1 Spartobacteria bacterium
GGCGGAGGGCGAAATCAATGATCGTGCTCGTGTTCCCCATCTCGAGATTGAGCTTGGTCATGATGTTGGCGCGGAGCCGTTCCAGATCGCGGTCCTGCATATGGCGGCGGTCGGCGCGCAGATGCGCGGTGATCCCGCTCGCGCCGGCGCGTTCGCAAAGGCTCGCGGCCACCAGCGGATCGGGCTCGGCGTTCTTGGAATCGGGCGTGGTCGCGTAACGCGCTTGCCGGAGCGTCGCCACGTGGTCGAGATTGACGCCGAGACGGAGAGTGCCCATGCGGGATCAATAGGAGCGCGCCGCGGGGAAAGGCAAATAGGAAAGAGGCATCCGTGGGGGGACGAGGCTGGCGACTTGCGAGTGAACGGAGCTGGCAACTTCCGGGTGTGCCGTGGCTCCCGCTGCCGAATGGCACTCCCACTTCTCTATTCTGTCATCCCGAGTCGCGCAGACGACGAGGGACCTCCCAGCTGCAGTCCACGTTTCTCTGAGCCCGAACGCGCAGCCTCCGACCGCGGCGTCCCTCTCCGCGCTGCGCCGGATCGGGGTGACAAAATAACGGACGGCGCAGGACGACAAAACGAAACGGTTCGTCGTCTACGGCAGAACCTCGAACTGGCTCATCAGCCGGAACATCTCATACCGGTCCTCGATTTCGTCGTTCGTTAGGCGACGCAAACGATCAAGACTGAACGCTTCGACATTAAAACTCGCCAGCACGCTCCCGAAAATGACCGCCCGCCGGAGATCGGCGAACGTAATCTCGCCCTCGCTCGAGCCCGCCAGATAACCAGCCAGACCGCCCGCAAAGGTGTCCCCTGCCCCGGTAGGATCGTGAATGTCCTCGAGCGGATAAGCGCCGCAGCTGAAAAAATCATCCGGCCCGAAAAGCAACGCGCCGTGCTCGCCCTTTTTCACCGCGACGTATTTGGGCCCCATCCGGCGCAGCGCTCGGCCGGCCCGGATCAGGCTGGTGTCGCCGGTCATTTGGCGCGCTTCACTGTCGTTTAAAATGAGCAGGTCGACGCGCGGGAGGAGCGCGTCGAGATCCTTTCGCGTCGTCTCAATCCAGAGGTCCATCGTGTCCGCGACGACGAAGCGCGGTTTCCGCATCTGGTCGAGGACGTGCGACTGGAGCGAAGGCGCGATGTTGGCCAGGAGCACAAACTGCGTTTCGCGAAACTTCTCCGGCAGCTCCGGCTTGAAATTTTCGAAAACATTGAGCGCGACCGATTTCGTTTCGCGCGTGTTGAGATCCCACGCGTACTCGCCCGACCAGCGAAAAGTCTGACCCTGCGCCCGCTGCACGCCGCTCGTGTCGATCTTGCGCGCCTGCCAGAACTCAAAAGCGGATTCGGGAAAATCGTCGCCGACCACGCCGACCAAATTCACCGGCGCAAAAAAACTTCCGCCAACCGCGGCGTAGGAAGCGGAACCGCCGAGTTGATCGGCATGTTCTTCCACCGGCGTTTTTACCGTATCCAGGGCGATCGAGCCAACAACGAGAACAGACATGGGAAATTTAGATTGAAGATTTCAAATTTGAGAATGGATGAGGAGCGCTTTCGCCGCGCGGGTGGCGGCGGCGATATCGGCGCTTTGCAGCAGGCCAGATACGATGACTACGCGCGTTGCGCCAGCGGCCATTACCTCCGGCAGGTTTTCCAGCTTGATTCCGCCGATGCAAAAAATCGGCCGGGCAACCAATTCGTGCACGCGGCGGAGGTCATCGAGGCCCACCGGTTTATAATCCGGTTTCGTCGGCGTGGCGAAGAGCGGACCGAAGCCGAGATAATCGGCGCCTCCCGCGAGCGCGGCCTGCGCCTGCGCCACGCTGTGCGTCGATTTCCCAATCCAGCAATCGCGCCTAACGATTTCGCGCGCGGCAGCGATGCCGAGATCGTCCTGCCCGAGGTGCAGGCCTTCCACCGGCACGTCGCGGGCGATCTCGGGATGATCGTTGATGATCAACGGCACGCCGGCGGTCCTCGTTAGGCGGTGCAGCCCTTCGGTCAGCTGGCTAAGCTCGGCGACGGTTTGGTCTTTCCCCCGGAGTTGAATCAGATCCGCCCCGCCCCGGAGCAGTTCGGCCGTGACAGCGGCCGCATCTATCGGCGCGACGTAGCCGAGATCGAGAATGGCGTAGAGCCGGGCAGCCGCGAGGGATTTCACCTCCGGCGCGCTCAAACGTGCAGGCCGCCGTTCGACGGCCGCAACTCGAACGAATCGGAATTCATCAACCGATCGACAAACCCGGTGTCGTAATTCCCGTTCCGGAAATCCGCATTGCGCATGATCGCGTTGTGAAACGGAATCGTCGTCTTGATCCCGGCGATCAGGTATTCGCCAAGCGCGCGCTGCATCCGCGCGATGGCCGATTTGCGGGTCGCGCCGACCGCGATCAATTTCGCAATCATCGAGTCATAGTTAGGCGGGACGGTGTAGCCGGTATAGGCGTGGGAATCGATCCGGATGCCGCGTCCGCCGGGAGCGTAGTAGAAATTAATCCGGCCGGCTGAGGGTTGGAAATTGCGCGCCGGATCCTCGGCGTTAATCCGGCACTGGATGGCGTGCGAACGCGCCATCGGCTTCGCGATATGCGGCGAAAGTTTGTCGCCGGCGGCGATATGAATTTGCTCCTTCACCAGGTCGCAGCCGTAAACTTCCTCCGTGATCGTGTGCTCCACCTGGATGCGGGTGTTCATCTCGATGAAGAAGTAGTTGCCTTCCTGGTCGACCAGGAACTCCATCGTGCCGGCGTTCGTGTAGCCAACTGATTCCGCCAGCTTGACCGCCGCATGGCCCATCCGCTTGCGCATCGCCGGCGTGAGCAAAGGCGACGGACATTCCTCGATCACTTTCTGGTTCCGGCGCTGGATCGAACAATCGCGTTCGCCGAGGTGCACGATGTTGCCGTGCGTATCGGCCATGATCTGGAACTCGATGTGGTGCGGGTTCACGATCAGCTTTTCGATGTAAACCTCGGCGTTCCCGAAAGCTTTTTCCGCTTCCATCCGCGCGCCGTGAAAACCCTGGACCAGGCTCACTTCGTTGTGCGCAGCGCGCATCCCGCGACCGCCGCCGCCCGAGACGGCCTTGATCATGACCGGATAGCCGATCTTCTTCGCCACGCGCACCGCTTCGGCTTCGTCCTCCACGATCCCGTCGCTGCCCGGCGTCACCGGCACGCCCGCTTTGCGCGCCGCGGCCCTGGCCGAATTCTTGTCGCCCATCGCCCGCATCGCCGCCGGGGTCGGGCCGATGAATTTGATTTTGCAGCTCTCGGAGACCTCGGCGAAGTGCGCATTCTCGGCCAGGAATCCGTAGCCGGGATGGATCGCGTCGACGTCGCCCACTTCCGCCGCGCTCATGATGCGGTCGATTTTCAGGTAGCTGTCGGAACTGGGCGCAGAGCCGATGCAGATTGATTCGTCCGCCAACTGCACATGGAGCGAATCGACATCCGCCTCGGAATAAACCGCCAGGGTTCGGATGCCGAGTTCCTTGCAGGCGCGAATGACGCGAAGGGCGATCTCTCCGCGGTTGGCGATCAGGATTTTTTCGAACATGAAAGATGGCGCACGTTCCCCGTTGGCCGGGAATAAAAACGCCGACGAGAAATTTCTTGCCTAACGAACCTTAAAGAGCGCCTGGCCAAACTGAACCGGCTTGCCGTTCTCCGCGACCACCTCGGCGATCACTCCGCTGACCTCGGCCTTGATTTCGTTCATCACTTTCATCGCTTCGATGATGCAGACGACGGTGTCGGGATTAACCTCCTGCCCGACGTCGGCGAAGGGCGGTGACTCCGGCGAAGCGGCCCGATAAAAGGTCCCGACCATCGGGGAAATGACTTCTTTGCCGGCCGGCTCGGCCGGCTCGCCCATGGCCGCGGGTGCTCCCCCGCCGGGCACGCTCGCTCCGGGAGCCGGGGCCAGGCTGGCAGCAAATTGCGGAGGGGCGGAGGTGGCAAAAACGGTCTGTTCGCCCGCTCCCTTCTGCAGCTTGAGACGGAAACCGTCCTTCTCCATCTCGAAGACGGAGAGGTCGTTTTTCTTCATCAGATCGATGATGGCTTTGATGTCTTTAAGTTCCAAAGGCGCTTCCTTTCCGGCGTTGGTGAGACGTTAGGTAAAGCGGTTTTACGGGCGGGGTCAAGCCGGGCCTTTGCCGGGACCGAGCGGCAGGTGCTCGCGCCGGTAATCGAAAATCCGCTCCAGTTGCGGGCGAATCAGGAAGGTATTGAGGAGGACGCCTAACGGACCGAGCGGCGGCACGTAGGTCACGAGGTCGTGCACCTCGGTCGTCCCATCGGGGAGCGCGCGGAAGAAATGTTCGTGATGCCAGATGCGGTAAGGTCCGACCCGTTGCTCATCGACAAAACGATGCGGCGCGTCCACCTGGACGATCTCGGTCAGCCAGGTGAGCGGGATGCCTAACAATGGCGAGACGGTGTATT
>JBDTVP010000119.1:0-4205 GCA_040007175.1 Spartobacteria bacterium
GCGCGCGAAATCGCCCGCCGCGTCGAGGGCGTCGACTATCGCGCGCTCGCCGCGGCCAGCTTCCTCGGCCTCGGCAGCATCTGGGCACAAGGGCTGAGCGGATCGGCCGCCTTGCAAATGGCAACGCCCGGCGCGCTCCAGCCGCAGATCCGCGAGATCGTGGCCCACGGCGGGACGGTCGCGGGCGGGCTCATCCCGTTTAGCCACACGATTTTTCTCTGGCAAAGTCTCTTGTCCGTCGTCGTGGAAATCGCGCTCGTTACCACGGTGATGTGGCTGGTCACTCCACCAGCAGGAAGCGGCAAGACAGCGCGCGATCTTGGAATCGCACTTGGCCAGGCAGAGATGGAACCGCCCGCCACCGTCGCGAAACCCACTCCCGGCCAGTGGCTCGAAAATTCGCCGATCCTTAACTGGCTCATCGTCCTCCTCGGTGGGACGTATCTGGTCCGCTACTTCGCGCAGACCGGCGAGCCGTTGAACGCGATCAACCTCAACACCGTTAACCTGACCTTTCTCTTGTTAGGCTTCCTTCTCCACCGCACGCCGGCGCGCCTGATGCACGCCGTGCAGGGCGCGACCCCGGCGGTCTGGGGCGTCATCCTCCAGTTCCCGTTTTACGCGGGCATTGCCGGTATCATTACCTCGACTCATCTCAGTCAGAAGATCGCACATGGGTTCGTTAGTCTCTCGACTCCGCTGACCTTTCCGGCCATCGTCGCGACCTATTCCGCCGTGCTCGGTGTCTTTGTGCCTTCCGGCGGATCGAAATGGGTCGTCGAAGCGCCCTACGTCATGGCCGCGGCGCACGAGCTCAAGGTGCACCTCGGCTGGGTCGTCGCCTCTTACGACCTGGGCGAAGCGCTTGCCAATCTCGTGCAGCCCTTCTGGATGCTGCCGATCCTCGGGCTCTTTCAACTCCGCGCGCGCGACGTCATGGGTTACACCTTCGTCGTCTTTCTCGTGCTCGTGCCCGTGGTGCTGCTCCTCGTGACCATCCTCGGGGCGACCCTGCCCTATCCGCTTTAATTCAGACGCAGCTTACTTCGCCGGGCTCGCGGCCGGGCCGGCGGCACCGTCGCGCCCGCGCAAGACCGAGCCTTTATCCATCAACTGCAGGTCCCGCGTCGCCCGCCCGCCCGAACGCCCCAGATCGCGGAGTGCTTCCCGCACGGAAATCTTCGGCCGCGGTGCGCTCGCCTTGTCGATGAACGGCTGCGTCGTAATAAAAAGCGCCCGCGTCTGCGCATCGTAAAACGCGACCCGCGCTTCCTGCTCGCCCGTGCGCCACGCGCGCACGCCCACCGGCACGGTTGTTCGTCCGGTCAGCACCGCCGCGTCCCAGGCCGCGCCGCGCGCGTTGGCCTTCAGCGCCGTCTGGATCTCGTCGTCGGTAATCTTGGCGCTGTTCGCCTTGGTTAGGATCTCCCGGACGCTCCGCCCTTTCACGCTCGTGACAGCGATGATATAGCCTTCGGCGGAATAACATTTCGTTAGGCCGGGCGTGTCGTCACGGGTCGGCAGGACGGCGATCGGGTCCCCGTAGCGCGCATGGATCTGCGCGTCGGTCTCACCAATTCGCGCTTCGGCACTCGCGCTCAGAACGAGGACCGCGGCGACAGCCAGGAACGATCGTTGCATCTTGATTTCTCGCCTTCGATACAAACCGTTTCGAAGTTGCCTTGTCAATCCTGCAGAAACTTCTGCCGCGGCATCTCGCGGCCGAATCACAACGGGCCCGACGGCTCCGGCCGATGCGGCGCAGCGTCGTAGAGCGCGGCGTATAACCGATCCAGTTCGACCGGTTTCGCTAAAATCGCCAGCGCGCCGGCTGCGGCCAGCTGCGGCCCGGAGCCCCCGGCCGACACCAGCACGATCTTCGCCTCGGGATCCTTGGCCAGGATCATCCGGGAAGCAGTCGCGCCGTTCAGCCGCGGCATCGAATAATCCATCAAAACCAGATCGGGCTTCAGCCGCGCATAAGCCTGGATCGCTTCCAATCCCGAGCCAACGACGAGCAAAACTTCGTGGCCGCAGCGCTCGACCAGCGTGGCCAGGTTCAGTCCGACGTCTTTCTGAGCATCGGCAATCAGCACGCGCATCGTCCAGAATAGCCACCTTTTCGCGGCCGTCCCAGCGCGAGTGAAATGGAAAAATGACTTCCTTCCGCGCGAACGAAACGCTCTCGCGCGAACGATCCATTTTGTCGCCGGGAAGTTGCACCGGCCGCGCAACCGCCAATTGTCTCCCGATGCGCTTGTTTTCCATGCTCATGGCCGCGGCCCTTTTGGCCGGTTGTGCTTCTGCGCCCGCGCCGGTCTCCTGGCGCAAGGCGGCGACGCAGGAACATCCGTGGGGTTATTACACCGGCTCGCCCGTGACCCGCTGGAATTCGGACGGCCGCAGCATGACGCTCCTGAGCGAATTTCGTTACACCGATCCGCAGGGCACCGTCTGGGTCGCGCCGGCCGGGTCGGTCGTGGATGGCGCCTCGATCCCGCGCTCGCTTTGGACCTTCATGGGCGGTCCGTTCGAGGGGCGATATCGGAATGCCTCCGTCCTGCACGACGTTTCTTACGATCAACAGGACCGCCCGCCGCGCGATTGCGACCGGATGTTTTATAACGCGATGCGCTGCAGCGGCGTCGGGGCGATCGAGGCCAAGACGATGTATTACTCGCTCCTCCGTTTCGGCTGGCACTGGGATTTCTCGATCAAGCGCGCCAAGCCGGTGAAAGTGAAAGGCAAACTGGTCGCCCGGGCGCAGCCCCTGCCGCCCGTCACCGTCGCGGCCCAACAGGAAATCCTGGGTGCGGAAGAGTGGATTCGCAAAGCCCAGCCGAGCGAGGAGCAAATCGAGCACCTCGCCGGCACCGGGATGCACTGAGGGAGTGAATCGGGAAGCCAGGGAGGAAAGAAATCTGAAACGCTCGGTTCCTCGCCCTCGCTTTCCTGCTTTCCTCATTTCTTGATTCAAAAATCTTCCTCTTCTTCCTGGTTTCCTGGCTTCCAGATTCACTCTTCCCTCCGAAAAGAATCGCTCGACTTCCGCGCGGCGAGGCTGGCAGGATGCCCGGCCGAATGACACCCTCGTCCGCTCCGCCTAACGATTCGCTCAGCGCGACATTGCAGTCGGGCAGCCTGAGCAACGCCGACCTCGCGCCCGTCCCGGCGAGCGGTCGCACCTGGTCGATGTGGAGCATCGCCGCGCTCTGGGTCGGGATGGCGATCTGCATCACCACCTACACCCTCGCGAGCAGCCTCATCGAGCAGGGCATGAACTGGAAACAGGCCGTGTTCACGATCTTCCTCGGGAATCTCATCGTCCTCATCCCGATGACCCTCAACGCGCATCCCGGCACGGCCTATGGCATCCCCTTCCCCGTCTTGATCCGCGCCTCCTTTGGCACGTTAGGCTCGAACATCCCCGCGCTCATGCGCGCCCTCGTCGCTTGCGGCTGGTTTGGAATCCAGACCTGGATCGGCGGCGCCGCCATCTACGCCATGGCGGCGATTGTCTTCGGGTTTAACCCGGCGCTGAAGACCGCGCTGCCCGTCATCGGCATCTCGGGCGGCGAGTTTTTCTGCTTCATGATTTTCTGGGCGATCAACATCCTCGTCATCGTTAGGGGAATGGACTCGATCAAGTGGCTCGAGATTTTCGCCGCGCCCTTTTTGATCCTGACCGGCGTCGGCCTGCTCGTCTGGGCGGTGGTCGCGGCCAAAGGCTGGGGACCGATCTTCGCCCAGCCTTCAAAGTTCCAATCGACCGCCGAATTCCTCCCCGTCTTCGCCGCCGGCCTGACCGCGATGGTCGGCTATTGGGCCACGCTCTCGCTTAACATCCCCGACTTCTCGCGCTTCGCGAAAACCCAGCGCGACCAGGTCGTGGGCCAGGCGCTCGGGCTGCCGCTCTCCATGACCTTCTACGCGTTCATCGGCGTCGCGGTCACGAGCGCGACCGTGATCGTCTTCGGGAAAGCGATTTGGGACCCGGTGCAGCTCATGCAGCGCTTCGACAGCCCCGTCCTCTCGGTCCTCGCGCTCATCACCCTAACGATTGCCACCCTCTCGACCAACATCGCCGCCAACGTCGTCTCGCCCGCGAACGATTTCGCCAATCTCGCGCCGCGCCTGATCAGCTTCCGGACCGGCGGCATCCTCACCGGGATCATCGGCATCCTGATGTTTCCCTGGAAACTCTA
>JBDTVP010000120.1:0-4180 GCA_040007175.1 Spartobacteria bacterium
CTCGCGATGGTGATTGACGATGCGCCGCTCGCCGCGCTCAATCCCGAACGGATGCAGACCGTCGTTAGGCCAAAAGCGCACGGTGCCTGGCTCCTGCATGAAGCGACCCGCGCGCTGGAGCTCGATGCTTTCGTCATGTTCTCCTCCGTCTCGAGCATTTTCGGTAATCCCGCGCAGGGAAATTACAGCGCGGCCAACGCCTTCCTCGACGCGCTCGCGCATCATCGGCAGGCGCTCGGTTTGCCGGCGCTGACCGTGAACTGGGGCGTGCTCGGCGGCGAAGGTTACGTGGCGCGGAACGAACGCGTCGCGGAATTTCTCGCGCGCCAGGGAACGATGGGAATCACGCCGGGCGAAGCGATGTCGCTGCTCGAATCGTTTCTCGTCGCGGGCAGCGCGCAGGTGATTTCGATCCGGGTCGACTGGAGCAAGTGGCGTCAATTCTTTCGAGGCATGCAGGAGAATCCGCTGCTCGAGCGCATCTTTGCCGCGATCGAAAATGAGGAAGCGAGTGGCGCGACGAGCGATTGGCGCAGCCGGATCGATGCAGCCGCGCCGGCGGAAAAGCAGTCAGTCATTTCCCAGGCGGTGCGCGAAGCGGTCGGCTCGGTTTTGCGGGTCAAGCCCGACAGTCTGCGCGACGATCAGCCGCTGACCGATCTCGGTTTGGATTCTTTGATGGGCGTGGAAATTGAAACGTCGCTCGAAGCCGCGGTCGGAATCGCGTTGCCGCCGACGAGCCTGATGCGGGCGCGAACGATCGGGCAGATTGCGACGTTGATCGCCGGCCATCTCGGCGGCGCGACCGGTGCCGCGGAAACAGCGCCGGCGGCGGTCCCGGTGTCGGGGGAAGCGGCCAGCGCGGTCGATCTCGACGCGATTTCTGATGAAGATATCGACCGTTTGTTAGGCGGGAGCGAAGCAGAAGCGTCACAGGCGACCGAAGGTGCGGCGCGTTGAGCGCGCCGGTTCCCGAAATCGCGATGCCGGTGGTCGATCGCCGCGCCCAGCTCAAGCAGTGGCTCGAGAGCGGCGAAGCGCAGCTCCAGCCGCTGACTTTTCCGCAACGCGAGCTCTGGGAAATTTCGCCGGTGCCGGTGGCGGATGCGGCCAATCACATCTGTTGCCTGATCGATGTGCACGGGCTGCTCACGGAGCGCGATTGCCGGGCCGCGATTCAGCGGGTGGTCGATCGCCAGGAAGTTTTGCGGCTCTCGTTTCTGCCCGGGAAAGAGCGCCCGTTGCAGATGATTCGGAAAAGTGGGGAGGCGAATTCGATTGTCCGGGAGGTGGCGTCGGGCGCGAGCGCGGGAGCGATCGAAGAAATGGCGACGGAAATTTTCCGGACGCCGTTCGATCTGGTGCAGGGACCACTCTACCGCGTGGTCGACCTGCGGCGTGCGCCTAACGACCACGTGCTGGTCTTCGCGATTCATCACTCGATCGCCGACGGCTGGAGCCTGGGAGTTTTTGTGCAGGAACTTTTCGCCGCTTATCTCCATGGAATGATGGGCTCAGCCGAGGCGCTGCCGCCCGTGCCGCTGCCTTACACCGCGTGGGGCGCGGCGGAACGCGCCTTCTGGCAGCCGCCGGTGCTGGCGGAGCGGGTCGCGTTTTGGAAAACGAAGCTAGCCGGTTCGCAGCCGGTCTGGGACGCGCCGATTTCGACCGGGCCAGCCGAACGCTGGGTCTCGCAGATTCCCGCGAAGTTGGCTAACGAGACGCAAGAGCTGGCCCGTCGTCTCGGCGTGACTTTGTTCAGCGCTTTGCTCGGGGCGTTTCGGATCGCGTTTGCGGGATGGCAAGGGCGGGATGACCTCGTGGTCGGCACGCCGGTGGCGAATCGGACCCGGCAAGGGGCGCGCGAAACGATGGGATATTTTTCCGGGATTGTGCCGCTGCGCGACCAGGTCGATCGCACGCAGACCGCGGCCGATCATCTACGCGCAGGTCACCAGGCGACGATGGATTCGTTTGCCAATGCCATGCCGATGGCCGAGCTCGCGCCCGCGCTTGGCGAGCGCCCGACTCCGGGCCGCAATCCGCTTTTCGACGTGCGCTTTGCCTTGCAGAACCATCCTATTCCCGAAGTCGCCCTTCCGAATCTCTCGGCCCGGCTGACCATGCGCTCGACTGGGACCGCGCGTTTCCAACTCGGCTGCGAGATTACCGAGGACCGCGAAGGCCCGGAGGTCGCGTGGCTTTTCCGGGAGAATTTATTTTCTCAAAGTGACATCGAAACGCTCGATGGCATATTCCAACGCGTCCTGGTGGGCATCTGCGAGGCGCCCGAGACTCGTATCCCTAGACTGCTGGATTGATTTCATGAACGCCGATATTGCCGAAAATTTCAGCGAACTGCACGAGCCGCATTGGGTCGTACGCGGCGCTTTTCAGCTCCTCGTTTTCGCTTTGGTAGGCGCGGAAGCGTTGCTCGCTTTCACGGTTTATCACGGCTGGATCTGGGCGGCGGTGCTGTTGTTGATCGTGGCCAGCCATCTGATGCACGGCACGCTGATCGGTTTGCACGAGGCCGCGCACGGACTGTTACGGAAAAATCGGCGCTTCAATGAGTTTGACGGGATCGTGATCGGCACGCTCAGCCTGATGAGTTTCAGTCTTTACCGCGTCGTGCATCAGACGCATCACGCTTATCTCACGTCGGAGCGCGACCTGGAATTCTGGCCGCTTTCGAAGCCGGATGTGCCGCGCTGGAAGCGCCGTCTGGCGGCATTTCTCGAGTTGAATCTCGGCCTCTTCTTCGGGCCGTTTCTGTTCCTGCGCGCTTTTTTTGGATCGACCTCGCCGGTCCGCAGCGCCCGCATGCGTCGTCGTGTCTGGGCGGAATTGATCCTGATGGCTGGCTTCTGGACGGTGGTTGTCGTGGCCGTCGCGTTCTTCGGTTCGTGGAAATATTTCCTCTGGCTCTATCTCGGGCCGGCGCTTCTGGCGGCCAATCTCCAGAGCTGGCGCAAGTATATCGAGCACGTCGGGATGACGGGGGAGACGATCAACGGCTCGACCCGCAGCATCGTCGCCAACACTTGGATCGGGCGTCTCGTTTCCTTCAGTTTGCTGCACGAACCGTTTCACGGCGTGCATCATCAAAAGGCCGGCCTCCCTCATGCTGAGCTGCCCCTGCATGCGGAAAAATTGCAGCCGAAAAATCCCGGCGAACGCCCGCCCTTTCCGAGTTATCGCTACGCGTTGGTCGATCTGCTGGAAAGCCTGGCGGACCCGCGAGTTGGCCCGCAATGGCTGGCGGTCGAGCCGGTGAGCTGGCGGCGCGGTCATCTCAAGGACGTCGCGGCTTAAAAAAATCCAGGGCGGTTCACCCTGCGACGCCCCGGCAATAAACCCTCCGCGAGAGGACCATGCCCCTGCTCGGGCACGAATCTGCTAGGATGAAAACGAACTTCAAAAATCTCGGCAGGTTGCTGCTCGCCGTTGGCATTTGTGTTTGGCCGACGGAAGCGTTCGCCCAGGCCACCACCACCACCGTGACCACGTCCAGAGGCGCTTTTACCGAGTACGTCCCGGGCTCGGAAACGGTCGTTGTGCGCTCGGAAACGAATCCCGATCCGCTGCGTTACGTCGTGACTAAACAGACCACGATCGTGGATGAATCCGGCGCACCGATTGCGATGGAACGCATTTCTCCCGGCAGCCCGCTTTCCGTGGAATACGCGACCACTGGCGACCGTTTGGTTGCTTCCCGCATCATCGTGCAACGGCCCGCGACTTCCGCCACGAGTGTGACGACTGTGCCCGCGGCCACCACGACGACGACCGCTCCTGTAACGACCGCGCCGATCACGACCGAGCGCAGCTCCAGCACAACGACGACCACGACCCGTCCGTTGACCCATGACGAAAAAGAAGCGCGGGAAGAGGCGCGCGAGGATCGCAAAGAGCAGTTGGAAGACCAGATCGACAAACGCAAGGAAGCCCTCGAGAAAGCCACGGACGTTGAGGAAGAGCGCCTCGACGACATGAAGGACAAACTCGACGATCACTAGAGTCGAATCGTTAGGCTTTTTCCTCGCGCTGGCAGGTTTTCGGTCCGGCCCCATATTAAACCGGTGATTCCACCTTCTGCCAGCGCCGTGCCTCTGCTCGAGGCGAAGGGTCTCACCCGGGAATTCGACGACGGCCAGGTCCAAGCCCTGCGCGGCGTCGA
>JBDTVP010000121.1:0-3767 GCA_040007175.1 Spartobacteria bacterium
AACGATGCGGCGGGCGCGATCGCGCGTCTCGACGACATGGGGATCGAGCCTTTCCTGATCGCGAGCTCGCTCATCATGACCTGCGCGCAACGACTCATCCGGCGGGTCTGCACCAATTGCCGCGAAGAATTTATTCCCGAGCCCGAAATGTTTGCGCGGCTCGAGATGGAACCGGCTGACGGGGCGATTTTCTATCATGGGATCGGCTGCGATCGCTGCAAAGGGCGCGGGTATTCCGGCCGGGCCGCGATCATCGAAGCGCTCCCTGTGAGCGAGGCGATTCGCCGGTTGATCATCAAGCGTGCTTCGGCCGCGGTGATCAAGAACCAGGCCATTACCGAGGGGATGAAAACCCTCCGCATGGTCGGGATCGACAAGGCCATGGAGGGAGTCACCACGCTGGAAGAAGTCTGGCGGGTCACAGCAGAGGATCACTAAAATGAACTTATCGTTTCTTCGCTTCTTTAAGAAGGGCAAGGGAGCGGAAGGCGGCGTAGCCGTCGCTTCCCCGGACTCCTCTTTTGAAAAACCGGCATCCGAACGCTTCGGCAAAACGGTCATGCCAAACTCTTCGCGGATCGTCGGTCTCGACTCGATAGCCGCCTTCCCGAAAACGACCCCGATCGCGGCCGTCGCGCCGCCGCCTGTCGCCGCCCCGGCCGCACCGCGCAAAATTTCGTTAGGCGGAAACGGCACCCTGACCGCGTCGGAAGTGGCGCCCGCCGCCGAGCCCGCGCACACGCCCGCGGCCGAGCGCACCATCGCCCTGCCTTTCGTGGACCTGATGGCGTTCATTCCCGAGGAGCGGTTGCGGCAGGTAGATATCGACCCGCAGCATCGCGTGCACCTGAAAGCGGTCGAAATCGAGCGGGGGATGGCGAGCGGTCGCCCGACCATTTCGCTGCGCTCGCTCTACCAGGCGGCTCCGGAATTCTTCGCCGCCGAAGTGCCCGCCTCCGATCAGACCGAAGTGGCTTTGCCCTTCGGGAAGGTGCTCGAGCAATTCACCAATGTCCAAGTGCGCAACGACCAGGTGGTCGTAGAAACGATGCCGGAACTCGAGACGCCGTTTTTGCAGGTGACGCAGGAAGACGGCAAGCGCTTCGGGGCTTCGTCGTCGCCCGTGGCCGCACCGGAACCTCCCGCGCCGGTGGTCGGCGAAAAGGTCGCCGCCGCGCCAGTGGCGGAAAAGGTCGTGGCCGAGGCGAAAGCGCCTGCGCCGATTCGCCTCTCGTTGCCGAAAATCGCGCCGCCCAGCGAGAAGAAAGAGCCGAGCCCGGCCCTACCGCAAGCGGCCGCCGCACCCGCTCCCTCCGTGAGCAAACTTTCACCGAACGGAACGGACGCGTCTGCCTCTGAGAGAGTTCCAGCCTCATGTGGGCCGTCCGTTCCAACCCCGCTGCCGGTGCTGGAGGCGCCGCCTGTGGGACGGATTCCGTTTAAGGTGAGCCCGCCGTCCAACGACCTGCGGCAGCCCGGCGCGGAAGTGCAATCGCTCCGCCCGCCCGCGGAAGCGCTCGAGTTCTTGGCCTCAGCCCCGCGCATTCGCCTGCCTTTGCGTAATGTCCTGCGCGGCATCCCGCCTTTCCAATTGACGGGTCCGATCGACCAGGTGCCGGAGGATGCGGTGATTGAATTTCCGTTCTCGATCGTCCAACCGCAGCTCGCGCTCGGCCGGGTCGCGCTCTCGCCGGCGCAATTCATGACGGCTTTGCCGGAGGAATTCCGCGCCCTGATCAAGCTCGTGGACGCGGAGACGCCGATTGGATTGTCGCTCCAGGATGTGCTGCAGAATTTACCTACCGAGACTCTGCAGCTCCGCGGCGACCAAGTGGAAGTGGAAGTCGGGGAACATTTCGAAACGCCCTTCAGCAAGAAGGCGGCGGAAGATGCAGAACGTCTCAAGGGAACGGGCGCGTCCGTCGTGAAACATGTCGCCGCGATGGCTGCTCCGGTTAAATTTGCGGACGAGCCGGTCGCAGCCCCGGAGGTTCCCGTCGCCAGGGAAAAGATCGCCGACGCACCGAAGCTGCGGGTTGCTCCGGTCACTAGTCTGCCGGTTCTGCCGCCGCTTGCGGCTCCGCCGGAGATTGCATCTCCAGTTCCCGCTGCGCCGAAGGCGATCGCGCCACCGACGTTCGCGCCGGCGCCGATCGCGGTGGCCAAGCCAGGAGAGCGCAGCGCGCTCCAAGTCGTGCTCGATACCGACGACATGCTCGATCCGAAAGCAGTCGTGGCGCACGCCAGCAAGCTGCCCGGAGTGGGCGCCTGTGCGATTGTCTTTTCCGATGGTCTCAGTCTCGCCGGCAATATCCCGGCCGAGTACGGAGTCGATGCGCTCTGTGCCATCGCGCCCGCGATCATGAAACGAATCGCCGAGCAGATGGCCGGGGCCAATCTCGGGGAACTCAACGGGATCACGGTTTATTGCGCGAAGACGCCGGTCAGCTTTTTTGCCCACCGCAACATTTGCCTCGCTGCCTTCCACTCGGCCGGCGAGCTCGCACCAGAAATCCGTACCCGCCTTGGACAGGCCGCCCACGAATTGGCGCGGACCTATGCTCAAACTGCCTAACAACGTCACTAAACGACCATGTCCATCATCAACTACGCCAGCCGGGAAATTCAGTTTAAGATCGTCTACTACGGTCCTGCGCTGTGCGGCAAGACGACCAATCTTGCCTACATCCACGAGCGAATCAGCCCGGCTAACCGCGGCGATCTCGTCTCTCTCGCGACCGCCGCCGATCGCACGTTGTTCTTCGATTTCCTGCCGCTCAATGCGGTCGTGATCAAAGGTTTCGTGACCAAATTCCAGCTCTACACCGTGCCGGGCCAGGTGATCTACAATGCTACCCGCCAGCTCGTCTTGCGCAGTGTCGACGGGATTGTTTTCGTAGCCGACTCCCAATGGGAAAAGATGGAGGAAAACGTCGAGAGCTTTAATAACCTGGTCGAGAACCTGGCCCAGCAAAACATCTCGATCGATGAGATCCCGTATGTCGTGCAGTACAATAAACGCGACCTGAACAACATCGCGCCGCTCAATTATCTCGAGTTCCTTTTGAACAATCGAAAAAAGCGGGTGCAAAGTTTCGAGGTCGTCTCGAGCACCGGCCAAAACGTCTTCGCCTCGCTCAACGGGGTCTCGCAGCAACTCCTGCATAAGTTCAGCAAACAAAGCGACAGCGCGCCGAACACCGTCGTCGCGCCCGTCGCGGTGCCGGTGGAACCCACGCCCGCGCCACGTCTCGCCACTCCTGCTTCGCTATGAACAGCATCCCGGCCCTGACCATCGAAAACGTCGCCAGTCTCGACGGCATCCTCGGCGACTTCCTGCAAAAAGCGGACGCTGACTTGACCGTCCTGATCGATCGCGGCGGGAACGTTATCTCGCAGTTTGGCGATGTCTCCGCCATGGATGTGACGATCATCGCGGCTCTCGCCGCGGGCTCCTTTGCCGCGACCGCGGAGTTGGCCCGCCGGATCGGCGAGGTCGAGTTCAATGCGCTTTATCACCAGGGGAACGGCAACCATATCTTCATGAACTCGATCGACGACAACACGATCATGATCACGGTCTTCGGGCCGCGCTCCACGGTCGGGCTCGTCCGATTTTATTCCATCGCGACCGCGCAAGCCGTCGCGGAGTTTCTCAAGTCGCTCGATCCCAGCGCCGGGCACGGCTTCCATTTCGATGCGGCCGATGTGACGGCCTCGCCGATCTTCGTCGATCGTTAGGCGGGATTCGGGATTCGGGATTCGGG
>JBDTVP010000122.1:0-2585 GCA_040007175.1 Spartobacteria bacterium
GTCGGACGCGCGCAGAACGAACGTTTGCGCAAAATGCGGACGCCGAAATCGACGCTTTATTTGCTCGAGGAACCGACCATCGGCCTGCACATGGCCGACGTGGAATTGCTCCTCAACGTCCTTCACCGCCTGGTCGACGACGGGAACACCGTGATCGTGATCGAGCATAACCTGAGTGTGATCGCGGAAGCCGATTACGTGATCGATATCGGCCCGGAAGCGGGCGCGGACGGCGGCGAGGTCGTCGCTGCCGGCACGCCGGAAGAAGTGGCGAAATGCCGGCTCAGCCGGACCGCGCCGTTTCTGCGCGCCACCTTGAATCCACCAGCCGCCGAAACTGTGCGGAGCAAAGCGCGCGTCGCCGGTTAGGAATCCTTCTCGAGCAGCCCGATTCCGTAGCCGCCCTGCTCCCAGCTTTCGACAAACTCCCGCACTGGCCGGCCCGCCTTGAGTTCCTGCCAAAACGCCGGCACCCCGCCGACATACTTCTCTTCGCCCGGCACGATATCGTGCAGGGCGATCCAGCCGCCGCGCCTAACGAGCGGCGCGTAGCGCGCAAAATCGCTTCGCACTCCGTCGGAGCGATGGTCGCCGTCGATCAGGAGAAAATCGAGCGGCGCTCCACGCAGAAGTTGCTCGATCTGGGTGACGGTTTCGGCGCGTTGGGAATCGGCCCGCCGCGCCGAAATCCTCTGCCCTTTCCGCCCGAAAGCGCGGACCAGATCCACCCGCCAGGGAAATGAGTCCGCGCCAAACGGCCCGTTAGGCAAATCGACCGTGAGCAACTGCGCGTTCTCCGTCGCCACGCACGAAAGGAGGAAAAAAGTCCCGCCGCGCGCGGTCCCGATCTCGAGGAGACGCTCCAGTTTTTGCGTTTGCAGAAATTCCAGGAGCGCCACGATCTCGGAATGAATTTGCATCGGCGCGACCTGGATCCCGCGCTCGTCGAACTCGGAAGCGAGCGCGACCAGCTCGCGCACCGAGCTCGTCGCGGCCGCCGCTTTCCGGAGCGCGCGACCGGCGTGTTGCGCGCGCCAGCGATCACGGGTCTCGGCGCCTTTCCGCGCAAGCGCATTGAGAAATGAATTCATGATCGCGATACTCCCCGGCTCATGTTCGCCTATTACCTGCATACTTTCGATCCGTTCATCTTCCATCTTTGGGGCGATTTCGGACCGCGCTGGTATGGGATGGCTTATGTCGCGGCGTTCGCAGCCGGCTTCTGGCTCCTGCGAATTTTAGCGGAACGCGGCTACACCCAACTGCGGCCGGATCAGGTCGGCGATTTCATTACCTGGGCCGCGCTCTTCGGCGTCATGCTCGGCGGCCGGCTCGGTTACGTTTTATTTTATCGGCCGGAGATGCTGCGCGACCCGCTTTCCGTCGTGCGCGTCTGGGAAGGCGGAATGTCGAGCCACGGTGGGATGCTCGGCGTCATCGTCTTCACTTATTGGTATTCCTGGCGGCACAAAATCTCCTGGACGAACTTGGGCGACAATCTCGTAACGGTGGTGCCGATCGGTTTATTTACCGGGCGTTGCGCGAACTTCATCAATGGCGAGCTCTTCGGCCGGGCCACAACGGTGCCGTGGGCGATGCTTTTCCCGAAGGAATTGCTCGAGCCGGGCAACGCATCCGAGGCCGGGCGCGCCCTCGCCGCCGCGCAACAAATCGCCCCTGGCCTAACGACTCCAGAAATGCTCGTCGGCACCCTGCATTCCGAGCCGGCCTTGCGGGAAGCGATCCGGCCGATCCTGACCCCGCGTCATCCCTCGCAGCTCTACGAGGCGCTGCTCGAGGGCGTTTTGCTCTTCACCATCCTCTGGTTCGTCCGCACCCGGACCCGGCAACCGGACGGCATCCTGACCGGTTTGTTCTTCATCTGTTACGCCATCCTTCGCATTGTGGTCGAAAATTTTCGGGAACCGGATGCGTCGTTGATCGCCGGTTTTACGCGCGGCCAGTTCTTCTCCTTTTTCCTGATCGCGATCGGGCTCGCCTTCCTCGTTGTGGGGAAAATTCGCAACGTGCGAAGCGCGCCGATCTTCCGGGCTAAATAACCTGCGCGGCAATCTGATCACTTTCGTTTCACGCGAGTTTCGCTATTAATAGCGCGGGATGACGGCCTTGATTTCTCCGGAATTCCTGGCGGCTGGCGGGCTCGTTTTTTCTTTCGAGCACTCGACCGTCGCCGGGAAAGTGGTGCTCTTTCTCCTCGCCATCGGCTCGATCTTTAGCTGGTCGGTGATGGTGACGAAGATGCGCGTGGTCCAATTTGCGCGAAAACAAACCGATCGTTTTCTCGCCGTCTTCCGCCAGGATCGCCAGCCGCTCCGGCTCTTCGAATCAAACGCGCGCTTTCCGGGCTCGCCGGTTTTCCAGGTCTATCGCGCCGGTTGCGAAGAACTGACTTTTCACCTCCTCGGCTCCGCCGAACTGGACGAAACTTTTCGCGCCCGCCTCGACATCGCGGACAAAATCACGCCCGCGCAAATGCACGCGGTCACGGCTGCGATGGAACGTTCGGTCGGCGAGACCGCGCTCAAGCTCGAATCGCAGATGATCCTGCTCGCGACCGCGGTCAG